>CANLIE010000035.1 GCA_947491225.1 uncultured Cellulophaga sp.
ATCGTCAAGATTACAAAAAATTTCGATTATCTTAGTGTCAGAAATCATAAGTAGAATATATTTAGTTTATTGAAAATAAGAACTTTAATTTACTAAATTTTCTGCTTTTTTCTATGAAAAATATTCACTTTTTACGTCGAACTCACGTTATATTAATAAGAAGCATAAAATGCTATGGATTTCTACAAATCCATAGCATTTTGTGTAGTTGTTCCTAATTACTAATTCAGGTATTTTTTACATATCTACTATTATGAATTCTGATCGTCTGTTCATTTGGTGTTTCTCTCGTGTACAGTGTACACCATTACTACATTCGTTTATCAATTTTTCTTCCCCGTAACCAATTGCACTTATTATTCTCTTGGCATCTATCCCTTTAGATACTATATAATCTCTGGTAGATTTTGCTCTTTTATCTGATAAATACTTGTTATAGGCATTATTACCCCTAACATCTGTATGAGATTCAATTTTAATTGTCATAGTTGGATATTCTGTCATTACCTCTACAAGTTTATCCAGTTCTAGTGCAGCATCTTTTCTAACATATGATTTATCAAAATCAAAGAATATCATTTCTGTTTTCAGTTTTTTAATACTGTCTTCTAAAACAATCATATTTTTTAGTTTCTTCATATAAATGTCTATGTTAACCAATTCATTATCTTTGGTTGTAGTGCTACTTTCTTCACTAAAGTATGTGTCCTTATTTGTTTTTATAATGTATTTGGTATTACTGTCTAAATCATTAAAAACAAAATTACCATTGGTATCAGTCATTACTTCTTTAAGTTTAATGTTGTTCTCATCAAACAAGGTAACTATTGCTTTTGGCATAATGTTTCCTGTAATCAGCTCAGTAACCACACCTGCAATTGCATTTTCCTTTACTTCCTCTACTATTAAGTTTTTAAAAGAATAAATATCATCATCTCCTTTTCCACCTGCTCTGTTAGATGCAAAATAACCTTTTTGTGTTTTCTCATTTATGATATATGAAAAATCATCTTTATTACTATTTATTGGTTGACCAACATTTACAACTTCTTTAAAACCATTATCATCATAAGCGGTTTCGTATACATCTAATCCACCTAGACCAATACGTCCATTAGAAGAAAAATATAATTTTTTTTCGTTTATGAATGGAAACATTTCTTTTTGTTCGGTATTGATTTCTGGACCAAGATTTTTTGGTGAAGAGAATAAACCATCTTCTAAGACGTCTACAACAAAAATGTCTGACTGCCCTATACTACCAGGCATATCTGAAACAAAATATAGTTTTTTGCCATCCGGACTTAAAGCTGGGTGACCTGTAGAATAGTTATCACTATTAAAAGGAAGTTCTATTGCCTTTGTCCACTTACCATTAATCTTTTTGGACATATACAATTTTAGATGATTTATACCATTCTTATCTCTCTTTAGCTTTTTACCATAATTGTTTCTGGTAAAATACATTGTTGAGTTGTCTGGAGAAAAAGTAACTGATGCTTCATGATATTTTGTATTTACGTTTTTAGAAA
Organism: uncultured Cellulophaga sp.; assembly: GCA_947491225.1. Classification (GTDB taxonomy): domain Bacteria; phylum Bacteroidota; class Bacteroidia; order Flavobacteriales; family Flavobacteriaceae; genus Cellulophaga. The sequence continues at coordinate 1,533 of CANLIE010000035.1, forward strand.
ATTTAATAGTATTCTCTATATCGTCATACTCTTCATTTATCTTAGCTACATAAAGATCTAAATAAGGTTGATTATTCCACTTATATTTTCTGGTACTAAAGAAAGAAGAATCTTTTGCAGAAGCAAAAACAATTTCATTATCATTATAAAACATTGGAGAAAAATCTGAATATTCAGTATTTATAGTTAAGTTTTTTAATTCAACATTCCTTTCTTTAGTGAGTATTTTATCCAAAACAATTTCTTGCTGAGTGGTTTTTTCTGTTAAAAAATTAAAAGAAGATTCTTCTTTCTTTTTCTTTCTATTGTAAATTCTCATTAAACGCTTCGCTCTACTATACTTCCCAGTTCCTTTTAGTGCGTGTGCATATTTAAATATGTTGTTAACAGATAATTCATCTTTGTAATCATTATATAATATAGTATACCAATAGTGCGCTCTCTCCATATTGGTATTATAATAATGAGAATCGCCAGCTCTTTCTAAAATTTTTGAGGTATAGTTTTCTTTATTGTTTTTAAGCGCTTGTTCATATAGTTCAGCAGCTTCTGCGTACCAAAGTTTATCAAAATACTCATTCGCCTTTTTTATGAGTTTACTATTTGTAGCAATTGGCTTCTTTTTTTTCTCTAAATTAAGAGCATTGTTTCTTTCATTATCATAAAATTCTTGATCAGCAGATTTTACATTAAATGTGGCTATATTTTGTTTTGTATTATTTTCAGCTTTATTACCATCATTCTTTTCAAATTCTTGGGCAAAAACTCCAATGTATAATAAGAATAGAGATGTGAATAATATTTTTTTCATAGCTGAGGTATTATAAATCTTTAGAAAAGAGGTTTTTTGAATGGTTGTTTTTTAAATCCAAAAAATGAAAAATAATTGAAATACAAAGGTTATAGTATTTGCTCCAAATATAACAGTTACTAATATCGTAAATTATTATTTGTTGTAAACAAAGAAGTTTTTGTAGTGTAGTATGGGATTTGTTGTTGTTTTTTGTATGTATAAATACACTTTTTGGTTATAGGCTATAATACAGATTAACACTTATTAATAAAACGAACTATAAACTTTTGTAAAAATAAGGAACTATAAAACCACCTATTGAAAAACAGAAAAGCTTGCATAAAATGCAAGCTTTTCTGTTTTTCAATATATAAGTTTATTTTTTTTCTTCCAATTTTTCATTAGAATCATCATCTTTGGACGCGTCTTTAAATTCTTTTATTCCGCTACCCAAACCACGCATTAATTCTGGTATTTTTTTACCTCCAAAAAGTAATAACACAGCAACAACTATAAGTGCTATAGATGCTCCTCCAGGAATGGCCAATATAATATTTGATGAAATCATAATAAATCATTTAATAATACAAATATAATAAAAACATGGTAGAACGATGTTAATTCTGTCAATAGAATTAGATTTTAGACAAAGTATAATTGTTTTGTGTAATATTAACTTATTTTTGATGGTCTGTTACTAGCATAATTTAGTGAGATAAGATTGTAAAGTTTATATTTGTTTATTATGGCTAAAGAAAGGAAAAAAAGAAAAGAGATTAAACAAAAGCTTTTAAATAAGTATCGTTTAGTAATTATTAATGAAGACACTTTTGAAGAAAAAATTTCCTTTAAACTAAGTAGACTTAATGTATTTGTAATAGGTTCGGTTCTTACCTTTGTTCTTATTGCATTAACAACGGTATTAATCGCTTTTACACCATTAAGAGAATATATACCAGGATATTCTTCTACAGAATTAAAAAAGCAAGCAACAGATCTTACATATAAGACAGATTCTTTGATAAATGTATTAAATTATACTAATAAGTATTTATCTAACATCCGTATGGTTTTAAATGGTGATGTTGCCAATAATGAAATGAATAGAGATTCTTTGTTTGAACAAGTAAAAATAGATCCATCTACTGTAGATCTTAGTCCAACTAAAGAAGACTTAAATCTAAGGGCACAAGTAGAGTTAGAAGATAAATATAATTTATTTGGAAAAGTCAATACAGAATCTAATTTAGTTCTTTACTCACCTGTAAGCGGAACTATCTCTCAAGAATATGACAAAGAAAAAAAGCATTATGCCGTTGATATTGTAGCTCCCAAAGACAGTCCAATTAAGTCTGTTGCCCAAGGCACTGTTGTTTTTGCTGATTGGACAACAGAAACAGGATATGTGATAATAATAGAACATAAAGATAATTTGTTATCTATCTACAAACACAACAGTGCAATTCACAAAGAGCAAGGAGATATTGTTAAAACAGGTGAAGTAATAGCTACAATTGGCAATACTGGTGAACTTACAACTGGTCCACATTTGCATTTTGAGTTATGGAATAATGGCACTTCCGTTGACCCAACTAATTACATAGATTTTAAATAAATTTTATGTCTTTAAAATCAGTAGCAGCTAAAATATTTGCAAGAAACATTGTCAAGAAGAATGCAAAATGGATTAATAATCCGGTTGAGGCACAAGAGAAAGTGTTTAATCATTTAATTACAAAAGCAAGTAAAACTCAATTTGGTAAAGATCATAAATTCAATACAATAAAGACTCATTCAGATTTTACAAGAAATGTACCTATAAGAGATTATGAGGCATTAAAAGGCTATGTAGAAAAGGTTGTAAAGGGAGAAAAAGACATTTTGTGGCCTAGAAGACCTATTTATTTTGCAAAAACTTCAGGAACTACCTCTGGGGCAAAGTACATTCCCATAACCAAAGAATCCATAAAATACCAAATAGAAGCTTCAAGAGATGCAATCTTAAATTATATTTATGAGACAGGAGAAACTAGTTTTGTAGACGGTAGAATGATTTTTTTACAAGGCAGCCCTGTTTTAGAAGAAAAAAACGGGATAAAATTGGGTAGATTATCAGGCATATCTGCTCATTATGTACCTAAATATTTGCAAAAAAATAGATTGCCAAGTTGGGAAACCAATTGTATTGAAGATTGGGAAACAAAGGTGAACAAGATAGTTGAGGAAACCAAGGATGAGAATATGAGCATTATTGCGGGGATACCATCATGGGTGCAAATGTATTTTGAAAAGTTGCAAGCGACCACAGGTAAAAAGGTGGGAGATTTATTTAAAAACTTTCAATTGTTTATATATGGGGGTGTAAATTATGAACCCTACAGAGCAAAATTTGAAAACCTAATAGGCCGTAAAGTAGATAGTATTGAGCTTTTTCCTGCCAGTGAAGGATTTTTTGCATATCAAAATTCACAAAAAGAAAAAGGAATGCTCTTATTGTTGAATTCAGGTATCTTTTATGAATTTATAAAAGCTGATGATTTTTTTGATGAAAAAGCAAAACGCATCACTATAAAAGATGTAGAAATAGGTGTAAATTATGTTATGATTATATCCACCAATGCTGGTTTATGGGGGTATAACCTAGGAGATACCGTTCAGTTTATTTCTTTAAACCCCTACAAAGTAATAGTTTCAGGAAGAATAAAACATTTTATTTCAGCTTTTGGAGAACACGTTATTGCTAAAGAAGTTGAGCAAGCAATGCAAATGGCAATTGCAGACACTGCAGCTAGTATAAATGAGTTTACCGTAGCGCCACAAATAGTTTCGCAAGAGAATGAACTACCATATCATGAATGGTTTATTGAGTTTGAAAAGGAACCTGATAATATGGAAAGATTTATATCTACTTTAGATAAGACTATGCAGAAGCAAAATAGCTATTACCTTGACTTGATAGATGGGAAAATTCTTCAAACTTTAAAAATTACCAAAATTCAGAAGAACGGCTTCAAAGATTATATGATTGGTATTGGTAAGTTTGGAGGTCAGAATAAAGTACAGCGCCTATCTAATGATAGAAAACTAGCAGATGGCTTGCAACAGTTTAAAGTAAAATAATTTTTATTGTATGTCTGTTTTTAGTCATACTAATTACTCGAAATCAAAGAAAATAGTATTGAGAATAGATTTTGTAATGAAAATTTTTACCCTTCTACTATAAATTTTACTCAAATTGACAGAATTTTATCAAAATACGTAGCGGGTAACAGATATAAAAAAATAGAACATATGCCTTAAGGTGTAAAGCATAAATTTATGTAGCTTTGTATGAACCTGAGTAAGATGTAATAAAATTTATGTCAATCAGATTGATTTTAGATAGGATTGTATAAAAGGCAAGTGATTTTTAATACAAAAGCCTTTTCATTTTAAGCTTGCTGAAAGGTGGATACAATTTTTCTTCGTTTCACTATGAAAAAATCACTCAAATCTGACGGCTTTTTTAAATCCAACTCAGGCTATGAAATAATTCTATGAATAAGACTACAAATACAACTAGAGCACAAGAATCAACAAACGCCATTGAACGTTTGTATATTACTATGCGTCATTTATTCAATAGAGGTTTTTATAAACCAATGGGTGTTTCTGGAGAAACATTACGCAACGCTTTGTTGCAATTAAGACCAGAAATTTATGGCTCTATAGCAGAAGAAAAATCTGAATTAAATGGACTTACTTATGTTCTTGAACGCTTGCCAGATGGTATAGAACAGTGTAGATATATTAATCTAACATCAGACGAAGGGTATAAGGAATCGCATTTTAAATCAATAGTACCAGCAAAAAGAAGAAGAGATTGTTATCGTATAGATGAGGATCAAATGAACATTGTAATCACTAGGGGGAGATCAGATATTTATGACATATTAACCCACTTAACATTTCTTTTTATTGAATCAGAAAAAATAAGCAGAAGAGTAGTAATTGAAGATACTAAAAATACAATTCGTGATTGGAGCAAACTTGAAGCTGCATTGGCTAAAAAAGAGCTAACACAATCTGAGTTGGAAGTAGCTTTAACCTACACAGCCAATATTTTAAGCAGGTCTTTTCTTGAAGTAAAAAAGATGCATCAAGTTTTTGCCACTGTTAATAATCCAGAACGGTTTTTACATATCATTTATTGGATGGGAAAACTGGCAATAGAAGAAGAAATCACAGGAGAAAAGAGAACAATAACATTTAGTCCTGTTTTAAGGGAGCGCTTAGGGCATCACATTCACGGAGACCTATGGGCATTAACCATAAAGGAAACATTACAAGTAAACGGAATTTTACACAGACCTTTACATATTATAAGTGCCAATATGCACAGCGTTATGAATTCTTTATTTGCAAGAAAAGCATTAGATAAAGAATATTCAAGTACAAAAGACAGCTTAACCATTTATGAGGATTTAAGTAAAGAAGAGAATGTTAAGTTACGAGCCAAGGTAACTGCTTATGCAAAAAAGAATGGAATGCTTTCATTAAAGGATACATCAGGCACAAACATAGACATTCAGATATTTGATACGGCCAAGTTTGGAAACAATACGTGTTGTTTTGATTTGTCTGAAGGGATACAAAATGACAAAAAACCCATTATATTTGTTATGGATTATGCTTTTGGAGAACAGGCATATGAAACAATAGATGAACTTTTAAAGCCATATAAAAAAGGGGATAAAAAGGAATTTTTAAATATTGAATCGATTTCTATAATGGGAAAAGCAGGTATTTTAGAAGGCGGTAAGGGAGATATAATGATTCCTACCGCTCATATTTTTGAAGGAACGGCAGATAATTATCCTTTTGAAAACGAATTGGTTGCCTCTGATTTTGAAAATAATGGATTAAAGGTTTTAGAAGGTACAATGGTTACTGTTTTAGGAACATCTTTGCAGAATAAGGATATATTGCAATTTTTTAAGGATTCTACATGGAGTGTCATTGGTCTAGAAATGGAAGGAGTTCATTATCAAAAAGCAATTCAGGCTGCCTCTAAAGTTAGGAAAAGCATAAAGAAAGATGTAAAAGTGAGGTATGCCTACTATGCCTCTGATAATCCATTAGAAACAGGAAGCACATTAGCATCAGGAGGACTAGGAACAACAGGAGTAAAACCTACATACTTAATTACCTACAAAATATTAAAACAATTATTTAATTCATAAAATGAGCGACAAACAACAACAATCTTCAGAGGAAATAGACTTAGGACAGTTATTTCAGCTAATAGGAAATGCATTTAAAAAGCTATTCAATTTTATAGCAAGTATTTTTAAAGGTATTTTTCATTTTATAATGTTGTTTTTACTTTTTATTCAGAAACATTTTATAAAGTTTGTAATAGCAGGCGTTATAGGTATTGGTTTAGGAATATACTTGGACAGTAAAAAAGAACAAAAGTATATTTCTAGTATGGTGGTAGAGCCAAACTTTAATAGTGTGCAGCAATTGTACAACAACATAGATTTTTATAATGAATTGGCAAAAGCTAAGGATTCCGTTGCACTATCCAATGCTTTAAAGATAACTTCAACTGAGGCGGCAAGTATAAAGGAGCTTATAATTGAATCCTATTCAGATGAAAATCAGAAAATAAAGTTGTTTGATCAATTTATTCGTGAATTAGATACTACAACGGTTAAAAACTTAGATTTTGAAGCTTACCTAAAAAACTTTAATACGTTTGATGCGCGTTTTCATAAAATTAACTTAATAAGTACTGACAGTAGAGTTGCCAAAAAAGCACAGCCAGAAATAGTTAAGTCTATTTCTAATAATGGTTATTTTAAGGAACAAAAAGCAACAAACGATAACAATATAATATTACAAGATAGCATTTACAAGCAACAATTAGATGAGATTGTGTCTCTACAACAGCTGTACAAATCCGTTATGGAAAAAGAAGCAGCAAAGGAGATGCAAGGAACTAATATTAATTTGGCAGAGAATAGTCGTAGCCAGAGCAAAGAAATAGAGTTATTAAAAGAAAGAGATCTTTTAAAAGAAAAAATAGTAAAATTAAATCAAGAAAGAGCAGATAAAACAAGTATCTTAAATGTCATTTCAGATTTTCCAACAAGGGGTGTAGAATTAGGAGGTTTTGTAAACCAATATAAGTTTATACTTCCTATACTTTTAGTATCATTATTGTTAGTTTTCTTTTTGTTGTTAGAACTTAATAAAGCTTTAAAACAGTATAATAAAGAATGAATATATTAATTACAGGGGGAGCTGGCTTTATAGGAAGTAACTTTATTCCGTTGTTCCTAAAAAATAATCCAACTAAAAAAGTAATAAATATTGATGCAGTAACCTATGCAGCTGACTTAGGTAATTTAAAAGAATTAGAAAATAATAAACAGTATACTTTTGTTAAAGGGGATATTTGCGACACTGAATTAGTAGATAAAATTTTTTTTGAAAATGACATTCAGGGAGTAATTCATTTTGCTGCGGAATCACACGTTGATAATTCTATAAAAGACCCTGTTAATTTTGTTAAAACAAATATAGAAGGAACTTTTGTTCTGTTAGAAGCAGCTAAAAAACACTGGATGGTTGCCCCTCATAAAGCTAAAAACGGTTATAAGGAATCCCGTTTTCACCATATTTCTACAGATGAGGTTTATGGTAGTTTGGGCGCAGAAGGGTTTTTTACTGAGGATACAGCGTATGCCCCTAACAGTCCGTACAGTGCATCAAAAGCAGCATCAGATTTTTTGGTAAGAAGCTATTTTCATACCTATGGATTAAATGTGGTTACCAGTAATTGTTCAAATAATTATGGTCCAAAGCAACATCAAGAAAAATTAATTCCTACCATAATACGAAAAGCAATACAAGGCGAAGACATTCCTATTTATGGTGATGGTAAAAATATACGAGATTGGTTGTATGTAGAGGATCATTGTATGGCAATAGATACAATTTATAATAAAGGAGTTAGTGGTGAAACTTACTTAGTCGGAGGAGATAATGAATGTAATAATTTAAGTATAGCTCATAAAATATGTGCTATTTTAGATGATTTAAACCCTAAAACTGTTGGTTTATATAAAGATCAAATATCTTTTGTAAAAGATAGGCCAGGACACGATTACAGATATGCCATTGATGCTACAAAAGTAAAGAAAGAATTAGGGTGGGAAGCAAAAGAAAATTTTGAATCAGGACTTTTAAAAACTGTTGAATGGTATTTGAGTAACAAAATTTATGTCAGTTAGTGCTTTCTTATAGAAAATTGTACTGTAGACAATTAAATTTTAATCGAAAAGAATTAGTTTTAATGTTAGTTTAATGGAAAATAGTTTCAGCTAGGATGTCTGTTAGAGTTAATTTCTGATAAGAAATTAGTATCGAGAACTATAATTAGTTAGTAACCTTTGTTTAATATGAGAAAATTATGTCAATTCGAGTAATCTGACGAAGGAAGATTGTATCGAGAATAATGATTTTCTATATAAAAAAAGCTATTCTAAATACAATTTTTTTCATTTCACTATGAAAAACCACTCAATTTGACGGTTTTTTATAACACCATAGTCTAGGTCAAACTCAGATGATTAATACTTATTATTCACAATAGAATTTATTCAATGCTCAGTTAAATCGAACTAACTGATAATCATTTATATTTATCCACTAAATTAATGGCAGAGCCAAACAATTAAATAGGTTTTTAACATAGTGTTATATACAATTTGGTTGCATTACCAAGATTTGGTATATTTGAGCAAAAGATAATCAAAATGGGAAAAAACACATCAATATCACTAGGAAATCATTTTGAAGAATTTATTAACAACGAGGTAAAATCTGGTAGATATAGTTCTGTTAGCGAGGTAATCCGTTCTGCACTACGAATGTTAGAACGTGAAGAAAAGAAAGAAAGAGAATTGATTAAAGCTCTTGAAGTTGGAGAACAAAGCGGATTTGTCGAAGATTTTAATCCTAAGCATAATTTGGCTGAATTACATAAGCGACACTTATGAGTAAGAATAAATATCTGATAAGCAAGCAGGCAGTAGATGATTTAAATGATATTTGGGTTTACACTTTTCATAAATGGTCTAAAGAACAAGCAGACAGATATTATGATTTAATAATTGCTGAGATTGAATTTACTACAGATAATTATCAGGTTGGAAAATCTGCTAAACAAACGCGAAAAAACTATAGGGTAACTAAAACTAAGTCACATTTGATTTATTATAGAAAAGTTGAAAATGAAATTGTGGAAATCGTTAGAATTTTACATCAAAGAATGGATATTAAAAAACAACTGAAATAAAAATGACACATAGTAATACTATTAAACTAAGTTCAATGTAATAAAATTTATGTCAATTAGTGATTTCCGATAGAAAATTGTATCAAAGGCAAGTAAATTTTAAACCAAAAAAATTGGTATTAGTGTTTTGTTTAATGGAAAATGGTTGCACCTAGGATGTCTGTCTGTTCGAGTTAATTTCTGATAAGAAATTAGTATCGAGAACTATAATTAGTTAGTAACCTTTGTTTAATATGAGAAAATTATGTCAATTCGAGTGATCTGACGAAGGAAAATTGTATCGAGAATAATGATTTTCTATATAAAAAAGCTATTCTCAATACAGTTTTTCTACATTTCATTTTTAAAAACCACTAGAATTGACGCTTTTTAAGTTAAATTCATAGATTGAATTCAGGAAGTAATCTATAAGAATATTATTATTTAAAATTGATAAAGAATAAATTTGCTAAACAACATAACTTTAAAATGAAAGGGATTATATTGGCAGGAGGGACAGGTTCGCGATTACACCCATTAACATTGGCTGTAAGCAAGCAATTAATGCCTGTGTATGACAAACCAATGATATATTATCCGTTGGCAACATTAATGTCAGCAGGAATTAGGGAAATACTTCTGATTACAACACCAGATGATTTGAATTTATTTGAGAAGTTGTTGGGAGATGGTTCACAATTAGGGTGTCGGTTTAAATATGCTGTCCAAGAAAATCCAAACGGATTAGCAGAAGCCTTTATCATAGGGGAAGAGTTCATAGGCGAAGATAAAGTAGCATTAATACTTGGCGATAATATATTTTACGGTACGGGACTGGCAAAATTACTACAGAGTAATACAAACCCCAACGGAGGTATTATTTATGCATACCATGTGCAAGACCCCAATAGATATGGAGTAGTTGAGTTTGATGAAGAAGGAAATGCAATTTCATTGGAAGAGAAACCAGAAAAACCAAAATCTAATTTTGCAATTCCAGGAATTTATTTTTATGATAATGAGGTTGTAACTATAGCAAAAGGGATACAGCCTAGTAAGCGAGGAGAATTGGAAATTACCGATGTTAATAAAGCATATTTGGCAAAAGGAAAACTAAAAGTTAGTGTTTTGGACAGGGGTACAGCTTGGTTGGACACTGGAACATTTAAATCATTAACACAGGCCTCTAATTTTGTAGAAGTGATAGAGGAACGTCAAGGGCTTAAAATAGGAGCCATAGAGGAGGTTGCATACACCCAAGGGTATATTACCAAGAGAGAATTGGAAAAATTAGCAGAACCTCTTTTAAAGAGTGGTTATGGACAATATTTAATGCAACTATGAACATTACAGAAACACTTCTTAATGGCTGTTATGTTATAGAGCCTGCTGTATATACTGATGAACGTGGGCTATTTTATGAATCCTATCAAAAAAAGAGGTTTGATGAAAAAATAGGCTTGCCCATTGAGTTTATTCAAGATAATCATTCTGAGTCTAGGAAAGGAACATTAAGAGGGTTGCATTTTCAAAAAGGGGAATATGCGCAATCAAAGCTAGTCAGGGTTGTAAAAGGAGCCGTCTTGGATGTGGTGGTCGATTTAAGAAAAAATAGTGAAACCTTTGGAGAGCATTTTAAGGTTAAATTGTCTGATAAAAACAGGAAATCACTTTTTATACCAAAAGGTATGGCGCACGGTTTTTTAGCATTGGAAGATGAAACGATTTTTACATATAAATGTGATAATTATTATAATAAAGAGTCAGAGTCTGGAGTTGTTTTTAATGATTTAGATTTAAATATAGACTGGGAGTATAATGAGAATGAAATGATTATATCGCCTAAGGATTTGGTATTACCGACCTTTAAATCCTTGTTGGTATGAAAAAAGTTTTGGTAGCAGGAGCAAATGGTCAGCTAGGTCAATCCATCCAGAAAATAAAAGATGATTATCAGGGTTTAGAATTTACATTTTGTAGTTCAAAAGATTTGGACATTACTAAAATCAAAGACCTTGAATATTTGTTTTCAACCACTAAATTTGATTATTGTATTAACTGTGCAGCATATACCAATGTAGAAGAAGCAGAAAAAAACCCTAAAAAAGCATTTTTGGTAAATGCAAAAGGAGTTAAAAATATAGCTAAATTATGTAAAAAACATAAAACAACATTAATTCATATATCCACAGATTATGTTTTTGATGGAGAAAAAGAAGAACCTTATTTAGTAACTGACGCTACAAACCCAATAAACGAGTACGGAAAGTCTAAACTACTAGGCGAAGAATATATAAAAGAAACATTAAAAAAGTATTTTATAATTCGGACTTCTTGGTTGTATTCGGAGTTTGGACATAATTTCTATAAAACCATTTTAAAAAAGGCACAAGCTGGAGAAACTTTAACTATTACTGATGTGGAAACTGGCTGTCCGACCAATGCTAATAATTTAGCGAAACATATACTAGAATTAGTTGAAAACAATACTAAAAACTACGGAATGCAACATTTTACAGATAACCGACCAATGACATGGTATGAGTTTGCACAAGAGATACTAAAGAAAAATGAGCTAGATAAGACTACAAAGCTTGTAAGGGCTAATAATTATCGTAGTTTTGCTAAACGACCTAGAAATAGTGTGCTTTTGTGTGATTAATTTAGGATGAAATAAAAAATACAGAAAGTGTGATAAAAAAGATTTGTTGTATAGGAGCAGGATATGTTGGGGGGCCAACTATGGCAATTATTGCTCAAAAATGCCCTGAAATAGACATTACTGTAGTAGATATAAATCAGAAAAGGATAGACCAATGGAATGATACAGATGTATTAAATATTCCAATATATGAGCCTGGTTTGTCCAATGTAGTAGCAGAGGCGAGAGGAAGAAATTTGTTTTTTGACACTGATATAGATAAGGCTATAGATGAGGCAGATATGATTTTTATTTCTGTAAACACGCCAACAAAAACCTATGGTAAGGGCAAAGGTATGGCTGCAGATTTAAAATATATTGAATTGTGTGCAAGGCAAATAGCACGTGTAGCTACATCTGATAAAATTGTAGTTGAAAAGTCGACCTTGCCTGTTAGAACAGCGCAAGCAATTAAAAACATATTAGACCACACTGGTAACGATGTGAATTTTGAAATACTATCCAATCCAGAGTTTTTAGCGGAAGGAACCGCTGTTTCAGATTTAACCAATCCAGATAGAGTTTTAATAGGAGGACAACAAGAAACTGAAAAAGGAAAACAAGCAGTACAGGCATTGGTAGATGTTTATGCTAATTGGGTGCCTAAAGATAAAATTTTAACTACTAATTTATGGTCATCAGAATTATCTAAGTTAACTGCGAATGCCTTTTTAGCGCAAAGAGTATCCTCTATTAATGCAATGAGTGAGCTGTGTGAAATAACAGGAGCAAATGTAGACGAAGTTGGAAAAGCAATAGGTATGGATAGTCGTATTGGTCCAAAATTTTTGAAATCGTCAGTTGGTTTTGGTGGTTCTTGTTTTCAAAAAGATATTCTAAACCTTGTTTACATCGCTAAATCCTACGGGTTAAATGAAGTCGCAGATTATTGGGAACAAGTTATTATTCTTAATGACCATCAAAAAAGAAGATTTGCGCACAATATTGTTAAAACGCTATATAACACTGTTTCAGACAAGAAAATTGCATTCTTAGGTTGGGCATTTAAAAAAGACACAAATGACACTAGAGAGTCTCCTGCAATTTATGTCGCAGAAGAGTTATTGTTAGAACAGGCTAAAATATCAGTTTGGGATCCGAAGGTTAAAGATGCGCAAATTTATACAGATGTTAGTGCTTTAGGTTCTATTGTAGCTGACGAGGTCGATGATAGATTAGAAGTTAGTGATAACGCTTATGAAGCGTGTAAAGACTCACACGCTATTGCTATTCTAACAGAATGGGAAGAGTTTATTAATTACGATTGGCAACACATCTATGATAATATGCACAAACCAGCCTTTGTTTTTGACGGTAGAGGTATGTTAGATAAAAATAGGCTTCAAGAAATTGGTTTTGTGTATTATAGAATTGGAGAGGGGAGTGTTTAATGAATTTTAATGTAGAGTAAATATGAATGATAAACCTTATTTTTCACATAATTCAGCTTTTATTGATGAAGGTTGTATAATTGGAAAAGGAACTAAAGTATGGCATTTTAGCCATATTATGTCCAATTGTACATTAGGGAGTAATTGTAATATTGGCCAAAATGTAGTTATATCTCCAGATGTGATATTAGGCAATAATGTTAAGGTACAAAATAATGTTTCTTTGTATACAGGAGTAATTTGTGAAGATGATGTTTTTCTAGGGCCTTCAATGGTTTTTACCAATGTTATTAACCCTAGGAGTGCTGTTAACAGAAGAGGCCAATATTCTAAAACTACAGTAAAAAAAGGGGCTTCAATAGGTGCTAATGCTACTATAGTTTGTGGTAATGATATCGGAGAATACGCTCTAGTAGGTGCTGGATCTGTTGTGACAAAAACAATAAAACCTTATGCTTTAGTTGTAGGTAACCCGTCCAAGCAAATAGGTTGGGTTAGTGAGTATGGACATAGATTAAATTTTAATGATGTAGATATTGCAGTTTGTCCAGAAAGTAACCAAAAATATAAATTAGAGGATAATTCCGTAACTCGTATAGATTAAGTTTTATGAAAATAGATTTTGCCAATTTAGGGTTAGCATACCAAGAACACAAAGAGAATATAGATGCAGCAATGTCTGATGTTTTAAACAAGTCTAGTTTTATAATGGGACCAATTGTTTCAGAGTTAGAAGATAGACTTTCAAATTTTATAGGAGTAAAGCATAGTATTTCCTGTGCGTCTGGTACAGATGCTTTGTTATTAGCAATGATGTCTATAGACATACAACCAGGAGATGAAATTATTACAACTCCATTTACTTTTATAGCAACAGCAGAAACAATTGCTTTTCTAAAAGCTAAACCAGTGTTTGTAGATATTGATGAAAAAACGTACAATATTGATAGTTCTAAAATAGAAGCAGCTATAACAGATAGGACTAAAGCAATAATGCCAGTTTCCTTATTTGGTCAGGCCTCTAATATGTTAGAGATAAATAAAATAGCGGAAAAACATAACTTAATTGTTATTGAAGATGCGGCACAAAGCTTTGGGGCAACTTATGAGAATAAAAAAAGCTGTAACCTTAGTCATATAGCTTGTACTAGTTTTTTTCCAGCAAAACCTTTAGGGTGTTTTGGAGATGGTGGTGCGGTTTTTACAAATGATGAAGAATTAGCAGAGAAAATAAAAAGTCTTAGATTGCATGGGCAAACAAAAAGATACCATCATAAATATATAGGTATGGGTGGGCGTTTAGATGCTTTGCAGGCGGCTGTTTTAAATGAAAAGCTAAAACACTATGATGCAGATGTTTTTAGAAGAAATAATGTAGCTTTAAAATATTCTGAACTACTAAAGAATCATACAATAATTCCTTTTGTAGAACAAGATAGAACATCTGTTTGGGCACAATATTCAATTCGTGTAAAAAACAGAAGTGAGATTCAGGAGTCTTTAAAGTCATTAGGAATACCTACAGCAGTACATTACCCTGTGCCCTTACACTTACAGGAATGTTTTAGTTACTTAGGTGGTAAGCAAGGTGATTTTCCTGTGGCTGAAAAAGTGTCTCAAGAAATAATGAGTTTACCAATGAATCCATATTTAACAGAAGAAGAAATAGAATATATATCCACTAATTTAATAAAATTACTATAAATGAAAAATTTTGCATTAATAGGAGCTGCTGGTTATATAGCACCAAGACATATGAAAGCTATAAAAGACACTAACAATAACTTGCTTGCAGCTTACGATAAGGGAGATAGTGTTGGTGTAATAGATTCTCACTTCCCTAACGCCGATTTTTTTGTGGAATTTGAGCGTTTTGATAGACATATTGAGAAACTTAAATATGATAAAGGAACTTATTTAGATTATGTAAGTATCTGTTCTCCTAATTACTTGCATGATGCACATATACGTTTTGCATTGCGTAGTGGAGCAGATGCAATTTGTGAAAAACCATTGGTACTTAATCCTTGGAATATAGACAAGCTTCAAAAAGTAGAGGAGAAAACAGGTAAAAAAGTATACAATATTCTCCAACTAAGAGTACACCCAAGTATTATAGATCTAAAGGAAAAAGTAGCAAATACTAAAAAAGACACAAAATTTGAAGTAGATTTAACGTATTTAACATCTAGAGGAAACTGGTACTTTACTTCTTGGAAAGGAGATGTCTCTAAATCAGGGGGTATCGCTACTAATATTGGTGTACACTTTTATGATATGTTATCTTGGATATTTGGAGATGTGCAAGAAAACATTGTGCATATTCATAAAAAAGATAGAGCTGCTGGTTATTTAGAGTTTGAAAATGCAAGAGTACGTTGGTTTTTATCTATTAATTCTGAGTATTTGCCAAAAGAAATTAAAGATAAAGGACAAACAACTTATAGATCTATAACTATAGATGGTGAAGAATTAGAGTTTAGCGGAGGTTTTACAGATTTACATACAATGGTATATAAAGATATACTTAGCGGCAAAGGGTATGGCTTAGATGCAGCCAGAACAGCTATTAACATTGTTCACAATATTAGAAGTGCAAAACCTATTGGAGCAAAAGGTGAATTTCATCCTTTTGTTAGTAATAAGTAACCTTATAATTAGGGTATAAGAATAGTTCATCTGAGGTTTTTATGATTAATTTAAAAAATAAATTTTCTTTTAAATCTAAGTTTTCTAGAGATATAGTTACATTGGTTACAGGAACTGCAATGGCTCAAGCGATACCATTAGCTTTATCTCCTATTCTTACTAGACTTTACACTCCAGAGGATTTTGGTATTTTAGCAATATATATGTCAGTTGCAGCTGTAGCTACAGTGTTGGCATCGCTAAAGTATGATATAGCTATTATTATTCCAGAAAAGGATGAAGACTCCGTAAATATTACAGTACTTTCTATTATTATTTCTTTTATAGTAAGCACTGTAATATTCTTAATTATTTTTTTTTACAATTTAGAAATAGCAACCTATTTGTCAGAAAAAGAAGAAGTAGCTAATACCTTGTCCAAATGGTTGTATTTTGTTCCTTTTTCAGTTTTTTTTATGGGTTTTTTTAATGCCATTAGTTTTTGGTTTAATAGAAAGACTATGTACAAAAGGATGGCAACTAGTAAAGTAATAAACACATTAGGGATGACTAGTGTGCAAGTTGGTTCAGGTTTTCTTAATTATACTCCAATAGGTCTTTTGATTGGTTTTGTCTCTGGTAGATTTTTTTCAGTTTTATATTTGTTCTACAAGTTAAAGAAAGATAAAAACTCTTTGTTTTCAAAAATTACTAAGGCTAAAATGTTGTCTTTAGCAAAGAGATATAAACGTTTCCCTTACTTTACTTTGCCAGCGGAATTCATCAATGTTATAGCCAATCAGTTACCTGTTTTTATTATGGGTAAATATTTTGGAGGTGTAATTTTAGGTAATTATTCATTAATGGAAAGAATTTTAAATGCACCAATTAGTTTGTTGGGAAGATCTGTTTTGGATGTATTTAAACAAAGAGCTAGTGAAGATTATGTAAAAAATGGAAACTGTTTAGATGTTTTTTTAAAAACTTTTAAGACGTTAGTTTTATTGTCAATTATCCCTGCTATATTATTATTCTTTTTATCACCATTTATTTTTAAGGTAATATTTGGAGAAGAATGGATAATGGCCGGCGAGTTTGCGCAGATCTTTTCGGTATTGTTTTTCTTTAAATTTACAGCTAGCCCTCTAAGTTATATGTTCAATATTGCTGAAAAGCAGCATTACGATATGTTTTGGCAGATAGGTTTGCTTATTTTTGCAGTTATCTCATTTGTTTTAGGCGTATATTACGATGACATAAAAATAGCATTAATAAGTTTTGTTCTTTCATACTCATTAATGTATGTGCTAAATCTTTATTTATCATATTCTTTTGCAAAAGGAAATAAACCTCAATTAAGATGATTACAATAGTGGATTACAAGGTAGGGAACTTAGGTTCTATTCAGAACATGTTAAAGAAGATAGGCGCTAAGTCTCAAATTACTTCAGACCCTGTTATATTAGAATCTGCTGAAAAAATAATTTTACCTGGAGTAGGAGCTTTTGATACAGGAGTGGAAAGCTTGAAAAAGTATAATATGTGGGAGGTATTAAATAAAAAAGTATTAATAGAAAAAAAACCAATACTTGGAATCTGCCTTGGGGCTCAATTGCTATGTAAAGAAAGTGAAGAAGGTAAGCATAAAGGTTTAGGGTGGATAGACGCTACCGTTAAAAAATTTAACTTTGAAAATAGAGAGTTTAAAGTTCCACATATAGGTTGGAATTACACAAAATTACAAAAAGAAAGTAGGTTATTTAAAGAAATGTATGATGATCCTAAGTTTTATTTTGTACATTCTTATTATATGCAAGTGGCTGATGACTCAGGGCTAACAGAAACAAATTATAGTTTTAAATTTGATTCAGCAATTGAGAACAATAATGTTTTAGGAGTTCAGTTTCACCCTGAGAAGAGCCATAAATTTGGTATGAAGTTATTAGAGAATTTTGTAAAAGAATATTAATTATGGCTTTAAAAAGAATTATTCCTTGTTTGTTATTAAGAGATGGAGGTCTTGTTAAAACAAGAAAATTTAAGGATTCTACATATATCGGAGACCCAATTAATGCTGTAAAAATTTTTAATGAAAAAGAAGTAGATGAGTTAATTTTTCTTGATATTGATGCAACAAAAGAGGGCAAAGAACCTCCCTATGATTTAATTTATGATATTGCTACAGAATGTTTTATGCCATTCTGTTATGGAGGAGGGGTAAAGAATGTAGATCAAGTAAGAAAATTAATTTCCTCTGGAGCAGAAAAAATAGCAATCAATTCGGCCGCTTTTTACAACCCTCAGTTTATTAAAGATGCTGTAGCTGTTTTTGGAAGCTCAACAATTGTGGTTTCTATTGACTATAAAAAAAATATTTTTGGAAAGAGCTATGTATATGTAAATGGAGGTAAAAAAAGCACAAAGAAAGAGCCGTTGGAGTATGCTAAAGAAATGGAAGCACTAGGAGCAGGTGAGTTGCTTATAAACTCAATAGAAAGAGATGGTATTATGGGTGGGTATGATGTAAATCTAATTCGAAAGATTTCTGATGCTGTTTCTATTCCTGTTATTGCCAGCGGAGGTGCTGGATGTATAAACGATTTTAAAAAGGCTTTTCAAGAAGGAAAAGCTTCAGCAGTTACAGCAGGAAGTTTTTTTGTTTTTCAAGGAAAGAAGAAAGGGGTACTTATATCTTACCCTGGTGCAGAAGAGATAAAAGAAATTATAAGTAAATAAAATATCAAGATAGGTTTTATGGAAGAAAGAGAATACCAGATATGTAAACGCTGTATTATGGATACTACAGATCCAAAAATCACTTTTGATGAACAGGGTAATTGTAATCATTGCAGTAGTGCTTTAGAACGCGCTAAAGTTATGTGGTTTCCTAATGAAGAAGGTGAAAAAAAACTAAAAGCAACCGTAGAGCAGATAAAAAAAACACAAAAAAACAAAGAGTACGATTGCATAATAGGTCTTAGTGGAGGAATAGATAGCTCTTTTTTGGCCTATAAAGTAGTTCAGTTAGGTTTAAGGCCATTAGTAGTGCATATAGACTGCGGATGGAACTCAGAATTAGCAGTTAAGAATGTTGAAAATATTGTAAAAAAATTAAATTTAGATTTACATACACACGTAGTAGATTGGCAAGAAATGAGAGATCTACAATTGGCTTATTTTAAGGCAAATGTCGCTAACCAAGACGTGCCTCAAGACCATGCGATTTTTTCTGCTCTTTATAGTTATGCTGTGAAAAAAAACATAAAGTATGTGTTTAGCGGAGGTAATTTTGCAACAGAATCAATACTACCTCAATCTTGGGGGTATAATGCACTAGATTTTAAGAGTTTAAAAGCTATTCATAATAGTTTTGGTTTCAAAAAATTAAAAAAATACCCTAAGGTTACTTTTTTTAAAAGATACATCTATTTTTCGTACATAAGAAAGATGAGAATTGTTAGATTATTAAATTTAGTGCCTTTTAATAAAGATGAGGCAATAGAAATAATGAAGAAGGAGTTGGATTGGCAATATTATGGAGGTAAACATCATGAATCAAGGTTTACTAAATTTTTTCAAGCATATTATCTACCTCATAAATTTGGCTACGATAAACGTAGGGCGCACTTGTCTAGTTTAATTGTTTCTGGACAACTTTCAAGAGAAGAAGCATTAAAAGAAATGAGTGTAGAAATATACCCAGATGATTCTTATTTGGAAGATATGGAATATGTAGCTAAAAAATTGGGAATACCTTTAAAAGAATTTCAAGATATAATAGCTATGCCTAATAAATCATATAAAGATTACCCTAATAATGAGAAGCTTTTTGAATATGGGTTTAAGATAAGAAATAAGTTTTTTTAACGTTTTTTGGGGACTTTTAAGATTTACAGTACTTAAATAATTTAATACAAAAGGTTAGTTTTGAAAAACATATTTAGCAAATCTATTATAGGCAATTTTATTAAATACGATTCTTTTCTTGCTTATTTTGCTTTTTTAATGCCTATTAGTGAGAAGGCCTCCACTTTAATGATTTTCGCTTGTCTCTTGTTGTTAATTGTAGAAATTATACAGAAAAAAATGCAATTTAAATGGAGAAGTGAATTATTATTTCTTCCTGTTTTGTACATAATATATATTGGGATTTCTGTATTTTTATCAGGTAAGGTAGAGACTAAATGGTTTGAGCAGAAAGCTTCCCTTCTAGTTTTCCCTTTGTTGTTTTCAACAACATATAAGTATAATCATAAAAAGATTCTAACCGCATTTGTATGTGGTTGTATAATAGCATATTTAATTTGTGCTGTTTTGGCGTTTAATAACTCCCTTGTTTTTGAAAATGGAAGTTATAGATTTAACCCATTGTTAAACGAAAGTAGGGGATTTGGTTTTTTTAAGTCAATGATTTATGAGGGAAATTACTTTTTTGGCACATATTTTTCTCGTTTAATTCAAACATCATATTTTGCCCTCTATTTATCTTTTGCTATTTCAATACTATTGTTTCAGGTTAGTAGCTGTAAATGGTGGAGAAAAATTTTTATTTTTATTTTTGTTCTTGGGATACTTCAAACCGCAAGTTTAGCAGGGGTTCTTAACCTTTTAATAATTGTATTTGTTAATATTTTTTATAAAATAAAATCAACCCCCAAAAAAGTAATGATTGTTTTAGGTTGCTTTTGTTTGGCTCTATTAAGTATTAAGTACCACCCAAGGATTAATACAACATTTAAAGGTGCTTATAAAACAATTCAAGGTCAAAATTCACCTAAATACCCTAAACAACCAAGGTTAATGACGTGGATGGCTGCAAGCAAAGCAGTTGAACAGCATAGTGTTGTTGGTGTTGGAATTGCAAA
Organism: uncultured Cellulophaga sp.; assembly: GCA_947491225.1. GTDB lineage: Bacteria > Bacteroidota > Bacteroidia > Flavobacteriales > Flavobacteriaceae > Cellulophaga. The sequence continues at coordinate 22,237 of CANLIE010000035.1, forward strand.
CTCGCAAAAAGTACTTAACAAAAAATATAAAGAAATAGATTTTCAAAAAGGAATAAATGAAAACCTTAATGCACATAATCAATACCTACAGATCTTGTTGGAATGTGGAGTTTTAGGTTTTATAACCTTACTTTTTATTGTTTATATCCCAATAAAAAAGATTAAAGATGTTAAAGGGTACAAAAAACCAATTGCACTATGTTTTTTTCTATTGATTTCTATAAATTTTATGTTTGAAAGTATTTTAAATAGATATATAGGAATCTCTTTTTTTGCATTTTTCATAAGTATGATTAATAATAAGGTTAAATTAAAATAATGCTAAAAATATCCTTAAAATCATATAAATTCAAGATTTTTATAATGATGTTATGTTATTATAGCTTGTTGTCTTTTTTAAACTTTAAATATATAATACACGCTAACGCATTCTCAGCTGTAGAAAGTAACATAGATGGTGTTTTTGAATTTTTAGGAAGTAGGTTTTTAGGTATAACTTTAATAATCCTGTTTAATGTCTTAATAATTAACCTTATTAAAATAAGTGATTTTGCATATTCAATATTAATTTTGATTTTGATATTTTTTGTAATTCCTGGAGGTTTACTATATGCTTCTAATGATATTATTCCAGTAAAAATTTTTTTATTAAACAACCTGTTTTTTTATTCTGTTTTGTTCTTTCTATCTATTAACTTAAATATCAAAACTGCTGTTTTAAATAGTAATCAAGCAGCTAAGGTATTAATGGTAATAACTACAATAGGTATAATTCCATTTGTGTACTTATATTGGCCATATATCGATTTAAAAAACCTATTGCTTATTGATATATACAAGACAAGGGCTCTGGTTGATGCTAATATACACAGCAATTATACTGGATATACATATTCATGGTATTCTAAGATTATTCTGCCTGTAATATTAGTGTTTTTTATTTATTATAAAAGTCGAATTGGGGTAATAGCCGCTTTTGCTTTTTTGATTTTCTTTTACTTATGTGGGGCTCATAGAACTGTTTTTTTAGGGGCAATTGCTGTACTCGTTTTCTATAAGTATGATTATCTAAAGAAAACTTATTTATTGGTAAAGTTTCTTTGTATAATTGGCGTAGTAGGACTGTTACTCCAGTTTTTATTCGACTGGAATTATTTCTGGACAATAACTTTGCACAGAATTTTTACTTTGAATGCTTTGTTGGATTATTGTTTTTTTGATTTTTTTAATCATAAGCCAATTTTTTGGTCTGACTCTTTTATGGCAAAATTTATAGAATACCCTTATGATATTCTGCCTTCTCATATTATTGGAAAAGAATATCTGAGCAATCCAATAACAAATGCCAATTCGGGAATTATAGCAAATGGCTTCAAAAACGCGGGTGTTATTGGTGTTCTTATAAATATTTTGATTATATCCTTGTTTCTAAGTTTTTTAAATAGTTTTAAAATTAGTGCTAAATTTTTTGGGTTGTTTATTTTACTGATGTTTACGTTTACAAATGCTTCTTTAGCAGGTTCAATTCTAACCCATGGCCTATTGGTTCTCTTTTTTGTTTGTATGTTTGTGCTAAGAAATACTAGATTTTCATTAACATAGAAATTTATTTTTTGACGTTTGTATGAGTAATAATAAAAAAACAATTTGCCACCTCACCTCACCTCACCCACGCTTTGATACACGAATTTTTCATAAAGAATGTGTGTCATTGGTAAAGATGGGATATATAGTCAATTTGTTGGTGGCAGATGGTAAAGACGATGAATTTATAAATGGTGTAAAAATATTTGGCTTAAAAAAGCCTAAAAATAAATTTGCTAGATTATTTAAAACTACAAAGGCCATTTACAAGAAATCATTAGAAATTAATGCAGATGTTTACCATTTCCATGATCCAGAACTTATTTTAGTTGGTCTTAAACTTATTAAACTTGGAAAGAAGGTTGTTTATGACGTACATGAGGATTTACCAAGACAAAGATTTATTAAGAAATATGGAAAAGTATTTAGACCTGTTTTTGAAAAATTACTTGAGCAAATAGAAATATATGCGGTTCGAAGGTTTAGTGCTGTGTTTACGGCTACACCACATATTATGGAACGTTTCATTGGTGTGAATGACAATTTGAATACCTTATGTAATTTCCCCATAATTTCTGAATTTAATGATGCCCAAATCAAAAGTGAACAAAAGAGAAATAAAATAGCATATGTTGGTGATATTATTTTAGAGAGAGGAATTTGTGAAATGGTTAAATCTATTGAAAATATTGATGTACAGTTAGATATATGTGGTAAGTTCTCAGATAAGGGGTTAAGAGAAACTGTAGAGTTGTTGCCAGGTTGGAAAAAAGTTAATTTTTACGGGTATGTAGATAGAGTCAAAGTAGCTGAAGTATTAAGTGAATCTGTAGCAGGAATGGTTACATTACACCCGCATTCCAATTTTATTGATAGCTATCCGGTAAAAATGTTTGAGTATATGGCGGCGTCCTTGCCAGTGATTTCTTCAAACTTCCCTCTGTTCCAAGAAATAATAGAAGGTAACAATTGTGGTATTTGTGTGAATCCAATGGATTCTGATGAAATTGCTAAGGCCATTACTTTTTTATTAGATAATCGTTTGGAGGCTAAGAAAATAGGAGAAAACGGAAAAAAAGCCGTTTTGGAAAGATATAATTGGAATATGGAAATAAATAAATTATCAGATGTATATCAAAAATTAACTATTTAAAAAAGATGTTTAATAGAAATATCATTTTAAAGATTTAAAAAGCGTAATTGGCTATCAATGAATTTATCTCATCATATAAAAATATTATACCAGAAAAGTCCTGTTTTTATACAGAATTTTATTATTTCAGTATATGGCCTATATTGGAAAAAGAGAAGGCTTGGGGGTGTTTTTTCAGAAAAAGTAAATGAGTTTAATTTAAGAAATACATTTACAAAAGAACAATGGAAAGAATACCAAGTAAAAGAATTACGAAAAATTTTATTACATGCCTATAATACAGTGCCTTATTACCATAAATTATATTCAGAATATGGTTTTAAAAGTGCTGATTTTGAGAATTTTGAAATAGAAGATTTAAAAAAACTTCCTTACCTTGAAAAAGAAGAATTAAGAAAATATGGTTCTACCTCCCTTTTATCTTCAAAAAGAAAAATCGGTTCTTTTTTATCCAGTAGCGGTAGCACAGGTACTCCTGTGAAAATTTACTTTAGTAAAGATGTACATCAAACTTGGAATGCAGCTTATGAAGTAAGAGTTAGAAATTGGGCAGGAATAACCTATAAAGTACCGAGAGGGATGATAGGAGGGCGAAGGATTTTGCCAGAGGCCAATGCAAAACCACCTTATTATAGATATAATTATGCTGAAAAGCAAACTTATTTTTCAGCATATCATTTGTCACTTGATACTGTTTCAAATTATTTAGAAGGAATGGTAAAAAATAAAGTTGAGTACATGGTGGGTTACGCTATGAGTAATTATTTATTAGCAGATTTTATAGAAAAAAAAGGTTTGCAAGCGCCAAAATTAAAAGCCGTACTTACTTCTAGCGAAAAACTAACGTCGAAAATGAGAGAAACTATGGAAAGGGTTTATAGATGTAAAGTTTTTGATGGGTATAGTGGGGTTGAAGCTTGTGGATTGATTTCAGAAAATAATGAAGGAGAATTTCTTTTTAGCCCAGATACAGGAGTAATGGAAGTGGTTGACGAAGATGGGATTGAAGTTCTTAATGGAGATACGGGAGAGGTAATTGCTACTGGCTTATTAAATTTTGACCAACCATTAATTAGATATCGAATAGGTGATAGAGTAAAACTTGCAAATAATCAAAAAACGGTCTCAGATATTTCTATGCTAAAAATTGAAGAGATTGAAGGGAGAAAAGAAGATATTATAACAACTTTGGATGGTCGAAAAATGGTTCGTTTTCATAGTTTATTTCTTGATTTACCTGAGTTAATAGTTGCCCAATTAATCCAAGATTATCTTGATCACTTCACAATAAATTTAGTTGTTGAAAGAGGTTTTTTGAAAGAAAAAATAGAATCTGAGATTAAAAAACGACTTTGTAGTCAAGTTGGTGAAGTTTCTGTTGTTTTTAATTATTTAAAAGATATTCCAAGAAACAAAAACGGTAAGTTTAGATCTGTAATATCCAAAGTTAAATCATAATCTATTTATTATGAACGAGTTTAGTGTGTTTTTTTAAGTTATTTTGATTTATGATAGAACCTTATTATAGTTATAGTCCAAACAAACGGTTATATATCTTCTTTGCATAAAAGTTTAAAACGTATTAATTACATTTAAGTCAAGACAATATGTCAAAAAATATTTGGATCATAAATCAATATCTTACAACACCTGAGTTGAATGGTGATGGATACAGACATTATTACTTAGCTAAAGAATTTAAAAAAAAAGGTTTTGATACAACTTTAATTACATCATCTTTTTCTCATATTCCAAGTAAGAATATATCATTCAAAGGATTGTTTAAAATTTTGGATAATGATATCAGAACATTAGTAATTAAAGGGAATAGATACTCTAATAGTAAAGGGATATATAGAGTTTTGAGCTGGTTTGTTTTTTGTTTTTTATTACTTTTTATCCCTAAAAAAAAAATACCTAAACCAGATTATATTGTTGTTTCTTCGATGTCTCTGTTGCCAGTATTAAATGTTGTTTATTATTTTAAAAAAAAATACCCCAAGGCTAAATTTATATTAGAAATACGTGATATTTGGCCTTTAACAATAGTTGAATTAGGAGGTTATTCTGAAAAAAATATTTTTGTTAAATTTTTAGCTTGGGTTGAAAGATTAGGGTATAGTAACGCTGATCATATTGTTTCTGTTCTAATTAATGCAAACATACATATCAGAAATGTTTTAGAGCACAACGAATTTAAATATAGTTGGATTTCAAACGGTTATTACTTAGACAGTTCTCTTGGCACGGAAAATATTAATAAATATTTAGATGATAAAATTCCTAAGGACAAATTTATTATAGGGTATGCGGGTACATTAGGAAAGGCTAATGCTATGGAGTTCTTGGTTAAGGCTATGCAAGATCTACCTAATAATATTTGTTTATGTATTTTAGGAGGAGGAAATGAAAAAGAACGTTTGATGAAAATGACGAATTCTAAAAACATTATTTTTTTAGATAAAGTACCAAAAAGCCAAGTGTTGCCATTTTTGAATAGTTGTGACTTGCTGTACATTGGTTGGCATAACTCAAAAATTTATAATTATGGTATATCAGCTCAAAAAACATTTGATTATATGTACTCCAGTAAACCTATTTTAATGTCTGGAGATTTTTTAGATAACTCAATTTCTAGAGGAAAGTGTGGGTTTGTAATTCCTGCCGAAAATACCGATGAAATTAAGAAATCTTTAGTTTCGATTAGTAAGATGGATAAAAGAGAATTGCTTGAATTAGGGGACTCAGGAAAAGCATATCTTTTAGAAAACTTCACTTATGACTTATTGGCTAAAAAATACATTTCAGAAGTGTTTATGTAATTTATATTATTGTATTTGTAAATATTTCAGAAAAATTATTATATAGATTTAGAAAATGAAAAGCTATCTTTGATTTTATAAGAATGTCATCTAATTAATTATGCCAAAACCTTTTATTTTAAACTCAATTGAGAGAAAATTTATTCTTTTAATAGGTGACTTGTTAATTATTTTAGCATCATTAAATTTACTTATTAATTTTGCTATAGATAAACAATTTGTATCATTAGATCTTAAGGTTCTTATTTTTGCGATAGGATTGATATTTTATTTAATGCTTGCATATATACTTGATTTTTACAATTTAGAGAAAGTCTCTAAAAAAAAGTATTTACTTTCTCAGTCTTTCTATATCTCGGGGATATATGTATTATCAATTTTTGTTTTTACTGTTATATTCTTTGATGTTAGCTTTTGGAGAATTCCTTTATTGTGTTTTTTACTTTTAACACCTGTTCAAATTGGATTATGGCGTTTTTTTTACCGTAATGTTTTTAATATAATTCCAGTAACAAAAAATGTTTTATATGTTTATGATGAAAAAAACAAAGATGAAATAAAGGATGAAATAGCTAAAATTAACGGGACTGACTTAGAAACTTTTTATAAAGTTAAACTAACCCTTTCTTCTAATCATAAAGAATTTATCAATAAGAAATCTATATTAGAAGCTACAGATAAAATAGATACTTGGATAATAAATACAGATAGTTATACTAATTTTTCTAAAGAATTAGAAAAAGCTATTATAAAGGCAATGTTAAAAGGAAAAGAAGTCATTTCTTTTACTTCTTTTTATGAAAATATGTATGAGGCTCTGCCTATTAAATCTCATAACGATAGTTTTTATGAAATACTTCAGTTTAGAAATATTAAAATTAGATACCTATTAAGAATATTTAGTTTTATGGTAAACTTTTTACTAGCACTTTTTGTAGGGCTATTTTTTGTATTCACTATACCATTCGTTTTTATACTTAATTTGTTTTTTAATCGTGGATCTTTATTTTATACCCAAAAAAGGGTTGGTTTATACGGAAATGAATTCAAAATTTATAAATATAGATCAATGGTTACTGATGCCGAAAAAACAGGAGCAAAAATGGCTGTTAAAAACGATGCAAGAATAACACCTTTTGGAAGAATATTGAGGTTATTTAGAATTGACGAATTGCCTCAAATAATTTCAGTAATTAAAGGGGATATGCAGTTTATTGGTCCTAGACCAGAACGCAAAGTTTTTGTAAAAGAACTAAATAAAATTGTTCCTTTTTATGATGTTAGACATTTGATTAGGCCTGGTATTACAGGTTGGGCACAGGTAAAATATAAGTATGGTGAAAATTTAGATGATTCTATTAGAAAATTAGAGTATGATATGTATTACATTAAAAATAGGTCTATTACTTTAGATTTAAGAATTATATTTAAAACGGTTACTACAGTTTTGTTTTCAAGAGGAGTTTAAAATCATATTACAAACCGTACTTAACGCTGTTTCTGGAGAAGAAAAGGCATATTAATACATAAAATGAAAAAAGTACTTATAACAGGCGCAGCAGGATTTTTAGGTTCTCATTTATGCGACAGGTTCATAAAAGAAGGGTTTTATGTCATTGCGATGGATAACCTTATTACGGGCGACTTAAAAAATATTGAACACCTTTTTCCTTTGGAGAATTTTGAGTTTCAACATCATGATGTGTCCAAGTTTATCCATATTCCAGGGAAATTAGATTATATACTGCATTTTGCATCCCCAGCAAGCCCTATAGATTATTTAAAGATTCCTATTGAGACTTTAAAAGTTGGGGCATTGGGTACACACAACTTACTTGGAGTTGCCAAAGAAAAGAACGCTAGGATATTGGTTGCTTCTACCTCCGAAGTTTATGGAGACCCTTTAGTGCATCCACAAAACGAAGAATATTACGGAAATGTAAGTCCGGTTGGACCACGTGGAGTCTATGATGAGGCCAAGCGTTTTATGGAATCCATTACTATGGCATACCACCGTTTTCACGGATTAGATACTAGAATAGTACGTATTTTTAATACATATGGATCAAGAATGCGACTAAACGATGGTAGGGTTGTACCTGCATTTATGGGTCAGGCATTGCGGGGAGAGGATTTAACGGTCTTTGGTGACGGAAAGCAAACAAGGTCTTTCTGCTACATAGATGATCAAGTAGAGGGTATTTATAGGCTTTTAATGAGCGATTATAATTATCCTGTTAATATTGGAAACCCACATGAAACAACAATAGGTGAATTTGCTGAGGAAATCATTAAGCTTACAGGCACAGACCAAAAAGTAGTTTACAAACCATTGCCTACAGATGACCCTATGCAACGTCAACCAGACATAACTAAAGCAAAAGAAATACTAGGTTGGGAGCCAAAAGTATCCCGGTCAGAAGGGTTAAAAATTGTTTTTGAATACTTTAAATCATTATCTCCAGAAGAATTACAGGATAAAGAGCATAGAGAATTTTCAGGGAATTAGTTTAATACTTGTAAAGATAGTCAGGGCAGAATCATACTTTTAATTTAAGTATTTTGAGGAGATATTCTTCATTCCATCCAGCTTCTAGTCTTTTACTTTTTATGGATAACTTTTTTGACGTTTCGTTTTTCAAAAGATTTAAAGCTATTTTAAGTAAAATAGAATAATTTTGAGCAGCATTCCCTGCTCTTTTCCTAGAAGCATCTTCAGAAAAAGCAACATCTAACGTCCAATGAAGTTTATTTTCTATAGCCCAGTGTGATCGTACTTTTTCTTGAAATTCATTCGCATTGTTTTGTAAACTAGAAATATAGTATCGAGTAGATTTTTCTATTATTTTGTCGCTATTTTTAAAAGCACGGGTGCTTTCTATTTTTATGATACTTTTTAAATCTAGCCAACCATTATTCTGTTTAATAAATTTAAAATCAGAAATTACAC
>CANLIE010000036.1 GCA_947491225.1 uncultured Cellulophaga sp.
TAGATGCAAAACCAAGTATTAAAATTCAAAGATTTTTGCCTAATATCGCAATAGCTTAAATCGAACTCACGTTAATTTAATATTCACAACTAAATATAATAAGACAATATATGATCAAATTTTTAAGAAATATTTTAGGCTTGGGCCCTGCAGAACCTACTAATTTACGTAAAAAACCAATAAAAACAGCGGTAAATACTGTTGTAAAAGATATGGTTAAAAATGAGGCGGAAATGGATTATACAACTATTTACCCTTATTTAGTTTCTACAAAAACAAAAGAGCTAGATTTGGCAGATGATTTTGTTTCAGTATTTCATAGAACTGAAGAAATCTATGCACCAATTGTACAAGCTTTTATTTGTCAGAATAAAAATAGAGAAAATGAAAAGGGAGAGGTAGATTTTTATCATTTAAAAATTACAAATGAAGACGAAGAACAATATAAGGTATTAGATGAGAATAGCCTAAAGAATTTAGATGATTTAGACTTGCCATTTGAGTTTTGGGATTTTTCAGATGAGAAAATTGAATACGATATTCTTTCTGTTAGAATATCACCTTTAGCATCAGAAAAAATACTAAGTAAAAAACATATGCAAGAAGCACATAAAATACTTAACTCTAATGAACTTTTGGTTTCTATACCTAGAAAAGGATTTATTTTTGTATGCTCCAATTTACTTGATAAAAAACACATCAAGCATTTTATGAATCTTCATGCATATGCTATATTATCAGAAAAAGATAATACTGAAATTTTATGTGAAGATCTTTTTATTTTTGAAGATGGAGAGATTACAAGTTGGTTGGTTATTACACAATTATCAGAAAGACTTAGAGAAATTTATGGCTAACTCTATATAATACCTAATTTACAGGACTAAAAAACAGGTGAAGAACTATTACAAAGGATAAAGAAACAAGGAGAAAGCTTTTGTAATAAAGCGAAGGACTTGCTAAAATAGGAACCTATTTTTTATCTCACATTCTTGGTTACAATATTTTTATAACAGATGTATATTTGGTTTTCCGTATAAAATTCCAATTCAGATTTCTTGTCGTTTTTGCAAGAGAAAAATAATAAAATCAGCAGAGATATTGACAGTAGTCTGTTCATTTTGGCTATGTTGCACAACGTCAGTTTATCTAAAAAGCTTCTTTAGGTTTGCTTTTTCCAAAAATACTATTGATTTATGATAAGCTCTTATTTTTAGTAATTTGATGTTATGGAATTATTCCTCAAAAAATAACTAAAGCTTAATATTGATATTGAAAGAAAATTACTACTTTAGATTAAGTTTCCCCACGATTATTTAAACTATAAACATATAACAATGGAACAATTAGCTGAAGATAAGTACAACAAAGGTTCGTATAGAAAAAAATATGCCTATGCCGAGTATCCATCCATTAAAATCTACAAATCCTCAGAAGGTAGGTCTTGGGGCAATCATTTACTTTTTGGAGATTATATTAAAATACTAGATACAACCATTGTTAATGATCGTGTTTATGCCAGAAGTAGAAATACAAATGGCTGGGTAAAAGTAAATCAAATTAGAAAAAACAGAATCTTAGAAGTAAACTTTGTAGACATTGGACAAGGAGATGGGTGCCACGTAGTAACCCCAGACGACAAACACATTATTATAGATGCTGGTAAGACAGATAATATGAACCGTTATTTATCATGGCGTTTTAATTTGTATGATCGTAAAAAACCACTTTCTTTTCCACTTACTTTGGTTATTAGTCATTCAGATTTAGATCATTATCAAGGCTTTTCATATGTATTTGATAATGATAAAATAAAGGTAGACACAATTTACCATAATGGACTAGTAGAGCGCCCAGGTAATGACAGGTTAGGCCCTAAAAAAGAAGGCTACTTAACAGACATTATAGAAACAACTCCACAGATGTTAGCAATAATCAAGGAAGCTACAAATCGTAAAGGAGCCGGGTCTACATATTGTAAAACACTATACAAAGCTCTAAAAAATAACCCAGATGTAATATTTAAAGCTTTATCCATAAAAAATGAATATTTGGAAGGTTATGATGATAACTACACCGTAGAAGGTACAAAAAATAGTATTAAAATATTGGGCCCCATCACCAAAAAGATAGATTCTAAAGATGCCCTAAAAAGTATAAATAATCTTGGCAAAGATAAAAACGGGCACTCTGTAATTCTTAAGCTTAACTACGGTAAAGCCAAGATTTTATTAGGAGGTGATGTAAATACAGAATTCGGTAAAATAATTCAAGATCATTACAAAGACAAAAACAACCTTGAAGAGCTTAAGGTAGATGTTGCCAAGGCTTGCCACCACGGAAGTAATCACTTTCACTATGGTTTTATAGAAGCCATAAATTCTAGTGCTACTGTTATTTCATCAGGTGATGATGAAAGCTATTCGCACCCAAGACCTGATACCATTGGCGCACTAGGAAAATGTGGTTATGGAGAAAAACCTCTTATTTTTTCAACAGAATTGGCAAGATCAAATAAAGAAATTACACTTATAAAACTAGTAGCTATAGCCAAATTATTTGAAAAAATAAAAAAAATAAATGAAACACTAGTTACCGAAACTGATGCTGAAAAAATAAAAAAAATGAATGCCAGCATTAAAAAAACAAACAAAAGCATAAACTCCTTTCTAACCAAATACGGAATGATAAACCTACGTACTGACGGCTCTAGAATGATATTAGCACAAAAGTATGAACGTGCTGCTGGACACGGAAAGTGGGACATTCACAAACTAGCATATTCTAACACCACAAAAAGGTTTGAACAAGAATGATATTCTTATTTTTACATTCTAAAGAATGTTAGATGAATCCAATTGTTTTAGACAAGGAATATGTAAAAGAAGATTTTACAACCCATAGATTACCAATAGCTGATTATGAAAATTGTACATTTACCAATTGTAAATTTCATGAGGCTTACCTTAGTAGTGTAAATTTTATGGAATGTAAGTTTCTAGAGTGCGATTTAACCAATGCCAAACTAAAAAACACCTCTTTTAAGGACGTTATTTTTACAAATTGTAAAATGCTTGGGCTTCAATTCAATGTTTGTAACCCATTTTTACTTTCATTTCAATTTATCGATTGTAATTTACATTTAACAACTTTTTATCAACTTAACTTAAAGAAAACAAAATTTATTAACTGTAATTTAGAACAAGTAGATTTTGTAGAATGTAATTTATATGAAAGTATTTTTGAAAACTGCAACCTAAAAAACGCCATTTTTGAACAAACAAATATGGAAAAAGCTGATTTTAGAACAGCATATAACTATAGTATAGATCCGGAAAAGAATAATTTAAAAAAAGCTAAGTTTTCTATAGAAGGCATATCTGGCCTTTTAGAAAAACACAATATTACCATAACTTAATAAACGTATTATTCAATTATTTGTAACTTGTTTATTATTAAATTGCAGCATATAGGGTTATCCATAATTATTTGTAACCTGAGTTAGATATAATAAAATTTATGTCAGTCAGAATAATTTTAGATAGAAAATTGTACTAAGGACAAGTAAATTTTAAATCAAAAGCCTCATTTTAATATAATTTGACTGATTTTTTAAGTCAAATTCTTAAAAACAGAACTAAAGTTCTGAAGAAATTAAGTTTAATTATAAAAAAACAAGAATAAACTTGGAGACTACTTGCCTAGAATGTGGAAAAAAACTTATTGGTAGAGCTGATAAAAAATTCTGTGCAGATTATTGCCGTAATGCTTACAATAATAAAATAAACAAAGACAGTAAAAATCTCATTAGAAATATAAATAATAGACTCCGTAAAAACTATAGAATCTTAGATAGTTTTACATTAAATGATGGCAAAACAAAAACCACTCGTACACGTCTGATTGACAAGGGATTTGATTTTGAGTTTATAACCAACACATATACGACAAAAAAAGGAACTACATATTTTTTCGTGTATGATCTAGGCTACTTACCCCTTGACAACGATTATTATATGATTGTGAAAAGAGAATAAAGTTTTAAAAACTGCCTAAAAGAATAATCTTTATAGGCAGTTTTCTGTCTTAATTTATACAATTACTGATCCTTTACCAATCTTTTTATTAAAAATTTGCCTCCCAATAGATAGGAAAATCAAAGAAAAAACTAACAAAATTACTACTTTTAATATAACAGAATTACTCTTAGGAGCTTCATACTTAAAACTAGGTAATTCTTTATACATAGATGTAGTAAAGTCCTTATTGCTATAAAGTAATGGTTTAAAGAAATTTCGCCACTCTTTTGAAAACACGGCAACTTGACTTCTATACTCTTGATAATGCGCAGTTGATGTATGCGCCAAGTTGTTAAAACTTTGCTGCATTATTATTGCTGGTGAACTGTATTGCCATAATTTAACCCATTCTTGCTGCTTTTGAAGTTGAGTTTCATAAGAATCTATTAAGGGTTTTAACTCCTCTTCTATCAAGTCTTGTGATGCCGTATATTTATGCCAAAAAGAATAGTTTTTTGTGCCATTTTTTGTGGCATACTCTGGATGATCTCTTAAAAAATTATCCAATATTTTATCTTGCTTCTTAGATAACTCTTCTTTTAATTCCCTTACCTCACTTATCATTTTTGTCCTTGACGGAATTGGATAAAACACATTGGCCATTTGACCAACTACAGCTGGAATGATTAAAATAACAAAAACCCAAATAGCCAATAAACTTACAGCATTTTTGGCAGAATTGTTCACCAATATATTGACTAATAAAACAACTGCAAACCAAAAAAGTATATAGGCTACAACTAAAGAAATTAGTTGAATAAATGATGAAAAATTAGACCCAAATTCAAATCCAAAAAACAAAAGTGTTATCACTATTACAACAAGCGTTATTAATGTTAACCAAAAGAAACGCAGTGCGGTTTTTTGCAAAAGCCATTGGTAAATGGATATGGGTTGTGATGCTAATAATTTTAAAGAACCATATTCTTTTTCTTCTGAAAAAATGTTATAACTAAAAGCTATTATAATAAGCGGTAGTATATAAATAATTACAAATGCCAAATCAAAAGTTCCAAAAAGCAATTGTACTGGGTTTGCTAATTCTGTATAGTCCATTGAAAAACTATCCCCATAAACACTAGGCTTTACAAAATGTGTAAACAAATCACTCTGCCCAGTTGCAATAAATGTTAATGCCTTTGCAGGTATAGCGGCTACTCTAGGATAGCCATAAGCTACGTTCATAGGCGCACTAGGTAAAGTCCTTGGATTTTGATTAGTTTTAATTCCTTTCTCAAAGGAATCTAATATCTTAAGCATTGCATTATCTTTTTCCTTAACCTCGCTAGTTACTCTTTCTAGCCCAGAAACGCGCTTCTCTACTTTCTCTTTTCCATTGTACCCTGCAAAAAGGACAACAATTAACAATGTTAAAGATAGTAGTAAAAGCCACTTACTACGCAGCAATGACTTTAACTCGTATTTAAAATTATATGTGAACATTTTAATAAGTTTTATTAGTAAAAAATAATACTATGGAAGAAATAACAAACCACAATACAAGTATTAAAAAAATGGAAGTATTTTGTTTAAACACTTCTTTAAAAGTTGGGCTAACATACTCAAACTCTTTAAGTTTTTTCCAAGTATCAGCTGGTGCAACATATCGCTCGCCATATTTAGAGTTTTTTTCTGTAGTTCCGTTTAAAAACCGTTGTACATCTACCCTATATTCTTCTGCCGCCTCAGAAAAATCCCAATGAGATTGATAATCTGTATTAGCAATTGCCATAGATAAAAAGCGTGTTGGTAAAAAAGGAGAAATAGATGCTAATGATTTATACACATCATCTTGTTTTTTTGCCTGCTGTTTCAATATGCTATAATGTTTTGCAAAAACTTCTGCTTGGTGCTCTTCACTTTTTTGCATTAAATAAGCATTAAAATTAAACGGCAATTTATGCAGACTGTCTACTTTATGTTTTTTAAGCATTTCTGCTTTTAGTTGTTGCGCTTTATCACTCCATGGATCGTGCCCATCTAATCCTTTTTTATTTTCTTCAGCAATTTGCTCATTAAACTCTTGGTGTGTAGGATATGGATATCTAGTATCTGCTAAATCACTTGCCACTTTTGGAGCAACAAAACAAGCCAAAACCCAAAATACCAAATTAATTACCAAAGAAATACCAGACTTCTTTACTAAAGAAGATATAAACAATACAATATTTGTAAAAATTAAATAGTATAACAAATAAACCAAGTACAGAAAGCAAATTTCCTTCCATTCAAAAAGTCCATAATTATCCATATTAGAAAGAACAATACCTGCTGTTACAAATAATATTGTGGTAATTGTAACTGATGGAATTAAAACTGCCAACCATTTACCAATTACTAGCTTCCACCCTGTAACACCTTGGCTTTTTAATATAAAAGAAGTGTTACCTTCTATTTCTTTAGAAAAGGTATTGTACCCTATTAATATTAGTATTAGCGGTATAATGTATAGTAAAATGAAATCTGGAGTTAGCTCTCCAAATCGCGATAATGCAGTTTGATCTGCTGCATCACTGTACCCTGCCTCATTTCTACTATGTGCTTCTAAAAAAACAGATATTCCTGTATATTTATCTACACCTTGGTCTATGAGTGACAATGGTGACTTAGGTTTAAAAACATAATTCCCATAATGCGCTGCTGAGTGTGGGTTTTTCTCTCCTTGAGATTCCCAAACTCTACGCTCACTTTTTTTAGCCTCGTCATATTGTAATGTGGTATTTTTGTACTGCTTAAATGTTATAAAAAATGCAATTATAGCTAACAGTAATACAATTCCAGCAGAAATTCTAAAACGTCCGTCCCTAAAAATTTCTTTTAATTCTTTTTTTATTATATAGAAAATCATAATGCTTCTTCATTTACAGTCATAGTTTCTAAATACACTTTTTCTAAGTCTTGAAGCGTAATATCATCATTTAAAAAATGATGTTTTAAAACACCTTCTTTCATAATACCTATATGTGTTCCTATTTCTTTTGCTCTAAAAATATCATGTGTTGCCATAAGCATGGCTACATTAGCCAATTTCATATTTTTTAGCAACTCTCCAAATTCATTACTAGATTTTGGATCTAAGCCAGATGTTGGCTCATCTAACAACAACACTTTTGCTTCTTTAGCAATTGCTAAAGCTATACCTACTTTTTGCCTCATCCCTTTTGAAAAATATTGAACACGCTTTTCAAAAGCTTCTTCTTGTAAACCTGCTTGCCCTAAAAATGATCTAAGTTCTGTTTTTGAAAAACTCTTACCTCCAATTCCTAAAAAATAATCTAAATTTTCTATTGCCGTTAATGTTGGGTAAAGCATTAGATTTTCTGGAATATATGTTAAATAAGGCTTTGTTTTTTTGGGATGTTTGGTCACATCTAATCCATTTATATATGCGCTTCCAGATGTAGGTGCAATAAAGTTTAATAACAAATTAATTGTTGTAGATTTCCCTGCTCCATTAGCTCCTAATAAGCAAAGAATCTCTCCTTCTTTTATTTCTATATTTAAATTCTCTAACGCGGTAAAATCCCCGTATTTCTTTGTTAAATTGCTTGTTTTAATCATTTTATATACTTATTATAATTTGGTTTTTGTTTTATATATTATCCTTATAAACGGTTATAAATTCTAATAAGGAAATATTTTGAAGACTAAATACAACAGTACTCTTCTTTTCTTAGTAATTGTCTTATACTAACCATAAAAATGTATATAGCTGTAAAACCATATATTTCATACAAAAGAAGGATAGCACTATTTTACTAGATATAGTAGAATCAAAAAAAAATTAAACTGTTGTAATTGATGTAGGGGGAGCTCTTAAGGAGCTATTATTAAGTAAATAAGTAGAAAAAAGTGAATCTTTGTAATTTATTGTGACATAACACTTAATACCCAAATTCTTTAATTCTAATTTAGTAGTATTAGTAATAAATAATTTGGCAACCTTATACTGTTGGCAAAGTAAACACTCACAAGCGTTAGTATAAAAAACTTTGTCCTCTGATTCTGATACAATTGCATCACAGATGTTTCCCTCCAACCCTATAACCATACAATGATGATGGTTATGTGGCTCTTGAAGATTATGAAACAAATAATTAATCTGAGAAACTAGAAATAGTAGAGTGAAAAATAATGCAATATGCTTTTTAAAATATTTCAACCTGCTTACTATTTAGATTTAATAAAAATAATGAACTAAAATAGTTAATAAAACAACACTTAGATTTTTAGTATTGTTAATTTTTTCTAAAAACTTTCTAAAGTAATATTTAGGAGAGTAAACCTTTTAAAACTATTTGTAATCAATGATAAATAAAAGAACTCGCATACAAAAGCATAATAAATAAGATTTAAGTTTTAGCTGTTTGTTTTATCAACCTTAAAGAACTACTGCTTATTTATAATTTTGTCCACTTAATTTAAGGGCAGCAACAACTATATCTTTACGGCTTATTTGCCCCACTAAAATGTCATTTTTAAGTACAGGAAGCCTACGCCTATTATTTTTATGAAAAATTTCCGCAGCATCAAAAATACTAATATCTGGAGTAATGAACTCCACATCCTTTGTCATAAAATTTTCTACATTTTTATCTAAAATAGGTTGATTAAAATATCTGCTTTCAGAAATTTGTTTCATACAATCAGCTTCAGAAATAATACCAACTAGAAAACTATTATCGTCTAATACAGGTCCGCCAGAAATGTTATGTTTTGTAAACAGTTCCATAACCTCTAAAATAGATTGGTTTGGCTTAAAGGTAACTAACTTCTTGGTCATATAATCTTCTACTAAAATTGGAGCTTTAAATTCCTTTTTTATAATCTTGCGTACACCCTGAAAGCTTTTAATTCCCATACATTTTAGTTTTAGGTTAATTTTAAATTTAATGATTTTTAATGATTTATCTAAATAAATAGCAGAAAAAGAATCAAATTTCTATAATTTTATAGTATTAGTTTAGAAATACCTAAAACATAGGGTTATATCTTATTTATTTAAAACAACAAAAACAGACACATGAAAAAAACTGCTAGATTTTTAACCTTAGTATTAATATTGCTTGCTGTTTATTGGAGTTTTAAAGCAACTATGCCCACATATAATAGCGATAATGATGCTTCTCTAACTACTTTCTCTACAGATAGGGCATTAAAACACGTGGCAAAAATCTCTAAAAAACCACATGCTTTAGGCTTTAAAGGACATACAGATGTACAAAACTACATTGTAGAACAACTAGAAAAAATGGGACTGGAAACGTCTTTACAAGAAGGCTATACAGCTGGAGACTGGTCTAATCTTTCTTATGCAACTAATATAGTAGCAAAAATAAAGGGCAAAAAGAATACTAAATCCTTGGTTCTGCTTTCTCATTATGATAGTAGCCCACATTCTTCTCTTGGAGCCAGTGACGCTGGCAGTGGTGTTGCCACTATATTAGAAAGCATACGTGCCTATTTAGCAGAAAACAAAACACCAGAAAATGACATTATAATACTATTAACAGATGCTGAAGAACTAGGACTAAATGGAGCAGACCTTTTTGTAAACAAACACCCCTGGGCTAAAGATGTGGGCTTGGTTTTAAATTTTGAAGCTCGTGGTAGTGGTGGTCCTAGCTATATGTTAATTGAAACAAACCAAGGTAACAGTAGGCTTATTGAAGAATTTTCTGCTGCTAATCCTGAATATCCTGTAGCAAATTCATTGGCATATAGTATTTATAAAATGCTTCCTAATGATACAGACCTTACCATATTTAGGGAAGACGGAGACATACAAGGATTTAACTTTGCCTTTATTGATGACCATTTTGATTATCATACAGTACGTGATAATTATGACCGTTTAGATAAAAATACCTTAGCGCATCAAGGCAGTTATTTAATGCCTTTATTACATCATTTTGCAAATGCAGATTTATCAACCTTAAGAAGTTCAGAAGATTATATTTATTTTACAGTTCCTTTTTTTAAAACAGTTTCTTATCCGTATAGATGGATTTGGCCTATGCTGGCACTAGGCACTTTTCTATTTATACTACTACTACTATCTGGCTTTAAAAAGAATGTGTTAGATGCTAAACAGATTGTTACTGGTTTTGTTCCTTTATTAATTTCTTTAGTCTTAACTGGTATTGTTGGTTATTATAGCTGGTCCGCTCTACAATGGCTGTACCCACAATATCAAGATATTTTACACGGATTTACCTATAATGGCTATACTTACATTATGGCTTTTACCCTACTTTCTATAGCTATATGTTTTTATATATATCATAAATTTAAGAATATCAAAACATCTAACTTATTAGTTGCTCCTATAATACTATGGTTATTAATATCTGGTGCAGCGGCTACTTACCTAAAAGGTGCTAGCTATACCATTGTACCTGTTTTTGCATTGCTTATTTCTTTTATGATAGTAAACAACCAAAAAAGACCAAATCCTTATCTATTAGTATTTCTAACATTACCCGCAATAGCCATTTTTGCTCCTTTTGTAAAAATGTTTCCTGTTGGTCTAGGGTTAAAAATGTTAATTGCTACAACTATACTAACAACATTATTATTTATTTTAATGCTCCCCCTTTTTGGATTTTATAAAAACAAAGGTAAATTGGCAATACTAGCACTGTTGCTTTTTATTGGCTGTATGATTTCTGCTCATTCTAATTCTAATTTCACTGAGGACAAAGCAAAACCAAGTAGTTTGGTGTATGTTCTTAACGCAAATGAAAACAAGGCCAAATGGGCAACATATGACAACTATGTAACAGATTGGACCTCTCAATATATTGGCAAGGATAAAATTGAACCTAGTAATCTTGATAGTAGAACAATTAGCAACAAATATGATTCTAGGTTTTCTTATGTATCCAATGCCCCAATTAAAAATATCTTGGCTCCTAAAATTGAAAAAACATTAGATACAATTATTAATAATAAAAGGCATTTAAAAATATGTATTACACCACAACGTAGCGTAAATAGATTAGATGTATTTAAAAACAATATAAATCTAGAGTCCGCTAGTGTAAACGGAGTTAAGCTTAATGATTATTCTTTATTAGACACAACACATAAATTAGTTACGCATTACATAAAAAATAATGATTATACTGAAATAAGCCTTATAACCAACGCAAATATCCCTGTTGAACTAACTATTTATGAGGCCTCTAATGATTTGCTTACAAATGTTAATTTTAACATCCCTGAACGACCAAAAGAAGAAATACCTATGCCGTTTGTACTAAACGATGCCATATTAACCGTTAAAACAATAACATTTTGAACAAAACCATAGCTGTTTTTGGTTGTGGGTGGCTTGGGCTACCCCTAGCCAAATCTTTACAGCCTGAAGGCTTTAAAATAAATGGTAGTACAACCTCCTTTGAAAAAAAAGCACTTTTAAAAGAGAATAACATCTCTCCTTTTTTAGTAGATTTAAACGCTGATGATTATATAAATAAGATTGATATTTTTTTAAAAAATGCTGAAATACTTATTATCAATATTCCACCTCGGATGAAAACCGGAGATTCTTCTAGTTATTTTGAAAAAATGGAAGTTTTATACAAACGCACAAAATTATCTACGGTACGTAAAATCATTTTTGTAAGTAGTACATCGGTTTACGGAAACATTACTGGTGATGTTACTGAAAAAACAACTCCCAAGCCTGTTACAGAAAGTGCTAAACAACTTTTAGATACTGAACATCTATTTTTAAATGATTCAACATTAAAATCTACCATAATACGTTTTGGTGGACTTATAGGAAATGGTAGACATCCTATAAACCATTTAATAAAAAAAGAAGAAATTTCTAATGGCAACCATCCCGTAAATCTAATTCATATTACAGATTGTATACGTATTATTAAATTAATTATTTCCAAAGAATATTGGGGAGAGATTTTTAACGCCGTTTACCCAAACCATCCTAGCAAAGAAACCTATTACACTACAATAGCTAAAAAAAGAGGTTTTAAAAAGCCTTTATTTGCGAATAATAATAAAAAATATGGTAAAAAAATAATTTCTGAGAATCTAATTTCTGTTAAATTTTTTGATTTTAACACATCAATATAAATCACTTTCACAACACTTTTTTATAGTTTCACAACAAAAACACAGAAAAAGCGTTAATTATAAAAATTGACTAAAAAGGCTTTAATAATTTTTGGTTAGTTTAGGCGATTAATTAAAAAAATGAAATGAAAAAATTAGAATTAAGAATGAAGTTAGTAACTCAAATTTATAATTTGATTTCTTCTACTTGTTCTCAAAGAATAAATAATGATGCGAGAGCATTACACATTGCAATCATAAAAAAACATTACAACGCAATAGATGTTACAATTGATTATTATAGAAAAAGAATAGTTATGGATATTGTTATGGATGATATAGATTATAGTCCTGACACAATAAATACTCATATACCAACTTTTAAGGCTAATTTTTATTATTTAGACTTACAAAATTTTTTAAAATCATGTATTGCTAAAGATGATAAAAGTATTGCGTTTTATGCCTGCTTATTACAAGAAGCAAAGCAAAAAACAAAAAATATGCACAAATTATTAAGTATTGAAGAATATCATATATAGTATGGTCATCTAGAAAGTAATTTTTGATACTAACCTGAGTTCGATGTAAGAAAATTTATGTCAGTCTAAGTGATTTTCGATAGAAAATTGTATCGAAGACAAGTAAATTTTAAACCAAAAGCTTTGTGATCTTGAGCTTGCCAAAAGAGCCATACAATTTTTATTAGTTTCACTATGAAAAATCACTCAATATGATAGTTTTTTTAATCAAATTCTTAGACCGAACTCAGGGTACTATTAAATTGAGATATTTATAATAATTTCTAAAAATTCTTTGTTTCTTTCAATGAGACCTTCTTTTAGCACCAGTTGTCTGAAAAATCCACAATAAAAAAGAGGGTATATAAAAAGTCATACACCCTCTTTTTTAATATATAATATTCCTTTAGAAAGCATAGTTTAAACCTAGCATCCAATATGTTTGCAATTTATTATCTACATTTTTAAAATCTGGTACTGTTTGTGCAGGAACAGCAGTAGCATCATACTGACCAAGGGCGTAATTTAAAGCTTCTTGTTTATTGCTTCTTAAACCAAAATCAAAACCAACACCAATCATTTTCCATAATGTATAGCCAAAAGAGTTTGTCCAAGTTAGGTTGGATAAGTCACTACTCTTATAGCTCTGGAATATTGAAAGGTTGGATTTAAAGTTTACTGCACCAATTTTTCTGGTATAGTCAGCAACTATTTTAGCACCTAAAGAAGATTCAAAAACAGTATCATTATCACTAAACACAAAATTATAGTTTAGTGGATGTATAACAACTACTAAATCTTGAATTGGAGTCCATGTAGCACCTACACCTAGATCTAAATAACCAGGATTGTTAAAGTTATTTAAGATTGTAGTTCTGTATTCTGCTAAACCAGAAATAGCAAATTTTTCACTTAATTTATGTCCGTATAAAGATGTAATTGTAAATACATCTGTAGTTCCTTCAAACTTTTCACTATCAGCATCTGTGTCTTTATCATCTAACTTTACCCATGCAAGATTTACATTGGCAGAGTTTCTCCAAAAGAATTTTTCTTCTTTGAGGTTTGCAAAAGCATTAACTGTAAAACCTATGTTACCAGAGTTATTGTTTGGAGTTCCTTGTGCATACCAGTTGTTAAAACTAGATATACTACCTCCTATGGTACCAAAAGCTCCTTTTTTCCAACCAGGCATAGCATCTAATTTTGCTTGTATAGCACCTAATCTACCTTGTATTGCTGCTATAGAATCTTTTTTAGCAGCTTTTTCTGCTTTTAACTCATCTGCTGTTTGTGCAAAAGATACAGCACCAATAAACAGTAGTACTGCTGTTAATACAATTTTCTTCATTTTTATAGTATTTAATGGTTTTTAATAATCGACAAATGTAAGTATTGTTCTTTAAAATAAAAATGGATTTCTATTTTCTCTTGTACAATGGAACAGAAGAGCAAGCTTCTCCATACATAACACTTTTTGCAAAAGGCTGTAATTTGGCTGCTGCCCACAAGTACGCATTTGGCGGCACAGGTTTGTTACTACAACCTTTAATTATTACAGTTTTATCTTGGTAAACAGAAAAGTCTAAATCTTGTATAATTAATTGGTATAAAGAAGTGTACAACTGCTCTAAATTACCTTGTACTATATATTTTGCGTAAGATTGTAGGTTGGTCGCAACTAACATATATGCCCAACCTGGCACTATGGCATCTGTAGAACAATATACTGCAACATAGGCGTCTTTATATTGCTCCCAATTATGTTCTGTAATATGGTTTCTAAAGTCTTTCTCTTTTAGAATAAAGCCTTCAAATAACCAATCTTTAATATCTAGTAGTTCTTTTTTCCCTTCTGGGTAATAGTCTTCTAAATCAAAAGTTATTAGTTTAGAATTTGCTACTCTATTGATTATTTCTTCTGATTTAGCCATAACATTATATGTAAGTGCAAAACAAATTTTTCTAATTAAAGAAGACCTAGCTCTAACTTTGCTTCTTCGCTCATTAATTCTTGTGTCCAAGGTGGGTCAAAAGTAATTTCTACCTCTGTTCCTTTTACCAAATCTATAGATTTAACTTTTTCTTCAATCTCTACTGGCAATGACTCGGCTACTGGGCAATTAGGAGACGTTAAAGTCATTAATATTTTAACGTCATTATCTTCATTTACAAAAACATCATAAATTAAACCCAACTCATATATATCTACAGGAATTTCTGGGTCATAAATAGTTTTTAAAACTTTTACTATTTGTTCTCCTAAATCCTGCGTATCTATTGTTTCACTCATAACTTGTATAACTTTTACTTATTGTTATTAGCTTTAAATTAAAACTGTTTTTTGCAATCTTATTTTATTTGTGTTTGGTACGCAATGGCGTACATTTTTATCTGCTTTATCATACTTACTAGACCATTTGCTCTTGTAGGAGACAAATGCTCTTTTAAACCAATTTCATCTATAAAATTAGTATCAGCTTCTATAATATCTTTTGGGTGTTGACCACTAAAAACACGAATTAAAATAGCTATAATTCCTTTAGTTATAATAGCATCACTATCTGCTGTAAAAGAAAGTTTATCTTCTTCTAAATCTGCATGTACCCAAACTTTACTTTGACAACCTTTTATTATATTATCATCGGTCTTGTACTGTTCGTCTATTAAAGGTAAAGATTTTCCTAGATCTATCATATATTCGTAACGCTGCATCCAATCATCAAACATAGAAAACTCATCTACTATTTCTTCTTGTATTTCTTTAATTGTCATAACTACTTCTTAATCTTCAGTATGCGAAGAATTTATTTAAAACAAAAATACAATAACTAAAAGTGCTTATCAAGTTAGTGGATGCCAATTAACTTTTTATTGAAGCATTGTTACTGCCCTTTTTACACCAGCAACTAAAGTGTCTACTTCTTCTTTAGTGTTGTAAAAACTAAAGCTAGCTCTTACTGTACCTGGAATACCGTAAAAACCCATAATAGGTTGTGCACAATGGTGACCTGTACGTACTGCAATACCTAGTTTATCTAAAATAGAACCAATATCATATGGATGAATACTATTAACATTAAAGGATATTACTGCTGTTTTTTGTGCAGCAGTACCGTAAATTTTTAGTCCGTCTATGGTTAACAATTCTGCTGTTGCATATTCTAATAACTCTTGCTCATAACTAGCAATAGCATCAAAACCAATAGCATTCATATAATCTAAAGCAGCTCCAAAAGCAATACCTCCGCAAATATTGGGTGTCCCAGCCTCAAACTTATGTGGTAAGCCTGCATAGGTAGTTTTATCAAAAGTAACCTCAGCAATCATTTCCCCTCCTCCTTGGTATGGTGGTAGCTTATTTAACCACTCTTGTTTACCATACAATATGCCAACACCAGTTGGTCCACACATTTTATGAGCAGATACTACGTAAAAATCTACATTTAACGCCTGTACATCTGCTTTTATATGTGGTGCAGCTTGTGCGCCATCTATTAAAACGGCAGCACCTACATTGTGCGCAGCTTCTATAATTTCTTTTATTGGGTTAACTGTACCTAAAGCGTTAGAAACGTGATTACAAAAAACCAGTTTTGTTTTATCTGATAGTAACTTATAATATTCTTCTAACTCTAATTCCCCTTTAAGATTCATAGGTATTACTTTTAAAACAGCTCCTGTGCGCTCGCATAACATTTGCCAAGGCACAATATTGGAGTGGTGTTCTAAGGCAGAAACCATTATTTGATCCCCTTTTTTTAAGAGTGATGAAAAACCATTTGCAACAAGGTTAATACTGTGAGTTGTACCAGCCGTAAAAATAATTTCATGCGCCAATTTTGCATTAAAATGATGCTGAATTTTTATTCTGGCTTGCTCGTATTTATCTGTAGCTTCTTGAGAAAGCGTGTGTACACCTCTGTGAATGTTTGCATTATAACCACTGTAATAATCTACAATAACGTCTATTACTTGTTTTGGTGTTTGTGATGTTGCTGCATTATCTAAATACACTAAAGGCTGCCCATTTATAGTACGACTTAAAATAGGAAAATCTTTGCGTATTGCTTGTATATCTAGAGCTGTTTTCTGCATAATTTCATAAACTAACAGATTGTGTTTTTCTACAAATCGAATCCTAAATTAACACCTAATTTATTGGCTATTAACTTATTGATTCTAACTTTTAATTCGGGTATACGTACACTTTCTAATACGTTATTTGCAAATGCATACATTAATAATGCCCTTGCTTCTTTTTTAGGTATACCTCTAGATTGTAAATAAAATAAAGCTTCTTCATCTAATTGACCAATAGTACAACCGTGAGAGCATTTTACATCATCTGCAAAAATTTCTAATTGTGGTTTTGTATTTATAGTTGCTTTATCACTTATTAATATGTTGTTATTTTGCTGAAAAGCATTTGTCTTCTGCGCAATTTTATCAACTATAATCTTACCGTTGAAAACACCTGTAGAATTTTCTGCAAAAATTCCTTTATAATCTTGATGACTTTCACAATTTGGTTCTATATGGTGTACTAATGTATGGTGATCTACATGTTGTTTTTCACCAATAATAGTAATTCCTTTCATAGTAGAATCTATACGTTCACCATTTTGATAAAAATTAAGGTTGTTACGTAGTAATTTACCCCCAAAAGAGAAGGTATGTACTTTTACATGACTGCCATCTTTTTGATCTACATACGTGTTATCTATTAAAGAAGCAGAATCATTATCATTCTGTACTTTGTAATAATCTACAATTGCATTTTTAGCTGCAAAAATCTCTGTAACAGAGTTTGTTAACACAGCATTACTTGTTAAGCTTTGGTGACGCTCTATAATTTGCATTTCTGAATTCTCTTCTGCAATGACTAAGTTACGCGGCTGAAGCATTAAAGCTGCATCATTACCTGTAGAAAAATGTATAATTTCTATTGGCTTTTTGGGCACTTTATTTTTAGGTATATAAATATACGCTCCTTCTCTACTAAAGGCCGTGTTCAACGTAGTTAAAGATTCCTCTTTAGAAGCTACTTTATTAAAGTAAACATCTACAACTGCTTTATACATTGGCTTTGTTAGTGCAGAACTCATTAAGCAAATATCTACACCGTCATGGGTAGTTTCAGACAAATTAGAACTAAATACACCATCTATAAATACTATTTTATAGGTGTCTATTTGGTGAATAAAGTATTTTTTAACATCCTTATATTCTAAAGAGCTCTCCTTTTTAGGGAAGATGCTAAAATCAATTTTCTGTAAGCTATTTAATGAAGTGTATTTCCAGGCTTCCATTTTTTTAGAAGGAAAACCTTTTGTTTCAAAATTCTTTATAGCCTCTGTACGTACATCATGCACTGGGTTGTGCACATCTATATTATTCTCGAACGCTAAAAATGAAGAAACTAATTTATCTTTTAAATCCATATTCTTTAGTATTGAGTAGTAAGTATTAAACAAAGAGGCACGTTGTAGCACCAATCAAAATTTAATCTTAGTACTTTTTAAACTGCGGCTTCTTGCTTAATCCAATCGTAACCTTTTTCCTCTAACTCCATAGCAAGTTCTTTAGTTCCAGATTTTACTATTTTACCGTTATATAAAACGTGTACAAAATCTGGCACTATATACTCTAATAAACGTTGGTAGTGTGTAATAACAACAACTGCATTGTCTTTACTTTTGAGTTTATTTACACCGTTAGCAACAATACGTAGAGCATCAATATCTAAACCAGAATCTGTTTCATCTAAAATAGCTAGCTTAGGTTCTAACATTGCCATTTGAAAAATCTCATTACGTTTTTTTTCTCCTCCAGAAAAACCTTCGTTTAAAGAACGAGATAAAAACTTACGATCTATTTCTAATAATTCAGATTTTTCACGAATAAGCTTTAGCATATCTTTAGCTGGCATATCTTCTATCCCTTTAGCTTTGCGAGACTCGTTAATAGCTGTTTTCATAAAGTTGGTTACAGAAACACCTGGAATCTCTACTGGATATTGAAACGATAAGAAAACACCATTATGAGCTCTTTCTTCTGGAGAAAAATCTTCAATACTCTCGCCATCTAAAAAGATATCTCCAGCAGTTACTTCATATGTTTCATTACCAGCTATAACAGAAGCCAATGTACTTTTACCTGAACCGTTTGGTCCCATAATAGCATGTACTTCGCCAGCACCAACTTCTAAGTTAATCCCTTTTAATATTCCTTTGCCTTCTACACTAGCGTGTAAATCTTTAATTTTAAGCATTTTATCGCTACTTTTATGTTCTTTATTATTCTTTATCTTTTTATAGGGCTATTTTTTCATCAAGCTAAAAAACGCCGCTAAAATTTTTCTTGGTTATAAACAATTTTATCCTACAGAACCTTCTAAACTAATTTCTAGTAATTTTTGAGCTTCTACAGCAAATTCCATTGGTAATTTATTTAATACTTCTTTACTAAAACCATTTACTATTAATGCAATTGCTTTTTCTGTATCTATACCACGTTGGTTGCAATAAAAAATTTGGTCTTCACCAATTTTACTTGTTGTAGCCTCATGTTCTATCATTGCAGATTTATTTTTAGCTTCTATGTATGGAAACGTATGTGCGCCACATTCATTACCCATTAAAAGAGAATCGCACTGAGAAAAGTTACGCGCATTATCTGCACGGCTACTTACTTGTACCAAACCACGGTAACTATTTTGAGATTTACCTGCAGATATACCTTTAGAAATAATAGTACTTCTAGTGTTTTTCCCTAGGTGAATCATTTTTGTACCTGTATCTGCTTGCTGATAGTTGTTTGTAACAGCAATAGAATAAAACTCACCAATAGAATTATCTCCTTTTAAAATACATGAAGGATATTTCCATGTAACAGCAGAACCTGTTTCTACTTGTGTCCAAGAAACTTTTGCATTTTTCTCGCATATAGCTCTTTTAGTTACAAAATTATAAACCCCTCCTTTACCTTCTTTATTTCCAGGAAACCAGTTTTGTACGGTAGAGTATTTTATTTCCGCATCATCCATTGCAATTAATTCTACAACGGCAGCGTGCAATTGGTTTTCATCTCTAGATGGCGCAGTACAGCCTTCTAGGTAACTCACATAACTACCCTCATCTGCTACAACCAAAGTACGCTCAAACTGACCCGTTCCTGCTTGATTAATTCTAAAGTATGTAGAAAGTTCCATTGGGCAACGTACGCCTTTTGGAATGTAACAGAAGGAACCATCTGTAAATACAGCAGAGTTTAGTGCTGCATAAAAGTTATCTGTAGTTGGCACCACAGTACCCATATACTTACGTACTAATTCTGGGTACTCTTGTATTGCCTCAGAAATAGGCATAAAGATAATACCTTTTTCTGCTAATGTCTTTTTAAATGTAGTAGCGACGGAAACAGAATCTACAACAATGTCTACAGCAACATTTTGTAATTTTTTTTGCTCGTCTATAGAAATACCCAATTTTTTGTACATTTCTAATAACTCTGGATCTACATCCTCTAATTTTTTATTTGGATCTGCTTTTTTAGGAGCAGAATAGTAACTTATTGCTTGAAAATCTGGTTTCTGATAACGAACATTTGCCCACTCTGGTTCTTTCATTTTTTCCCAAACACGGTATGCTTCAACTCGCCAATCTGTCATCCATTTTGGCTCGTTTTTCTTTTTAGAAATAGCAATTACAATCTCTTCACTTAATCCTATAGGAAAAGTATCAGATTCTATGTCTGTATAAAAACCGTATTCGTATTCTTTGGTTTCTAGCTCTTTCTTTAACTCTTGTTCTGTATATGCCATATTACCTTAATTTGCTAGTCAAAAATATATTTCTATTAGCTAATTCTTAACTTTTTATCTTTACTGTTACAATCAATAGTTACAGTGAAAAACTCTCACCACAACCGCATGTTCTTTGCGCATTTGGGTTATTAAATACAAAACCTTTTCCATTTAATCCGCCAGAATACTCCAAAGTAGTTCCTACTAGATATAAAAAACTTTTTTTATCTACTACAATTCGCACTGCATTGTCTTCAAAAACTTTATCTGTTTCTCCTGTAGTTTTATCAAAATCTAACTCGTAAGATAAACCACTGCATCCACCACTTTTTACACCAACACGCACAAAATCTTTTTCAGCATCAAAGCCACTTTCTGTCATTAAATCTATGACTCTCTTCTTAGCTGTTTCTGAGACTTTTATCATACTAATCTTAATTTAAATTAGACCTTTACTCAAATTTTATCTGGTTTAGTTCTAAACAATTTACAAATATAGTGCATAAGTAGGGTTTTACCATATTTCCTAACATTATTATAGTACATTACTGAATTGTAGTATTTTATTACTTAAACTAACATTATCCTTTTTAACAGTAAACAAAATTTAAATTAGGCTTTAAAGTAGAAAACAAAAAACATTTAGGATAGCAAATCAAACTATCATGACAGAAAAAAAATTATGAAATACAAAATACTATTTTGAATTTGCAGTCAAATATATTGAATGCAATTATTAAGAAGGATACATTTTATGATAAAATTATCACCTCTTTTGAGTCATTTTATATATTTTTATTTTTTTAATATCCTTTTAATATATAAAGATACAACTTATGACAGCTAAAACAATGTATGCTTTAAGTGCATTATTACTTTTTTTTCATACCCAAATAACAGCTCAAAATGTGGTCTGGAGTGAGGATTTAATTACAACTCCAGAGAAATCCAATTATCAGAAAACATCAACCTATACAGAGGTTATGAGTTTTATTGAAGCAATTAAGAGTAAATCTAACTTGGTTCATTTAGAATTTATGGGCAATAGCAAGGAAGGAAAAGAAATTCCTGTTGTTGTAATGGCTAACCCAAAAATAAGTTCTCCTGAAGAAGCACAAGATTCTGGAAAGCCAGTAATGTATGTACAGGGTAATATTCATTCAGGAGAAGTAGAAGGTAAGGAGATCTTACAACAGTTAATGAGGGATATATTATTGGGAGATAAACAACACCTATTAGAAAATCAGATAATAATTTTTGCGCCTATTTATAATACAGACTCTAATGATAAAATGGAAAAAGGAAGGCGTCCATCTCAAGAAGATAGCCCTTTAGAAGTTGGTATTAGAGCAAATAGCCAAGGCTTAGATTTAAATAGGGATGGTATTAAAATGGAGGCTATTGAAACACAGGCACTCATACAAAATGTATTGTTAAAGTGGGATCCAGAAATGTTAGTAGATTTGCATACCACCAATGGCACTTGGCATGGGTATAATATTACGTATGCCCCAAGTTATCATTATGCTGGTGAAAAAGCTCCTTACAATTTTACTTGGGATGTAATGTTACCAAGTATTGCACAATCCGTTGATAAAAATTATGGTATAAAATTAGGCCCTTATGGTGGGTATTCTTTAAGACAAGGCTGGCCTGCAAAAGCAATTTACACTTATAATCATCATCCTAGGTATATTGTAAATCAAATGGGGTTAAGAAATAAAGTAGGAATATTAAGTGAAGCTTTTGCACATGACCGTTTTTATAAGCGTATGAATGGCACTTATGGCTTTGTTGCAGAAATACTTGAATTTACCAATAAGAATGGAAAAAAAATGACAGAAATTAATGCAAAAGCAGAAAAAGATGCTATTATAAATGTAAAACAAAATGCGGGTAAAATTGAAAAAGGTGTACGCTTTAAAATGGTACCTTTAGAAGAAACTTTTACACTTAGCACTTATGATTATACCCCCTATAAAGATGATAATGGAAAGTCTAAATATGTGCGTTCAGGCAAAATAATAGAAATACCCAATGTGCAAAATTATTCGAAATTTGAAGCTGTGGTAACTAGCAAATTGCCAAGGGGTTATTTTTTACCTAAGTCTATGGCATTTATTGCAAATCACTTAAGAAAACAAGGTGTTGAAGTACTAGAACTTAAAAAAGCTACAAAAGCCATAGGAGATACTTTTATTGCAGATTCACTAAGTAACTCTAGCCGAAAGTTTGAAGGGCATAATATGACAACCATTTCTGGTGTTTTTAAACCCAAAACAAAAACATTTAAAAAAGGAGATTATTGGGTTGATATGGCTCAACCTCTTTCTAACTTAATTTTTTATATGCTTGAACCTCAGTCTGATGATGGCTTAGTGACTTGGAACTTTTTTGATGATTATTTTAAAGAAAAAGGAATTAGTAAAAAAGCGGTAGAATATCCTGTTTTTAAATATTACAAACTAAAATAACAAACTATTTGTAACTATTCAAAAGACATTGTTATTTTAGTAAGACTTTTTAATTTTAACTTAAAAGCCTGAATTTGGTCTAGGAATTTGATTTTAAAAAGCTTTCGAATTGAGTGATTTTTTTATGGTGAAACAAATAAAAATTATATAGAAAATTATTCTGACTGGCATAAATTTTATTACATTAAACTCAGCTTAAAAAGCTAAAGTAATTGATATATCTTTGCAAAATGTTAGACGATAAAAATCCCAAAAGAACATCGCTAGAAGGGTTAGGCGAATTTGGTTTAATAAACCATCTTACCAAAGATTTTACATTGCAACAAAAATCTTCCATAAAAGGTATTGGTGATGATGCTGCTATTTTAGATTTTAAAGATAAAAAAACAGTTATCTCAACAGATTTACTTATAGAAGGTGTACATTTTGATTTAAGTTATGTGCCCTTAAAGCATTTAGGATACAAGGCCGTTATGGTAAATTTATCAGATATATATGCAATGAATGCAGTGGCTACGCAAATTACAGTTTCTATTGCTGTTTCTAACAGGTTCCCGTTAGAAGCACTAGAAGAATTATATAGTGGCATTGCCCTTGCTGCAAAAACATACAATGTAGACTTAATTGGTGGTGACACCACTTCTTCTACCAAAGGAATGCTAATTAGTATTACTGCTATAGGTGAAGCTAAAGAAGAAAAGTTAGTGTATAGAAATGGTGCAAAACCAAATGATTTGCTTGTTGTTACAGGCGACTTAGGTGGGGCATATATGGGCTTGCAAGTACTGGAAAGGGAAAAAGAAGTATTTAAAGTTAACCCTAATAGCAACCCTGATTTATCTTTATATACTTATATTGTAGAAAGACAATTAAAACCAGAAGCCCGTAAAGATATTGTTCCTTTATTAGATACATTAGGAGTTAAACCTACATCTATGATAGATATTAGTGATGGACTTTCTTCTGAAATATTACATATTTGCAACCAAAGCAATGTAGGCTGCAATTTATATGAAGATAAAATACCCTTAGATCCAACAGTAATAAGTGCCTGTGAAGAATTTGAAATTGACAGTACAACAATAGCTCTAAGTGGTGGTGAAGATTATGAACTTTTATTTACTATAGACCAAAAAGAATTCCCGAAAATAAAGGGCAATCCTAACCTAACTGTTATAGGGCACATAACAGAAAAGAATGAAGGGATTCACTTAATTTCCAGGAATAATAGTAAAATTCCTATAACTGCTCAAGGTTGGAATTCACTTGCCAAAGCATAATTAAGCCACTTGATGTTGGGCTTGATGTTTTTTCTTATATATTTTTTGTAACGTATTATTAATATCTTCTAACTCTGGTGTAAGTTTTGAAAGATTACCACTTACATCTGTAGTTACTTGTTTTTTACAATGAATACATTCGTATTCATTAATATGAGAAGTTACTTTTTTTGAGACTGCATAATAGTGTCCAAAGATGCTACAGCACAAAGAATTAAATAGTGAGCCGGAAGAAGAGAAAACTTTTTTCATAATATGGGTTGGTATATTTGCTTTGCTTGGCTAAAAAACCCAACATAGCAACGGTTAATCAAAATTTGGGTAAACAATTCTATATATTAATTTGTTATATATAAACGCAATATTTTGTAAATTATTGAATACATATGACTTTTTTTTTGATAAACTATATTTTTTTCGATAAACTGCAGCAGTTTCTCATAGTGAGTCCCCGTTGTAACCTTAGTTATTTGTTTTATCTTTCACACGAATAACATTAATACCCAATGAACAAATCCAAAGAAACCTTAATAACAGCTTTCGCATTGTTTTCGCTCTTTTTTGGAGCTGGTAATTTAATTTTACCCCCATCACTTGGTTTTAAATCTGGAGAGCTTTGGTGGTTAGTAGCACTTGGTTTTTGTATTTCTGCAGTACTTATTCCTATTTTAGGAATATTTGCCCACGCCAAATTGCAAGGAACCATATTTGATTTTGGAAAAAAAGTATCCCCTACATTTAGTTTAATATACTGCTTATTAATCTATACCATATCAATTAGCTTACCGTCTCCCAGAACGGCATCAGTAACACATGAAATTGCTATAGCACCTTTTTTTAACACTCCACCCATATACACGAGTATTGCTTACTTTGGATTGGTTTTGGTTTTTGTGCTCAACAGATCCAAAATCCTAACTATTTTAGGAAAAATATTAACTCCGGCAATTCTTTTGATCTTACTGACAATCATAAGTATTACCCTATTTGATTTTGAATTTTCTTTTGGCAATGCTAGATTCTTAAATCCATTTGCAGATGGTATTTTAGAAGGCTATCAAACTTTTGACGCTATAGGAGCTATAGTTGTAGGTGGAGTATTAATTATTTCAATTAATTTAAAAAATAAAAAAACCACTTATGAAGAAAAGAGAAAGTTAATACGAAAAGCAGGTTTATTAGCAGGTTTAGGCTTGCTGCTGATTTATAGCGGACTAATTGTTACTGGGGCTTTAATGCATAGTAGTTTTGAAAATAGCATAAACAGAACCGCTCTTTTAAATGGTATAAGCCTTAAAACCCTTGGTAATACTGCTAATATTTTCTTAAGTATATTAGTTGGCTTAGCTTGTTTTACTACAGCTGTTGGTATTGTAACTGGCACATCTGATTTTATGAAACATCGATTTTCAGAATCTAAAAACGCATACACTATTACAGCAATCTTTGGTTGTATTTTAGGTGTTTTAATGGGGCAATTTAATGTAGATTATATTATTGCCGTTGCCTCGCCTGCATTAATGTTTATTTACCCTATTACTATTGTACTTATTTTGTTAAACATCTTACCCAATAAATATACCCCTTCTAAAGTTTTTAAAAGTGTTATTTATACAACTATGCTATTTAGTGTTCCTGATTTTCTAAGCAGTATAGGATTTATTAAATTTTCTACAACCTTAGAAGGTTGGATTCCGTTAAGTGCCTATAGACTAGGTTGGATTTTACCTGCTATTATTACATTAATTATAGGGAATTTAGTTAAAGTGAGAACTACAATGGTATAATATTTGATATTTATTTAAAAAAGCTACATTATTAAACATAAAGCCATTTGTTTTTTTAATAATTTTACAAGAAGTATGAAAATCTGTCGCAATTTTTTATTTTTTTTATGCTTCTTAGGACTTTCAATGTTCCAAGGCATTACTTACGCCCAAGAAATAGAAGATAGTGCAGAAGTTTTTTTGGAAGAATATTCAGATGACTTTCAAGAATATTTTTTTGAAGCCTTAAAACAAAAAGGAATCGAAAATTATGACAAAGCCATAAACTTATTTCTTAAGTGTAAAAAACTAAAACCTAAAAATACTAGCGTCATTAATGAATTGGCTAAAGCTTATTTAGCAGATAAAAAGTATAATCTAGCTCAGGAACAAGCAGAATTGGCATTGCAAATAGAGCCTACAAACCTATGGTACTTGCAGACACTGTTGCTCACTATAAAAAAACAAGGAAAAAGTGTTGGTTACATCAAAGAACTTATTCCTTTCCATACACAGCAAGTTAAAGAAAACCTTGCACATATACTTTATTTAGAAAGAGAGTATGGTTCAACTTTAAATGTCTTAGAAGAACTTAAAGACAGTCCCTTTAAAAACAATTTAAAAACCAAGGTAGACGCTGCTATCGCTTACCAAACAAAAAGGGCAACCGCAGTTACTTTTTCTACTACAGCATCTAATACTAACAAATCTTTGTCTGATGATTCTAATTCATTAAAAAATTATAAAACAAGGATAAAGCTCATCATAAATCAAAAGAAGCCTCAATTTTTAGAAAAGACTGTAAAAGAAGCCTTGGAAAACTATCCTTCTCAACCTTATTTTCACTATGCATTAGGAGTTGCGTACAACAATAAGAGTAAACAAAATGATGCTATAAAATCTTTAGAGGCTGCCTTAGACTATTTAATAGATGATGTAAGGTTAGAAGATAAAATCTATAAAGAATTAGCTACCGCATACAATGCACTAGGAAATACAGCCAAAGCAAACATTTATTTACTAAAGGTTAAATTTAAGAATTAAAAATGAATAAGACCACAAATATACTAAGCAGAACAGCTACAATACTATTTATTGTATTATCTGTAGTAGCATGTAAGTCCAAGAAAATAATAACAAATAATACACCAGCAGGGAAAAAACTGAATACAAGAACATTGGTTAAAAACCATTATGCAAATGCATTGGATTTTAGAACAATTCGTGGAAGAATGAAAATTGATTATACTGATGGAAACGATTCGCAAGGGTACACTGTTAGTTTTAGAATGGAAAAAGACAAAGCTATTTGGATTAGTGCCACTCTAGGTATTGTAAAAGCATATATAACACCTAATAGGGTTAGTTTTTATAACAGAATACAAAATGAATATTTTGATGGAGATTTCTCTTATCTTAGTAACCTATTGGGGACAGAATTAAATTTTGAAAAGGTACAAAATGTATTACTTGGGCAAGCTTTGTTTGATTTAAGAAAGGAAAAATATATTACACAAGAATTTAATGGACAATACCAACTAGCACCTAAAAAGACAAATGATTTGTTTATGACTTTGCTACAAATAGAGCCCCACAACTATAAGGTAGCTGGTATGCAATTAAAACAACCCCAAAAAGAAAGGGTTTTAGATATACAATATAAAAATTATCAAGAGGTAGATAAAAAATTGATACCTAATATTATAGACATATATGTTAAGGATAAAAGTAAGGAGAATAATATAGCCCTTACTTTTAAGAACATAGAGTTAAACAAAAACTTTAAATTTCCGTATAAAATACCAAATGGTTTTAAAGAAATAGTTTTAGAATAGTTTTATGAAAAACATACAGTATACCAAGCTATTTTTATTACTTACTTTTTCATTGTTTGCAACAATTTTAGTAGCACAAACCAATGAACAAAAAGCATTAGAAAAAAAGCGTGCACAAATTCAAAAAGACATTCGGGAAATAAATAGGTTGCTTTTTGCAGAAACCAAGGAAAAAGGTAATGTATTAGATCAAATGGAAAGTCTAGAACAAAAAATAAATGCACAGCAGCAACTTATAAGGATTACTAATCAACAATCTAATCTATTAAACAGGCAAATTAATACCAATGTACGCAATATTGGAAACCTTAAAAAAGAATTGTTGGCCCTTAAAGAAGATTATGCACAAATGATACAAAAATCATATCAAAACAAATCACAACAAAGCAGATTATTGTTTTTATTGTCTTCAGAGAGTTTTTTACAAGCTTTTAAGCGTATGCAATATATGAAGCAATATACACAATACCGTAAGGAACAAGGTACAGCAATAGTTGCAAAAACGGATGCATTAAAAAATACCAATCAATCTTTAATAGATAAGCGCAAATTAAAAGAACAACTATTAAAAGAAAACAAAGCTTCCAGAAAGGAATTAGAATCTGAAAAGAAGGCCAAGGATGCCTTGTTAAGCAACATTAAAAGTAACGAAAGCAAGTATACAGCCAGTATTAACAAGAAAAAAAGAGAAGCCCGTAAGATAGACCAACAGATAGAAAAATTAATTCGCTCTGCCATAGTTGCTTCCAATAAAAAGACAACAGGCAGTACTGCAACAACGAAAACAAGCAGTACTAAATTTGTTCTAACACCAGAAGCTAAAATTGTGTCTAATAACTTTACAGCAAACAAAGGAAAACTAATATGGCCTGTTGAAAAAGGTTTTAAAAGTAAAGGGTTTGGTGTTTATAAAGATGCAGTATATCCAGGCATAAAACACCAAAACAATGGAGTTATTATAGCTACAGACAAGGGAGCTAAAGCACGTGCTATTTTTGAAGGCGAAGTAATTGCTGTTCTTGCAGTTCCTGGGGGTAACAAAGGCGTGCAAATTAAACATGGTAATTATATTAGTACCTACTACAACCTATCTAAGACTTACGTAGAAAAGGGTGATAAAGTAACTGCAAAAGAAACCATTGGAGAAATATACACTAATAAATTTAATGGTAAAACTATACTTAAATTTTATTTATATAAAGATATTACAAAACTAAATCCTGAAGAATGGATTTACCAATTATAAACATTTTATTATTTTTAATCAAAATTTAGGGACTACATCTGTAATTTAAAGAGATATGCAGAACAAAAAGAGTAAACTTCCGCATATCCCACCAAATAAGTGTTATATACATACCAAAGTTCCGCATATAACCAAGTTGTGCGTCATTAGACAAACTGAAACGACAGAAGTAAATTATGAAAATAACAAACGGAAAAATTTTAATATTCTTTGGGATAATTCACCCACTTTTAGGTATTTCCCCTTTTGCTTTTGGAAAACAATTTTCTGGATTCGCTGACAAATTCTTTTTCAAAATAAGTGAAGGACTATTTGAGTTTCCACTGCTTAACGGACAGATGAATTATGAAAATTTTGCTGCTTTTTGGTTTTTCTATTATGGACTTTTACTCATTCCGCTCGGATTTTTAGTTGGTTACGTTGAGAGAACAAATGGTCTAATACCAAAAAACTTCATTTGGGCATATTTGATTATAGTTTTACTTGGTGTTTTTATGATACCATTTTCTGGAATGACATTTTTAATGTTACCACACGCAATTTATATGCTAATTCAACGAAATAAGCAGAATAGCAAAGTATAGAAATGAATTATCGAATTCCTAACAGAAAACATTTTGAAAATAATTTTATAATTCAAGATTTAGCGAAAGATTTTGAATTGCTGGATGTTTGGGAATATCCAATATGTTTTAAACCAACCGAAAATGATAGTTTATATAAGTTTAGAAAAACAGCAATTGAACCCACTTTAAAAAATGTTTTCAACTTTACGCCAACTGGATTATTGTTTTATTTCAGAGCTTTAGTTGGTAAAGTTTTTAGTTTAGATAAAAATGTTAATGAACTTCCGATACCTGATTGTAATGAAATTACTTTTGCGGAACGATTAACTGAAATACAAAAAGAAAAGCATTCGCCTGAACTAAATATAGACCTGCGAACAGAAAATTATTTTGACTTTCGGACAGTTTATTCAATGGAAAATGAAACGGTTAACGAAATTTCAAACGCAACAGAACACACTCTAATGCATTATGGTTGGGTAAAGACAAATAATGAATGCTATAAAGTACAAATGGCTTCTTATGTAAAGCATAGGACAAAGTATGGAAAATTCTATATTTGTTTAATCAAACCATTCAAATATTGGATTGTTTATCCATACTTATTCAATGGATATGTGAAAAAATGGAATAAATATAAAGATAACGAACGCACAACAATGTATAAAAATAATAAGGGTTAAGTGCCAAGCCCAAAGTTGGTACATATTAACAAAGTCCGCCAAATTTACAATTTGACGGTTTAAAGAAAGATAACGGTAAAATTATAAATTTGGCTAAGTGATAAATTGAAAGTTTAGTCATTCGAAATCCCTTACTATTCTTATACTAAACGTTGGCAAACATTTGACTGAACCGCACAAGATGAACAAAATTGCATTAATTACAGGGGCAAGTAAAGGAATTGGAA
>CANLIE010000037.1 GCA_947491225.1 uncultured Cellulophaga sp.
GTTGGCCATTTCTATCAATATTCAAAAACAAAAATAGTACCCTAACAAACTAATATCACCTTTTTAAGGCTCGACTAGTTAAGAAGCATACAATTGAAAATAACATATGAAATTAAGACACCTACCAAAAAAACTAAGCATCATTACGCTATTACTAAGCCTGGTTTCCTGTGGTTTTTTAGGTAACGACTCTAAAGCGCAAGAAGGCTACGTAGTACAACCTAACTACGACCATCCTAAGTTTAAAGAGCTAGACGCCGCATTTGCCAAACAAGAACACCGTTTTGAAATTGACCGTTGTGAGTTTACATACAACGACCAAACTTTTTTTATTGGGGATTCTTATGACAAAATAATAGAAATTTTTGGAGAACCAGATGAAGAACCTATTTATACATTTGATAAAAAATCATATAGTATTGAATATAAAAAACTCAAATTATTGTTCTTTTTTTTTGCAAATAGATCTAACTTAAAAACTTATTCTATTAGTATAAGTAATTACAAAGGACATAAAAATACTCCTTACAAAATTATTAAATTTAGAAAAGTACCATATCATTTGGACATGACCTTAAATGAATTTATAAATCTTAGCGATTTGCAACATGGAGAAAATCTAGATCATGATACATCAGCTTTTTATATCATGAATGAGCCAAAGTGTTTAATTCCTATAGATACTGAAATAGGTTCTACACCAGGTTTTGAAAGTATTGGAGGAGGGCATATGACCATGCGTGGTGATTTTGACCCTACAACTACAAAACCAATTTATAGTTTTGTAATATCATTAAAAGAAAACGATTAAGTTATGGCAGGAAAACCAATCGCAACTATCGGCAGTATGCATGTATGCCCTATGTGTAGTGGTACCGTACCGCATTAAGCGCATATCAATATATTGATTAAAGCGATTTATTTAAGTAATTTTGGTTTTACAGAAACTTGTTTGAGTATGTAAGAACCACATAATTGAAAATAATATATGAAAGTAAGACACCTACTAAAAAAACTAAGTATCTGTACGCTAGTACTGAGTTTGGTTTCCTGTGGTTTTTTAGGTAACGACTCAAAAGCGCAAGAAGGCTACGTAGTACAACCTAACTACGACCATCCTAAGTTTAAAGAGCTAGACGCAGCATTTGCCAAACAAGAACACCGTTTTGAAATTGACCGTTGTGAGTTTACATACAACGACCAAGCTTTTTTTATTGGGGATTCTTATGACAAAATCATAGAAATTTTTGGAGAACCTGACAAAGAACCTGTATACACTTTTGATAAAAAGTCTTATAGTATTAAATATAAAAAACTTAAATTATTTTTCAGGTTTTTACCTCTTGAGAATACCTTAAAATCCTTTACCTTAAGAATGAGTGATTATGAAGGACATAAAGACACTCCATACAAAATTATTAAATTTAGAAAAGTACCATATCATTTGGATATGACATTAAACGAGTTTATTGAGTTAAGTGATTTAGAACATGGAGAAAACCTAAGACATAGTACAACGGCTTTTTACATTATGAATGAGTCTAAATGTGATTTAGAAATAACATCTTCAATACTTTCTATACCAGGTTTTGAAAGTATTGGAGGAGGGCATATGACCATGCGTGGTGATTTTGACCCTACAACTACAAAACCAATTGAAAGTTTAAGTGTAAGATTACAACAAAAAAACGACTAAGCTATGGCAGGGAAACCAATCGCAACTATCGGCAGTATGTTATTAACCCTGAATTCATTTCAGTGGCATATATGCTACTATGTATAGTAGTATGATACCTTATTGGACTAACACAGGTTAATATGCTAGTTTAAAGAAATTTATTTAAGTAACTTTGGTTATGCAGAAACTCGTTTTAGTAGTTAAGAAGCATACAATTGAAAATAACATATGAAATTAAGACACCTACCAAAAAAACTAAACATCATTACGCTAGTACTAAGCCTAGTTTCCTGTGGTTTTTTAGGGAACGATTCTAAAGCACAAGAAGGCTACATAGTACAACCCAATTACGAACACCCAAAATTTAAAGAACTAGACGCAGCATTTGCCAAACAAGAACACCGTTTTGAAATTGACCGCTGTGAGTTTAAATACAACGATCAAGCTTTTTTTATTGGGGATTCTTATGATAAAATAATAGAAATTTTTGGGGAACCTGATAATAAAATAACAAAAACTGTCACTG
The DNA here is from genome assembly GCA_947491225.1 of uncultured Cellulophaga sp. Taxonomy (GTDB): domain Bacteria; phylum Bacteroidota; class Bacteroidia; order Flavobacteriales; family Flavobacteriaceae; genus Cellulophaga. Next base: position 2,205 of record CANLIE010000037.1, read on the forward strand.
GAGAAGCGTTAATTTTGGTTTATAAAAAACTAAAATTAACGTTACAATTTGCTACAGAAAGTAAAGAATTAAAAATGTTATCAATGCGTATGAGTGATTATGAAGGCCATAAAGACACTCCTTACAAAATTATTAAATTTAGAAAAGTTCCTTATCAGTTGGATATGACTTTAAATGAATTTTCTGAACTATGTGATTTAGAGCATGAAGAAACTCTTGGTCATACTTCATATACATTTTATATTAAAAATGAAAAAAAATGTGATTCAAGAGAACTAAAAATGACAATAGGTTCTACAGCTTATTACGATACAAACGATCTTGGTGGACATATGACTACACGAGGTGCTTTCGATCCAAAATCGACAGGACCAATTGAAAGCCTTTATGTTGGATTAAAAAAAGATGAAAAATAATTAGTTATGACAGGAAAACCAATCGTAACTATCGGCAGTATGTGATTAACCCCTGAATTCATTTCAGTGGCATATATGCCCTATGTGTAGTGGAATTTAGTACATATCAGGGCAAACGCATCTAAAAAATAAAATCTTAATAAAAAACCTTAACAATTAATTGTTTACGAACTGGTTGTTTTTGTATATTATATTGATAGTCAATATTTTAATTACATTGAAAACTGCAAATAGGCTAACGACAATTTTTAGCAAAATAGACGACCCTAGACGTGAATTAACGAAACTTCATCAATTAAACGACTCCTTCTTATAGGCATAATCTCAGTGATTTGTGGCGCAGATTCATAGAATGAAATGGAGTTGTATGCTCAGGAAAAAGAAGAATTTTTGCGTACATTCTTAGAATTACCCAATGGTATACCATCTCACGACACCTTTAATCGTGTATTCTCTGCCATTGATAGTAAACAATTTGAATCCTGTTTTATAGAGTGGATCCAATCCTTAGTAGAATTAATCCCTAAAGAAGTTGTCGCTATAGATGGAAAAACTATAAAAGGAGCGAAATCAAACGCAAAAAAATCACCCATTCATATCGTTAGTGCTTTTGCATGTGCCAATAGTTTAGTTTTAGGTCAAGTAAAAACAGATGAAAAATCTAATGAAATAACTGCTATTACTAAATTACTAGAACTATTGTCAATACAAGATACCATTGTAACTATTGATGCTATGGGATGTCAAACAGAAATAGCTTCGGCTATTATAGATAACAATGTAAGCTCCATAAACTTTAATAGTGACTCATATTTAACAATCAAAAACAGTGTTCCATTTTTCAGATTCTGGCTCAATTAGAAAATAATTGTTTTTAAGTAAAATATTTCTTACTATTTAATAAACCTACCAAAACCCAATCTTCCTAACATCTTTTTTTCGAATGCCCAAAAGAATTTAAATTGTCCAAATAACCAACCAAAAGCAATTAATAGTAGTTGGTATATTGGAAAAATAAGAAGAATCCTTAATACACTATAGGTAAAGCCACCCCACCACATACCATCAGGAAATGCAGAGCGTTCTATACCTAAAAAGGAAAGAACTGGTTTTGCAACATAAACTGATGAAGATCCTGTTATTGCAAAAACTAAAAAAATAATTATTATTTGAAAGTTGCTTTGAATGCCCCAACGTTCTTTTAATTTTTCCATAGTATTGTTTATCGATTACAAATATAATGGCTTATATGCGAGGAACAAAATGGGCTAGACGTTGATTGTATTTTCTTTGGAAATATATAAAATAATTATATAGTTTGTAATTTACCTCATAGCCATAGTCTATATTAGAAAAATAATCAATCTGCATTTCATATAAATTGGAATCATATCTAAATGGCTGTCTTACTCTGTTATTCCATTCTGAGACATATAATATATTTTTATTTTCCATATAAGATTGAGAGTAGAATTGTCTAGGCCTAGCAAAACTAGCCAACCATAAATCAAAGCCAGAATCTATGATTATTATTTCATAACCAGATTCTTCATCAGCAATAACAACAGGATCTCCATTTTTTTTATCAAATATTTCTTTTTCAGAGTCTGTGACATCCATTGTTTGTTTTGTACTTATGCAACTGGAAACCAAAAGAGAGGCAAGTAGTAATAAGCCTGTTATGTATATGTTTTTTTTCATAATCTTGCTTTTTCCCTAAAATACAAAAAAAAGCCATTCGAATCTACAAATGGCTTTTTATAAATGTTAAATTTATCTTGTTATTTTCCAAAAAGACCGCCTAATAAGCCGCCAATTCCAGAGCTACTACTTTTTTTGTTATTACTTCCAAGTATCATACCAGCAACATCATCTAAGATGCTACCATCTCCGTCAGAATCTAAAAAAGATTCTATCAATGATTGTTCTTTGTTACTATTGTCTGCTCCTCCTAATAGACCACCTAGTAAGTTTCCTATTCCGTTAGGCTCTACAACTTGTTCGTTTCTTGCTTGCCTACCTAAAACACCCATTAAAATAGGTGCAGCAACTTTTAGTATGGTTGCAACCGTATCAGAACTTACACCAGCTTTTTGACTTAATGCATTCTCTACCTTTGGCTGTTTTGCTCCCAATACGTGATTTAATATGCCTTGACCATCATTCATAACATTTTGGTCTACGCCGCCGCCAAATAACCCACCAAGGTTATCTAATATACTACCATCGTGTTTGTTGGATAAGGCGCTCATAAGACCTTGAGCTCCTTCTGGGGTTGCAGTGTTTTTTCTCATTGCACCCATTAATAAAGGCAAAGCCATACTAAGAACACCTGCTGTTTTTTGTTCAGACTCTCCTGCTTGATCTGCAACACCTCTAATAATTTGTGACCCCATAGGGCTATTTAATAAATCTAATAATCCTGACATTTTTTATTTAGTTACTGTTTAATAATGTTACAATTTACAAAAAAAAATAATGTTATTGTTTAAGAAATGTAAAACTAACATTATTTTAATAATTCTATAATTTGCTCTGCTAATTCTTCACCAATTCTATTTTGCGCTTCTATTGTAGCTGCTCCAATATGTGGAGTTAATGATATCCTTGGATGCATTAAGATTCTAATTTCTGGGTTTGGTTCAGATTCAAATACATCTAACCCAGCAAAGGCTACTTTGTTTGTTTCTAATGCTTCTACTAAAGCTACCTCATCTAAAACACCACCTCGTGCAGCATTAACAATACCAACACCATTTTTCATTTTATCAAACTCATTTTTGCTTATGATGTATTTTTTTTGTGCAGGAACGTGAATGGTAATAAAGTCAGATTCTTTTAAAACTTGATCCTTTGTACTATTTTTTAATAGGAAAGAAACAGTTTGTCCATCAAAAAAGGGAATAGTGATATTAATTTCATCAGTACTAGAATCATGATAGATTACTTTCATACCAATACCTAATGCAATTTGCGCAATGGCTTGTCCTATTCTGCCAAAACCAATAATCCCAATTGTTTTTCCTCTAAGTTCTGTTCCTTTGGCATATGATTTTTTGAGTTGTTTAAACTTGGTATCTCCTTCTAAAGGCATAATACGGTTGGCATCATACAAATACCGAACACCACTATACAAATGTGCAAATACTAATTCTGCGACAGAGGACGAAGAGGCTGCTGGTGTGTTTATGACGTGTAGTCCTTTTTTTTTAGCATAATCAACATCAATATTATCCATGCCAACACCACCACGACCTATTAGTTTTAGAGTAGGGCAGTTGTCTATAATATCTTTTCTAACTTTTGTAGCGCTTCGTACCAACAAAACGGCTATTTCGTTTTCATTTATGTAATTAGCAAGCTGTTCTTGAGCTACAGTAGTTGTATTTACTGTAAAGCCAGCTTTTTCTAATGCATCTATCCCTTTTTTAGATATTCCGTCGTTTGCTAATATTTTTCTCATACTTTTATTAATTAATTGTAACTGTTTATGCGTTTCTTTCTAAGTCGCTCATAACATCTACAAGAATACCAACACTATCTAAAGAAAGTGCATTATACATAGATGCTCTATAGCCACCAACAGATCTATGACCATTTAGACCATTGATACCTGCTTCTTTACACATAGTATCAAAAGAATCTTTTAGCTTTTCATCTGTTAGATTAAATGTGGCATTCATAGTTGAGCGGTCAGCTTTATTTGCATATCCTTTAAATAATGGGTTTAAATCTATTTCTGAGTATAAAAGTTGTGCTTTTTTGTTGTTAATTTCTTCTATAGCATCTATACCTCCTAGGTTTTTTAACCATTGTAATGTTAGCATAGATGTGTAAACAGCAAAAACAGGAGGGGTATTAAACATACTTTCTTTGCTAATATGTACTTTATAGTCTAACATAGAAGGTATTTCTCTGCTCACTTTGCCTAGAATATCTTCTCTGATAATAACAAGAGTTGCACCAGCTGGTCCTATATTTTTTTGTGCTCCCGCGTAGATTAAATCGAACTGAGAAAAGTCTAATTTACGAGAAAAGATATCAGAACTCATATCACAAACCATTGGTGTTTTAGTTTTTGGGAATTCTTTTACCTGAGTGCCAAATATAGTATTGTTGGATGTTAAATGAAAATAATCTAAATCTGCAGGAACCATATATTTTTTTGGTATATAGTTGAAATTTTTATCTTTAGATGATCTTACTTCAATAACTTCTCCAAATAATTTAGCCTCTTTAATGGCTTTGTTACTCCAAGTACCAGTGTTTAAATAACCTGCTTTGTTTTCTAGCAAATTATAAGCTGTCATTAAAAATTGCATACTGGCACCACCTTGTAAAAATAATGCTTTATAACCTTTATTTGTAAGACCTAAAAGTTCTAGTGTTAAAGATTGTGCAGTATCCATTACTTCAACAAAGTCTTTACTTCGGTGAGATATTTCTATTAAAGATAATCCTGAGCCATTAAAATTCACTACGGCTTCTGATGCTTTTTGTAATACTTGTTGTGGTAATATGCAAGGTCCTGCGCTAAAATTATGCTTTTTCATTTGTAAGAATTTGTTTGTAATTGGCATATGCAAACCAATTAATGTTTGTGAGTTAGTTAATTATTTATATGCTAATTGTTTAACTCTATAATAGCTTTATTTAAATATTGAGTAAAGATCTAACTTTTATAACAATAGACCTTTTTTAATTTTAATTAATTCTAGGATGTTTTCAACAGGAATTTAACAGTATCTATATTGTCTGCGTAGTCTATTAAACTAGGTAGTTGGGTTTGTCCAAAGTCAACTTCATCATCTAATAATCCATTAGATACAACGCATTGTATCTTATCTTTATCTATGTTTAGTTTCTTTTTTAGCTCTTCAATAGAGTCATAGTACTCATAAAAGACAGAGGAAATAGGAGAGGCATAGCTAGGATCTTCTTTTATCATTAAAAAACCATTTTCCAGAATTTTAAATTCGCTCATTAGATATACAGCCTTATTGTAATCGTAGTTATTTGCGTATTTAATATGGTGTATTATCTCTTGTTTTTGGTACATTGCTTTAAAAAAAGCATCAAAATCATATCCTTTAGGAACAAATAATTTAGAAACGCTTCTACAGCCTAAACCATAGTATCTAAAAATGTCTTCACTAAGATTTTCTAGTTGTTCAGTAGATTCATTACCTGTTAAAACAGCAACGGAATTTCTGCTTTTTCTAATAATGTTAGGTTTTTTTCCAAAGTAATGTTCAAAATAACGAGCGGTATTATTGCTGCCAGTAGCTATTACAGCATCAAAATTTTTTAACCTTCCTTCAGTATAAACTATAGAATTTGCAAGACTAGGAACTTGCTCTATAAGGAATGATGAAACAAAAGGTAAAAGTATTTTATCGTTTGATGATAATTTAATTAAAGCGGAATTACCTGTTAAAATAGTAGCTAAAAAATCATGAAAACCAACTAAGGGAATGTTACCTGCCATTATGATAGCTATACATTTGGTTTTTAGTGATTTTAAGTCGTATGTTTTAAACCAATTATTTAATTCTTTTTTGGTTAATAATTTGCTCCAACTGTGCAAGCAGAAAACAATATTTTCTTTAGTAAACCAACCATTATGTAAGCTTGCTGCTTGTACGGCATTATGCAATTCAGAAATCCACTTATTTGTGGTTTTTATCTGTTCTTCAGCGTTTACATATTCACAATAATCAGTAAACAAAGCTCCTAATTTAGAAAAAGCAACTATTCTATCTTCAAGTTTGGTCATTTTATTTGTAAAGTGGTTTAATAGGGTTTACCTTTGTGCAAAAGTAGATATACTGATTAAATATCAGTCTAAAAATTGATATAAATTATGGCAATAATAATAACAGACGAATGTATTAATTGTGGTGCTTGTGAGCCAGAATGCCCAAATACAGCAATTTATGAAGGTGCAGATGATTGGAGATATGCAGATGGCACATCTTTAAAAGGTAGTGTTGTGTTACCAAGTGGGAAAGAAGTAGATGCAGATGAATCTCAGGAGCCTATAAGTGATGAGATTTATTATATTGCTCCTGATAAATGTACTGAATGTAAAGGTTTTCATGAGGAGCCGCAATGTGCTGCAGTTTGCCCGGTAGATTGTTGTGTGCCAGATGAAGATATAGTGGAAACTGAAGAAGAGTTATTGGGGAAGCAGCAGTTTATGCACCCAGAAGAATAAATACTTTTTCTTGTAAAATAAAAAACGAGGACATTTTGTCCTCGTTTTTTTGTTTGTATGGCTTGTATTTTTCTAAAAATTAAAGTTAATTCTGCTTAATCACTTTATTATAAGCTTCTGTCAACTCAAGTAAATTTACGCTAGAAATAAGTAAAATTTGTAGCGAGAATAAGAGTTTTTACTATTAAATTAGTTCTTGAAGTGAATTTTATTAGTTTCATTATAAAAAACAACTCAACTAGATAACTTTCTTAAATCAGGTTATTAAATAATAACTCAAATGTAAGATAATGAAAAATACTTTACTTGTTCTTGAAAAATTTATTAGTGGTATATTTGCCGCACTAAAAATAGAACTAGGATGAAAGCAGGTATAGTTGGATTGCCAAATGTAGGGAAATCTACCCTTTTTAATTGTTTGTCTAATGCAAAAGCTCAAAGTGCAAATTTTCCGTTTTGTACTATAGAACCCAATATAGGTGTGGTAAATGTTCCAGATTCGAGGCTGGAAAAACTGGAAGAACTGGTGAATCCAGAACGTGTTATACCAGCAACTGTGGAAATAGTGGATATTGCTGGTCTTGTTAAAGGAGCTAGCAAAGGAGAAGGACTTGGCAATCAATTTTTAGGAAACATTAGAGAAACTGATGCTATTTTACATGTTTTACGTTGTTTTGATAATGAAAACATTGTGCATGTAGACGGTTCTGTAGACCCTATTAGAGATAAGGAAACAATAGATATGGAATTGCAGTTAAAAGACTTAGAAACCGTAGATAAGAAATTAGAGAAAGTTAAGAGAGCTGCTAAAACTGGTAATAAGGAGGCTCAAAAAGAAGAAGCAGTTTTATTAAGTTTAAAAGAAGGTTTAGAGTCAGGTATATCTGTAAGAGCTATTGAAGTAGAAGAGAACGACAGATTGGAGTTTGTAAAACCATTACAATTTATTACAGATAAACCAGTAATGTATGTTTGTAATGTTGATGAAGGCGCAGCTACAACAGGCAATGAGTATGTAGATAAAGTAAAAGAGGCAGTTGCAAGTGAAAATGCAGAGGTTATTTTCTTGGCAGTTGGTACTGAGGCAGATATAACTGAACTGGAATCTTATGAGGAAAGACAAATGTTTCTTGAAGATTTAGGCTTAGAAGAGCCCGGTTCTGCTAAACTAATACGCGGAGCTTATAAACTACTGGATTTAGAAACATATTTTACAGCAGGAGTTAAAGAGGTTAGAGCTTGGACTATTCCCGTAGGGGCAACTGCACCACAAGCAGCTGGAGTAATACATACAGATTTTGAAAAAGGATTTATTCGTGCAGAAGTAATCAGTTATAATGATTATGTTTCATATGGTAGCGAGGCTAAGGTAAAAGAAGCAGGTAAAATGCGCGTAGAAGGCAAAGAATACATAGTTAAAGATGGGGATGTTATGCATTTTAGATTTAATGTGTAGTGGTTGAGTATTGTATTTGTTACAAAAACTTTATTGTATGTCCGTTAAGTAATGTAAGGTTAAGCAGAGCATCATTCTGAACTTGTTTCAAAGTTTCTTCTACTGTAAACCAGTCTTCTTGTGACCCTGAAATAAATTCAAGGTGACGCTTTGATTCGTTTTTTTAGTTTAACCTTACTCTTTTATATAAACTTGAGGCAAACTGTTATGCTAAAGTGTATTTATGACATCTTTAAGCTTCATAATAAAATTTTACTGTGTAAAGTGGGGTTTAAGAGGGTTAACATTTTTAATTTCTGTAAACTTAGGATTCCTTTCTGCCATTCTATAGATGTACTTTTTTTTAGTTAAAAATTACTCATACCTAAACCTCAGTGAAATTAATTGTATTATTTGGTATTGTTTACATTTCCAGTAAAAAGAAGAAGAATATAAGTAAATTAAGTAGCTATTCTAATTAAAAAATTATACTATCAACAAAATAAAATAGGGTATTGTTAATTACTTTACTGTAGAGGTGTTTCATCTTTTTACAACACTTCTTATATTAGCGTACAAACTGAAATTAATACAAATTAATGTCTGATAATACTAAATATACTGAAGACAATATCCGTTCATTGGATTGGAAAGAGCATATTCGTATGCGTCCTGGAATGTATATAGGTAAGCTTGGTGATGGTTCTTCTGCAGATGATGGTATTTATATTCTTTTAAAAGAAGTGCTAGATAACTGTATTGATGAGTTTGTTATGGGGGCAGGCAAAACCATTGAAATTACTATAAAAGACAATGTGGTCAACGTTCGTGATTATGGAAGAGGTATTCCGTTAGGTAAAGTTGTAGACGTTGTATCTAAGATGAATACTGGTGGTAAGTATGATTCCAGAGCATTTAAAAAATCAGTTGGTTTAAATGGTGTAGGTACAAAAGCAGTTAATGCTTTGTCTAATTTCTTTAAAGTGGAATCTTCAAGGGAAGGACAATCTAAATGGGCGGAATTTAGCCAAGGTAATCTAGTGGCAGAAGAAGGACCTATGGAAACTTCCAAACGAAAAGGAACAAAGGTGTCTTTTACTCCCGATGAGGCTATTTTTAAGAAATATACCTATAGAAATGAGTATATAGAGAGAATGATTAAGAATTATGTATACCTAAATCCTGGGTTAACCATAGTTTTTAATGGAAAAAAATACTTTTCTGAAAATGGATTAAAAGATCTTTTGGAAGATAATAATAGTGCAGATGATATACTGTATCCAATCATCCACCTAAAGGGTGAGGATATAGAGGTAGCGATGACACATAGTAAAAGTCAGTACAATGAGGAATATCATTCCTTTGTAAATGGGCAGCACACAACTCAGGGTGGCACACACCAAGCTGCATTTAGAGAAGCTGTAGTTAAGACAATACGAGATTTTTATGGAAAAAACTATGAAGCTTCAGATATTCGTAAGTCTATAATATCTGCTATTTCTATAAAGGTGATGGAGCCTGTCTTTGAAAGTCAGACCAAAACAAAACTTGGTTCTACAGATATGGGAGGTGAATTTCCTACTGTACGTACTTACATTAATGATTTTGTTGGTAAATATTTAGATAATTACCTTCATAAAAATGCAGAAACAGCAGAAATTTTACAGCGTAAGATTATACAGGCAGAACGTGAGCGCAAAGATTTGTCTGGTATTAGAAAACTGGCTCGTGATAGGGCTAAAAAGGCAAGTCTACACAATAAAAAACTAAGAGATTGTCGTATACATTTAGGAGATTTAAAAAAAGACAGACGTTTAGACTCAACCCTTTTTATAACAGAGGGAGATTCAGCTTCAGGATCTATTACTAAATCTAGAGATGTAAATACCCAAGCAGTATTCAGTTTACGCGGAAAGCCTTTAAACTCTTATGGAATGTCTAAAAAGATAGTTTATGAGAATGAAGAGTTTAATTTGCTGCAAGCTGCGTTAAACATAGAGGAGTCTATGGAAGATTTACGTTACAATAACATTGTAATAGCAACAGATGCTGATGTAGATGGTATGCATATAAGGCTGTTGTTAATTACCTTCTTTTTGCAATTTTTCCCTGAGCTTATAAAAGAGAATCATTTATATATTTTGCAAACACCTCTATTTAGGGTTCGTAATAAAAAACAAACATTCTATTGTTATACTCCAGAGGAAAAGACAGAAGCAATAGAAAAATTAAGTGGAAAACCAGAAATAACCCGATTTAAAGGATTGGGTGAAATTTCCCCAGATGAGTTTCAGCATTTTATAGGGGATGATATTCGTTTAGAACCAGTAATGTTAGATAAGGCAATGTCCATTGAACAGTTATTGAGTTTTTATATGGGAAAAAATACACCAAACAGACAAAAATTTATCATAGAAAATCTTAAAGTAGAACTTGATATAATAGAAGAAAACTAGTTATAAACCAATAAAACACGAATCTTTCTTTATGGAAGAGAACCAAGAAGTAAACGAAAATCTTGATGTTAATTCAAATAATCCCCAAGAAGCCTTAACAAAGGTAACGGGGATGTATAAGGATTGGTTTCTAGATTACGCCTCTTATGTAATTTTAGAACGTGCCGTACCAGCTATAGAAGACGGTTTTAAGCCAGTACAACGCAGAATAATGCATTCCCTAAAAGAGTTGGATGATGGTAGATACAATAAGGTTGCAAACGTAGTTGGACATACAATGCAGTATCATCCTCATGGTGATGCTAGTATTGCTGATGCTATGGTTCAAATCGGACAAAAAGACCTTCTTATAGATACGCAAGGGAACTGGGGTAATATATTGACGGGTGATAGGGCTGCAGCCTCTAGATATATTGAGGCAAGACTTTCAAAGTTTGCACTGGAAGTAGTTTTTAGTCCAAAGATTACAGAATGGCAGCAATCGTATGATGGCCGTAAAAAAGAACCAATAAATCTTCCTGTAAAATTCCCATTACTATTGGCGCAAGGAGCTGAGGGTATTGCTGTGGGATTGTCAACAAAAATACTACCACATAATTTTATAGAATTAATAGATGCTTCAATTAAGCATTTGAAAGGACGAAAATTTAAAATATTTCCTGACTTTCCAACGTCTGGTATCATAGATGTAAGTAATTATAATGATGGTTTGCGAGGTGGAAAAATTCGTGTGAGAGCTAAAATATCTCAATTAGATAAAAATACACTGGTTGTTAATGAGATACCTTACGGAACTAACACTTCTAGTTTAATAGATTCTATTCTTAAAGCTAATGAAAAAGGAAAGATTAAAGTCAAGAAAATTGAAGATAATACAGCTGCAAATGTAGAAATTTTAGTGCATTTACCCGCTGGTCTTTCTCCTGATAAAACAATAGATGCACTATATGCTTTTACAGCCTGTGAATCATCTATATCTCCGCTAGGTTGTATAATTGAGGATAATAAACCGCTTTTTATTGGAGTTACGGAAATGCTACAGCGTTCTACAGATTATACAGTAGAACTTTTAAAAGCTGAATTAGAAATTCAACTAAGTGAATTGGAAGAGCAATGGCATTTTGCCTCTTTAGAGCGGATATTCATAGAAAATAGAATTTATAGGGATATTGAAGAAGAAGAAACGTGGGAGGGTGTTATTGTGGCTATTGATAAAGGGTTGAAGCCGTATGTTAAGCATTTAAAAAGAGCTGTAACAGAAGAGGATATAGTACGTTTAACAGAGATACGCATTAAGCGTATTTCTAAGTTTGATTTAGATAAAGCGCAGCAATTACTAGATAGTTTAGAAGAGCGCATTGCAGAAGTAAAGTATCATTTAGAACATTTGATTGATTTTGCTATAGATTATTTTAAGAATCTAAAAAATAAATACGGTAAAGGCAGGGAGCGTAAATCTGAGATTCGGGTTTTTGATGATATAGAAGCTACAAAAGTTGTTATTAGAAACACAAAACTTTATGTGAATAGGGAAGAAGGTTTTGTTGGTACATCTCTTAAGAGAGATGAGTATGTTACTGATTGTAGTGATATAGACGATATAATAGTGTTTACCAAAGATGGCAATATGATGGTTTCTAAAGTAGATTCTAAGATTTTTGTTGGCAAAAACATTATTCATGTAGCTGTATTTAAGAAAAAGGATAAACGCACCACATATAACCTAATTTATAAAGATGGTAGGGGTGGTGCTAGTTATATTAAGCGTTTTAATGTCACTGCCATAACTAGAGATAAGTTATATCCGCTTACCAATGACAAACCAAATTCTGATGTATTGTACTTTTCTTCAAACCCTAATGGAGAAGCAGAGATTGTTACAGTGTATTTAAGACAAATGGGTAGTGTGAAAAAATTAAAATGGGATTTAGATTTTTCTGATGTTTTAATAAAAGGGAGATCTTCTAAAGGCAATATAGTAAGCAAATACGCTGTCAAGCGTATAGATTTAAAAGAAAAAGGTGTTTCTACACTTAAACCTCGTAAAATATGGTTTGATGAAGTTGTTAGCCGTTTAAATTTAGATGCCAGAGGAGAATTACTAGGAGAATTTAAAGGAGATGATTTATTGCTGATAATTACTCAAAAAGGAATTGCAAAGACCGTTAAACCTGAAGTTTCAGTACATTTTGAAGAAGATATGATTGTCTTGGAAAAATGGAACCCAAAAAAACCAATTTCCGCAATTTATTTTGATGGGATTAAGGAGCGATATTACTTGAAGAGATTTTTAATAGAAAATGAGAATAAAGAAGAATTGTTTATTTCTGAACATCCAAAGTCAGTTTTAGAATTGGTATCCACAGATTGGAGGCCAGTTGTAGAGTTAGAGTTTATTAAGCCTAGAGGAAAGGATGCTAAGCCTAATCAAATAATTGATATTGAGAATTTTATAACTATAAAAGGAATTAAAGCTTTAGGTAACCAATTAACTACTGAAAAATTAAAATCTACAACTGTTTTAGAGTCATTGCCCTATCAAGAGGAAATTGAATTAAAGCCTGAGGAAATAGAAGTAAATGAAGAAAAAGATGTTTTAAGTGATTCTGATTTAGATAAAAATGATGATTCAGAGCAAACATCTTTGTTTTAAAATTATGAATTTATTAAAATTATTATCTTTAGCAAAAAATTAAAATTTATATGGATTTAACTAACCCGCTAGTATATGGCGGTCCTGCTTTTATTATTTTTATTTTATTAGAATTAACATATAGTAAAAATCATGAAGAGCACCATGATTTGTACGATTGGAAAGACTTATTTGCTAGTGGTTTTATGGGGGTTGGCTCAGCAATACTTGCAGCCTTACTAAAGGTTGTTTCTGCAATAGTAATATTTACCTACGTTTATGAGCTTTTTAACCCAATTGTAGATGGTGTTCATACCAATATAATGGGGTACCAATCTTTTGGTTATGCCTGGTATGTATGGTTATTGTGTCAGTTGGCAGATGATTTTACATATTACTGGTTCCATAGAGCAAATCATGAAATTCGTATTTTGTGGGCAGCACATATTGTGCATCATTCTTCAGATAATTTTAATTTAGGCACAGCTGTAAGAAATGGTTGGTTTACGCTTTTGTACAAACCCTTATTTTATATGTGGATGCCAGCAATAGGTTTTTCACCTGAAATGGTTGTTTTTTGTTTAGGTATAGAAGCATTATGGCAATTTCAATTACATACAGTTTTGCTTCCTAAGTTGGGTATTTTTGAAAAATTTATGAACACTCATACTATGCATCAAGTACATCATGCTCAAAATGTGGAATATTTAGATAAGAACCATGGAGGGTTTTTAAATATTTTTGATAGGATGTTTGGTACTTGGTTAGAGTTAGATGATAAGATAGATGTTAAGTATGGTGTTATACACGCTCCAAACTCTAACAATCCAATTGTTATTTTAACGCATGAGTTTAAAGATATCTGGATAGATATGAAAAAGTCTAAAAAACTCTCAGATAAATTAATGTACATATTTGGCCCTCCTGGATGGAGTCATGACGGTAGTACAATGACAGTTAAGCAACAACAGAAGCAATTTAAAGAGCATAAGCAAAAAAGTCCGCAAACTGCTTTTGAACGACCTAATTAAATGATGATTGAGCGTGTAAGTAGTTTTTTAGATTTAATTAAGTAAATTCACAATATTTAAAAGGTATTTCTATAAATAAATATGTATATTTAATAATACTAGAGTATTCTTTAAAAAAGAAAAATTTGGAGTTATTTTCAAAATTAGTTTTATTAGATTTAATATATCTTTATTCTTTTTCTTAAGGGCTACTAGAAAAAAGAGAAGCTAGAATTAGTATTTAAAGAATATATCTTATAAATTATATTTAAAGATTTGTGATATATTAGTATTTTTTCTACCAAAACTTCAATCTTACGTTTATTATCTGAATAATTAACTATTTATTTTAGTCAATGCCCCTTTAAAAGGATATAATGTTAAATGAAAACAAGATAAAATTCTATATATAATGATTTCAATCTATAAATTGAAACCAAAATTTCAGCAAATTCTAAATCCGCTTTTACTTTTTTTATATAAACATAAAATAACAGCTAATCAGATTACTATAGGGTCAATTTTCCTTTCCATTTTTATAGCATTGCTGTTTTGGAATGCAGACATTAATAAATGGTATTTTTTAAGTTTACCTATAGGACTTTTACTAAGGATGGCATTTAATGCATTAGATGGTATGATGGCAAGAAAATTTAACCAAATAAGTAAATTAGGTGAAGTTTTAAATGAGGTAGGTGATATAGTTTCAGACGTAATTATTTTTTTTCCGTTATTAAAGTTTCAATCAGAGAGTTTGTATCTAATTATTATATTTATAATACTTAGTGTTATTAATGAATTTTCAGGGCTATTGGGTAAAGTAATAGGGGGAGCTCGTCGTTATGATGGACCTATGGGTAAAAGTGATCGTGCATTTATATTAGGTATTTATGGTCTTAGTCAATTTTTTGAAGTGAATATTTCGGATTATTCTAATTTTATTTTTGGAGTAGTTACTTTATTACTAGTTCTTAGCACTTTTACACGTCTTAAGAAATCACTAAATGAGGCTAAATAATAATTCAAAAAGTAAATATGCCGACGTTCCACTTAGAATAAAGACCTGGTTTTATATTATTTTGGTATTTACTCTTGGTATTTCTAATACCATTACAATGAAAATTTTTATTTCCTGGATTGGATTTCAAGTTTTTTTTGAATTTTTAAAGATGTTTCAAGTTAAAAAAAACAGGTTTATTACTTCTTTAATTGTGGGTGTTACTCAATTTTTATTAGTATACTTTTTTGATTTCAAGCATTATATGTTTTGTGCTTCATTATTTTTTGTGATTTTAATAGTCATTTTTTTGATTAAGAGAAAAAAAATATTAGGAATAACTATAGGATTAACTATCTCTCTTTTCATTTTTCCTCATTTACTTTTTCTTAGGGTAGGTGTTTGGGGAGCAAAAGCACTACTCTTTTTAGTATTAATTACCGAATTGAATGATGTTTTTCAATTTCTAACAGGTAAGTCTTTTGGAAAACATAAAATAGTGCCTAAAATTAGCCCTAACAAAACTAGCGAAGGTTTTATTGGAGGGGTATTTCTTACTGTTCTTTTGAGTAATTTTTTAGGATACTTTTTATTATCTTCAGATATTCTTATCAATACCTTATTAGGAATTATCTTAGGGGTTTTTGGTTTTTTTGGTGACATTTTTATGTCTTTCTTAAAAAGAAAAACAAATATAAAAGATACGGGAAATCTTCTTCCTGGTCATGGGGGGTTACTAGATAGAATGGATAGTCTTATTTTTAATACACCTATCTTTTTTTGGATACTTGCATTACTTTTTTAAAAATTAAAATTATGGGAGATACATTTAATAGTGCTTTTATACTTTCAGGGGGAGGAACAAGATTAATGATATATTTAGGTATGTATGCCGCACTAGAGGAATTACAGATGAAACCTGATGTTCTTATTGGGACTTGTGGTGGTGCATTTGCTGCAATAATTATTAATGCATTTTCTGATAATGTTGCTCGAAAAGAATATTTAAAATCCGAAGAGTATTATCAATTTATAACCAAAGAACGACGTACTAAAGAACGAAAACTTGTAAGAATAGGGCTTTTATCTATACAAAAAAGATTAGACAAGCGAAATGCTCCTTTTATAGAAGATGTGTTTAATAAATATCTAGTAGAAATACCTCAAGATTTATCTAAAGAGCTTCCTTCATTAAAAAATATTAAATTCTCAAGCGAAATTCCAACACTTATTTTGGGTTCTCAAATTCTTTTTAATTCTAAAGAGATAGGACAAAAAAGAAACGGTCGTAAGTTATATCAAAAAGTAATTTTTACAGATTCAGAAACAGCCAAAAGAATAGATGTTGAAAAAATAGTAGTTTCATCTAAAAATTATAGAAACAGTGTAATAACAAAAAAAATAAAGATTACAACGAATACATCAATATTAACAAGTGTACGAATTTCAATTTCAGATATGTTTTACATTGCTCCTGTATATTTAAAAGAAACAACTTTTGCTGGTGGTGCTATAGACTTAATTCCGATTGAATTGGCAAAACATATTGCAAATACAGTCTTTATTGAGAAAAAACAAACTTACAGTGCTGTTGAAGAAGCATTAGTGCGTGCAGTTTTAGGGTATAGTGGAAATAAAAGGTTGAAAGCAATTCAAAAGTGTATTCCTGAATATCAGATTGATACTCTAGATATTAAGAAAGAATTAGATGGGCATTATATAAAGAAAAAAATAGATTGGAAAAAACTGGAGATTTGTTTTGATTATCCTGAAAGTTATCAGCAATTTAGAGAAGATATGGACAAACAATGGAATTACGGATTTGAACAGACTATAAAGAGCATTCAAAGAAAAAAGTAAGCTTAAAAAATAATTCAAAATACATATATTTACAGATGTATCATAATCTCTTTTAAATCATGAATATTTTTATTGCTGGTGGAACTTCTGGAATTGGATATGCATTGGCGATATATTATCTATCAAAGGGATATCGTGTAGGTGTTTGTGGAAGAGATGTAAATAAAGTTCCAAAAAACAATTCAATTAATTTAATTATTTATGAAGCTGATGTTTGTGTAATGTCTTCAATTGAAACGGTAGTACAAGTTTTTTTGAAAGACCACGAAAATCTTGATATTTTCATCAATTGTGCAGGAAGTTATGCGGAAGATATAGCAGGTCAAATTTCTTATGAAGGAGCAGAGCAAATGCTAAAAACTAATATTTTAGGAACCATTAATTGTTTTGAAGTTTCACGAACATTTATGATAAATCAAAAAGCGGGCCGTATTGTTGTAATAGCATCTGTTTCTGGTATTTTAGATTATGAAAAATCAAGTCTTTACACCAAAACAAAACGTTCAGTAATTCAAATTGCAGATGCTTATCATAGAGCATTAAAACCCTTTGGAGTTTCTGTAACCACTATTGCTCCTGGTTATATTGATACTTTAAAATTAAGAACATTAAATAATAATGATTTAAGAAAAAAACCATTTTTAATAGATGTTGATTCAGCTGTTAATATAATTTCTAAAGCTATTGATAAAAAGGAAAAACAAATTATTTTTCCAATTAAAATGAAATGGTTAATGAAGTTTTTGTCCATTTTACCTTCTTCATTTCTTAATATAATTATGTACAGAAAAGCCAAATGGATGCAACAAAAATAACTTTAAAAAAGAAAATAACGGTTACAATTATATGTTCCATTCTATTTAGTCTGGTTTATAATTTTAATGCTTGGTATACATCAACATTAGATAATGTTCCGTCATTTGTTTTTAGTTTTGAAAAATATATTCCTTTTATACCATGGACAATCATCCCTTATCTAACTAGCGGGTTTTTTTTTGTTACTGTTTTTTTCTTCTGTAAAAACAATGACCAATTAATTACTTTATTTAAAAGGTTATTATTTATTATAATTGTTGCTGGAATATTTTATTTTTTATTTCCCTTAAAATTTTCATTACTAAAACCAGATACTAATAATGCATTGCTTCAACTTTTATTTCAATTTATAAAAAATGTTGATTCTCCTTATAATCAAGCACCTTCATTACATATTGCTTTTGCTTTTATTTTTTGGACTGTTTTTAGAAACTTTAAAAAAAGGCGAAATTTATTCGCTATCTGGCTAGGTTTTTTAGGACTTTCTACACTTACAACATATCAACATCATTTAATAGATGTATTAACAGGTGCTATTTTGGCTCACATTAGTTTTATTATTTTTCCTAGAAATCAAAATAACTTTCAATCAAGAAACTTTCATATTGCGAATTACTATTTTCTAGGCGGATGGATAGTTATTATAATATCATTGCTACTTAATGAGTCTTATAATTCTTATTATATTATTTTACTCTGGCCTTCATTAATATTATTTTTAATAGGTTATCATTATCAAAAAAATAATGTACGTTTTTTAAAGAATACATATGGTAACATATCATTCTATAAAAAAGTCTTCTATTTTCCTTATTTAGCCACTTACTGGTTTTTTTGGATGTTTTTTAGGAAGAATAAAAAAACAATAGAAATTCTGCCTAAAATCTTCATATCTTCAAAACTTGATAAATTGGAGATTCAGAATTTTAATTTAAACCAAAATACTTTGGTTTATGATTTTTCTGCTGAACTAGAAGAAAATTCTATAATTAAAGAAAACTCCCAGTATTTTTCTGTTCCAATATTAGATGTTGGTACATTTGAAATTGTTGATATTAAAAAAATCGTTTTAGAAATTTCAGAGAATTACAAGCAGCTTCCTTCTGATGGAAAAATACTTATTCATTGTACAATGGGATTTAGTAGAAGTACTTTTATAGGGATTCTAGTAATGCAAAATATTTTATCTTTACCTATAGAAGAAGCAATAATAAGAATAAAAAACACACATAAAAATGCTGTAATACATAGTTATTTGCAGGTTTTTTTAAAAAATAATATATGAGTACAGGTCATTTTAATAGTTTTGATAGGAATGAAATTTTTTATCGCAAATGGAATTTTAAACCTTCACAGAAAAGTATTATCATTATTCATCGTGGACATGAACATTCAGGAAGGTTAAATGATATTGCTAATTCATCTCAGTTTTCTAAATTTAATGTTTTCGCATTTGATTTACGTGGACATGGGTATACAAAAACAAAAACCTCTTCTGTATTTATGGATTATGTTAGAGATTTAGATGCTTTTGCTCAATACTTACAATTTAATTATACTGTAAACATTCATGATATTTTTGTAGTAGCAAACAGTATTGGTGGAGTAGTAGTATCAGCTTGGGTACACGATTTTGCGCCAAATATAGCAGGTATGGCTTTACTTGCTCCAGCTTTTAAAATTAACCTTATTGTCCCTTTAGCAAAGGAGATGATTACTTTAGGAACTAAATTGAATAAAGGCTTAATTATTAAAAGTTATGTCAAATCAAAAATGCTTACTCATAATTTAGAGCAGCAAAAAGAATATGACACAGATCCTTTAATTACTAGATCAATTGATGCGAAATTATTAATAGACTTAGCTGATGCTGGAAAGCGATTGGTTGAAGATGCAGAAGCTATTGATATACCGACTCTTATTTTATCTGCAGAAAAAGACAAAGTAGTTTTTAATAAAGATCAAGAAATATTTTTTAATAAACTAGACACTAATTTAAAAGAGTTAGTGGTTTTACCAGAGTTTTTTCACGGAATTTTATTTGAAGAGGAAAAGGAAATAGTATATGATAAAATATCATTTTTCGCAAAAAAATGTTTTGATCAGCCAAAGAAAGAACCAAGTATATCACCTGATGAATTTTCAATAAGAGAATTTAATAGCTTACAAAATAACGAAGGGAATAATTTAAATTTTAAATTTCAAAAATGGTCTTTAGGTAAAATTGGAAAAATTAGTGATGGTATGGCAATAGGCCTAAAACACGGTTTTGATTCAGGTGCCTCTTTAGATTATGTGTACCATAATAAACCAAATGGAAAATTTGGTTTCGGAAAAAGTATGGATAAAAATTACCTTGAGGCTATTGGCTGGCGAGGAATTAGAATACGAAAACAACATTTATTACAACTCTTAGAAAAGGATATAGTGAGTTTGCTAAAGCAGGGTCGTAAAATTAAAATTTTAGATATTGCTGGAGGCACTGGAAATTACCTTTTTGATATTAAGGATAAGTATCCTGATGCAGAAATTGTGATTAATGAATTTGTGAAATATAATATTGAAATTGGACAAAAAGTTATTGAAGAAAATAAATATCAAAATATCAGATTTACAAACTTTGATTGTTTTGATATTGAAACGTATAGTAAAATAAATTTTGAGCCAAACATTATTATTATTTCTGGTATATTTGAGCTTTTTGGCGATAATAAGTCAGTAAGTAAAGTGCTTAAAGGAATAAATTCTATTGCAGAAAAAAAATCATATGTGCTATATACTGGTCAGCCTTGGCATCCTCAATTAAAAATGATTGCTTATGTCTTAAATAGTCATCAAAAGAAAAATTGGGTAATGAGGAGACGTTCCCAAAAAGAATTAGATCGTTTGATGGCTTTTAATAAAATTGATAAAGAAGTTATGCTTATTGATGATTTTGGAATTTTTACAGTTTCTTCTGCAAAAGTGAATGTCTCTTAATTAAGGACAATATTTTGTACAGTTTTTGCTTCTCTGAATTTACTAATGTGGTTATTTTAGAGAAGAAATTTGTATATGCTAAACAGTACAAAAGCACTAGTGGAGTAACAATAATCAGATTAATACCATATCAACAGCATTAAATAAACACTGCATTTGTGTCTAGTCGCTTCGACTATATGAGTGTAGCCTTTATTGTAAGCTGTTTTTTGTTTCAAATTCCATTCGCATAACGACTAGCTTTCTGTTCTTATTTAAATCCAATTCTTTTATAAAATATAAGCGCTAATTTCTTTTTGTTAACACATAAAGAAATAGGCTTTGTTTTAATCCTTTGTATAGCACCAATTAAGTTTTAAAATGACTCATATCATTCTTCTTTTAACTCTAAATTTCTTTTTATAAATTCTGTAACTAAGGCTGTGAAATTTAATACCAATGTTTTTAGAGTGAAAGATAATTAAATTTTGGATCCTTAATCGTTCAAAATTTTAAACATATTTAGTTGATTTTAATAGCAGTGCCTTTTTTCACAATTAGTTTTTTCTTAGGATCTCTAACCGCATTTGTATACTCAAAAGTATAACTGTTTTTAGTTGTTTCTAGGATTTTAAAATGAATGGAAGTTTGATTACTTAGTGATTTTAAAATAAATTCACAATCATTTATCCATCTCACTGTGGAGCTGTCAATTTTGTTCTCATAATATTCTATACTGTACTTTTCATCTCTAGTGAAGTTTCCTGTTTTCTTTTCGCCGTTTACTTCGTAGTCAAAAGAAAATTTTCCTGTTTTAAAATCATAGCAGTTTCTCGTAGGATTGTAACAAGAGGATATACAGATTAATAATAATAATATAAATAAATAATTACTATTCATTCTTTTTATAAAATTCGTTTTTCTAGAATTAATTGCCATATGTGTGTTATAATCTCACAGTAAAATTATTGTAAGCTGTTGTATTGCAAAGTAAGTAAATAAGAATGATATAGGATTGCATACAATAAAAAAAACTAACAGTGTTTAATCTTAGCTTTTATTAAAAGTTTCAAAAGTTCCGTCAGAATAAAATATAATTACTTTACTAACTTCTTTCTTTAATTCTAATTCAGGTTTTTTAATTCCTGATAATTGACTAGAGGTTATTTCTTTCTTTTCAGCTTGAGGAAATGATCCTTTTCCGTTTAATAGCCAGTATAAATTTACATCAGGATATTTCTTAACTACTTTAAGTACAAATTCTAAACTAGGTTTATTTCTTCCAGATAGAAGATGAGAAATACTAGAGCGCTGTACTTCAATATTATCAGCGAAAGCGGCAGCAGTTAAACTATAATATTGGATGATTTTTTCTAATCTTTTTATGAATTCTTCAGAATTTACCATTGTAATTAATGTTTCATTTTTTAGTAAATAAATTTTAGATAAACTTCCTTAGTATTGGTATTATTTTTAAATTAAATTAACAAGTAAGTTTAATTAATTTATTGATTATAAAGTATTTAAATATCAATAATAGAAAATAACAATTGCAATACACTTACTTAATTACAAATGTAATCATTATTAGTAAACTTTAAACTTTTTATAGTTACAAATGTAAATTATTAAATTACAAATGTAATTTATAATGAAGTTATATTTGCATTTCATTTATAAGTAGTGAAGTAATGAATTTTGAAAAGGAATATGAAAATTCTAAGGTTAAAAGTATAAAGGGACGTTATATAAAGAATGATGATATTTTTCCTTTTTTAGAAAAAACGATTTTTAAAAATAAAGTAAAAGAGATTGGAAAATCTGTTTTGGGTGCTTCTATTAAAATGATTACTCTAGGGCAAGGAAATACCAAAATTTTAATGTGGTCTCAAATGCACGGAAATGAATCTACCACAACTAAAGCAGTTTTAGACTTCATCCAGTTTTTAGAAAAATCACCTAATGAATCTTCACCAATTCTAAATAATTGCACACTAAACATTATTCCAATACTAAATCCAGATGGAGCTAAAGCATATACAAGGGTTAATGCAAATGAAATAGATTTAAATAGAGATGCACAAGATAGAAGTCAGCCAGAAAGTAAAATATTGAGAAAAGTATATGATGATTTTAAGCCTGATTTTTGTTTTAATTTACATGATCAGCGAACTATTTTTAATGTTGGAGAAACGGATAAACCAGCTACAGTATCCTTTTTAGCACCAGCATTTAATAAAGAGAGAAGTATTTCTTCTTCTAGGAAAAAAAGTATGCAACTTATAGTTGGTATGAATAGGATGTTGCAAAAATTTATTCCAGGACAAGTTGGCAGGTATGATGATGGTTTTAATGGTAATTGTGTTGGAGATGCGTTTCAGATGTTAAAAACACCAACTATATTATTTGAATCTGGTCATTATCCAGAAGATTATGATAGAGAAAAAACAAGAGAATATATTTTTTATGCAATATTAACAGCTATGAATGTTATAGCTTATGATGATATAGATACATTTAATATAAATGAATATGAGGAAATACCTGAAAACGGAAAACAATTCTTAGATGTAATTGTAACTAATGCAAATGTGGTTGATGCTAAATATAAAGAAGGAGAGTCTTTGGGGCTTCTTTATAAAGAAGTATTAAGTAATAATAAAGTAATTTTTAAGCCAAATGTTGTAGAAAAAGGTAAGTTAGAATCTTTTTATGCACATAAAATATATAATTGCTTAAATAGTAATGATTTAAATAAAATTAAAAACAATGTAGATTTATGGCAATGTATATTTGTTTAATAAATTATTATATCTCAAATAATTACAGTATTGTTAAAAAAATACCATATTTAGTAAATAAATTTCTTTAATTTACTATTTTTGTTTAAAAATAATTACAAATGGCTAAAGTTAAACTAGACGAAATTGATCACCAAATTCTGGATATGTTAATAGATAATACCAGAACTCCATTTACAGATATTGCTAAAAAATTATTAATTTCTGCTGGAACAGTACACGTAAGAGTCAAAAAAATGGAAGAATCTGGTATAATAAAAGGTTCTTCTTTAACATTGGATTATGTTAAGTTAGGGTACTCTTTTATTGCTTATGTTGGTATATTTTTAGAAAAAACACATCAGACAAAATTTGTTTTAGAAAGACTAGCAGGGATACCATACGTAACCGTGGCACATATTACTACTGGTAAGTTTAATATATTTTGTAAGATAAGAGCAAAGGATACACAACATGCTAAAAACATAATCTTTAAGATAGATGATATAGATGGCATAAGTAGAACTGAAACAATGATTTCTTTAGAAGAGAGTATTAATGATAAAAAACGTTTAATGCATACTATTTTCAATGAATTATAAAAGTATTTGATATTTAATAAATAAAAAAACCAATGCAAAAACATTGGTTTTTTTATTTATTAAGATGAAAGCAATTAAGTTAAAAAAAGAAAAGTACGGTTCTTCTAATGAGGTTTATATAGTATTGACACAGAAAGAACATTTTAAACCTGAGTTCGATGTAAGAAAATTTATTAGAGTATTTAACTGTGCAGAATTATTAGATTTTAGGTAAGATTATAATGTTGTTGCTAGTTAATGTATAGAGGATTTGTTGAAAGATTTTTAGTTATTAGAGAGGTCGCAATTTCATTATTTATATGAATAGTTAAAGGCTATGGATATTGCATACAACTTTACCTTGAGTATTACTGCATCTAGTTTTATTATTTGCGGACTTCTAGAGCATTATTCTAAGATACTAAGAGGCAGATATTTGGCTTAATCTTCAATATCATCATCTTCAAAATATAAATCAGATGTTTCCAGTTCAGATTTTGGTTCAGAGGGAGAATCTTCTAATTCTTTTTCAATTTTTTCATCAAAATTGGCAATGAAATTGGAAAGGCTTTTACTTATTCTAACTAAATAGATGATATCTTCTGTTTTCACTTCAACGGCCTCAACAATCTCTCCATTAGCATTTTTAAATACAATAATGTCGTTATCTCCATACCCATAAGGGTAAGACTCAATTAGTTTGGCAGCAACGTCATAATCTAGTTTTTTGTAATCTACAAGTTTACGTAACATTTGAATAAAAGGTTGGTTTATAGAAACTAAACTATACCTTTTTTTTCTTCAAAAATGCAAAGAGTTGTAAAACAATGATTTTATGTAGGTGTATTAATTAAACTTTGTAGTAAGCAAATGATTCTTTTAGTAAATTTTCAGAAATGGTAACATCTATTTGGCATTTTCCAATAGTGTTTAGTAGAACAAAATTTATGTTTCCGTGAGAATTCTTTTTATCAAACTTTAAATACGTAAGTATATTGCTAATATCATCTTCCGTAAATAATACTTTGCCATATCTTTTAATAAAAGTATTTTTTATGTCATTTAAAAAAGTTTCACTTAAATTAGTAAGTCTATTACTTAGGTAGGCTTCCAATACCATACCTACAGCTATGGCTTCACCATGTAATAATGCTTTGTGCTTATCACTTTCTAGAAAGTAAGATTCTATAGCGTGCCCCAATGTATGACCGTAATTTAATATTTTACGTAAGTTTTGTTCAGTTGGGTCTTGTAATACAACATCATTTTTAATGACAACTGAATCGTATATGAATTCATCTAAATTATTAAAATCTGAAACTAAATTCAGCTCGTTCCAATATTTTTTATCACGAATTAAACCGTGTTTTAGCATTTCTGCAAATCCACTATTTAATTGGCGTTCCTCTAGTGTTGTTAGAAAAGAGCTAATGATTAAAACCATCTTTGGTTGGTTTATTACACCAACTTGGTTTTTTAACGATCCTAGGTCTACGCCTGTTTTTCCTCCTACAGAAGCGTCTACCATAGAAAGTAAGGTAGTTGGCACATTAATAAAGTCTATTCCCCTTTTAAAGGTAGAGGCTACAAAACCGCCTAAATCTGTAATAACACCTCCTCCTAAATTTATCATTACACTTTTTCGGTCAGCATCCAGTTCAGATAAAACGTGCCATACTTGTGTGCAGGTTTCAATGGTCTTATTTACTTCTCCTTCTTCAATTTCTATAATTTCAAAATCATAATCATCAAAAATTTGTGCCATAAAACTTGGTAGGCAATGTTGATGCGTATTTTCATCAACTAAAATGAAAATCTTAGAATAGTTTGCTTTTTCTAGGTGTGCATTTAATTTTGAGTAAGCTTCTTCGTTGAAATGAACAGAATATGTATCGGCTAAAATGGATTGCATAATTTTTTTTTTACATCACGCAAAATAAAGACATATTTTAGTTATTAGAATATAAAATCTGTATTTATATTTGCTGCTTTACGAAATTCATAAAAATGAAACAAATTTTTGAAAATACAGCAACGGCTTTTGCTTTAAAATCCGATTCAGAATTAAAAAGAGCATATTTTTTGTTCAAATTAATAGCAAATGAACCATTGGTACGTATTGGTACAGCTGTTACTAATTTTGCATTTAAAGCTCATTTACCAATTGAAGGTTTAATTAGAGCTACTGTTTTTGATCATTTTTGTGGAGGTGTTAGTGAAGAAGATTGTCTTAATGTAATAGATAGGATGTATGAAAAAAAGGTAAGTACTATTCTTGATTATTCTGTTGAAGGAAAAGAAGAAGAGAAGCAATTTGATTTTGCCTTGGAGAAAACATTATATGTCTTAAACTATGTAAAAGAGAAAGAAGCAATTCCTTTAGCTGTTTTTAAGCCCACAGGATTTGGGAGAATTGCCCTTTTTGAAAAAATAGGAAATGGCAAAGAACTCACAAAAGAAGAAACCTTAGAATGGGGTAGAGTAGTTGATAGGTTTGACAAGGTGTGTAAGAAAGCTTTTGACTTGGATGTAGCACTTTTGATTGATGGAGAGGAAAGTTGGATGCAAGATGCTGCGGATGATTTATGTACGCAAATGATGCGTAAATACAATAAAGAGAAAGTGGTTGTTTATAATACATTGCAAATGTATAGATGGGATAGGTTAGATTATCTTAAAAAAGTACACCAAGAAGCAAAAAAAGAAGGTTTTAAAATTGGAATGAAAGCCGTACGTGGAGCGTATATGGAAAAAGAGAACGAAAGAGCTAAAGAAAAAGGCTATCCAACACCAATATGCGCTTCTAAAGAAGCTACAGACCAGAATTTTGATGCGGCTGTAGCATATATGGTAGATAATTTAGATACAATTTCACTTTTTATGGGAACCCATAACGAGAATAGTTGTTATGATTTAATACGAATAATGAAAGAGAAAAATATAGCTAACTCTGATTCTCGTATTTGGTTTGGGCAATTATATGGTATGAGTGATCATATATCTTTTAACCTTGCAGAAAAAGGGTATAATGTTGCTAAATACTTGCCTTTTGGTCCTGTTAGGGATGTAATGCCATATTTAATACGTAGGGCAGAAGAGAATACTTCTGTTGCAGGACAGACTACAAGGGAGCTATCATTGTTAAAAGCAGAAAGAAAAAGAAGAAAAATATAATAACTATAGCTGTTTTGCATTTTGATAAAATTCTTTCAATTCAAGTAAATTTTACGGTGAAAACAAGTGAAATTTGTATCGAGAATAAAAATTTTCACCATTAAATTAGTTCTCGGTACACTGTTTTAATTCTTCAAAAACACTTGAACCGACATTTAGGAAACTATTCGGATCTAAATACATTTAAAAATAATAAAGAAGCCGGTTTTTACAATACCGGCTTCTTTTCTTTCTAAGCTATACCACTTCTTATTTTATATTACTGTAATTTTTCATATCTTTCCTTATGCCAAAAAAGATAGAGATTACAGTTT
This sequence comes from uncultured Cellulophaga sp., assembly GCA_947491225.1. Classification (GTDB taxonomy): domain Bacteria; phylum Bacteroidota; class Bacteroidia; order Flavobacteriales; family Flavobacteriaceae; genus Cellulophaga. The sequence continues at coordinate 29,851 of CANLIE010000037.1, forward strand.
TAGAGAGTGAAAAAGAATTACGTTTATTATTAAATAAAAGTA
>CANLIE010000038.1 GCA_947491225.1 uncultured Cellulophaga sp.
TCAATGCTTTAATCTAATTTTTTGACAATTAATTTGCTGATTATCACTTGATTCTGTTTTTTGTCATGTACTTAGATAAAAAAGTTACCTTATATTTCCAATGAAAATAGATTTAAAACAAAATCATTTTTTAAACCTAAGCGGGAAAATTTAGATCCATTAACCACTAATAATTAGATGGTTAGTTGTTTTTTAAGAAAACATATCTCACTAAGACATAAATATCATAATTATAAATAAAAAGAGGTAAGCTTAATACTTACCTCTTTTTGTGACCTCGACAGGATTCAAACCTGTAACCTCTTGAGCCGTAATCAAGTGCGCTATTCAGTTGCGCCACGAGGCCTTTTTATTTTATTTCCCTCCAACAGGGCTGCAAATATATTTCTTTTTACATTTATCACAAAATTACTAGAGTAAAATAAATGAATTTTAAGAAATACATAAGGGATATAGAAAATTTTCCAGAGCAAGGTATTGTTTTTAAGGATATTACACCTTTGTTAAAAGATGCTAATATTTTAAAAAAAACAACAAAAGAGCTAGTGAATTTAATAAATGATTATAATATAGACAAAGTAATAGGTATGGAAAGTCGTGGTTTCTTTTTTGCTTCTCTTTTAGCAATTGAATTAAACGCAGGTTTTGTACCAGTTAGAAAGAAAGGTAAATTACCATTTACAGTTTTATCTAAAACTTACTCACTAGAATACAGGGATGATACTTTGGAGATACATATTGATGGAATACAAAAGGGAGATAGAGTTATTGTGCATGATGATGTTTTAGCAACAGGAGGTACAGCTAGGGCTGTTTGTGATTTAGTTGAAGAATTGGGAGGTAAAATTGTGCAATGTAATTTCTTAATAGAATTAGATTTCTTAAAAGGAAGAGAAAAGCTAAAGAAATATGATGTTAAATCATTAATACACTATTAATCAATAGCATTTGTGGTAATATAATAACGCCAGCCAATAATAGCCATTTGCAATTTTGTAGCTTTTGTAAGATCTAATTGTTTTTTACTGTAAGAAGGTAAAAATAGCTTATTTGTTTTTGCAATGAATTTAAAGATAGCTTTGTTCATAAATTTGGTTTCACAAATATACATAATAAGAAAAGAATAAGGTTGCTATGTAGCAACCTTATATTATATAGGCCTATATGACTTTTCTTAAATTGACATTAGTATTAGTAAGAGTAAATAACTAAATAAAATTTTTGTTAGAATAATCATAATTGTATTGTTTTAATAGTTAGTAAATAGTTGTAAATAATCGATTATCCAATCAAGATATATGAAATAGTTATTCATTTGCAAATGAAAATTAGAAAATTATTATAATTTAATACTAATACATAAGTAAATTAACAACGTATATTATAAATTTTATATTTTTTACTATATTTTTGTTTTTAATTGAAATATAAAATGCTATTTATTGTACAAAATAGTTATAATTGTAGGGGTGTTTTATTACTTTTTGATTAAACTAAGGGCTATTTCGTTTTTAAAACAACCTTTTTTGGTGAAATCATTTAATTGATTAATTATATTAGGTAACATTTCCATCAATTTTATTTACAGAATTTACTAAACAATTAATGAAAAAATCTATGATTTTTGTCATTAATTTTCACCTATAATTTACAGGTTAAGCATTAAAATTTTATACATGTTAATTATAATATTCCATTCAGACGTATGTTATTTTTAAAGCAACCACAACATTCCAAACTAAAGATGGTACAGATATAGATATAAATCCATTAATAGTTGAATTAGGATCTCAATATCTTTTGTTAAGCAGTAAGAAGCCAGTAAAATTCATTTTAAGGATTTATGTATTTATAATTTAATAAGGATTCTTGTCTTATATTTGCGTAAAAATCATTTGATGCTAAATTTACTATACATAATTATTGGACTTGCGTTTTTGATAATGGGGGGTAATTGGCTTTTAAAATCAGCAGTTGCACTTTCTTTACGATTAAAAATTCCAAAAATTGTTGTGGGGATGACAGTTGTTTCTTTTGCCACTTCTGCTCCAGAACTAATTGTTAGTATAAAAGCAGCATTAGAAAGTTCTTCAGACTTAGCATTAGGTAACGTAGTAGGCTCAAATATTGCCAATCTAGGATTAGTTTTAGGAGTAACGGTTTTATTAGGGAGCATAGATGTTCGTAAAAGTTTTTATACAACGGACTGGCCTATTTTAATGGCTGCATCTTTGGTTTTCTTTGGATTTATATATTTTGATGGAGTTATAGAATTTAATGAAGGACTAATAATGGTTATATTGTTAGTTGTTTATATTCTTTTTTTACTAAAATTTCAAAAAGTAGCAGTTGAAGACGAAGCTCCAGAAGATGATGAAGTTTTACCAAATTTAAAAATGGTTCTGTTTTTAGTACTTGGAGGTATTGGTCTATGGGGAGGTTCAGAGTTATTAATTAATGGCGCAACCGGATTAGCACGGTATTATGAAGTTAGTGAAAGAGTAATAGGGGTAACAGTAGTATCTATTGGCACTAGTATTCCTGAACTGGCAGCATCCATTATTGCAGTTATGAAAAAAGAGAAAGCAATTTCTTTAGGAAACTTAATTGGATCCAATATTTTCAACATTTTTGCTGTATTAGGCATTACAGCTTTAATAACTCCCTTACAAGTAGTTGATGAAACATTGTTGACTAACGATATTTTATGGATGTTAGGTATAGCATTTCTTCTTTTACCATTAGTGTTTTTTCCAAAAGGACTTCGTCTAGGGTGGCGGGATGGTATAATATTGCTAAGTGCTTATATTGCTTTCGTGTATTTTACCATATAAGCATAGCAAAGTTGAATATAAAAACGCTCAAGAACTTCTTTTCTTGAGCGTTTTTATATTCAACAATTTATTTAACTGTAAGCTTATATTTTAGCAGATTTAACGGTTTCAATAATACGCCCTGCTACTTTATATGGATCAGCATTAGATGCAGGTCTTCTGTCTTCTAGCCAGCCTTTCCAGCCTTTTTCAACAGTTATTATAGGAATCCTAATAGAAGCACCTCTATCAGATATACCATAACTAAAATCACTAATTGAAGCAGTTTCATGTTTGCCAGTCAAACGTTGGTCGTTAAATTCTCCATAAACAGAAATATGTTCTTTAACAACAGGTCTAAAAGCTTCACAAATTTTTTCATACGTTTCTTTAGAACCACAAGTTCTTAATGTGGTATTAGAAAAATTAGCATGCATTCCAGAACCATTCCAATCAGTATCTCCTAAAGGTTTAGGATGATATTCAATATAATAACCATATTTTTCAGTTAAACGATCTAGTAAATAACGAGACACCCATATTTCATCACCAGCTTTTTTAGCTCCTTTAGCAAATAATTGATATTCCCATTGACCACTTGCAACTTCTTGGTTTATGCCTTCAAAATTTAACCCAGCATCAATACATAAATCAGCATGCTCTTCAACTAAGTTTCTACCATGCGTATTTCTACCTCCAACCGAACAGTAATACATACCTTGTGGAGCAGGATAACCACCAACAGGGAAACCTAAAGGTAAAAGGGTTTTTCTGTCCATAATAAAATATTCTTGCTCAAAACCAAACCAAAAGTCATTGTCATTGTCATCTATTTTAGCTCTACCGTTAGAAACGTGTGGAGTTCCATCAGCATTTAAAACTTCAGTCATTACCAAATAACCGTTATTTCTTTCTGGGTCTGGATAAATGGCTACGGGTTTTAACAAACAATCAGAAGAACCTCCTTCAGCTTGTCTAGTTGAACTCCCGTCAAATGACCAAACAGGGCAGTCTTCTAATTTTCCACTAAAATTTTCTTCAACTTTAGTTTTACTACGCATATTTTGCGTAGGGTGGTAACCATCTAACCAAATGTATTCTAATTTAGATTTACTCATAATGTTTATAGTTAAATTTCATTAAAGATGATGCAAAAATAATTTTTTTAATTAGATAACCACTATTTTAATAGGGGTAAATACATATTTTTTAGATAAAATTCTAAATACCCTTATTTTTTTAGGGGTAAAATAGAATATTTTTATTTTTTATCTGTCTAATTACTTATTTTGTAATTATTTTTACATTAAAAATTAATCTCTATGTCTATATTAAGGTTTGCAGCTGTAAAGGAAAGTCTGTCAAGGTCAACATTTGTTGTAAAAGAAGAAGGTAGTAGGTCTAAGAATTTTGGTAGTAATGTTTTTAATAAAGAAAGAATGTTGCAATTTTTAACTAAAGATGCTTTAGTTAGTGTTGAAGCGGCTGTTTTTTCTGGAGCTAAAATAGATAGAAAAATAGCAGATCAAGTTGCAGAAGGCATAAAAGCTTGGGCTATATCAATGGGCGCTACACATTATACACATTGGTTTCAACCCCTAACAGGAGCAACAGCAGAAAAACATGATGCTTTTTTTGATATTCTACCAGATGGTAGAGCTTTGGAGAAATTTGGTGGCGGACAATTAGTACAACAAGAACCAGATGCTTCTAGTTTTCCTAGTGGAGGCATAAGAAATACTTTTGAAGCTAGAGGTTACACAGCTTGGGATCCTACATCTCCTGCATTTATATATGATAAAACACTATGTATTCCTACAATTTTTGTTGCCTATACAGGTGAGGCATTAGATAATAAAGCACCATTGTTAAGAGCATTATCTGCTGTTGATGAGGCCGCAACTGCTGTTGCTAAGTATTTTGATAAGAATGTTACAAAGGTAAATGCTACCTTAGGTTGGGAGCAAGAGTATTTTTTAGTAGATAAGGCACTTGCCTATTCCCGACCAGACATTGTATTAACAGGCAGAACTTTAGTTGGGCATTCAGCCGCTAAAGGGCAACAATTAGATGATCACTATTTTGGAGTTATTCCAAATAGAGTTTTAAACTTTATGAAAGAATTAGAAATAGAATGTACAAAATTAGGCATACCAGTAAAAACAAGGCATAATGAAGTAGCTCCCAATCAATTTGAATTAGCTCCAGTTTTTGAAGAAGCAAATCTGGCTGTAGATCATAACCTATTACTAATGGATGTTATGGATAAAGTTGCAGAAAAACACAACTTTAAAGTGTTGTTTCATGAAAAACCTTTTGCACAAATAAATGGATCTGGTAAACATAACAATTGGTCGTTAGCTACAGATACAGGTACAAACCTTTTAAGTCCAGGCACAACGCCAATGAAAAACCTTCAATTTTTAACCTTTTTCATAAATACTATTAAGGCAGTAGATAATTATGAAGAACTATTGCGTTCATCAATTGCATCAGCAAGTAATGATCATAGATTGGGAGCTAATGAAGCGCCACCAGCAATTTTTTCAATTTTTATTGGCAAACAATTAAGTAGTGTTTTAGATGAACTTGAAGGGGTTTCTAAAGGAAAATTGTCACCTGAAGAAAAAACAGAACTAAAACTTAATGTTGTAGGTAAAATACCCGAGATATTATTAGATAATACAGATAGAAATAGAACTTCACCTTTTGCGTTCACAGGAAATAAGTTTGAAATGAGGGGAGTTGGCTCCAAAACCAACTGTGCAAAACCAATGACAGTCTTAAATACCATTGTAGCAAAACAATTGATAGCTTTTAAAAAAGAAGTAGATGAACTTATTGAAAAGAAGAGCCTAAAAAAGGATGAAGCTGTTTTTAATGTGTTAAGAGAGTACATTAAAACATCTAAAAGAATCAGGTTTGAGGGTGATGGTTATAGTCAAGATTGGGAAAAAGAAGCCAAAAAAAGAAAACTAAGTAATAATAAAACTACACCAGAAGCTTTACAAGTGTTAACCACAAAAAAGAGTTTAGATTTATTTGAATCTATGGGGGTAATGAGTGGAGTAGAAGTAAAGGCTAGACAAGAAGTAGAATTAGAATCTTATATTATGCACTTACAAATAGAAGGACGGGTGTTAAATGAAATGGTATATGGTCATATTATACCCTCAGCATTGGCTTACCAGAGCAAATTGGTAAAAGTAGTCACTGGATTAAAAGAAATTTATGAAACATCATACAAAGAATTTTCTAAAGCCCAGCTAACAATTATTGAACAAATTTCTGAGCATATTAACTCAATTAAGTCTATAACAGATGCAATGACGCTAGCACGCAAAGATGCAAATACATTAGAAGAATTAAATGAAAAGGCTATTGCGTATTGTAATAAAGTAAAGCCTTATTTTAATGAAATAAGATACAATAGTGATAAACTAGAGCAGTTAGTAGATAATGAGTTATGGCCATTAACAAAGTATAGAGAGTTACTCTTTATTAAATAACATTCTTTTTTATATAAAATGATGAATTTTTTAGCAGTGTAATAGGTGAATTACATTAATATTCTATCTTTGTTTATTGATAAAAAACAAATCTATTTGAACATATGGAATATTTAGACTTTGAACTCCCTATCAAAGAGCTAGAAGAACAGTTAGATAAATGCCAGATTATAGGCAAAGAGAGTGATGTGGACGTTTCTGAAACTTGTAAGCAAATAGAGAAGAAGTTAACAGAGACTAGAAAAGATATATATAAAAACCTTACGCCGTGGCAAAGGGTACAATTATCCAGACACCCTAACAGACCTTATACATTAGACTATATAAATGCTATTTGTGGTGATACTTTTTTAGAGCTTCATGGAGATAGAAATGTAAAGGATGATAAAGCAATGATTGGCGGTCTAGGAAAAATAGGTGACCAAAGTTTTATGTTCATAGGTCAACAAAAAGGATATAATACAAAAACAAGACAGTATCGTAATTTTGGTATGGCAAACCCTGAAGGATACCGTAAGGCATTGCGTTTAATGAAGTCAGCTGAAAAGTTTAATATACCTGTTGTATGTTTTATTGATACGCCTGGTGCCTATCCAGGTATTGAAGCAGAAGAACGAGGACAAGGAGAAGCCATTGCTCGTAATATTTTAGAAATGACACGCCTAAAAGTACCAATAATTGTTGTCATAATTGGTGAAGGTGCTTCTGGAGGAGCGTTAGGAATAGGTGTGGGAGACAAAGTATTAATGCTAGAAAATACGTGGTATTCCGTAATATCACCAGAATCTTGTTCATCTATTTTATGGAGAAGTTGGGAATACAAAGAACAAGCGGCTGAAGCCTTAAAGTTAACTGCTGCTGATATGAAAAAATTAAAACTTATTGATGAAATCATACGTGAACCAGCTGGCGGTGCCCATACGAACAGAGATAAGAATTTTATGATTGTAAAAAACAAAATAATTTCACATTTTGAGGAATTAAAAAAGTTATCACCAAAAGAATTGGTGAATGCAAGGATGGAGAAATATGCAGATATGGGCGTCTATAACGGCTAGCAAGCATTTTTACTAAAATAGACATAAATCCAAAGGACTATTCTTTGGATTTTTTTTGGTTATGAACACAATTTGTAACTTATCAACAATCAAAATGTTAATCAATGGTGGATATCGCTACCACTAATTTTAAAGTTAACTAAAGGTTAATTATATACTTTTACATATATGGATAAACCAAGCCCAGTTGTAGGTCGTAAAATAGAAAAGTCCACAATCATTAATTTAGAAAGAGGTAAAATACCTCCTCAAGCTATTGATTTAGAAGAGGTCGTTATTGGCGCTATGATGATTGATAAAAAGGGTGTAGATGAGGTAATAGATATTTTACACCCAGATGTTTTTTATAAAGAAGCACATAAACATATTTATGAAGCTATTTTTAAACTGTTTGAAACTTCTGAACCCATAGATTTATTAACTGTTTCATCCCAACTAAAGCAAGATGGCAAATTAGAAGTCGTAGGAGGTGATTTTTATTTAATTAGACTTACCCAAAAAGTAACATCTTCTGCACATATTGAATTTCATGCCCGAATTATTCTTCAAAAATTTATACAAAGAAGTCTTATCAAAATTTCCAATGAGATTATACAAGAAGCATATGATGATGCAACGGATGTTTTTGATTTGTTAGATACAGCAGAATCTAAATTATATGATGTTACTCAAGGAAACTTAAAGCGTTCAGCTGAAACCGCACAGAATTTAGTGATTCAAGCAAAAAAGCGAATAGAGGAGATTGCAGGTAAAGAAGGTTTAAGTGGTGTCCCATCTGGTTTTCATAAATTAGATGAACTAACATCTGGTTGGCAACCCAGTGATTTAATTATTGTTGCAGCACGTCCAGGTATGGGTAAAACAGCACTTACGTTGTCTATGGCACGTAATATGGCAGTACAATCTAATATACCTGTCGCATTCTTTTCCTTAGAAATGTCTTCAGTGCAGTTAATTACAAGACTTATTTCTTCAGAAACAGGGTTGTCATCAGAAAAGCTACGTACAGGAAAACTAGAGAAGCATGAATGGGAGCAACTAAACGTAAAAGTTAAGACATTAGAGTCTGCACCATTGTTTATAGATGATACACCTTCACTTTCTATTTTTGATCTTAGAGCAAAAGCAAGAAGGTTGGCTTCACAGCACGGCATTAAGATGATTATGATTGATTATTTGCAGCTAATGACAGCAGGAGGAACGCAAAAAGGGGGTAATCGTGAACAAGAAATTTCTACTATTTCTAGAAATTTAAAAGCGCTGGCAAAAGAATTAAATGTACCTGTAATAGCACTTTCACAATTATCAAGAGCCGTAGAAACGCGTGGTGGAAGTAAAAGACCAATACTATCAGATTTACGTGAATCTGGAGCAATTGAGCAAGATGCAGATATTGTATCATTTATATATAGGCCGGAATACTATAAAATTGATGAATGGGATGATGATGAGCATTCGCCAACACAAGGTCAAGGAGAATTTATAGTGGCAAAGCACAGAAATGGTGGTTTAGAAAACATAAGACTTAAATTTATTGGTAGCCAAGGTAAGTTTGATAACTTAGATGATTTTGATTCTCCTTATGAATATCAATCAAAAATGAATGAAAACGAAGAAAATCCTTTTGTTACTAAGAATCTTCCTAATGCCAATGAAGCTTTTGGCAGTTCTATGAATGATAGGTTGGAGCCAGAAGATGATAATGATGTTCCTTTTTAATAGTTAAAGTTTGTAAAATAAGCTCTATTTTAGACTATTTTTGAATATGACTCAATTAAAATTTATTCTTTCATTATTTATTTTCCACATAGCATTTTGTGCTTTTGCATCTAATATCTTAATTCCTATGGATGCAGATAGCCAAAAAAATCATTTAAAAGCATACGGAATAACGTATTGGGTTTTATCTAAGCAACAAAAAGTACAATGGTTACTTAACTATAGAGGAGGGTCTTTTTTATTGCCAGATGGTGATGCTATTCGTAAAGAGTGTCAAATAAGAGGTGTCTCTTTTGAGATAATTTCAAATGCTCAAGCAGAAGCAATTTTAGAAGAGATAAGCAGCCCATCTAAAAATCAAGATGCTGTTATTTTAGAAAAAGCACCAAAAATTGCGGTGTACTCACCTAAAGGTAATCAACCTTGGGATGATGCTGTTACTATGGTCTTAACGTACGCAGAAATACCATATGTTACTATTTATGATGAAGAGGTTTTAAATGACAAACTTGCATTGTATGATTGGTTACATCTACATCATGAAGATTTTACAGGGCAGTATGGAAAATTTTATGGCACTTATAGAGCAGCACCTTGGTATTTAGAAAGTAAGCAAAAATCAGAAGAGTTAGCTTTAAAGTTAGGATATACTAAAGTATCAGAAGAAAAAGGAGCTGTTGCTTTAAAAATAAAAAATTACGTTATAGGAGGAGGTTTTATGTTTGCTATGTGTTCAGCAACAGATAGTTTTGATATTGCTTTAGCAGCAGAAGGCATAGATATTTGTGAGCCAATGTTTGATGGTGACGCATCTGAGCCAAGTTATCAATCTAAAATAGATTTTAAAAAAACGTTTGCTTTTACCAACTTTACATTAGAACGCAATCCTTCTGTTTATGAGTTTTCAAGTATAGATATGACAAGAAAAAGACAGTTGGCTAAAGAGTCAGATTATTTTTCTTTAATGGACTTTTCTGCAAAATGGGATCCTGTACCAACTATGTTGTGTCAAAACCATACCTCTTTAGTGAAAGGCTTTATGGGACAAACTACTGCTTTTAATAGATTACAAATAAAACCAACAGTTATGGTTTTAGGAGAAAATAAAATAAATAATGAAGCCAGATACATTCATGGTATAAAAGGAAAAGGCTTTTTTACATTCTATGGTGGTCATGATCCAGAAGATTATCAGCATAGAGTAGGAGACCCAAAAACGGAATTAGAATTACATCCAACATCTCCAGGGTATAGATTAATTTTAAATAATGTTCTTTTTCCTGCTGCTCGTAAAAAAAAGCAGAAAACCTAAAATTTGTAGCTTAATTAATAACAATCCATTTTAATTTGCTTTTTATTTTGGTAATAGCTTAATTTATTACCAAGTTTTTCAATACAAATTTTTTCTAATGTTTGTAAAACTTCATTTTGCATAGTTATAGATCCGCATATCATTATAACTCCTTTTTCTTTTAGAAGAGCTGCAATATTTTCTTGATCTTTTTCAATAAGGTGTTGTACGTATATCTTATTTTCAGTAGCCTTAGAGTAAGCCGTATTAAAAGATTTAAGTTTGTTGTTATTAATACTATCTTCTATAATATCTTTATAAAGCATATATGATGCTTTGGTTCTAGCTCCCCAATACATAATAATATCTTTTTGCTCATGATTACTTTTAATCATTCCTAAGAATGGGCCAATACCAGTACCAGTTGCAATAAAAACTATTTTTGGTGCTTTTTTAGGAAAGTGAAAGTCTTTATTCTTAATAATGTAGGCTTCAACCTTGTTATTGATTTGTAAGTTATTAAGGTAATTAGAGCATACACCATTGTCGTGTTTTTTTATACTTATTAGAATATTATTTTCTTCAACTTTACTAATAGAGTATAAACGTTCTGTAGAATCGTTTTCAGGATATACAGCTAATAAATCACCAGAATTATAGTTAGTTTTTGTTAAAGATTTTAATTGTAATAAAAATGAGTTATCATTATTGGTAGTGATAACATTAGTTTTATGTACAACATTAAAGAGTGATGTTTTTTTCTTTATAGAAGCTACTTCTAACTTATTCAGTTTTATAATTACTCCAACTTTTTTAGACCATAAGTTTACCCATTGTGAAAAGGATTCAAAAGATTTATTATTTACAGTATGTAGTTCTAGTATTTTATTACTTTTTTTATCCGTATCTATACAGTTGTCCACTTCATATGCAAATTGGCAAAAATCTGGATAAGAAGTAGAACCAAAACCAACAATAGAGTATGAGTATGGGGAGTTTTGTTCTGTGTTTTTAAATTTTTTTATAAAATTTTTAGCATTTGTTGTAGCTTTGCCTTGACCATATGTAGCAGTTATAATGATGAGGTGCTCCATTTGTTTATAGCTACTATAATTATTCATTTCAGCCATAAAACAACTTTCCCCAGCATTTATTAATTCTTGGTAGACTAATCTCGCGTACTGAAGAGTAGATCCTCCTTCAGAACCAACTAGTATAATATATTTACTATTGTTTTTAGAAAATTTATTTTTGATTTTTGTTTTAGGACGTCTTAGACTCATTACAAACCCAGAGTATATTAAAAAAGGAATTGCCAATGTAGCAAGTCCTAAAACAATAGACCAAGATGCACTTCCTGTACCAGTATGCAGAACTGATGCCAAATTAGAGATTATTGCTGTGAAAGGGTATTCTTGCTCACTTAAAATTTCTCCAGTAAATTGATTAATTATAATCTCTTTTTTGTTTAATTTAAGAAGATAGTTGTCTTCTATAAAATCTGAAAATGGATACTCTAAAGTTTTTAATTCAGATAGCTTAGTTTCTGAGAATATAGCAAAATCTGTTGGAGTAGCTCTAGAGCTATCTTTTATGTTTTCATAATCTACTGTGTGAACAATGTTGGTTTCTGGCAGTATTGAAAAACGTAGTAATGACAAATAAACACCAGAAGCGGCTATGATAACAATAGGAATTAAAACTATTCTAGATATTATGATATGGTAATATTGAGAAAAATTCTCTTTTACTAAAGGAGAAAAAAATTTAAAAATTCCACCTTGTCTTTTAGCAATGAGTATAACGCCTGTAACAGCTATTAAGAAAAGTAAAAATGATGTTAGACCAATAAAAAAACGTCCTATACTTTTTAAAAATAAAGAACGATGTAGGTTTGTAGCAAATTTGTAAATAGGTGCTTTTTCTATAATGTCGCCTATTTTTTTACCTGTAAAAGGGTTTATATAAAAAGATTCATTACTTCCATTAATTACTGTTGTAATACTAATAAAATCATTTTTATCTTTATTTATGCTAAGTATTCCGTTGTAATTATGACTCAGGTTTTCCATAGTTTTACTTACAGAAAGGTTTTCTGAGTCAGAAATATAATAAGACTGTAATTTGTTATCTATTGGTTCTATAGCTAAAATTACTCCAGTGATAGATGCTAATAGTAGAAAAAGAGAAGAAGATATAGCCAAAATAAGATGACTATATCTCCATATAGAAATTGTCATAAATTATTTAGTTTGGTACCATCCTAACATAGCGTATATAGCCTTTACCATCTACTTTATTTTTAATAGTTTCTGAATCTAGAACTACTTCAGCATCCACAGCATAATATTCTTGGTTTTCCACTGCAGATTCAAACCTTAACTTATAACCATTGTTTATATATTTTTTATCTAAGGATATTGAAATAATATTACGCTCACCATTACCAATTGTAGCACCTGTAATAGCATCTATTTTTTCTTTTTTACTAGTACTAAAATCCCACCATTTTTTTAGGTCAGGATACCACTCTTTGTCATCACCTTGTACATATATTGTTTTTTCATATGTATCATTAGAATTCATTAGAGAAACAACAACATAAGCTTTTTCACCAGAATAGTTTACCATCTGTATCATACATTTATAGTTTTGGGTACTATTTTTAGATGTAAATGCCGTAAATGTAAAAGTTAGTAAAACAATTACCAATACCTTTAAATAAGTTTCTATAGTAGATTTCATAGTTATTTATTTTAAAAATTGTACAGACATATTTTTTAATAGTTCATTTTCTATTGCTAAATCATAAGCATTTTCATTAAACTCTGTAGTTAATTTAGTATTTGCCCCACTAGCTATTAAATACTTAAGAATTTTAAGGTCGTCTGTTTTCATAGCAGCATAATGCAATACAGTATTTCCCTGTTTGTCTTTTGCATTAATGTCTATATTTAAATCTTTTATTTTTTTTAATAATTCTATATCATTTTTATCAATGGCTAAATGGTATAGTGTTTTTTCATCTCCTTGTAATGTGCTTAAATTTAATCCTGCATTTACCAATTCAGTTTTTTTGGCTTCAAAATCAGATGTATTTTTAGTGTTGTAGTTGCGTATTAAATAATATGCTAAGGTGTTATTTTTTTGATCTAATACTTTAGCATTTGCTTTTTTTGATAATAGATAAGCAACAACTTTTGCTGTATTACTACTTACAGCTTTAGTTAAGGCAGAATTTCCTTTATTATCTGTTAGATTTATATTATCTGTTTTTTCTGCTAAATATGTAACTACTTCTAATGAATTTCTGCTAGCAGCATTAATTAATGCAGTTGCGCCATTAATATCTACTTTATTTACATCTACGCCTTTTTTTATAAAGTAATCATATATTTTTAAATCTTTAGATGATCTTGCTAAAATGTGAAGTGGAGTTTGGTTTTTATCAGTAGTTATATTAGACTTTAAACCTAAACTTTCTAAGTATAAAAGGAGCTCTGTATTTACATTTCCCCCCTTAGTTGCAAAAAAAATAGCATTTTCTCCAGTTTTAGTATTTGCTTTAGTAGAAATTCCTTTTTTTACTAGTGCTTTTAGAAGTGAGATGTTTCCGCCTCTTGCTGTATGATTAAAAATACCATTTCCATATTTATCAGTACTGTTTATATCTATTCCTTTACTAACAAAGTAGTCTAAAATCTTAATATTCTCTAGTTTAGGCATAATAATTAAAAGAGTATTACGACCATCGTGGTCCTTTTCATTTATTATGTCTGCATCTAATTCTAAACAATAATCATATATTTTGGTATCTAATTGTCCTGTTGCAGCCGCAAAAGAAAGAATTGAAAAGCCGTGAGAATCTTTTAAATCTGTCTTTGCTCCTTTATTTACTAGATATTTCATTAAATCTAAGTTGCCCATATAAGCTGCCCAAAATATATAGGTTCTAGAGTCATGGGTTCTTTTATTTACAGAATTTCCTTTTTGTATAATGTAATCAATAGTTTCTATTGGGTTATTTGCAAAAATGGCAAAAGTAACACTGTCAAAACCACCACCATTTGCCTCTGTAATAGAATGTCCTTTTGCTATGTTGTCATCAATGCTCTTTATACTAGGTTTAGTTTCCCAATACGTTTTTTCTAAGAAGGGGTTTTTTTCATAATTTTTTGGAGTTGCACTAGACGCCAATATCCCAAATGTGAAAAATAAACTGAATACAATTTTCTTTAGTAATTTCATTTTCATAATTATTTTAGATTGTAGACTATTCGTTTAAAAAGAGTAGACTTATAAAATTTATATTAATTCTTAATACATACAAATTACTTTTAGATATACAACTATAAATTAAATATATCTTATTTAGATTTAATAAATATAAATGCAAAGATGTAGATTATTTAGAATAAGTCCAAATAAAAAATTAAATTATTTAGCCAACCCTTAAAAAGGTCATATTAAGTTGTTAGGGCGCTATTTTTATTTTTGAATATTGATAGAAATTGATAACTGAAGATATTTTGGATTTCAAGATAGACCCAAAGAGCTTCATTCTTGAGCTTTTTCACCAACTTTTTGAAGTTGAATCCTGTGGCAGCCATGTTAAATTGATACTATCTCCTTATTGTCCTTTCAAGAAGTTCCTTGCTGCCCTGTGATCTGATTTAAGATGACCTATTACGGGTTCAATAGCAGCTCTTCTTCTAAAATGCTTACGTTTTTTTCGCTTTTGATAATCGTTGTCTTTCTTTAGTGGGAGTTTTTAGAATATTAACCAGTGTCTCCTCTACCATCTTTTTTCCCTTGTAGCCTCTGTCTACCGTAGCTGTTTTGGGTGTTCTTCCAGTAAGTTCACGGGGTTGGGTAAAGACATCTTTTAAGGTATGTCCATCGTATAGATTAGTGCTGAAGGTCATCTCTCCTAAGATTATACCCGTCTTTTGGGTAAGTACCAACGATGTCCTGCAGTCATATTCATATTTTTATGTGCCTAGCCCTTACTAATAACCTGAGTTCGGTCTAAGAATTTGATTAAAAAAAACCTGCCATATTAAGTGATTTTTTATAGTGAAACTAATAAAAATTGTATCGTCCTTTCGGCAAGCTCAAGATGACAAAGCTTTTGGTTTAAAATTTACTTATCTTCGATACAATTTTCTATCGAAAATCACTTAGCCTGACATAAATCTTCTTACATCGAACTCAGGTTATATGTTAAAAAATAAGAGTAACTGATATATAATCAATGTGTTATTTTTTTTTAAGGCTTTACTAATTAAAAAAAAGGAATCTTTTTAAAGGTTCCTTTTTTTATTGATTGTTTTGTTTGTGTTTTAACGTTACTATACTCTGTAGCGCCAACCAAATTTGTCTTCTGCTTTGTTATACTGTATATTGGTTATGCGGTTTTTTAATTGCATAGCATAACTGTTTTCTATTTTAGGAAGATTATAATCTTTTTCTCTGTATCCAAATCCAGAAATGGGAGAAATAACGGCTGCAGTACCAGCACCAAACATTTCTTTTAAGCTACCATCATTAGCTGCATCTATCAGTTCTTGTACAGAGATTTTACGCACTTCAGTTTTAATACCTTCATCTTCAGCTATTTTTAAAATGCTTTTACGGGTAATACCATCTAGAATTCTATCACTAGTTGGGCAAGTGAGTAATGTGTCGTTTATACGGACAAAAACATTCATTGCTCCAGCTTCTTCAATATATTCGTGTGTATTATCATCTGTCCATATAACTTGTTGATATCCTTTGTCATTTGCTAGTTGCGTAGGGTAAAATTGACCCGCATAATTTCCACCAGCTTTTGCAAAACCAACACCCCCATTGGCAGATCTAGAATATTTTTCTTCAATTAATACTTTTACTTCTCCAGAAAAATATGCGCCAGAAGGAGCCCCACAAATTACAAACTTATATTCATCTGCAGGAGATGCGTGAAATCCTTTACCAGTTGCAAAAATAAATGGTCTAATATATAAAGAACTTCCTGCTATTTTAGGAATCCAATCACTATCAGTCCTTAATAATGCTTTTAAACCTTCCATAAAGTAATTCTCAGGAATTTCAGGAATAGCCAATCTTTTAGATGATAAGTTTAAACGTTTATGGTTGTCTAAAGGTCGAAACATCCAAATTGTATCATTTTCATCCTTATATGCCTTCATTCCTTCAAAAACAGATTGTCCGTAATGAAATATTTTGGCAGACGGGTCTAATGTAATTGGTTGGTAAGGTACAACTTTGGGTGTTTCCCAAGCACCATTCTTGTAATCACATACCAACATATGATCTGTATAAATACTTCCAAAAGAAAGATTATTAAAATCAACATCGTTTATTTTAGTGTGTTTTGTCTTCTCAACACTAATTTGGTTTGTAGTAATTTCCATTGTAAATCAGAATTTAGGATGATAAAATTAATCAATTATCAGTATTAGTACTTCTTTTTTAGATTAAAAATGTTGAAATTTGCATTTTACTACCAAATTTTGTCAGATATGAAAAGTTTTAACATTTCGCTTGTATTTATATTATTGTTTTTAGCGTGTAAAACCGATAAAAAGGAACCGGTTGAATCTAATTCTGTTGCTGCTGCTGAAAAAACAATCACTTTTGGTAAAGAAATAGATGATAAAAATGCTAAAATGGCAAGTGATATGTCTAGTGTTTATCATAATATAGTAAAGACAGATACAATTAATGCCAAGTTTACGGCAAGGGTATTAGAAGTTTGTTCTTCAAAAGGTTGTTGGATGCGTTTAGATTTAGGAAACGGAGAAGAAGCAATGGTAAAATTTAAAGACTATGGTTTTTTTGTTCCTAAGGATATAGCAGGTAAAGAAGTTGTTGTTGATGGAGTGGCATTTGTAGAGGAAATGTCGGTTGATGAGCAAAAACATTATGCAGTGGATGCAGGAAAATCCAAAGAAGAAATAGCACAAATCATTGCTCCAAAAAAAACATACAGGTTTGAAGCTGATGGGGTTATTTTAAGAAAATAATTTTGAAGCGCAGGATAATTACTACCGCTGATGGTTCCAAAACTATTCAAATAGAAGAATGGAATGAGCAGTATCATTCCGTACACGGAGCAGTTCAAGAGGCTTATCACGTATTTATAAAACATGGTTTGTCTTTGTTTAGGAACGACAGCATTTCTATATTGGAAATAGGTTTTGGTACAGGTCTAAATGCTTTAATTACCACCCTAGAAGCACCTAAATATAACTTAACCATACAGTATACAGGCCTAGAGGCATACCCAATTACATTACAAGAAGTAGAACAGCTTAATTATATAAAACAATTAAATGCTTTAGAATCTCAAGAAGCTTTTATAAAAATGCATACTTCTGCTTGGGAAGTAACAGAAGATATTCTGCCAAATTTTACATTATTAAAGAGGCAACAAAATTTTCTTGATATAAAAGATGAAAATGTCTTTAACCTTATTTATTTTGATGCCTTTGGTGCAAGGGTACAGCCAGAATTATGGACAGAGACTGTATTTTCTATAATGTACAAGGCCTTAAAAACTAATGGAGTTTTGGTGACATATTCTGCCAAAGGTAGTGTTAGAAGGGCAATGCAAGCAGTAGGGTTTAAAGTAGAACGTTTGCCAGGACCACCAGGGAAAAGAGAAATGCTCAGGGCAATTAAACTTTGAATGTAAAATTTTAATGACATTTTGACATTTTTAAAGAAATGGCAGTACTTTTGCCCTCTTAAAATTCTAGATAATAAACGTTAGCATAAATGAGCAAAAAAGATAAAGCTGAAGAAGTAGCACAAGAAGAAAAAAATAAAAAGGCTACGGCAGAAGTTAAAGATAATACAGAAACTGTAGTAGAGGAAACCGAAGAAGTATCTTTGGAAGATAAATTGCAGCAAGATTTGGCAAAAGAAAAAGATAAATTTTTGCGATTGTTTGCTGAGTTTGAAAATTACAAAAAGAGAACGTCAAAAGAGCGTATGGATCTATTTAAAACTGCTGGGCAAGAAGTAATTTTGTCTATGTTGCCAGTAATTGACGATTTTGACCGTGCTATGAAAGAAATTTCTAAGTCTAAAGACAAAGAATTAGTAACAGGGGTAGAGTTAATAAAAAATAAGTTTGTAGAAACTTTAAAAGGTAAGGGCTTACAAGAAATACAAGTGGAACAAGGAGATGAGTTTAATGCAGATGTACATGAAGCAATTACGCAGATACCTGCACCAGATGAAAAACTGAAAGGTAAAATAATAGATATAATAGAGAAGGGGTTTACCTTGGGAGATAAAATTATTCGTCACCCTAAAGTAGTGGTTGGGAACTAAAAAAAAGCAATGAAAGAGGATTTTTACAGCATATTGGGCATTACTAAAAATGCAACAGCAGCAGAAATAAAAAAAGCATATCGTAAAAAAGCTATTGAGTATCATCCAGATAAAAACCCTGGAGATACAAAAGCAGAAGAAATGTTTAAGAAGGCTGCTGAAGCATATGAAGTGTTAAGTGATCCTAATAAAAAAGCACGTTATGATCAGTATGGTCACGCAGCATTTGAAGGTGCTGCTGGCGGAGGTGGCTTTGGGGGTATGAATATGGACGATATCTTTAGTCAGTTTGGAGATATTTTTGGCGGCGGCGGTTTTGGTGGCTTTAGCGGTTTTGGCGGAGGTGGTCAACGCAGAGTAAAGGGATCTAACCTTAGAATTAAAGTAAAGCTAACACTAGAAGAAATAGCTAATGGAGTAGAAAAGAAAGTTAAAGTTAGACGCAAAGTACAGGCAGAAGGAGTTACATATAAAAATTGTTCTACATGTAATGGTAGCGGGCAAGTAACAAAAATTGCAAATACAATTCTAGGTAGAATGCAAACATCTGCAACCTGCGGCACTTGTGGCGGTAGTGGGCAAATAATAGATAAGAGACCAAGTAATGCAGATGCACAGGGGTTAATAGCAAAAGAGGAAACGGTTTCTATTAAAATACCTGGCGGAGTAGAGGATGGTATGCAACTAAAAGTTTCAGGAAAAGGAAATAGTGCTCCAGGAAATGGGGTTGCTGGTGATCTTATTGTTTTAATAGAAACAGAAGAACATAGCACACTTAAAAGAGAAGGAGATAATCTGCATTATGATTTGTATATAAGTATTTCTGAAGCAATCTTAGGAACATCTAAAGAAATAGATGCCGTTGGAGGTAAAGTAAGAATAAAATTAGAAGAAGGAATACAGTCTGGTAAAATTTTAAGATTAAGAGGTAAAGGTATTACCAGTTTAAATGGTTATGGAAGCGGTGATCTTTTAGTACATGTAAATGTATGGACACCAAAAGAACTTAATAAAGAACAGCGCGACTTTTTTGAGCGTATGAGTGAGCATGAAAATTTTACGCCTCAACCAGAAAAATCTGATAAATCTTTTTTTGAAAAAGTTAAGGATATGTTCTCATAAAAACACTAAATATTGGGCAGTGGTAAACACTGCTCATTTTTTTTCCCATCCTTGTGTAAATAAGGGTGGGTTTTATTTTTATATAGTTCCATTTACATATCTTTGGAAAAATTGCAAGAATGAACACTATCTTGGCGGCAAAGGACGTCTCTAAAAAGTTTGGGACTTATATGGCCTTGAACAATGTAACCTTAGAAATACCAAAGAATTGTATCTATGGACTCTTGGGTCCAAATGGTGCAGGAAAAACAACACTTATAAGAATTATTAATCAAATTACATTTCCAGATACTGGCACTGTTTTTTTTGATGGAAAACCATTAAAACCAGAACATATAGCTACTATTGGTTACTTACCAGAAGAAAGAGGATTGTATAAAAGTATGAAAGTTGGAGAACAAGCATTGTATTTGGCACAACTAAAAGGACTTTCTAAAACAGAAGCCACAGAACGATTAAAATATTGGTTTGATAGATTGGATATAAGTGGTTGGTGGAATAAGAAAGTACAAGAATTGTCTAAAGGTATGGCACAAAAAATACAATTTGTAGTTACTGTGCTTCACCAGCCCAAGTTATTAATTTTTGATGAACCCTTTAGTGGCTTTGATCCTATAAACGCTAATATAATCAAAGATGAAATACTTCAGCTTAAAGAAGAAGGTGCTTCTATAATATTTTCTACACATAGGATGGAGTCAGTAGAAGAGTTGTGTGAATACATTGCACTGATTCACCAGTCAGAAAAAATATTAGATGGTAAGTTATCAGATATTAAAAAAGAATATAAAAACAATATTTTTAATGTAGGACTAGAGGTTTCTGAAAAGAATGAAATAGTAAAAAAATTAGGGGAAACTCATAAAATATGGTTATCTAGTTATGATGAAGTGGATAAACAATTGGATTTTAGAATCCAATTACCTTCCAATGATACAGGTGCATTATTATCTTACCTATCAGAAAAAGGGAAAGTAAATCATTTTGTAGAAACAATACCTTCTGCCAATGATATTTTTATAGAAACCGTAAATAGAAAAACAAACTCGTGAGCAAATTAAGTTTAATCATAAAAAGAGAGTATTTAGCCAAGGTAAAGAATAAGTCTTTTGTTATAATGACTTTTTTAAGCCCTATTTTAATGGTAAGTATGGTTGCCTTGGTAGTTTATTTGGCAATGTTGAATGGTAGTGATAAAAAGGTGGTAACCGTATTAAATGAAAGTAACTTCTTTACAAATGACTTCTCTACCATACCAACTGCTTCTGTTGTGCAATTTTATAATCTAACATTAGAAGAGGCTAAAGATTCCACTCAGCGCTTAGATTATTATGGATTAATACATATTCCTTCTGGTAATTCAATGGAAGAGGTAGCTAAGCAGACATACTTTTTTTCTAAAGAATCTCCTAGTGATGGGTTTTTAGATGATTTAGAAGATGTTTTTCAAAATAGATTAAAACAAAAGAGATTAGAAAGTTTAGGTGTTACTGAACAAGAATATGGTGATGTGAATAAGAATTTTTCCATTAATACATCAACCTTTTTTGGTAAAGAGAACCTTAAAGGTTTAAATGAAATGAATGCCATAGTAGGTGGAGGTTTTGGGTATTTAATTATGATGTTCATTATCATTTATGGTAGCTTTGTAATGCGTAGCGTAATAGAAGAAAAGACAAGTAGAGTAATAGAAGTAATTATATCATCTGTTAAACCTTTTCAATTAATGATGGGTAAAATTATAGGAACCTCTTTAGCTGGAGTTACACAATTTGTTATTTGGATAGTTTCTGCATCAATCTTGTTTACCATTGTTTTTCTAGTTTTTGATTTAGATTTTTCTGCCATACAGAATAGTGGTAATTTACCTCAAACTCAGGCTATGAAAATGGCAAGCTCAGGAATGAATAATAGTATGCAGCAATACGCAGATATGTTTCTGCAAATTCCATGGTTAACTCTTTTAAGTTGTTTTTTAATCTATTTTATTTTGGGCTATTTAATCTATAGTTCTATTTACGCTGCTATAGGCGCGGCTGTGGACAATGAGACAGATACTCAACAGTTTATGTTACCAGTAATATCACCATTAATGTTAGCTATATATGTTGGTTTTATTTCGGTTTTTAGTAATCCACACGGTCCAGTTGCTGTAGGTTTTTCTCTATTTCCTCTAACATCACCAATTGTTATGTTAATGCGTTTATCTTCAGGAGTTGGAGAGGGAGGTGTACCAGTTTGGCAGTTAGTATTATCTATTTTTTTACTTATTGTTACTTTTTTAGCTATAGTTTGGTTAGCAGCTAAAATTTATAGAATAGGTATATTAATGTATGGTAAAAAACCAAGTTATAAAGATTTGTATAGATGGTTAAGATATTAATATGGAAAAGATAAAAGAAATAATACGTTACTTTCAGGAGTTTTTATCATATAAGTTGGTAGATGGTGAAAAAGTAGTTATAACAATAGGTACTTTAGCTACTATCATAATAGCGCTTATTGTGGTTACTTTTCTTTTACGGTTAATACATAAAATAGTCATATCTAAGTTGCCCCAAGATGACAAGAATAAGTTTCTAAGTATTTTCGGATTTTTAAAATACTTCTTGTATATACTGGTTATTATAACTATTTTAAATTCTTCAGGAGTAGATCTTACAGTATTGCTTACAGCTTCTGCAGCATTGTTTGTGGGTTTGGGTTTTGCATTGCAGTATCTCTTTCAAGATATAATATCAGGTATTTTAATAATATTAGATCAATCTTTACACGTTGGTGATATTATAGAGGTAGAAGGTAAAGTAGGTAGAGTTTTTGAAACCAGATTACGAACAACTAGGGCATTAACTAGAGATGATAAAGTAATAGTAATACCCAATCATAAATTTTTAACAGACAGTATTTATAATTATACACAAAACCATAAGACAACTAGAGAATCTGTAAAAATAGGGGTAGCTTATGGTAGTGATGTACAATTGGTAACTAAGCTACTATTAGAGGTAGCAAGCATTCAAAAGGGTATTTTAAAAAACCCTAAACCATTTGTTTTGTTTGAAGATTTTGGAGATTCAGCTTTACTTTTTTCCATTGTATATTATACAAATGACAGTTATGGAGACCCTAGAGTAAAAAGTGATTTAAGGTATTTAATAGATAGTTCTTTTAGAGAGAATAATATTTCAATACCTTTTCCTCAAAGAGATATTCATATTATAAGCCAAAATATAAAATGATGATTTATCTCTCATAAATTTATGAAAAAAATACTAGGATTTGGCTTATTGTTGATGGTGGAATTTGTGCTTTCGCAAAGCTCAGACCTACTTAGATTAGAGTATACAGCATTGCCAGAAGGAGAGTCAGCAAGGAGAATATCCAGATATCGTTTTTTAGCCAACGTACCTATTAAGTTAAATAATAAAAGGTATTTGGTTGCTGGAGCAGAGTACAGTTTAATAGATTTTGATAATGATAGTATTCATCCGTTTGATGATGAGGAATTGGAAAAGCTAAGAATCATAGATCTTAATTTAGGATATATACATAGATTAAATGAAGAATGGACATTTGTTGGCTTGGTAACACCTAGACTGGCATCTAACTTTGTGAATAAAGTACAGAAGGAAGATTTAAAGCTAAATTTTTCACTATTGAGTATAAAGGCAAATATGAAAGTAGATAAACCAACAAGGTTAGTGTTAGGTGTATCTTATAACAGTGCCACAGGTTTTCCTCTGCCATTGCCAATAATTAGCTACTATAAAAGATTTCATCCTAAATGGTCATATATGGTTGGTATTCCACGGATGGAATTTAAATACCATATAAAAAAAAGGCATATATTTAAAACGGCATTATTATTGGATGGTTACTTTGTAAATATACAGAATAATATTGTCTTGCCAGATAATGATTTGGGTTCAGGTCTTTCGTTGTCTGTAGTTGTTGGCGCAGTAGGTTATCAGTATAATTTTAATAAAAACATCTCTCTTTATGGTCTAGTTGGTCATACTCTATCACAAAGAGGAATATTAAGGAATGAAAAAAGAAAACGAGTTTACTCTTTGTATAACGATGGAAATGTATATTTTAAAACAGGATTTAAGATAGGAATTTTTTAAAACACAAGTATGTCAAAAATATTAGTAATAGAAGATGAGTCAGCAATTCGTAGAGTACTGGTTAAAATTTTATCAGAAGAAAACGACAAATATAGTGTTGAAGAGGCAGAGGATGGATTGAAAGGGATTGAAGCCATTAAGAAGAATGATTATGATTTGGTACTATGTGATATTAAAATGCCAAAAATGGATGGAGTTGAGGTTTTGGAAGCTGCAAGTAAAATAAAGCCAGAAATACCTTTTATAATGATATCTGGTCATGGTGATTTAGACACAGCTGTAAATACAATGCGTATGGGAGCTTTTGATTATATATCTAAACCACCAGATTTAAATAGATTATTGACTACCGTACGTAATGCATTGGATAGAAAAGAGTTAGTTGTAGAGAATACAATATTAAAAAAGAAAGTTAGTAAAAACTATCAAATGATTGGAGAAAGTAGTGGCATTTCTCTTATTAAAGAGATGATAGAAAAAGTAGCTCCTACCGATGCTCGGGTACTGATTACGGGGTCAAATGGTACAGGAAAGGAGTTGGTTGCTCATTGGTTGCACGAAAAAAGTCCACGTAGTAAAGCGCCATTTATAGAAGTAAATTGTGCTGCTATACCATCAGAATTAATAGAGAGTGAACTTTTTGGACACGTAAAAGGTGCCTTTACATCTGCTGTTAAAGATAGAGCGGGTAAGTTTGAAGCTGCTAATAAAGGTACTATTTTTCTAGATGAAATAGGAGATATGAGTTTGCCTGCACAAGCAAAAGTATTGCGCGCCCTTCAAGAAAGTAAAATCTCTAGAGTAGGTACAGACAAAGATATTAAAGTAGATGTTAGAGTGGTTGCGGCTACTAATAAGGATTTAAAAAAAGAAATAAGCGAAGGTAATTTTAGAGAAGATTTATATCATAGATTAGCTGTAATACTCATAAAAGTACCAGCTTTAAATGATAGAAGAGAAGATATACCGTTGCTTATAGAATATTTTTCAGATAAAATAGGAAAAGAGCAAGGAACGGTAAAAAAAATATTTTCAGATAAGGCTGTTGCTCTATTAAAGAGTTATGATTGGACAGGTAACATTAGAGAACTACGTAATGTTGTTGAACGTTTAATTATTCTAGGAGGACAAGAAGTAACAGAAGAAGATGTAAAACTTTTTGCTAGTAAGTAACAGCAGCAAGAGTTTGTGTAAGTATAAAATATATGAGGCTATTTCTGGTGAAAAATAGTCTTGTATTTATAAATAACCTTTCTTAAGTTTTCTGAAAGTGTTCTGAGCCAAATTAATTGATTGGTTATAAGATGTGCCTCTTGAAGGTTTAATAGTGTTTTTTTATCTATTTCTGTCTGGCCTGCTTTAATGTCATTATCCCGAGCTTCAGAAAGATTGGTATATGTATCTGCTAATTTTTTTTCAGCTAGAAATACATCTTTTTTATTCAATTTTAGTTTGCCTGTATCTCCCTGTATTTTTATGGATGAATTTTTTAAAGAATTAGAGATAGTAGAAATTATAATATCAAATTCTTTTGAAGCTTCTGTTGTTCTATGATTAACAATATAACTTCCTACAGATGCAATAGCAGAAAGTATAGTATGATTTAATGTTACAATATCATATATTAAAGCAGACTCTTTTTGTTTAGATTTTGGATCTTGGGTTAATCTTTGAAAAGCAGCATTTAAATTACTTATTGCCAAAAATGCCTCTTTTCTGGCTACTTTATATTGTAAAGTATTTTCTTCTTTACTATGGTATAGGTTTTTAGTGGCATCAAGATAATTATCGTTGGATTTTATCACTTTTAAAATTACGTTATCCAAGTTTTTATACTCCCAGCTAGGGAATACAATGTAATTAGCCAATATGGAAATGCCTGCACCAATAATTGTGTCTAAAACACGATATTGTATAACAGAAAATGCATTGGGGTCAATAAGTGCATATACAAAAACAATGTTTAATGTAATAAATGCAGCTCCAGCTTTATAGCTTTGTTGTATTAAGGAAAAAGCAAAAGTTAAGGAAACAGTAGCTAAAACCATATAAACAATAGTGTTTTGGGTGATAATTACAATACCAGTGGCAAATGAAGCGCCAATAATTGTTCCTATTACTCTGTTTTTAGAACGCTCTTTAGTAAGTCCATAATTTGGACGCATTATTACAATAATGGTTAATACTATCCAGTAAGAGTTTTTTATATCTAATAAGCTTCCCAATAGAAAACCAAAACCAATTGCCAGGGATATTCTTAAAGCGTGTCTTAGCATTGGTGATTTTAAGCTAATATGTTGTGTTAATATATTAAATCTATATTCTTGTAAAGTTAAGAACTGTCTTGATTCTTGCGCTTTTAATATAACTTTAGTATTGTTTTTTACATTGCTTAAAATACGTCTTATGGCAATTACTTCTTCTAACAATTGTTTCTGGTAATCGTATAGGTTTCTAAGAGTAATTGCTCCTTCTCTTGCTTCTGGAAGTTTTACTTCTGCTACATAGTTTTCAATAGATAATGCAGCTTCTTTAATGGTTTTGTTTAAAATTTCTAGATTAGGAAGATTACCTTTTTTTAGTAAGATTTCAGATAAAGAAATAAGATGATTGCCCATTACTTTATTCATTTTTTTGAAAGCATTTAAATGCTGCTTTTTTAAGTTGAATAATATATCTATTTTAGAATAGTCCAATGTATTTGCTAATGCCAACTCAAAAATATCTACTAATGATATAAATATGAGTAAGCGCTTTTCATTAGTATGTGACCTTCCTGAACGCTTTCTACCTTCTAACAATAATTCTCTTAAAGTTTCATGCTTTTCACTTATTTGTGTTTGTAGTACAAGTGCTTTTTTAGAAAATTTTTCTCTCTTGTGAGGTTTAGCCAGTAATTTAGCTTTTACTTTTAAATATTTTCCAGTTAACAGAAGTGTGTCAGAAAGTAATTGATCATCATCTTTTTTAGGAAACACCCAGCCAAAGAACAAGGATATTGCCAAATACCAAGCTCCACCAATAGCCATTAAACCAATATGTGTTATTATTGATTGTATGTCAGGTTTTTGTACTGCCAATGCTAAGACAATGGCTAATAAACCAGAAAAAGAAACTAAAGAAGCTCTAAAACCATAAACAGAAATCAAAGCAATTATAAAGCTTAAAATTAGTATTGAGATAAATAATACGATAAATATTGACTTGGTAATGAGAATAATGAAGGTAACTAGGGAACATAAAACAATACTTATTAAGATGCCATTAATTTTGCGTTTTAAATTACCTGGAATGTCACTAGGTGCATTTAAAAATGCTCCTAAAACTATAGAGGGTGCAAACTGAAAACCATCTAAGAAATACAATATAATTAGTGGTATAACAATAGATACAGTTAAAACAATACCTCTATAAAAACTAGACCCTTTTAAAAATAGCTCAATGGTTTTTATATTGTTTTTATTTTTTTTTTGCATAACGGCACAAAGATAATTTAATAGATCACCTTTAGATTATGCTTTTGTGTTAATTAAAATAAATATCTATGATTTTTTGGATACTAATTAATACACACGTACATTAAGTTTTACATAAACGGTTAATTACCCTCAGTTATTTATTCAGTAGTTGTATTAGCATTCCAAATATTCCAATCATCAAACACAAGGGGATAAACCATTTTGAATCAGCTATAGCAAATTCAGTATTCTTTATTTTTTTAAATAATCCAACATATTTAAAATCTCCAATTGCTCTTAAAATAAATATTGATGGAATTACCCAGTAGACATAATTTGTTACCCAATTTGGAACTTGAATATTTGTAATTCCAGATTTCACTAGATAAATTAGTCCAAATAATACTAAAACAAGAGCTACTACTAAAGTTGCAAATTTAGGAATTGAGAGGGGAATGGATTTATTGTCTTTTGTTGGAATTACGTTTTCTAATCCCCATTTCCCACCAAAAAGCCAATAGAAATGTATAAAGCCTAGTAAAGTGAAAATGATTAATAAGATTATAGATAATATTGTAGTTATCATATTTCTACCAATTGAAAAATTTGTTCATTCTGTTTTCTATTAATTGAAGAAGGCGTTAATCTTAACATTTGATTACGTAAACCAATTAATACTGGATTCTTAAGATGTGCTATTTTTCCAATTAACCAACTTGTTTTAACTACTTGATGCGCTTTTGGTAATCTTAGTTTTTGGTATTCCTCAAATGCTCGGGTAGTTTCATATTTGCCCAAGCATTCTGAAAGCACAAAAGCATCTTCGATAGCCTGACAAGCACCTTGTCCCAAATTTGGTGTCATTGCGTGAGCTGCATCTCCTATTAAGCATATATTTTCTTTATACCAAATGCTTGTTGGTTTTAAATCTGAAATTTCGGCAGTATTAATTTGTTCTTTTTCAGTTGAAGAAATAATGCCTTTTATAACAGTATTATAGGTGCTAAAGTAATCTTCAATTTTATTTATATTGAATTCTTCTTTATTCTTTTTAAAAGATTTTAAAGCATACCAATACACTTTATTTTGTGAGATTTGAACGAAACCAAAACGTTCGGATTTCCCCCAAGCTTCGTTTAATTCGTTTTTAAATTTTGTAGGTAATTTGTATGCTGTAATTCCTCTCCAACATATTTGATTTGCATTCCTGATACTATTATTTGGAAACATTTTTTCGCGAGCAATAGAGTTTAATCCATCAGCTCCCAATATAGTTGAGGATTTAATTTGCTTTCCATTTTCAAATGTCAAAAAATAGCCATTTGTGTTTTCTACGATAGAAATAAGCTTATGATTGAGATGAGTTTCGTTCGGTTTCAACTTATCAAGCAATATCTGCTGTAATGTTCCTCTATGAATGGCTATATTTTTGGTGTTATGTTTTTTTTCAAAATAAGTTAAGTCAATTTTGGAAAGTGGACTTAGGTTAGGTTTTGTTATATTCATTGAAGAGATTGGATTTCCATTTTCTTCAATTACTTTTCGTAACCCTAACTTTTCATAAACTTGCATTGCATTGTTGGCTAAAATAATTCCTGCCCCAACTGGTTTTATTTGTTCAGCTTGTTCAAATACTCTTGTTTTAATTCCTTTTTGTTCAAGTGCAATTGCAGTAGTTAACCCTCCAATTCCTGCTCCAATAATATCTATAACCATAATCAATAATACTTATTTAGTACAAATGTACTAAAAATAAATAAAATTAGTACGATTGTACTAAATATTATATTTTTGTAATTATGAATATTACAAAACAAAAAATTTTAATAAAATCTTTAGAGCTATTTAATTATAATGGAATTTCTAAGACTTCTTTAAGAACAATAGCAGATGAAGTTGGAATTAGTGTAGGGAATTTGCAATATCATTTTAAAAAAAGAGAAGATATAATTGAAGCGCTCTATTTTCAGTTAGTAAAAAAAATGGATGCTATTTTTTTTATGCCTAACGAAGACTTATTAAAATCATTTTTAAATATTTCTAAAGAAGTTATTACAATACTATATAAGTATATAGGGTTACCCATTTAGTTCTCAATTAGTTTTAGCCTACTTATAGTGACAGGCTGATGCATTGCACATCGTTGTA
>CANLIE010000039.1 GCA_947491225.1 uncultured Cellulophaga sp.
TACTTTTATTTAATAATAAACGTAATTCTTTTTCACTCTCTAAAACTGTAATCTCTATCTTTTTTGGCATAAGGAAAAATATGAAAAATTACAGTAATATAAAATAAGAAGTGGTATTAAACCCTAAGCTCAATGTAGAAAATTTATGTCAATGGTATTGATTTTCGATAGAAAATTGTATAGAGGACAAGTAAATTTTAAACCAAAATCTTTGTCATCTTGAGCTTGCCGAAAGGGGCATACAATTTTTATTAGTTTTACTAATTAAAACTTGTTCAGTATTATATTTTAATTTACCCGTTCCAACACCAAATTATTAACACAATTGGCTGCGTCATCACAAGGACCATAATCTAAGGTTAATACATTCTTTTGTGCACTAAAAAATATGGATTGTTCTTGCGAAAATGTAGTATTTGAAAGTTCTAAATTATCTAATGTTGTATACAATCCTTTAGAATCATTATTAATATATACTTCTGTATTATTCAATATTAATTTATTAGACAATAAACTATATAGCCCTATGGCATTGTATTTATATCCTAATACTTTTTCTGTATCGTCATCCATAATAGTTCTTATTATTGTAAATGTACCATCTGATTTAAAGCTATACATCAAGGATTCACTTAAACCTTCATTACTTGCCAGCTCTTGAATCTTTGCCCAATCCCCTATCAAATATTTAGTTAGTAACACATCTTCCCCATCATTTGAACATGATGCTATACTAAAAAGAGTTATAATTATAAATGCTATCTTTTTCATTGAAAATGTAAGTTTAACTATAAGATATGACTTTTATTAAAAGGTTGCTTTTACAAAGAGTTTTTCACTTATTATTAACTATCTCCTATTTAAACAGGTTCTCCGTATAAGTCAAAATCTGCAGCTTCATTTATTTTAACATCTATGAATTCGCCCTGTTTCACATAGTGTTTGGTTGCGTCTATTAAAACTTCATTATCCACATCAGGAGAATCAAACTCAGTACGTCCAATAAAGTAATTACCTTCCTTTCTATCTATGATACACTTAAACGTTTTTCCTATTTTCTCTTGATTCAATTCCCAAGAAATCTGAGATTGTATTTCCATAATTTGGTTAGCTCTATCTTGCTTTACATCTTCAGGAATATCATCTTCCAAATTATATGCATATGTATTCTCTTCATGACTATATGTAAAACAACCTAAACGCTCAAAACGCATATCTGTAACCCATTGCTTTAGGGTTTCAAAATCTTGTTCTGTTTCCCCAGGATATCCAACAATCAATGTTGTTCTAATGGTCATATTTGGTACTTCTGCTCTAAAATTTTGTAGTAACTTGGTGGTTTTAGCTTGCGTAGTACCACGACGCATACTTTTTAAAATTGCATCAGATATATGTTGTAATGGTATATCTAAATAATTACAAATTTTAGGTTCCTTGTTCATTACATCCAATACATCCATAGGAAAACCTGTAGGAAAAGCATAATGCAAACGTATCCATTCTATACCTTCTACTTTAACTAATTCTTTTAAAAGCCCAGCTAAGTTTCTTTTTTTGTATAAATCTAACCCATAATAGGTTAAATCTTGAGCAATGAGTATTAGCTCCTTTACTCCCTTAGCTGACAGTTTTTCAGCTTCAGTAACCAGTTCTTCAATTGGTGTACTTTTATGCTTGCCACGCATTAAAGGGATAGCACAGAAAGAACAAGGCCTGTCACAACCTTCGGCAATCTTTAAGTAAGCATAATTTTTAGGCGTTGTTGTTAATCTTTCTCCTATTAGTTCATGCTTGTAATCTGCTCCCAATGCTTTTAATAAGTTTGGCAACTGGCTAGTTCCAAAATACTCATCTACATTAGGAATTTCTTTTTCCAAATCTGGCTTATAACGCTCACTTAAACAACCTGTTACAAAAACTTTATCTACTTTACCTGCTTCTTTTTTCTGTACAAAATCTAAAATAGTATTTACACTCTCTTCTTTTGCATTTGCAATAAAACCACAAGTGTTTATAACAACAATATTGCCTTCTTCTTCGTGTACAACTTCCTTACCATTGGCTTTTAACTGCCCCATAAGCACTTCTGAATCGTACACATTCTTGGAGCAACCTAACGTAACTACATTAATTTTGTTCTTTTTAAGTGATTTTGTGCGCATAATCTTTAAAATTGGCTGCAAAAATACAACTTGCTAAATGAATGACACCTATTACCTAATAATTTTATACGTTAAGTATAAAACCTTTAAAAAATAACACCTCTTTTAATTGCTTTACAATAAAAGACTTTCTATTATTTATTTTTAAAATAAGTTAGGTTGATTTACTAATTATAACCTTTTGGTATTTGCCTAACCTTAAAAGCAGCTTCAAAACCTGATGCATAACGTAACAAGTCAGCTTCTTTAAATTGCTTGCTTATAAATGTAATATTAATAGGTTCCCCACTATTTTTATACGCCATTGGCACTGTAAGCGCTGGGTATTTAGCAACAGCGGCATAAGCTGCGTGGTAATTATTAATGGACAAAATAGCATCTAGATTATGAGCATCTAACGCATCATCAAAATAATGTCTTCCATTTTTTTCTAAATTCGCTACAATAATTGTTAATTCATCAACCGTAGTTGTATCTGCTAAAATACCTCTAAAAAGCGCTTGCCCATATGGTATTCTAGTTATAGAATCTGATGCATTAAAAACAACAGCAGATTGTATGTCTTTTATTGGAAGCTTACTTTTGGTCTGTTGTTTTAAATATGTTGGCAAATTGTGTTTCATATCAATATTTAAAACACTCAGAAAACCATCCAAAGCAACAGATGGTGGCGTAATTTCCACTATTATACTACCCTGTGCTTTTAATTTTTCTATAGTGGCATTGTAAATAGAATCTGTTTCTAACAGACTTTTTATAGCCCCAAACCGCCTGCCTTTTAAATCATTATCTGTTAATGGTGCAGAAAGCACACCTATTTGCATAGCCACAGATTTATCATCTGAACTATCTTTACCCTTCATTGCATCTAACAAAATAGCAGCATCGCGTACATTTTTTGCCATTGGTCCTGGCGTATCTAATGTACTAGAAATTGGCACAATACCAGTTCTACTTAGCAAACCAATTGTAGGTTTTAAACCAACTACAGAATTTTGACTAGATGGGGATAATATAGAACCTGATGTTTCTGTACCTACAGCAGCTACTGCATAATTAGCTGCTACAGCCGTACCACTACCGGCACTAGAACCTCCAGTTTCAAAAATTTTTCTCCCGTACGGGTTTAATGTTTGTCCGCCTACAGCACTATACCCAACAGGGCAACCCGCACATAAAAAATAAGCCCACTCACTTAAATTAACCTTCCCTAGAATAAGAGCACCATTTTCTTTAAGTCTTTGCACTATAAAAGCATCATCTGTCTTATTATCTTTTAAAGCTATGGTACCCGCTGTGGTTAACATATTTTCTGTATTGATATTATCTTTTAATACTATTGGCATACCATAAATTGGATGCCTAATACCTGATTCATTACCTGCTTTTTTTAATTCATCCAATTTACGGGCTTGGTTTACTACATCTTTATTTAAAGCAACAATAGTGTTTAAAGTTTTGGTATTATTTAACTCATACTTATAAATTCTATACAAATAAAAAAGTACTAACTTTTCATATGTTAGTTTGTTATTATCTATATGGTGGTGTATTGTAAATATATTTTGCTCTAAAATAAGTGGCTTTAAAGCATTATATTCTTTGTCAGATAATTTCTGCACCTCTGGATGAAGCGGAAGAAAAATAGCATTTTTATCTATTACCCTAGACTGTATTAATTTGTAACGCATTCTTGGATTTGTATGTTCTGCATTTACTGCAACTTCTATAGAATCATTATACGGTTGCCACAAAACAATAGTTTCTTTAACCTCTTTCGTTCTATTCTTACAAGAAAAAGCAATCACAACCACTAATAAACCAAAAATTATTTTTTTCATTACAAATACCTTTAAAACAAAAAAACCTCCTTTTGGAGGTTTTTCTATTATTATTTTTTTATATTAAAAAAAGAATCTACAAACTCATACTTATTAAAAACTTGCAAATCTTCAATTCCCTCTCCTACACCAATATATTTAACTGGTATTTGAAATTGGTCTGAGATACCAATTACCACTCCTCCTTTTGCAGTACCATCTAATTTAGTAACTGCTAAAGACGTTACTTCTGTTGCTTTTGTAAATTGCTTTGCTTGCTCAAAAGCATTTTGTCCTGTAGAACCATCTAGTACTAACATAACATCATGTGGAGTATCTTTTACTACTTTATGCATAACACGTTTTACCTTAGTAAGTTCGTTCATTAAGTTTACTTTGTTATGCAAACGCCCTGCAGTATCTATAATTACTACATCAGCATCTTGTGTTACCGCAGAACTTAATGTATCAAAAGCAACTGAAGCTGGGTCACTACCCATTTTTTGCTTTACAATTGGTATATCTACACGGTCTGCCCAAACTTGTAACTGGTCAATGGCTGCTGCTCTAAAAGTATCAGCCGCTCCCAATACAACTTTTAGTCCTTGTTTCTTGAATTGATACGCCATTTTACCAATTGTAGTAGTTTTACCAACACCATTAACACCAACAACCATAATTACATAAGGCTTTACCCCTTTAGGAACTGTAAATTCTGTTTCATTACCTGTATTTGTTTCAGATAAAAGTCCAGCAATCTCCTCACGTAAAATTACATTAAGCTCATCTGTACCTAAATATTTATCTTTGGATACACGTGCTTCTATACGATCTATAATTTTTAAAGTAGTTTCCACGCCAACGTCAGATGTTACCAAAATCTCTTCTAAGTTATCCAGTACATCATCATCTACTTTAGCTTTCCCAGCAACAGCTTTACTTAACTTAGAAAAAAAACTACTTTTACTTTTCTCTAACCCTTTATCAAGGGTTTCTTTCTTCTTTGAAGAAAATATATTTTTAAATAAACTCATTTTTTAATCCTGTTGTTTTATCAAAGATATAAAAATAAAAAAAGCCACTTTCTAATGAAAGTAGCTTTATTATCAATAGTGTATATTGATATTACTTTTTAGCTAACCACTCGCTTACTAATTCTGGAGCCATCACAGATTCAACAAAAGTATACGCTCCTGATTTAGGAGATTTTACCATTTTAATGGCTTTTGTTAATCTTTTAGAGCTGGTCTGTAAACTTGCTACTGTTTTCTTTGCCATAACTTTATTATTTACAACTTCCTAAAAGGAAATTTTAATTATTTTATTTCTTTATGAACTGTCATTCTTTTTAAAATTGGGTTAAATTTCTTTAACTCAATTCTATCTGGAGTGTTCTTCTTATTTTTAGTGGTAATGTACCTAGAAGTACCTGGTTGCCCTGACTCTTTGTGCTCTGTACACTCTAAAATAACTTGTATTCTGTTACCTTTCTTTGCCATCTTACTTATTTTTATTAGGGATTATTTAATTACCCCTTGCGCTTTAGCCTCTTTTAAAACTTCAGAGATT
This sequence comes from uncultured Cellulophaga sp., assembly GCA_947491225.1. Lineage (GTDB taxonomy): Bacteria > Bacteroidota > Bacteroidia > Flavobacteriales > Flavobacteriaceae > Cellulophaga. The sequence goes on from CANLIE010000039.1 coordinate 5,552, forward strand.
CCTTTTTTATTAATACTTTTAAGAGCCCTTGTAGATACTTTTAAAGTAATCCAACGATCTTCTTCTGGAATGTAAAAACGTTTTTTGGAAAGATTTACATCAAACCTTCTTCTTGTCTTATTAATAGAGAAAGACACGTTGTTTCCAAACATTGCTTTCTTTCCAGTGATTTCACAAACTTTTGACATTATGCTAGATTTTGTGTTATTTTAAACAGGCTGCAAATTTATATCTTTTTTTTGGGTGCACAAAATTCTTTTCATCAATTTTTCCATTTTCTTTTCAACCTTAACAAATGGATATTTTTTAATGAGCCAATATTTCTTTATACAACAGTTCAAATGCCTTATTAACAGACTTATCCACTATTCTTTCTCGTTGACTACCTTGTTGTAATTTCACAGCAAAAACCCTAGTAGGTGATGCTATTCCTATAAAAACCGTTCCTACTTCTGCTTCAGAGTCTCCTTTTTCAGGACCTGCATTACCTGTTGTGGCTATTGCAAAATCTGTTTTAAGCATTTTCTTAACATTGGCAGCCATCTCTAAAACAACTGCTTCACTTACAACAGATTTCTTTTTTATAATTTGCTCTGAAACTCCAAGCACATTAATTTTAGCCTCTGTTGCATAACTTACAATACTACCTTTAAAATACTTAGATGCACCTGAGTTAGCTGTCAACATTTCGGATATTTTGCCACCTGTAAAGCTTTCTGCCGTGGCAAGTGTCATTTTCTTTTCAGTTAAGAGCTTACCAATAATAACCTCTAATTTATCATCACCATCTTCCCCATATATTATATCACTTATAAGACTTACCAGTTTTTTAGATTCCTCATTTATTGCAGCTTTCAACTCTTCTTTATTTTCACTTTTAGCTGACAAACGTAAACGAACTAATCCTAAACTAGGCAAATAAGCAAGCTTTATTATTTTAGGCAATTGACTTTCCCACTCTTCTATTCTTTCTGCCAAATCACTTTCTCCAATACCATAAGTTACAAATGTCTTATGCTGAATATATGGTCTTTTAAATTCTGAAATAATGCGAGGTATAACCTTAGACTGCATTATATACTTCATTTCAAAAGGAACACCTGGCATTGACACAAAAACTGTACCCTCTTGTTTAACCCACATTCCTGGTGCGGTACCCTTAGCATTATGCAATACTACAGCTCTTGAAGGAACCATTGCTTGTTGTCTATTTATCTCTGATATTGGTTTGTCTGAATATTTTTTAAAAAGTTCCTCTATATGATTTAAGGCGGTTTTATCTTGAATTAAGGTATCATTAAAATACTCACATAATGTATGCTTAGTAACATCATCTTTTGTAGGTCCTAATCCACCAGTTATCAAAACTATATCTACTCTTTTGGAAGCTTCTTTCAATGCAGACAGAATATGTTTTTTGTCATCTTGTATGGATGTAATCTGATAAACAGATACTCCAACTTTATTTAATTCTTTTCCTATAAAAGCAGCATTTGTATCAACAATTTGACCTATAAGTAGTTCATCTCCAATAGTTATAATTTCTGCAAACATTATAAACTAAAATCATTTCTTAACTCTGCAACTACCTGATTTACATCTATTTTTAACAATTTAAATACTGTTTCTATCTTAGAAAAGTCTCCTTCATTTTTTCCTAATGTTTCTATCTCAAGGGCTGCTTCTCTTGTTTTCTCCATACCTAATAAATCTACGTTAGGCTTTATTTTGTGAGCATATTGATATGTTAGTGCATAATCTTTATTTGTAATTGCTTTTTCTAAAAGTTCTAAATCTCCTGGAACTTCTTCCAAAAAAACCAAAACAACCGAATTGATAAAATCCTGATCACCATCAGCCATTTCATTTAATCTATCAAGACTATAAATCATCTACTTTATATTTAATGTGAAAATTTCTTCATTTTCCAATACTCCACAAAGATAATCATTAACCTCTACCTTTCCTACACCAGCTGGTGTTCCTGTAAAAATAACATCTCCCTTTTTTAACATAAAATATTGAGACACATATGCTATTAACTCATCTATTTTCCATAACATAAGACTTGTATTGCCTTTTTGTACTATTTCGTTATTTTTTAAAAGAGAAAAATTAATATCGTCTACCGTTTTATAATTGCTTTTGGGCAACCATTTGCCTATTATTGCTGCTCCATCAAACCCTTTTGCTTTTTCCCATGGCAAACCATTTTCTTTTAATTTAGATTGAAGATCACGTGCAGTAAAATCTATCCCCAAGCTAATTTCATCATAATAATTGGCAGCAAACCTCTTATCTATATGCTTCCCGACTTTTTTTATTTTTACCAAAACCTCTACTTCATAATGTATATTATTGGAAAATTCTGGTATATAAAAATCTTGATCTTTTGGAAGAACTGCAGAATCTGGTTTAATAAAGACAACAGGCTCTACTGGTCTCTCATTTGATAACTCTTTAATATGATCTGTATAATTACGACCTATGCAGATTATTTTCATCTTTTTATTTTATTTTTCCTTGTAGAGACTTAAACTTACTGCTGGCACAAGGCTTTCTGTATTGCTATTTATTTTTGTTTTAAAGTTAATCCATTTACCTCTTTCAAATATCATAACTTTAAATTCTTTATTTTTATTGTAAACACTGCCAAAAGTGGGAGCAAACTTACTTTCTACTACTAATTGATTGTTATTAGAACCTCTACTTTTTTCTGCATACCAATTATATGGAACAAACAACCATTCTAAACCAACATATACACCAGTGTTTGGCATTTCTATGGTAAACTTTGACATATCTACAGAAACAGAATTATCATTTGCCGTAACTTCCAATATAACATTTTCTTTTAAGAGGTCATTGCTTGGTTTTTTAGTTACTGTATCTACAGCATATATACGAATTCTAAACTTTGCTGCTTTTCTTTTAAACTCTTCATCTTTGTTGAGAAACACAGTTATTTTTCCTATATATTGTTTTCCAATTTCTTTATTTGTGTTTTGATAATAAGCTGCCAAAACGCTAGGCATAGTAGAGGATGAAAATCCTTTTTGTAAATCATTGATTGTAATGGAATTTATAATTCCTGAATTCTCTAATGACTTAATAGTTCTATCTTTATTATTTTTATACTTTTTTTTCCTTAACTCAACTGTTTTTTTAGACACTATTGTTTTTACAGCTACAATTGTATCATTATACCCTAAAGATGAAATATGTGCTTTTCCTTCTAAGCAAGAAGTAGGAACATCAATAAAAAAATATCCTTTTTCATCAGTTGATGTTCCTCTAGATTCGTTATGAAAACTTATAGTGACATAAGGTATTGGTTCTTTTGTTTTTTGGTCATAAATAGTTCCATCTAACAATATTTCTTGTGCACTAATTTTAAGCACAAAAACAAGAAATACAAAAATAAATTTCATTTAGCTTAACTTATTATTAAGTTTACTTAGTTTTATCTGAGTAAGCACCTTTTTTGTGTACAATGGAAAATCTGCATTTAATATCCACCCAAAATAACCAGGTTCTTTTTCTAAAACCGCATCTACTTTTTTACCTTTGTGCTTTCCAAAAGAAAAAGCAGCGTCACCATCCTTGTCTATCATTATAAAACCTGCAAAATCTAAAAACTTATTTCGTGAAGTAAACGCTGATAGTTTTTTGATGTCGTTATCCAATTCTGGATATTTATCCAATTGAGATTTTAGAACTTCATAAGTTGCCTTGGTATCGGCAGCTGCACTATGCGCGTTTGTTAAATCTTTATCGCAATAAAATTTATAAGCAGCTTCTAAAGTTCTTTTTTCCATTTTATGAAAAATAGTTTGCACATCTACAGAAACGGTATTTTTCATATCAAAATCTACTCCTGCACGCAACATTTCTTCAGCAAGAAGAGGAATATCAAACCTATCTGAGTTATACCCTCCTAAATCACAATCTTTTATCATTGCATATATCTCTTTAGACAATGCTGCAAAAGTGGGCTCATTGGCAACTTTTTCATTTGTAATTCCGTGTATGGCAATTACCTCATCAGAAATATGCATTTCAGGGTTTACCAACCACGTCTTACTTTCTTTATTTCCGTTGGGATATACTTTTAAAATGGAAATTTCCACCACTCTATCCTTCGCCACATTAGCACCTGTTGTTTCTAAATCAAAAAAACAGATAGGGCGTGTTAATTTTAATTCCATTTCAATAATTTTATTACAAAGATAGTAGAATAGCTACTTTTATAAAAAGGAAAAACAGCATAAAAAATGCCCTATATAAATAGGGCATTTATATTTTTAGAAGTTACTTATTTTTAAATTTCTCTATTTGTATCCCAAGCCTCTAAATAATCTGCTATAGCTTTAATAAACATACCTCCCAAGGCTCCGTTTACAACCCTGTGATCATAGCTATGAGATAAGAACATTTTAGATCGTATAGCTATAAAATCTCCTTCTTTTGTCTCTATAACGGATGGCATCTTACGTATTGCTCCCAATGCCAGTATTGCTACTTGAGGCTGATTAATGATTGGTGTACCAAAAACACTACCAAAAGTACCTACGTTGGTAACTGTATATGTACCCCCCTGAACTTCATCTGGCTTTAGTGCATTGTTTCTTGATCTAGTAGCTAAATCATTAACAACTTTAGCCATACCAACTAAATTTAGTTGATCTGCATTTTTAATTACAGGCACAATTAAATTACCATCTGGCAAGGCAGCTGCCATACCTATATTAATGTTTTTCTTCTTTACTATTGTATCACCATCAACAGAAATATTTATTAGTGGAAACTTTTTTAATGCCATTGCAACAGCTTCCATAAATATAGGTGTAAATGTGAGCTTCTCACCTTCTCTTTCAAGAAAAATGTTTTTCACTTTATTTCTCCAGTTTACAACATTAGTAACATCTACTTCTATAAAACTCTGTACATGTGCAGATGTTGACACACTTGCGCTCATATGATGAGCAATAAGTTTACCCATACGAGAAAGAGGAATTACTTCATCTCCGTTGCTTGCACTAATTTGTGCTATTTTTGGTTTTTCTTCTTTGGAGACAGAAGCTTTCTTTTCAGCAACTACTTCTTGTTGTTGTAGGCTTGTGGCTGTACCATTACTATTGTGAGAATTTCTATTCTGAACGTAGTTAAGAATATCATTCTTTGTTACTCTACCTTCTTTTCCCGTACCTACTATTGCATCTAGATCTGTAACAGAAATGCCTTCCTGTTTTGCAATATTTTTAACTAAAGGAGAGTAAAACCTATTTGTAACACTAAAATCCTGTGGCATTGTAGTAGCTGTCGCTGCTTGTATTGAACTTTCAATAGCAGCAACAGATTCTAGAGTTTCATCAACAAACTCTGTGCCTACCTCTTCTGCCTCATCTGTATCATCTAATTCCCCCTCAACTTCTATAATGGCTACAGTCTGGCCAACTTGTATGATATCATCTACATTAAAAAGTTTTTCAATCAAAACACCTTCAACCTCAGAAGGAACCTCTGAATCTACTTTATCTGTAGCAATTTCAAAAACTGCTTCATCCATCTCTATAGTATCACCTATTTCTTTTAACCAAGTTGTTAATGTTGCCTCAGCAACACTTTCACCCATTTGAGGTAATTTTAATTCAAATTTTGACATATTATTATTTTAAAAGCATTTTACGTACTCTATTTTGTAAAAATAGTAATTAAAACGTCATTTAATTACGTTTATTTCATTTTTTTAAACATAAACTACCCTATCCTTAAAGAATTCTCAAAAGGAACTCTATTTAAAATACTTCTTCCCAAAGTAACCTCATCTGCATACTCCAATTCATCGCCAACTGCTATACCACGTGCAATAGTAGAGGTTTTTATATTTGCACCTTGTAACTGTTTGTAAATGTAAAAATTGGTTGTATCACCTTCCATTGTAGAACTCAAAGCAAAGATAAGCTCCTTTACAACTCCTTCTTTAACTTTATGTATTAAAGATTCAATAGTCAAGTTTTGTGGTCCCATACCTTCCATTGGGGAAATTCTTCCGCCAAGAACGTGATACAACCCTCTGTATTGTCCTGTATTTTCAATGGCCATAACATCTCTAATATCTTCTACTACACAAACCAAGGTTTCATCCCTTTTAGGATTAACACAAATCTCACAAAGTTGCGTATCTGATATATTATGACAATTGGAGCAAAATTTTATTTCTTCTCTTAATTTTTGTAAACTAGACGCCAATACGCTAGTTTGTGTCTTTGGCTGCCTCAGCAAATGTAATGCCAATCGTAATGCTGTACGCTTACCAATTCCTGGTAATTGAGAAATTTCATAAACTGCATTTTCCAATAATTTTGAAGAAAATTCCATCTCTTTAGTTTTCTTTACAAAACTACAATTTTATTATTGTATTGTGTGATGAGTATAGCCTATGATGATAATTTTTCTTTTTGTATTTTGCGATGACTAATTATTTTTTATGACACCCACCCATATATTGATTCTAATAGGTTGTTACTTCCTAGTATTACTTTTTATTTCTTACGTAACAGGAAAAAACGATTCTAATGAAGATTTTTTTAAAGCAGGCAAACAATCTCCGTGGTATGTAGTTGCTTTTGGAATGGTTGGAGCATCTCTCTCTGGCGTAACATTCATCTCTGTCCCTGGCTGGGTAGAAGGGGCTCAGTTTACTTATATGCAAGTTGTTTTTGGGTATCTAGTAGGATACTTCATCATAGCATATTTATTAATGCCAATTTATTATAAACTTAATGTAACTTCCATTTATGAATACCTTAAAAATCGTTTTGGTATTATCAGTTATAAAACTGGTGCTTTCTTCTTTTTTATATCTAGAGTATTAGGCGCTTCTTTTAGATTATATTTAGTTGCTCTTGTTTTACAGCAATTTGTTTTTGATGACTTAAACGTTCCTTTTGAAGTTACTGTTATACTATCTATATTACTTATATGGATTTATACTTTTAAAGGTGGAATAAAAACAATTGTTTGGACAGATACGCTACAAACATTATTTATGTTAGTCTCCGTTGGTCTTTCTATTTATTTTATAACTGATAAGTTGGATATAAGTATAATTGAACTATTGGCATCTGAGGAATTAAAAGAATATAATAAAATATTTATTACTGATGATTTTTTAGCCAAAAATTACTTTTTAAAATCTTTTTTTGGAGGAATGTTTATAGCTATATGTATGACAGGTCTAGATCAAGATATGATGCAAAAAAACTTAAGTTGTAAGACACTAAAAGATGCTCAAAAAAATATGCTTTCTTTTAGTCTAGTACTTGTTATTGTTAACTTTATTTTTCTTCTATTGGGGGCTATATTATTTATATATGCTAATAAATATAATGTAACCATACCCTCTTTAGGTAACATAGGAGATCCTATGACAGATTTATTATTTCCAGAAATTGCATTAAACAGTGGGTTAGGAATTACTATAGCAGTTACATTTATGCTTGGGCTTATTGCCGCCGCATACAGTAGTGCAGATAGTGCACTAACGTCACTAACAACATCTTTTTGTGTAGATTTTTTAGGCATTGAAAAAAAACTTGAAAAAGAACAAAAAAAGCTACGAAAAATTACGCATATAGCTATGAGCGTGTTATTAATTATTGTAATCATAATTTTTAAGCATGTATTAAACAGAAATGTAATAGACAGTTTACTTACAGTTGCCACGTACACCTACGGTCCATTATTAGGCTTATTTGCTTTTGGTATTTTTACCAAGCATAGAATTAAAGACAAATGGGCTTGGCTAGTTACCACACTACCTGTTATTCTTATTATTGTTGTATCAAATATTCCTTCAGATAAAATTGGTGGGTATATTGTGGGTTATGAATTACTCCCATTAAATGGATTATTAACGTTTTTTGGCCTATGGTTCATCCGAAAAAAGCAAGAATTTCATTAGAATAGCATCAATACTATTAACTATTTGTAAATTTTTTTTATTAAAAAAAAGTTAATTTTTGTCAAAACTGATTTGTAGCCAACAAAACCAAGGTGCAAGCCTCTAAAACTTCTATATTGTTCTCTTTTAATAGTTTATAAAAATCTGAATTCTCAGTTCCTGGGTTAAAAATTACTCTTTTAGGCTTTAAATCTATAATTTCTTTATAATAACCTATCTGTTTTGTTGGATTGAGATACAAAGTAACCGTATGAATATTTTGAAAATCAATTAAATTATCTTTAATTTGAGTGTTCATAATTACACCAGTAATTTTACCAAAAGCCACAGTTGGTATATTCTTTTCTAATAGTTTTCTTACAACAAGATTACTATAACGATTTGGATTTAATGAAGTGCCAAAAACAAGAGTTTTATACATATTTATGTTAAATTGTGTTAAGTAATGTAACTATATTTAAGAAAAAACGTCTATTTATATAGTTAGATATTATTAAGGTTAATTCATTGATAACGCTATATTTTTATAGTTAATGGTTAGTGTTTAGTATAGCCTATCGATGATAAAGGAGCCCAGAGTTTTACTCTGGGCTTTGTGTTTTTACCATTTGATTATAACGCTACCCCAAGTGAAACCACTACCAAAAGCAGCTAAGACAACTAAATCTCCTTCTTTTACTTTTCCTTGTTCCCAAGCTTCTGTTAAAGCTATTGGTATAGATGCGGCTGTTGTGTTACCATATTTCATTATATTATTAAACACCTGATTATCTTCAAGTTTAAATTTTCTCTGAATAAATTGAGAAATTCTAAGATTAGCCTGATGTGGCACTAACATATCTATATCAGTTACGTTTAAGTTATTTGCTTTTAACCCTTCCATTATAACCTCACTAAAACGAACTACTGCATTTTTAAACACAAACTGCCCATTCATATATGGAAAATAAGATTCATCATTAGGGTCATTTTCATTAATGATATCAGTTACCCAACGTTTCCCCATACCTGGTGCAATTAAAGACAACTCCTCAGCGTGCTGTCCTTCTGAATGTAAATGCGTGGACAGTATTCCTTTTTCAATATTTTCTTCTCTGCTTAAGACTGCTGCTCCTGCTCCATCTCCAAAAATAACTGAAACTCCCCTTCCGCGAGTTGTCATATCCAAACCATGAGAATGCAGTTCAGAGCCTATTACCAGAATATGTTTATACATTCCGCTTTTTATATATTGGTCTGCCACTGAAATACCATATACAAAACCAGAACATTGATTTCTAATATCTAAAGCTCCAACAGTTTTAATACCTAAATCTCTTTGCACCAATACACCTGGTCCAGGAAAATAATAATCAGGACTAAGCGTTGCAAAAACAATAAAATCTATTTCATCTTTATTTATCCCTGCACGCTCTATGGCAATTTTGGCAGCTTTAACACCCATTGTTGTTGTTGTATCTCCATCACCTTTAACAACATGCCGTCTTTCTTTTATGCCAGTACGCTCTTGTATCCAAGCATCATTGGTATCCATCACTTTAGACAAATCATCATTTGTCACTACGTTTTTGGGTACGTAGTAACCTAATCCTGTTATCTTTGAGTTGTACATAAATATTGGTTTTCTAATCTAATTATTAAGCATTTTTTTTATTCTATATTGCAATATAGAAATATTGAATATAACCCATTGCACATTTTGAATTAAATAGTTTTCTAAATGTTAGTTCGAGTGATTTTTTTATCAAAAAATTGTATCGAGAACCAATTTGAGAGTAAAAATTCTTATTATAGATACAAATTTCACTTATTACCATAGTAAAGTTTAATAGAAGTGACAGAATTTTATCAAAATACACAACGGGTTTAATATAATCAAAAATTTTAATATTAACATTTAGATATGTCAGTTTGTCACTTATATATGGATTGGTATTTTATTTGCCATATAGTAAACATTAAAAAATCAATAATTAGTTTTCCGTTTTTTCGGAGAAACAAAAAATAAAATTTAATTATGGCGACAGGTAAAATTAATGTATCAGTTGAAAATATTTTTCCACTTATAAAGAAATTTTTATATAGTGATCATGAAATATTTTTACGTGAATTAATCTCTAATGCTACAGATGCAACCCTAAAATTAAAGCACCTAACTACTATTGGAGAAACTAAAGTAGAATATGGTAATCCTGTAATAGAAATTAAAGTAGATAAAGAGGGTAAAAAAATTCATATCATAGACCAAGGTTTAGGTATGACAGCAGATGAAGTAGAAAAATATATTAATCAAGTGGCTTTTTCTGGTGCAGAAGAATTTTTAGATAAATATAAAGATTCTGCTAAGGATTCTGGTATTATTGGGCATTTTGGTCTTGGTTTTTATTCTGCTTTTATGGTTGCAGAAAAAGTAGAGATCATAACAAAGAGTTTTAAAGATGAGCCTGCTGCGCATTGGACTTGCGATGGCTCTCCTAATTTTACTTTAGAAGCTTCTGATAAAACAGAAAGAGGAACAGAAATTATTTTACACGTTGCTGATGATTCTTTAGAATTTTTAGAAGACAGCAAAATAAATGAGCTTCTTAACAAGTACAATAAGTTTATGCCTGTTCCTATTAAGTTTGGAACAAAAGAAGTAAACGATCCTGATTTTACACCACAAACAATTAAAGATAAAGACGGAAAAGAAACTACAGAACCACACAAAAAAATAACTGTAGACAATATTATTAACAATCCTAACCCTGCTTGGACAAAACAGCCATCTGAACTAAAAGAAGAAGATTACAAAGGATTTTACAGAGAACTGTATCCTATGCAGTTTGAGGAGCCACTTTTTAATATTCATTTAAATGTAGACTATCCTTTTAATCTTACTGGTATTCTTTATTTTCCTAAATTAACGAACGATTTAAATATACAGAAAGATAGAATTCAGTTATATCAAAATCAAGTTTTTGTAACAGATAATGTTGAAGGTATTGTACCAGAGTTTTTGACTATGCTACGTGGTGTAATAGATTCTCCTGACATCCCTTTAAACGTTTCACGTTCTTATTTACAAGCAGATGGCGCTGTTAAAAAGATTTCTTCTTACATCTCTAAAAAGGTTGCAGACAAGTTATCATCACTATTTAAAAATAACAGAGAAGATTTTAATGCCAAATGGAATGATATTAAAATTGTTATTGAATACGGAATGCTTTCTGATGACAAGTTTTTTGAAAAGGCAGACAAATTTGCATTATACCCAACCGTAGATGGCAACTTTTATACGTTTGAAGAATTACAAGAAAAAATAAAAGCTATACAAACTGATAAAGACGATAAGTTAGTCTTGCTTTATGCTTCTAACAAGGAAGAGCAACACAGCTATATTGAAGCTGCAAAGACTAAAGGGTATGAGGTATTATTATTAGATTCTCCTATTATTAGTCATTTAATGCAAAAATTAGAAACGTCTAAGGAGAAAATTTCTTTTGCTAGAGTAGATGCTGATCATATAGATAACCTTATTAAAAAAGATGAAGAGCAAATATCTAAACTTTCTGAAGAGGAAAAAGAAACTCTTAAAAAGGAGCTTGAAGAAACAATTACAAACAAAAGTTTTACTGTACAGTTAGAAGCTATGGACAGTTCTGCTGCCCCATTTACCATTACAGAACCAGAATTTATGAGACGTATGAAAGAGATGCAACAAACTGGCGGTGGCGGTATGTTTGGTATGGGCAATATGCCAGAAATGTACAATCTTATTGTAAATACCAATCACGAATTAGTTAGTGAAATTTTAACTACTAAAACAGCTAAAAAGAAACAACGCTTAATAAATCAATCTTTAGATTTGGCACGTTTATCAAAAGGACTTTTAAAAGGTGAAGAATTAACAAACTTCATTAAAAGAAGTTACGAAATGGTGAAGTAAGTAACACTTACTATTAAGCTTTTTAAGACAAAGAATCCACGCCAAATTTAGCGTGGATTCTTTATTAACTACTAAAAAAACCATCAATAAAATTATTGATGGTTTTTTGATATGTTTTTGGTTTACATTCTTAACCGCTTATTATAGTAATTTCTATATATTGGCACTTGTATAATAGTCATTACCGCTAATGCTATTATACCATAAACAGCACTATTAGTCATAGAGATAGTAGATAAAAATTGCATTAATTGATTTTCTTTAAAAACACTATAATCAATAGTAGATAACCAGCCTAACTCTTCTGTAGTATCATTTAAATAGAAAAAGGCAAATAGACTAGTTACTACAATAAAAATAGCAGCCCAACCTAGTTTAGATATCAATGATTTATATTTTGTTGCTTCAGATTGTTTTTCAATAATTATCTTAGACATAATGTTTGCAGTAAAATCTATTGAAGGTTTTTCTGTTTCAGTAGACTTTATTGTTTTACGAACAAAACTATCTATTATTTTTTGTTGCTCATCCATAACTTTCTATTATTTCTGGTGCAATTTTCTCTTGTAATATTACAGCTAATTTTTTTCTACTCCTAAAAAGTTTAACCTTTAGGTTGTTTATAGAAGTTGTTGTTATCTTGGAAATCTCTTTAAGGGATAATTCTTCAAAATAAAACAATGTTAATAATGCACTTTCATCTGATGGTAAAAAATTTAAACACTGTTGTACTGCTTCAGAACGCTCATTCTGCTCCATTTGGTCTAAGGCATTATCCATTGTTTTTATTTGTCGCTCCGTGACTTCTTCCATTGGTACTACCTGTACATTTCTTTTCATTTTTTTCAATCTATCCAAACTAGTATTGTATACTACTTTATACAACCAAGTAGAAAATTTTGCATCTCCTTTAAATTTAGATAATTTACTAAACGCTTTAATAAAAGCATCTTGTGAAACTTCTTCTGCTTCTTCTTTATTTCTTAACATACGCATAGCCAAGGTAAATACCATATTTTTATAACGGTTTACCAAAAAAGTGTACGCTTGGGTATCTCCTTTTAATACCCTATCTATATAATGCTGGTCGTTAGTAATGGTCATTTGTTGGTTAGACGACAGTAAAATAGATTTGGTTACCAAAGAATCTAAAAAATATTTTGAAAAAATTGTAACCATAATTTAAAAACCACCGTCTTACCTTAAGAACAAATTAAAAATAATCAATTTAAATTAAATAATTATGGGAGGAGAAATAATAATCATAGCATTAATATTTGGAGCAATCTTTGGAGTATTTTATCTATATTTTTCTACACGAAACAAAGAACGCTTAGCTTTAATAGAAAAAGGGGCAGATGCTAGTGTATTTGTGAAAGGAAAACGTGAAAAAGCAGCACCAATATGGAAAATATTGATTTTAAATTTTGCCTTACTATTAATGGGGATTGGTGCTGGTATTGTACTTGGAACATCTCTAATGAGTATAACTGGGCTTAATGAAGAAATTGCAGTAGGAACTACTTTTATAACTGCGGGCGCTGGTCTATTAATAGGTTTTTTTATTACAAAAAAAATGGACAAGGAAGAAGTTTAATTCTTAGTCAACTCTATTTAGTTTTTAAAAACTATTGTGTAGGCACACAATGGTTTTTATCTTTATGAAATGAAGATAAGCGCTACCAACACAGGAAAACTGACTACCATAGATGGAATAATAAAGACAAGCAAACCATCTTCTAAAATACCCACGAACTAAAAAAATTCATTAATCATAACCATTCTGACACGTATATTCGTATTTTAAAGGAAAGTTTGGTTAAAGAAAATGATGGTTGTAAACTTATGGAACAGTCAAAAAAATCTTATAGTTTAAGACTTTCTAAACTATTATTCAGTAAAGAAAAAAATTAAAATCTGGTAAAATTAACTATTAGCAATATGGTTTTACCAGAACACAAATAATTACGATTAGAAAAATACTTACAATAGAAAAGGAGGAGCTGTTAGCTCCTCCTTTTTTACACATAAACTTATAAACTTATTGAATACTGACCATATTAGAATATGAATCATTATCTGTATTTACAACAAACCTAAAATTATTACCTACTAGTTTTGAAAAATTAAATGCTTTCTCTACAACTAGTTTATTAGCAATCTCTTCTTTATATACCTTATCTCCATTTTCATTATAGATAGAAAGATATACTTTGCCCATCTCTTTGTTTAAAAAACTCATAATTACGGTATCATTATCCTTTTTCTGAAAGATTGGTTTATTTACTTCTTTCTTTTCATCAATAATAACTGTATTACCTTTTATATGAATAGCATAAGAAACCGTTTTTAATGTATTTTCTATGTTTAAGAAATAACAACCATCTTTTAAGTTCTCTACATTGAATTTTTTAGCATAAACTGCTTTATGCAATACGTCTTCAGAATAAAAAACATTATTATCTTGATCTACAAATTCAACCGTAGTTTCTAAATACTTTGTATCATATTTAAAAATTAAATCCTTAGAGTTATTTTTAATAAAAAACTCAATTTTAGATTCATTTGCATAGCCCATTGTTGTAACTAACAATAAAGTAAACGCTGTTGTAATTTTTAAAATTGTTTTCATTTTTTTCTTTTTTAGAATTATTCTTTTTTTTTTGTTTTATAAAGAATTACACTGCAAATTTACAGTCGTTATAACCACAAAACAGCCTCAATATTTTCCAATATCTATGCTATTTTAACCTTAATTTTTAACTGACATTTCATTAATGTTAATTTAACATACAAGCGCCATTATTTAATGATTTAGAAAGTTCAGTAAAAAAAATCAGATTACTTTTGCTCTAAAATTTGTAATGATTAATCAAAAACCAATTTTTGAATCTATAACACCTGATTTTGGGCACTCATTTACTTATCAGAAATTTGATGAATTAAGGAATAATAAAAATAACGCTTGGCATTACCACCCAGAAATTGAACTTGTATACGTTAATGGTGGATCAGGAAAAAGACAAATAGGTAGTCATATATCATATTATACAGATGGTGACCTAATACTAATTGGAGGCAATCTTCCACACTGCAACTTAACAAATGCATTAACAGAAAATAAAAGTGAAACCGTTATTCAAATGCTACCTAATTTCTTAGGCGAGAATTTTTTTAGCTTACCAGAATTAAAAACTATCCAATCATTATTAAAAATATGTAAAGGAGGCATTGCTTTTTATGGTACTACCAAAATTAAAATTGGTGAAAAGATGGAAGTATTAGAATACCAAACAGATTTTCAACGCTTGCTGTCTATTTTAAATATCTTAAATGAATTAGGGAAGTCTCAAGAATACAATATATTAAATGCTGAAGGATTTGCCATAAAAACTGAAACAAAAGATAACGATAGAATAAATGTTATATTCAATTATATAAAATCTAATTTTAAAGATGAAATTACATTAGATGAAATAGCTAACCTAGTAAATATGACTGTCCCTTCTTTTTGCAGGTACTTTAAAAAAACAACAAATAAAACCTTTATTCAATTCTCTAATGAATATAGATTAGTACATGCATCTAAACTACTGGCAGAGCAAAACTTGACAATTATGGAAGTATGTTATGAAAGTGGATTTAACAATTTCTCTCATTTTAATAAATCCTTTAAAAATTTTACAGGTCAAAATCCTTCAGAATACAGAAATGAGTTAAAAACTGTAATACAATAGAGAATTAAACGGTTAATAAGCTTCAAAGCGAAAGCTTAATTTTGATATAATTTTTCTTCATTACATTATTAAAAATAATCCTATTTCATAATTTCTTATTTTCAAGTTATACCAAAATGCCTCATAAAAAAATAGGTTCCTTTTGTAAAAGAACCTATTTTTTTTATCCTAATATTGTATTAATCTGTTTAGCACTGCCTTTAATAAGTTTGGATATACTCATTAATGTCCTCACACTCAACTTCATCATCAAAGATTCAAAAGTCATACCAAAAAGCAAAAATATTCCGTTAAAACTATCAATAAATCGATATAACTACTTAAAAATATCATTTAAAACCTTTGCTAAACGCAAACCTCCCCTTTGTAATTGTTTACGTACCGTGTCCATATATTTGTAGCTATAACTGTAGCCTAATTTATCACCTACTTCAACAGAGTTATATATTTCATTAGCTAAATCTTGAGACTCCTCTACCCAGTCATATATAGTACCTTCTTGTACCTTCTTTCTTTCTTTCTTTGTTAATTTAGGTAGTGCATTGGCTAATTCTGTATAACTCATATTATAAGAGTTAATCATATCACTATCCCAAACACGATGTAGATTAGAACCATTGTTAAACCACCTTACCTGTATATCATTACCTCCTTTATCTTTCTCTTGTCCAACATGCAGTGGTTGATGTAAATCTCCTATAAAATGTACCAATAGTTTTAAATAAAACGCCTTGTCCGCTTTAGAACTATTTTTATCTTTTATAACCTGTATACAAGTTTTAATGGCTATCATTAAATCTCCCTCTGGAGCTGGTGTTATTTCTGTATATTTTTTATCTTCAGGAAAGTTAACATAATGCCAAGGAAAATATTTACTATAAGCCTTATCTGACTTTATTTCGTCTGCATAACTAGAAACAAACGCAAGATCATAACCATCCAACAAATCTTTTATTGCTTTTTTTGCTTTTCTTGTTAGTTGCTTTTGTGCAACTTCTCCAACTGTTCTATGCCCTGTTTTTGCCCAAAAGATAGTATTGGCAAATGATAATTGAACAGTTAAAAGAAGAGGTATTACTATATTTCTCATTTTTATTATTTTTGCCAAAAATAGATAATTGATTATTAACCCACTGTTATTTTTTTGTTCGTTCTATTTTTTTAGCTTATCCATACTTACTAAAACAGGAAATTTTGATTTTAAAAAAAATAAAGAATCCATTCTTACGATATACAATTATTTTTATACTGATTTTTGTTAGCTTAACTTTTTTATTTGTTACAAGTGTTTACATAGGCATTTGGGGAAAACTACCTAGTAAAAAAGAACTATCAACCCTAAAATACCAACAAGCCTCAGAAGTCTACTCTGCCGACAGTATTCTTATTGGTAAATACTATTTATTAGACAGGCAACCCATTACATATTCAGAATTTCCCCAGCATTTAACAGAAGCATTGGTCTCTATTGAAGATGAGCGTTTTTATAATCATAATGGAATTGATTATAAAAGTATGCTTAGAGTCGCTTTTAAAAGTATTCTAATGCAGGACAATTCTTCAGGAGGTGGCAGTACTATAAGTCAACAACTCGCAAAAAATTTATACCCAAGAACAAAGTTTGGTGCGTTTAATTTAGTAATTTCTAAAGTAAAAGAAATGTTTACTGCCAATAAGTTAGAAAATGTATATACTAAAAAAGAAATTTTATTACATTATCTAAATCAAGTTTCCTTTGGCGACAATACATATGGTATAGAAAGTGCTTCTTTAAAATTTTTCAATAAAAAAACAAAGGATCTTAATATTCCTGAGGCTGCTACCTTAATAGGTATGTTAAAAGCAACTTATGGTTATAATCCTAGAGTGTTTCCTGAAAAGAGTTTAAAACGGAGAAATCTAGTATTACAATCTATGTATATTAATGGATATATAAATGAAACACAAAAAGATAGCCTTATAAAAACCCCATTACAATTAAATTATAGAGATTTTAACTACAATGATGGTATTGCTCCCTATTTTAGAGAAGAAGTTAGAAAGCAAATGTTACAATGGATTAAGAAAAAAAATGAAAAAGAAGAAGCCTACAACATATACACCTCTGGATTAAAAATATATACTTCCTTAGATTATAAAATGCAAGTACTTGCTGAAGAAGCAATGAAAGAGCATATGACAAAATTACAAAATAGCTTTGAAAAAAGTTATGGAAAAAATGCCCCTTGGCATAAAAACAAGAAATTAATAAACAAAGCAATTAAACAAACCCTAGCATATAAAAAATTAAAAAAAATGGACCTTAGTGAATCTCAAATTATGGATTCATTAAACGTAAAAAAGACAATGATTTTTAATGATTGGGATAAAAAAACAACAAAACAAGCAAGTACCATAGATAGTATTATCCATTATATTAAATTTTTAAACATTGGCTCACTTGCAATTAGCCCTAAAACAGGAGAAGTAAAAGTATGGATAGGAGGCATAAACTTCAAATATTTTAAATATGATCATATATCACAAAGCAAAAGACAAGTTGGATCAACATTTAAACCAATAGTATATACTACGGCTTTAGAAAAAGGTAGTGAACCTTGTACTTATATTTCTGCTGAAGAAGTAGAATATAAGAACTTAGAAAAATGGAGCCCTTCTAACTCTGGAAATAAAGAGGAGGCATACCTTAATTATTCTATGAAAGAAGCATTAAGCAATTCTGTGAACACGGTAGCCGTTAAAGTTTTGGAAAAAACTGGAATAGAAAATACAATTACTCAAGCCAAAAGAATGGGAATAACTTCTAAACTTTCCAATTTACCTTCATTGGCCTTGGGGGCAACTGAAATTAGCATTAGTGAGCTTGCAACTGCTTATACTAGTTATGTAAATGGCGGTAAATGGTCAACTCCCCTTCTTATTAAAAGCATTTCAAACAGTAAAGATTCCATTTTAGAAAAATTTGCCCCAAAAATTTCAGAAAAACCTGCTTTTTCAAAAGAAACCAATATGATTATGCTAGAAATATTGAAAGCAACCATAGATAGTGGCACAGCATCAAGAATACGCTCTACCTATAAACTAAAAAATGAGATTGCAGGAAAAACTGGCACCACACAAAACAATAAAGACGCTTGGTTTGTTGGTATAACTCCTAAGCTGGTTAGTGTTACTTGGGTAGGATTAGATAATCATGAAATAGGTTTTAAAAACACACGTATAGGTCAAGGTGCAAATGCAGCATTACCAGCTTTTGCTATACTGTATCAAAAAATGAACAAAAATTCTTCTTTTGATTATATAACTAAGAGTAAATTTAACAAACCAACCAGTGAAGTTTTAAATGCATTAGACTGTAATCCTACAAAAAAAGATGGTTTTTTTAAACGTCTCTTTAAAAATCCAAACAAGAAAAAAAGAAAAGTTTTTGAGAGATAATTATTTTTCTACACTACTGTATTAACAGAACAACCTTAAATGTTAATAAAAACAAAAAAAAGAAGATACTAATTTAAAACCCATATACATTTGCAATTACCAAACCAATCTAAATGATTAAATTTTACTGCATTACAATTTTAACCTTTATTTTTTTTAATGGTTATGCTCAATCATATGAAAAAAATATCAATGTTACTTTTAGCCAAGAAGACATAAATCCTGATGGCATTTTAGATGAGGCCATTTGGAACTCTATAGATGCCTCTAAGAATTTTTGGCAGTATTTTCCAGCAGATTCCGTACAAGCTAAAGCACAGTCTACAATTAAGATGTTTTATAATGACAAATTTCTGTATGTGGGTGTTAAAGTTATATCTAAAAACAATGACTATATAGTACCATCTTTAAAAAGAGATTTTAGAGCAGGAAACAACGATAATATTACTCTTGTTTTTGACACTTTTAATGACGCTACAAATGCTTATTTTTTTGGAATAAATCCATTAGGAGTACAAAGAGAGGGACTTATATCTGGTGGAGGAACAGATTTTTCTGATTTTAGTACAACTTGGGATATTAAATGGAAGGGAAATTCCACAATTCAAGATGACTCTTATACCGCAGAGTTTAAGATACCCCTTTCTTCATTGAAATTTAAAGAAGGTAAAAATAAATGGAGGTTTAATTGTTATAGATTTGACACACAAGCCAATGAACAAAGCACATGGACAAAAATCCCTCAAAACCAAAATATTACAAGTCTTGCCTATTTAAGTAATATGATTTTTGAAAAGCCTTTAGGAAAATCTAAAAGCCCTATTGCTATTATTCCATACATTAATGGTTTTTCATCTAAAGACTATACTAACAATAACAGTAATTCTAATGTTAAAGTTGGAGGAGATGCTAAAATTGCTATTGGTAATAGTATGAATTTGGATGTTACTATTAATCCAGATTTTTCACAAGTAGAAGTAGACAATCAAATAACTAATCTAACCCGTTTTGAAGTTTCATTGCCTGAAAAGAGGCAGTTTTTTATAGACAATAGTGATTTATTTTCAAGTTTTGGAGGTTCAAGAGATGCAAATCCTTTTTTCTCCAGACGTATAGGTATTGCTATAGATACAGCAGGTAATTCCATTGAAAACAAAATAATTGGGGGCATAAGGCTTAGTGGTAAATTAAACAATGATTGGCGACTAGGGTTACTAAACATCCAAACTGAAGAAGATATAGCAAATGAAATACCTTCTAATAATAATACCGTTTTTGCTTTACAAAGAAAGGTTTTTTCTAGATCCAATATAGGAATGTTTTTTATAAATAGGTCATCCTTTAAAGATTATGATTTTGTTGATGAAGAAGACAAGTACAACAGAGTCTTAGGTGTAGATTATAATTTAGCCTCAGCAGATAATGTTTGGACAGGTAAATTCTATACACACAAGTCTTTTGAGCCCAATGGTAAAGGCAAAGACCTATCTGCTGGTGCTTTTTTAAAATACAATGTTAGAAAATTTAATGTATTCACAGATTGGGTATATGTAGGAGATAATTTTAGATCTGACCTTGGTTTTATAAGAAGAACAGACGTTTTTAAATCTACTATAGCTTTTAGCAGAGATTATTACCCTAAAAAAGGTGCTATTAACAACCATAGCTTTAACTTTTTTAATACAATTATATGGAGTCCAAGTATGGATTTTAAAAATACAGATCGTAACACAAACGTTTCTTGGAATTTTAAGCTTAATAATCAATCAAATTTTAAAGCAGGAATTAATAATAAGTATACATTTCTAACATATGGATTTGACCCTACAAATACAGAAAATGGGATTGAGATAGATGGAAATAAAGGGTATAATTACACTTCATATGAAGTAAGTTATGAGTCTGACAGGAGAAAGAAAATTTCGTATAGGATAAATCCACAATATGGCAGTTTTTTTAATGGCACAAAATTTTCTTTGGATACAAGAGTATCAATGAGGTTTCAGCCAAAAGTTCTTCTATCATTAAATTTAGATTACAACAACATATCATTACCAGCTCCATATCCTAGTGCAAATATATGGCTAATAAGTCCTAAATTAGACCTTACTTTTAGTAAATCTATTTTTTGGTCTACTCTAATTCAATATAGCAATCAAAGAGATAATTTAGGATTTAACTCTAGGTTACAATGGCGATTTGCTCCATTATCAGATTTATTTTTAGTTTACAATGACAATTATTTTGTAAATAGTTTTGAACCAAAAAACAGATCTATAAATCTTAAATTAACATACTGGTTAAACATTTAGAATGTCATATAAAATCCTGTGTTCAGATTTAGATGGTACATTGTTAACTACCAAAAATGATGTGTCAGATTTTACCATATCTGAAATTGCTCGCATAAAAAATAATGTAAAAGTCATTTTAGTTTCAGCTAGAATGCCTAAAGCTATGCGTTACCTGCAAACAAGGCTTGCTATAGAAAATCAACCAATCATATGTTACAATGGCGCCTTAATCTTAGATAACAAAAGAGAAGTTTTCTCTACGATAATACCTGTTAAAGAATTAATTCATTTAAATGAAATTTCTATAAAGTATTCTATAAAACTTGGATTATACTATAAAGATGAATGGTATGTACCTGAAAATTCTGAAAGAGTGGAGAAAGAAATTTACCATACCAAGGCAGAACCAGTTATTCAAGATACCCAACAAACTTTATTTAAATGGAACAATAGAAACATTGGAGCCCATAAGGTAATGTTAATGGGCAATAAAGAAAGTACAGATATCATATTCCCCAAACTTACTAGTGCCTTAGGGAATTCTTTGCATTTTTATCGTTCCAATGATACCTTAATAGAAGTTGCTCCAAAAACCATTTCAAAATTATCAGCAATAAAGCTTCTTCTTAATAATGATGAATCTTTAAAAGATGTAATTGCTTTTGGAGACAATTATAATGATATAGATATGTTAACAAACGTTGGTTGTGGTGTTGCTGTAGAAAATGGACGTAAGGAAGTAAAAGAAGTTTCTAATTACACTACACTAAAAAATACCGAGAACGGAGTTGCTCATTTTATAAAACAAAACTTAGTATTTTAACTATATTTGGAAAGACACTACCATACTAATAATAAATCTTCTATTTTATGATAAACTCTCTTGTAACAGAAAAACTTTTGCCAGAACCACTTATTACTGATGATACTGTTGTCTTTGGCCTATTAGCTCTTAGCTTAGGTTTTATTTTCTATACTTCTTCTATAAAAACTGGCTTTTGGAAAAAATTCTATTCCATTATCCCAGCAGTTTTAATGTGCTATCTTTTACCTGCTCTCCTTTCTTCTTTTGGTGTTGTAGCTGAAGAATGGCATACCACAGATGCACTAGGAAATGTATCTAAACACAGTTCTAAGTTATATTATATGGCTAGCCGTTATTTATTGCCAGCAGCACTAGTTTTAATGACATTAAGTATTGATTTAAAAGCAATTTCAAATTTAGGTTCAAAAGCATTGGTAATGTTTTTAACTGGTAGTACAGGTATTATTATTGGAGGACCTATAGCTATTTTAATAGTATCCATTTTTTCTCCTGAATCTGTAGGTGGTAACGATTTTGATGCTATATGGAGAGGGCTTTCTACAATTGCTGGAAGTTGGATTGGTGGTGGGGCAAACCAAGCAGCTATGTATGAAATTTTTAAATATAATCCAGATAAATATGGTGGTATGGTACTTGTAGATATATTTGTCGCCAATGTTTGGATGGCTATTATTTTATTTGGAGTTGGTAGAACAAAACGTATTGACAAATGGTTAAAAGCTGATACTTCTGCTATTGAAGAATTAAAAATTAAAGTAACAGCATTTACTGAAAGAATTACAAGAGTAGCAACTCTAAATGATTTAATAATAATGTTAGGTCTTGCTTTTACCGCTGTTGGTTTTTCTCATTTTTTTGGAGGTTATATTAGTGATTACTTGATAAAAAATGTTTCGGCTGTGGGAGATAACACTAACTTCTTGTCCTTTTTAGGTTCTAGCTTCTTTTGGATGGTTGTCATTGCTACTGCCGCAGGTATTGGATTATCATTCACAAAAGCAAAAAATTATGAAGGTGCTGGAGCTAGCAAGATTGGCGGACTTTTTATCTACATCTTAGTAGCAACAATTGGAATGAAAGTAGACTTAGGTCGTGTTTTAGAAAACCCTGGATTAATTGCAATTGGTTTTATATGGATAACTATACATGCAGGATTGTTAATTTTGGTTGCAAAATTAATTAAAGCCCCCTATTTCTTTTTAGCTGTTGGCAGTCAAGCAAATGTTGGTGGTGCTGCATCTGCTCCAGTAGTAGCAGCTGAATTTCATCCTTCATTGACTTCTGTAGGTGTGCTTTTAGCCGTTTTTGGATATGTTGTTGGTACTGGTGGCGCATTACTATGTGCTTACCTAATGGAAGTTGCATCTACTTTTTAACATATAAATCACAATCATCCGAAAGTTTTTCAAAATAGAGAAGAACCCTTTGTCATTCCTAGTAAACAGGTTGTTTTTCTATGTTTTTGATGAAAATAAGTCTTTTTGAAACTCGATTTTTGGTTGATTTGGAGGT
>CANLIE010000040.1 GCA_947491225.1 uncultured Cellulophaga sp.
AAGATTTACGAAAAGAAAAACCAGAATAAAGCACTGTTATAAGATAGCAACAATAATGGCACAGCAGGTAATACTGAATTGCTCTAAAAAGTAAATGTCCTGATAATGGGTTTTATGTTTTTATGGGCGCTTATAATGACGATTACCATTCATTTACAATTATTGTGCACAAAGAAGATGAAGATTTTAGCTTTCAATTTGTAGATCAAATGGTTGATGTAGCAGATTATACAGAAAATAATTTTGAAAATGCTAAATTATTAGACGACATTGATAGATATAGATTTAATTTTCCTATGAAGTTAGAATTTTATCAGTTAAGAAACAAAAAGAAATAATTATGAAAAATTATTTTATACTATTATTCATTTTATCATTTTTAGCTTGTTGTAAAAAAACTATTAAAACAGATAAAGAAATTCCAATAACTAAAATTGTTGCTTCGGATAGCACACACAAAAAAAATCAAAAGAAAAAAAAAGAATTACAAACCAAAAATGATTTTAAAAGTTTATTAAACTCTATTAAAGAGATTAAACATACTAATAATAAACATCAAGATTGGATGAGCAACCGCAGTGGTTTTATTGATAAGTTAATAGACTTAAACAGAGAGAACTTAATTGTTAAAACCACTAGTTATGAATATAAAAAAGACCTTAAATTTTATTTACACACCCTTACGCATACAAACGATACAATTTCTATTAAACCCTTTTTAGAAAATGCACAAGGGAAACCTACAGAAGGCTATACAAGAGAACGGGTTTTAATATTTGCAATGAAAAATGATAAAGAAGCCAATTTTATTGATATTCCTGCAAATTGGAATTATATAGAATTAAAAGAAGAGTTATTAGACACTTTATATAAAAGGATAGATAGTGATGTTATTGAGTGTTACAGAACTAAAAAATGTGTGTACAAAGATTTACGAAAAGAAAAACCAGAATAAAGCACTGTTATAAGATAGCAACAATAATGGCACAGCAGGTAATACTGATATTGCTCTAAAAAGTAAATGTCCTGATAATGATGGGTATTATGTTTTTATGGGTGCTTATAATGACGATTACCATTCATTTACAATTATTGTACACAAAGAAAATGAAGATTTTAGCTTTCAATTTGTAGATCAAATGGTTGGTGTAGAAAATAAATTTGAAAATAAATTTTTGAGAAATATATATGATTGGAGATTTAGTTATCCTATGAAATTAGAAATCTACCAATTATGAAATAAAAGGAAATGATTATGAAACATTATGCTTTTTTACTGCTGGCTTTGTTGTTTTTTGGCTGCAAACAAATTAAAAAAACAAAAACCACTGAAGTGGTCACAGAGAAAATTGCTGTAGATACGACTTCTACTATAAATGAGATTGAAATAAAAGATACCTTAATGGGTAATCTTAATTTCAAAAAAACACTTTCTAGTATTAAATATGTTAAACATACAAAAGATAAGCATCAAGATTGGATGTTTGATAGAGCTAGTACTTTAAAACCGTCATTAAAATTAGACTACAGTGATTTTAAAGTTAAATCTACTAGTTATACCTATAAAAAAGACCTTAAATTTTATTTACACACCCTTACACATACAAACGATACAATTTCTATTAAACCCTTTTTAGAAAATGCACAAGGGAAACCTACAGAAGGCTATACAAGAGAACGGGTTTTAATATTTGCAATGAAAAATGATAACCAAGCCAATTTTATTGATATTCCTGAAAAATTAAATCCTCTAAAGTTAAGAGAAGAATTATTAGACACTTTATATAAAAGGATAGATAGTGATGTTATTGAGTGTTACAGATCTAAAAAATGTGTGTACAAAGATTTACGAAAGGAATAAATAATAACCTTAGTTAAATTAATCTGAAATGTATCAGTTTTGAGTGAAATAGCTATCAGATTTTTATGTCAAAAAACTAGCATTTCAGTACTAAAAAAACTATTCTCGATAGTTCTGTTTGAGCTTGTCAAAATATAATTTTCCTCTATTCTAATACAAAAAACTACTAGAATTAACATTTTTTATAGCACGTATAAATAGTACTCGAACTCAGGTTATAGTAAAGCAACCTAAAACAAATTATATAATTAATTTTAGACGTAAGATAAAAACTATACCCTAAGTACAAACTTTTACTGAATATTAAATTAAACATAGTGTTAGTATAAAATCATACTTTAAAGTTAAGACTGCGTATACACTCTAAATAGTCATTATTATAAGCAGCATTGAACCTTTTTGTTTATACTGATGCCTTTTTAGTTAATTTACTTTTTAAATTATTAAGCGCAATTTTTAATAAAGTATGTAATACCATTTATAATTTAATTTTAATTACTCTTTACAAC
This sequence comes from uncultured Cellulophaga sp., assembly GCA_947491225.1. Taxonomy (GTDB): domain Bacteria; phylum Bacteroidota; class Bacteroidia; order Flavobacteriales; family Flavobacteriaceae; genus Cellulophaga. The sequence continues at coordinate 2,371 of CANLIE010000040.1, forward strand.
AATCTTATCGTCTTTTAATCTTAGTTTTAGCCAATTTGCCAACTTTTTAGTATCTGCAACTAGCTTATCTTGTTTTATATTTTTAGATTCTTTCCAAATAATATTAAATACAGGAACCGTATCTATTTTTTTAAAGTTATTTTTCATTGTGTACGAAAAATCAATTTCTTTTAAATTTTCATAATTTACTTTGGCCTCTTCCGCAACTTCCTTAAATGGTATTTGTTTTAAAGACGTTCTGACTAAATCAGCTAATTCTTGTTCTAAAAGCCTTATGCGCTCATCTTTAGATAATAATTCTGCTTTTTTACTTTCGTATAATTCATTTACATAATTAAACTTTTCTTCAGAATCATTTTTCCCATTTTGTATGACCCTTAATTCTGCTGTTCTAAGATGATTATTTTCACTTTCATTTTTTTGTATTCTCCATGAATCTATTACATTTTCAGGAATTAACTCATCACCCATACAAACTATTTCTATTTTAGATGTACCTCCTTTTACATAATTAATAGTTGTTAATTCTCCTAAATACCTACCCTTATCTTGAAATTGATACCTACCAATGGTATTATCGACCAAATTTTGAGCCTCTTTCATAAATATAGACTCTTCAAATACATTCCAAAACGTTATTCCTGCTGGAATCATTACACCGATTGCCACAATTGACACTACTCTAGATATTAATGTTCTTCGTTTTGAATTAGCATATCTTACCATAGGGAAGCGCAAAAACTTCAATACTAAAAAAGTTGGTAAGGCTATAAAAATAGTATTAATAACAAACAAATACATTGCACCTAGAGCATAGTCCATATTACCAATAGCCAATCCATACCCTACCGTACACAATGGTGGCATTAAAGCAGTTGCTATGGCAACACCAAAAATAACACTTGCAATAGTACCTTTTTTTGCACGTGCAATAACTAATGCTAACCCACCAAAGAAGGCTATAAGAACATCCCTAATATCTGGTGCTGTACGAGCTAACAATTCTGAAGAATCTGTTTTTAAAGGAAAAAATCTAAAAAACAACCAGGCTGTTAATACACTTAAGACTACCATTACTGTAAAATTCTTTAATGAACGACGTAATGTATCAATATCATTAATAGCCAATGAAAGACCAATACCTAATATTGGACCCATTAAAGGAGATATTAACATAGCTCCTATTACTACTGCTGTTGAGTTTGCATTTAATCCAATAGACGCAATAAAGATTGAACTAATTAAAATCCAGGATGTATGTCCTTTAAAAGGTATATCTGCAATTATGGATGCCTTTGTTGCCTCTTGATCTGTATTATTACGGATATCCAAAAGTTCTAATAAAAACTTCTTCACACTCCCTACAAGTCCTTGAAAATCTTTCTTTACATTTTTCGTAGACTCAATAGTATCATTGTCTACCAAATTATTTTTCTGCTCAGCATTATTATTCATAAACAATGGTGTTACTTACCAAACTTTTCTTTTACCTCGTTCAGTATTATTTTAATATCTTGCTCTTTAGCCTTTGGACAAATTAATAGAACATCTTCTTTGTCTACAACAATATAATCATTTAAACCATCCAAAACCACAATTTTATTTTTTGCTGTTCTAACTATATTAGACGTAGAATTTCTTTCTAATAATTTTGCACCAACAACAGCATTTTTTGCCTCAGTCTTTTCTAGCTTATCATACAAAGAACCCCATGTACCAAGATCATTCCAATCAAATGTAGCAGGCAAAACAAAGATATTTTTAGAGTGTTCTAAAATAGCGTAATCAATGGATATATTTTCTGCCAAACCATAATTTTTAGCTATAAATTCTGCCTCCATATCTGTGTTATAAACTTCCACACCAGATTTAAACAAATTATATTGTGCTGGTTGAAATTCTTTAAATGCATTAATTATAGTTTCTACACTCCACATAAAAATACCCGCATTCCATAAAAAATTTCCTTGTTTTATAAAATCCTTTGCCGTTTCATAATCTGGTTTTTCCCTAAATTGCTCAACTACTTTTATTACTGACAGATTACTCTTCTCATACTCAATATAACCAAAACCAGTGTTGGGAAAAGTAGGTTTTATGCCTAAAGTACAAAGAACATCTTCCTTCTCACATTTATCAAAACAGAGCGTTACATTGTCCGCAAAAGCTTTTTCGTCCTCTATCCAATGGTCACTAGGGGCTACTATCATTACAGCATCTGGATTTATCTTTTTAATTTTTAAGGCTGCATATAAAATACAAGGTGCTGTATTACGCATAGCTGGCTCAAGCACCACTTGTTGTTGTTTTACCATTGGCAATTGCTCTAACACCAAATCATTATATTGTTCATTGGTTAAGATTAAAATATTTTCTGTAGGTACAAACTTATTTAATCTTTGAAATGTTTTCTGAATTAAGGTATCTCCAGTACCCAACATATCATGGAATTGTTTAGGATATTCAGCTGTGCTTACTGGCCAAAATCTGGATCCTATTCCACCTGCCATTAAAACTGCATAATAATTTTTATTCATTTCACTAGTCTTTTATTAGTTCGACTTCTGTATTGGGTTGAAAAATGTAAGTTTTTCCTGTTGACAATTCAATACATTCATATCTTTTAATACGTTTGTTCCCCTTTTTAAACAATTTTCCATTATAAATCCTAAAAATACTACCTAAGGGTAATTGAAAAACATAGGTTTTATTTGTTGCAGCATCAAACTGTTTCAAAGCTAATGATAATTTGGCATCAGTATCACTACTTGCTCTAGGATTTTTAAAATGATTTGCTATCAAGGGCAATACTTTACCCGGAAATATTTCTGGTCGAATAAAAGGTAACATTAACAATTGAAATGTTCTTTTCCATTCTAACCCATGCGGTTTAATACGTCTGCCATATTTTTCAAAAGCTACCAAATGTGCTATTTCATGCACTAAAGTAATTAGAAATCTATATTTATTGAGTGATGCATTCACAGTTATTTGATGTAAACCATTGGGCAGTTTTCTATAATCTCCGTGCCTAGTAACCCTATCTCCTACTATTTTTAGATGTACAAAATTTTCCTTAATTAAAGAAGCGCAAGGTTGCACAGCTCTTTCTGGCAAATACTTTTGAAGGGTTGTCTCCATAAAAACAAAAATAATAGATTCTATGTTGTACAACTAATGTATAATATATAATTTACGCAACCTAGTTCATTTTGAGCCAAATAGTTTACTAAATGTTAGTTGGAGCAATTTTTTTATAAAATTTATACCAAAAACCAATTTACTAATGAAAATTCTTATTCTTGATCCTTATTCTAACCGTGAAATTCAATCGAATTGACTGAATTTAATCAAAATACATAACAAGTAAAGTCTAATTATAAAAAATATCAATTGAAAAACGAGTTAAAAGTAGATGAACTAAACGAAATTGAAAAACAGCTTAGTTGTCCTTATGGAGAAAACGGAATAAAAATAGCTGAAATGATGCATACAACAAATATTGGTATGACTTCTTCCTCTATTAAATCCTTAAAGCTTAACATAAATGATACCATTCTAGAATTAGGACACGGAAATTGTGGACATTTAAATTTAATACTTAAAGCTGCAAAATTAGTCACGTATTATGGATTGGAAATCTCTGAAACTATGCAAAACCAAGCAAAAGAGATAAACAAAAAATACTTGCAAAACAAACAAGCTTTTTTTAGCATCTATGATGGTTTAAAAATTCCATATCCTTCAAATAATTTTGATAAACTAATGACTGTAAATACACTCTATTTTTGGAAACATCCTATTGAATTTCTAAATGAGATACATCGTGTTTTAAAACCAAACGGAACTTTTGTTTTAACTTTTGCTGATAAACATTTTATGAAGAAATTACCTTTTATAAAGGAAAAATTCACCTTGTATGATGATGTTGACATAAAAAAACTAATTTTAAAATCCAATCTTACTCTTACTAAGTGTGTAAAGAAAACTGAGCAAATTAAGAGTAAAACAGGAGAATTTATAACAAGGGATTTTTACATAGTAAAGGCAAAAAAATAAAGTTTAACTCGTTATGCCTTTTAAGTTAAATAGTTTACAAAATGTCGATTCATTTTTTGATAGAAAATTGTAGTGAGAACTAATTTAATGAAGAAAGTTTATATTCTTGATACAATTTTACTTATTTTCATAATAAAATTTACTCACCTTTGTAAAAGTTATGTAATTCGTTGATATAATTTTGTCAAAATGTTAATGGGTAAAATTTACATTGTAAGTAAAAAAGTTAAATCAATTATAATGAGATTACTATGAAGAAAATATTTTTTTTATTTAGCCTAGTGCTAATTTGTGCTTGTAGTCCTAAAGTTTTTAAACACAAATGGACTAATGAAGTTGCACCTGAAAAATTTAAGACAAGATTTGAAACAACAAAAGGGCCTTTTGAAATTGAAATAACTCGTATATCATCACCTCTAGCTGTAGATAGATTTTATCAACTTGTAAAACATCAATATTTTAATAATGCTCTTTTTTACAGGGTAAATCCTGGTTTTGTTGCTCAATTTGGAAGCTCTGATTCTATTTCTCAAAAACAATGGAATGCTGTTAGAGTACCAGATGAGGAAGTTATACAAGGCAATAATAAGGGGGCGCTTAGCTTTGCAAGGTCTGGAAAAGAAACCAGAACAACCGATTTATTCATCAACCTTGAAGACAACAACAGGTTAGATACTATAAACTATAATGGAGTTAAAGGCTTTCCTGCATTTGGCAAAGTAACAAAGGGTATGTCTGTTGTAGAGTCTTTATATTCTGGATACGCAGATACTACAATGAGTGATTTTAATTTAATGTATAAAAACCGAACTGAATTCTTAAAAAAATTTCCAAAATTAGAAGTGATTCAAAAAGTATATTTAATTGATTAGTTTATTTTAAGGTGTACTATTACTAACTTGTAACAACTTACCATTATACATTTTGTGTCCCGTTAATGCAAAGTTTTTGATATAAGTTGCCATTTCAAATGCTGTTGTTGGTGCTTCATAACCAGGAAATGCTTCTTCTAACATTTCGGTTTGTACAGCTCCCAAAGCTAACACATTAAAGGATGGACCTGTTTCCTTAAACTCTTCTGCCCATAACTCAGTTAATGTAATTACAGCACCTTTACTGGAACTATATGCAGATAATCCAGCAAATTTAATACTTCCCTGTACACCGCCCATAGAACTAATGGTGACTACATGTCCATTTTTAGGCATTATTGGCACTACTAATTTTGTAATAGCAGCAACACCAAAAACATTAACCTTATAAACTTCTTCAAAATCTAACGTTGTAGTTTCTAAAAAAGGCTTATTTGCCAATCTTCCTGCATTATTAATAAGCACATCTACTTGCTGCCAGTTAGCATCTATAAAATCTTTAACCTTTTTAAGGTCTTCTTCCTTTGTAATATCAAACGAAAAAGAAAAAACATTAGAGTTATTTAAAGAAACAATAGGGTAATTATTTCTAGATAATGCCAGTACTTTATGTCCACTATCAGCAAACAGTTTTACCAGTTCATATCCTATTCCCCTACTGGTTCCTGTTATAATTATATTTGCCATTATTTATAGTTTACCTCTTTAGTATTAGAATTTGAAATACCCTCTACAACTGGTACAAACTTATTAATTAAACTAGCCATATGCTCATAATTCATTAACTGTGATTCATCTCCTACTTGGTGGTAATGATCAAAATTTGTAAAGTCAAACGTGGAAAATGTCTGAGATGGTACATTAAACATTTTATGAAAAGGATGATTGTCTGATCTCATAAAAAGTTTAAACTCTCCCGCCTTAGGCAAAAATCCTGTGATTTTTTCGTTAGCATATTTATTACTTATTGCTGCTAAATTAGATAGCTCATATCCTGTAACATATGTTAAATAGTCCTTATCTTTCATTGGAATACCTACCATTTCAAAATTAAGCATTGTATAAAGATTTAAATTACTGGCTTTTAACTTTTCTGCCAAATGCGTAGATCCTAAAAGCCCCATTTCTTCTGCAGAAAACAATGCAAAAATTATACTTCGCTTATTTGTTTTTGCTTTTCCAAAATATCTTGCCAGTTCTAAAACAGTAGCAGTACCTGATGCATTGTCATTTGCTCCATTAGCTATTTCATCTTCTCCTTTAATCTTAGCATTTCCTATATGATCATAATGAGCACCTAATATAATGAACTCATTTTTTAGTTTAGGATCATTGCCCTCTACAACACCTACAACATTGTATGCAACACCTAAATCTTCCTTAAAATTAGATAGTGTATCCTTGTATGTCACAAAATATGGCTTTACTCCATTAGATTTAAATATATTTTCTATATAATTTGCTGCTACACCTATTCCTTCTGTTCCTGAAACTCGACCTTTCAACTCATCTGATGCTAAAAAACTAACTATTTTATCCACGCTCTTTGGTGATGCTATTTCTTTGCTTATTATTTCTTTACTAGTTTGTGTATTTGACCCACACCCAACAACTAAAATCAATCCAATAAAATATAGTATTTTTTTCATATCTATTTATTATTAAATGATAAAGATAAAAAAAGCATCTCAAATTAATGAGATGCTTTTAAATTTATAAATAAACTCACTTACAATTATGCAAGCATTGTTACTGGATTTTCTATATAACTTCTTAATGTTTGTAAAAACTGAGCTCCAACTGCGCCATCTACAGTTCTATGATCACAAGCCAAAGTCAATTTCATAGTATTACCAACTACTATTTCTCCGTTCTTTACTACTGGTTTTTCAACTATTGCTCCAACTGATAATATTGCTGAATTAGGTTGATTAATAATTGATGTAAATTCTAGAATACCAAACATTCCCAAGTTAGATACTGTAAATGTACTGCCTTCCATTTCTGCAGGAGCAATTTTCTTAGATCTTGCCTTACCAGCTAAGTCCTTTACAGATGCGCCAATTGTTGTTAAGCTCATTTGATCTGCAAACTTAACCACTGGAACAACTAAACCTTCATCTACTGATACAGCTACACCTATATGTATATGCTTATTATAACGGGTTGCATCATCATTCCAAGTTGTATTCACTTGTGGGTGTTTTCTTAATGCCATAGCACAAGCTTTTAGCACCATATCATTGAATGATATTTTGGTATCTGGCAAACTATTTATTTGTACTCTAGATGCTTTTGCATTATCCATATCTACTTCTATTGTAAGATAGAAATGAGGTGCAGTAAATTTAGATTTTCCTAACACCTTAGCAATAACCTTGCGCATTGAAGAGTTTTTAACGTCTTCAAATCCTTCTTCACCAACAGGTGCATATATAGCAGGTTGTGTTTTTGCATCTGGAGCTGTTTCTTTTTGTGTTGCTGTATTAGAGGAAGTTGAAGCTGTAGAAGGTTTAAAGTTTTCTACATCTTTCTTTACAATTCTTCCATTATCTCCAGAACCAGTAACATCTGCTAAGTTAACACCTTTATCAGCTGCTATTTTTTTAGCTAGCGGAGAAGCAAAAACACGTTTACCATCTGTAGAAACTACTTCTATTGGTGATGCTTTTTCTTCTTTTTTTGTTTCTTGTTTTGAAACTTCTGATACTGCTTGAGCAACAGGAGCACTGCTAGCACTCAACACTACATTTATATCTGTGCCTTCTGGCCCAATAATAGCCAAAACTTCATCAACTGGAGAAGACTCCCCTTCTTTTATACCTACATACAACAAAGTACCTGAGTAAAAAGACTCAAATTCCATTGTTGCTTTGTCCGTTTCTATTTCAGCAAGAATATCTCCTTCTTCAACTTTATCTCCTACATTTTTTAACCAAGTAGCAACAGTACCTTCTTCCATAGTATCACTAAGGCGAGGCATTTTTACAACTTCTACTCCTTCTGGAATGGTAGCACTAGAAGTTTCTGCAACTGGTATATTTTCTTCTGTTGCTGTTTCTTGTTTTTCCTCTGTCTCTGGTGCTTCTACATTTCCAGACAATACTGCAGAAATATCTTCTCCTTCATCACCAATTATGGCTAAAAGAGAATCTACAGGTGCAGTATCTCCTTCTTTTATTCCTATGTGTAGTAGGTAACCCTCATTAAAAGACTCAAACTCCATTGTAGCCTTGTCTGTTTCTATTTCAGCAAGAATATCTCCTTCTTCTACTTTATCACCAACATTTTTAAGCCAAGTAGCAACAGTACCTTCTTCCATGGTATCGCTTAATCTTGGCATATTTACTATAACTGCCATCTTTTATAATTTATGTTGTACAAATGGAAAATCTTCTTGTTCGTAAACCACATCATATAATTGATTTACTGGTGGGTAATCTGACTCTTCTGCAAATTTCTCGCATTCCTTAACCATACGCTTAACTTCTTGATTAATTTCAGAAATTTGATCATCTGATGCGTACTTATTCTCTTTAATAATTGTTAAAACCTGAGAAATAGGGTCTATTTTCTTGTACTCTTCAACCTCATCCTTGGTTCTATAATGCTGTGCATCTGACATAGAATGACCTCTATAACGATATGTTTTCATTTCCAAGAAAGTTGGTCCACCTCCAGATCTAGCTCTCTCTACTGCTTTACTAACTTCTTTAGCTACAGTAACAGGATCCATACCATCTACAGGACCACAAGGCATTTCATAGCCTAGTCCCAATTTCCATATCTCTGTGGAATGAGATGTTCTTTCAACTGATGTTCCCATAGCATAGCCATTATTTTCACAAATAAAAACTACAGGTAATTGCCAAAGCATAGCTAAGTTAAAAGTTTCATGTAAAGAACCTTGTCTTACAGCACCATCACCCATATAGCATAAGGTAACAGCATCATTACCTGCATATTTATCTCCAAATGCTAGACCAGCCCCTAAAGGAATTTGTCCACCAACAATACCATGACCACCATAAAAACGATGTTCCTTAGAAAAAATATGCATAGACCCACCCATACCTTTAGATGTTCCTGTCACTTTTCCGTAAAGTTCTGCCATTACTTTTTTAGGATCTACACCCATACCTATTGGCTGAACGTGATTTCTATAAGCAGTTATCATTTTATCCTTAGTAAGATCCATAGCATGTAATGAACCAGCCAAAATGGCTTCTTGCCCATTATATAAGTGTAGAAACCCTCTAACTTTTTGTTGAATATATACAGCAGCCAGTTTATCTTCAAACTTTCTCCAGAACAACATATCCTTATACCATTTAAGGTAAACTTCTTCAGTAATTTTTTTCATTGAAAAATTATTTTATAAAAGGTCTATTTTATAGAAAAGCAAAAATACACATTAAATCCACTACCAAAAAAAAATTGATAAAAAAGCGTAACGGATTATCATTTTGTTTTATTCAATTGAATTTTTTTGTATATCTGTTTTAAGTCATATAATAACTACGTCTGCCTGAATTTATTTCAGGAGAACATTACAGAAGATTGGTTTACAATAGAGTAAGATTCTGAAACAAGTTAAGAATAACGTTCTCCTTAACCTTACATTACTTAACTTACATACAATAATTTTTATCAAAAAAATGCAATTAAAAAACAGTATCCGCAAAAAATTATTGATTCAAGAAAGAATTATTGAATGCTAAAGGCAAGATATTGGAGATGGAATCACATTTAACGACTTCTCCTAGTTCACCCATTAAGAATAATGATATTGGTTTTTGTTGTTTTTGTTCATATTCTATCATTGACTGCCTGCAATTACCGCAAGGTGCAGCTGGTTTTTTAACCTGATAATTTTTAGATGTTGCTGAAATGGCAACCGATAGAATAGCTACATTAGGGTAAATAGCTGCTGCTTGAAAAATGGCAACTCTTTCTGCACATAAGCCTGCGGGGAAAGAAGCATTTTCTTGGTTATTTCCCAATATAATTTTCCCATTTTCTAAAAGCACAGCTGCACCAACAAAAAAATTAGAATAAGGAGCATAAGCATTCTTACGAACTTCAATGGCCTCTAACATCAAATCCTTATCTGTTTTTGATAACTCATCAAGAGAGTCATAAACAGATAATTCAAAAGATAATTTTTCTTTCTTCATTTAATCATTAATGAATTCTTCACCTAAATTAAAGGTGAGTGAAAAACGCAATGTATTTTCTAATGGATTTTTTATTTTAGATGTAGAAAACAAATAAGATAAATCTACTTGTGTTGCTTTAAATTTAAAACCTGCACCTAAAGAAAAGAATTTACGAGCGCCTTTTAATTCATTCTCATTAAAATACCCTGTACGCAACATAAATGCATTCTGGTATGTATATTCTGCTCCTAAAGCCCATGTTACTTCTTTCATCTCTTCTCCAAAACCATCTGGAGCATCTGCAAAAGAATCAAAAACACCTTCCAAAAAGCTTATTTGTTGATAGCGCTCATTATCTTGACTATCTATTACTCCGTCCTCATTAAAATCTTGAGGAGTAGGAACTAATAATTTATTAAATTCTGATGTTAAAGAAAGAACATTGTCCTGATCTAAGATAAAATCAAAACCAACTCCGAATTTTAAATTAGCTGGCAAAAAATTTTCTTGCCCGCCTTGGTCATAAGCAATCTTACTTCCTAAATTAGATATATTAAAACCTGCACGCCACCTACCATCGTATTTACTATATGCTATTTCTGGTGAATAATAGTACCCAGAAATATCAACGGCAAATGCTGTTGCTGCTCTAGAATCTACACTAGGATCTAAAGGGAATTTTAGATTAGAACTAATAAACTTACCTCCAATAGCCATAGAAAATTGTCTTGACAATTTTAATGAATAAGCTCCCTCTAATACAAATTCGTTAGGCTTTACTGTTGTACCTTCTTCATCAATTGTCTGCCTTAGCTCTACTTCTCCCAAACCAAAATAACGTAATCCAAAAGCAAAAGCGCTTCTGTCATTTAATTTATTATAATAATTAGCATTAAGTAAAGCTACATCCGTGACTATATTTTCCAGGTAAGGTGTATAACTTATTCCAAATCCCATTTTACGCTCAGCAAAAGCATACTTAGCTGCATTCCATTGCAATGAATAAGCATCTGCGGAAGTAGCTACTCCCATATCTCCCATTCCTGCTGATCTTGCATCAGCAGCAATATTTAAAAAAGGGACGGCTGTAGTAATTGCTCTATCCTCTTGATTCACTTGGCTCCAGCCGTTATAAACTGATATAAAAAGTGCTAATATTAATATTTTTTTCATCATCATTCTTTAAGATTCGGTTCCTATAAGCCTACGCTCATACATTATAACAATTAATTTAACGTGCTTTTTTAAAATATCTTATACAGTATGATGTTTATTTTCTAAATAGTTATTCACTTTTATCTAACAAATGTAAAATTTCCTATCCTATAAGGATTCATATTTAGATAAATATTAAAGATTCTATTTAAAAGAAATTAACCATTGAATACTAAGACACTATTTACAGCGTTATAGATTTATTAAACCTTGTTTTGTTGGTTTTTCGATTTTTTTTAAAAGTAATAAAATAATCTTAAAAAAATATCGTTTTATAAGCCAATAGTGAGCTAAAGTTTAAAATGTAATTAATATTATAGCTGTAAAATAGCAGTAAAATATAGAACTCAAGTCTTAATTATGAAAAAACAATTCATTAAAGTTGTACTCTCGTGTGCTGTAGTAGCAGGTAGCATTACTAGTTGTAAAAAATCATCTTACTCTAAAGATGTATCTCGTGCTACAGGTTGGAAAATTAATGCCAAAGAAGGTGGTTTTCAACATAATTCAAATTTTAAAGAGCAAGAAACTGCTCCTGGTCTTGTTTTTATAGAAGGAGGCACTTTTACCAAGGGTAAAGTACAAGATGATGTTATGCATGATTGGAACAACACTCCAACACAACAGCACGTTCAGTCCTTTTATATGGATGAAACTGAGGTTACAAATAAGATGTACTTGCAATTTTTAGATTATTTAAAGGCTGTATATCCGCCTGAAGACCCTAAATATACAAATATATATAAAGGTGCATTACCAGATACCTTGGTATGGAGAAATAGACTTGGTTTTAATGAAACAATGACTAACAATTATTTAAGACATCCTGGCTATGCAGAATATCCTGTGGTTGGTGTAAATTGGGTTCAAGCAACTCAATTTGCTGAGTGGCGTACAGATCGTGTAAATGAACTAATGTTAGAAAAGGAAGGCTACTTATCTAAAGATGCAAAATACAAAGCTTTGAATGGAGAAATAGACGGTACTTTTAGTACAGAAGCTTATTTAAATAGACCAGAATCTGTTTATGATGGCGAAATAGATTCTATGATGAAAGAATCTAAAAGAGGTAAAAAGAACAAGGATGAAGAAGAAACTGTAGACACACCTGTTGAAAGTGATGAAGAACAAACTAATAAAGGTAAAAGGAAAAATACGCACCCTAAATATGCTAAAAGAAGTAGTGGGATAATTTTACCTGAATATAGATTACCAACTGAAACAGAATGGGAATATGCTGCACAAGCAAATGCAGGATCTAGAGAATACAATAATTATAGAGGCAGAAAAAAATATCCTTGGGATGGCGATTACACTCGTAACGGAAAACGTGTTGGTAGAGGTGATCAATTAGCCAATTTTAAACAAGGAAAAGGTGATTATGGTGGGATTGCTGGTTGGTCTGATGATGGTGCCGATATTACAAATGCAGTAATGTCATACAAACCAAACGATTTAGGGCTTTATGATATGGCTGGTAATGTATCTGAATGGGTTGCTGATGTATACAGACCAATAGTAGATGATGAGATTAGCGATTTTAACTACTATAGAGGTAACATATATATGAAAACGGCAATTGGCGAAGACGGAAAAGTAAACGTTCTTAGGGATTCTGTTGTGTATGATACATTACCAAACGGAAAAATTGTTGCTGTAAACCTTCCAGGTGAAATTAAAATGGTTGCAATAGATGATGATGAGACCTATTTAAGGACTAACTTCTCTTCTAGTGATAATAGAGGATATAGAGATGGTGAACCAGGATCTACAAGATTTTATGATAAGTTTAATGAAGCTGATGGAGATGAAGAAAACAAAAGAAGTATGTATAATTCACCCAGCCACAAAGTACAGACAGATAGTCTTGGTAAAACTATTAGACAATATGATAAATCTAACTATAGAACATCATTAATAAATGATGAAGTAAGAGTATACAAAGGAGGTTCTTGGAGAGACCGCGCATACTGGTTAGATCCTGCTCAACGTAGATATTTGCCGCAATATATGGCAACAGATGATATAGGGTTTAGATGTGCAATGTCTAGGGTTGGCTCTAAATCTAAAAGTAAAAACAAAACAGCAAGAGGAAAAAAAGTAAAATAATTTAGTAAAACATATTTTAAAAAGACTGCTTTATTGAGCGGTCTTTTTTTTATATTCGCTTTATGACTATAGCACAAATTCATCAACTATTTTTAACGCATTCTTCTGTTTGTACAGATACAAGAAAAATAACCAAAGATTGTATTTTTTTCGCTCTTAAAGGCGATAACTTTAATGGTAACAGGTATGCAATAGAAGCACTACAAAAAGGTGCTGCTTATGTTATTGTTGATGAAAAAGAATACGCAATTAACAACCAATGCATTTTAGTTGAAGATGTTTTACATACCTTACAGCAACTTGGCAAGTACCATAGAAAATATTGTTCTGCAAAGGTGATTGGCTTAACTGGTAGTAACGGAAAAACTACAACCAAAGAATTGATAAAGGCCGTTGTTAAAAAAAAATACAACACTATAGCTACCATTGGCAACTTAAACAACCATATTGGTGTTCCTTTAACGCTTTTATCTATTAAAGAAGATACTGAATTTGCAATTATAGAAATGGGGGCTAATCATCTAAAAGAGATTGAATTTTTAAGCAATTTAGCTGACCCCGATTATGGCTACATTACCAATTTTGGAAAGGCACATTTAGAAGGGTTTGGTAGTATTGAAGGTGTAATACAGGGAAAAAGCGAGTTATACCATTACCTAACTACAAATCAAAAGCATATTTTTTTAAATGCAGATGACCCTATACAAGAAAAAAAACTTGGTAGTTACATTAAAAAAATAGGTTTTAGCACAAGTAATGAGCAATACTATAAAATAGAATTATTAAATGCAGATCCTTTTGTGTCCATAAAAGTAAAAAATTGTACAATTACTTCTAATTTAGTTGGCACTTATAACTTTACAAATTGCTGTGCTGCAATTTTAATAGGGAAATATTTTAATGTTACACTACCAGAAATTAAAGATGCTATAGAGGGTTATGTACCAGAAAATAACAGATCACAAATATTACAGAGAAAAGGGCATAAAATAATTCTAGATGCTTATAATGCCAACCCAACAAGTATGACCGCAGCATTAGATAATTTCAACGGTATTAAATCTAACCGTAAGATTGTTTTTTTAGGTGATATGTTTGAGTTAGGTAGTATAGCAGCTAAAGAACATCAAGACATAGCAAACAAGGTTAGTAAAATGAATTTTACGACCTCTTTTTTAGTTGGAGAAAATTTTATAAAGACAAAAACCGAAGCCATAAAACTTCTTAATTTTAACGATTTAAAAGAATATTTAAAAAAACATCCTATACAAACTAACAGCACTATTTTAATAAAAGGCTCTAGAGGTATGGCTTTAGAGCGCATTTTAGATATATTATAAAAAGCCTCTCTTTTTACAGAGAGGCTTTTTAGTTTTTAAAACATTTTTAATATAAACATATCTACAACTTCTACTAGAATAAGAATAATAATAATCCACTCAAGTCTACTACTCTCTTTGTGATCCATTATATCTTTAAAAAGCTCTAGGTTTTCTTTAATAACCCCTAGTCGTTCATAAATATACCTATACCTATCTTTTAAATCAAATGTCTTTTTTAACTCAAGATCTAGATGATTTAAGGTTTCATTATCCCAAGTTATAGCAGGAGAATCAAAAATATATAGGTTTTCAGAAATCTCATTCTTAATATTTAAAACTCTACCAATAAATCGTTTTAATTTATTACCTGATATGTCTAATTTTCCTTTTTGCTCTAGATATTTAGTATGTTCATTTGTTTCTCCTAAAAGTTTCTCTGTAATTTCAAAATAATTATCTAAAGCAACAGATTGTGATGCATTTAAAACAATTAAACGTATAGCCTCGTAATCAAAAGAAGGTATTATAACCTTATCAAAAGAAACCAATTGTTTTCCTTCTTCTATTATTACATTAACCTCTTCAGAAAAACGTTCCTCTTTTAAGCCTTTACAAAAGGGCTTAATATTATCTAATAGTGTTCTTTTTTCTTCTAAAGAATGATTAAAAAACCCGACCATTCCATATTGAAAAATGTATACAAATTTTTCTTCACCCAATTTATAAAACAACTCGTCTCCGTCTGAAAAAAGTAAGTTCCAAGGTAAATTTCTTTTACATTCTCTAATAGATATAGAGGCTGCAATTTGGTATGCATCTACACTATACATAGCTAATCTTCATCATCTTCTAAAGGAATATCTGGTATAGCATTAGGATCATCATCATCAAAATCTTCATAATCATCCTCATCATAATTAGCCATAGTTACCTCTAACTTTCCACTAATTTTCACCAAATACTTAGTATCTTCTGTTAATACCTCTACAGCTTCTATCCGTTCTCCTTTTGCATTATAAAAACTAATAACGTTAAGATCGTCATAACCATCTGGATATTTCTCTACCAAAAGTTTTAAAACTTCTGGCGTAAGCTTTTTAAAATCTACAATAACTCTTTTTAAATTATCCATAGTTACATATCTAACAAATAAGCAAAAATTAATGGTGCAACAATAGTAGCATCACTCTCTATTATAAATTTAGGCGTATCTATATCTAGTTTACCCCAAGTAATTTTTTCATTAGGCACTGCTCCTGAGTAGGATCCGTAGCTAGTTGTAGAGTCGCTAATTTGACAAAAATAACTCCAGAATGGTGTATCTGTACGCTCCATATCTTGGTATAACATTGGCACTACGCAAATGGGAAAATCACCTGCAATACCACCACCTATCTGAAAAAATCCAATTCCGTTTTCAGAATTTTCTGTATACCAATCTGCTAAGAATGTCATATACTCTATACCAGATTTCATAGTACTAGCTTTTAACTCACCTTTTAGCACGTAGGAAGCAAAAATGTTACCCATTGTGCTGTCTTCCCAACCTGGACAAACTATTGGTACGTTTTTTTCAGCAGCTGCATACATCCAAGAATCTTTTAAATCTATCTCATAATATTCTTCTAAAACACCAGATAATAGCATTTTATACATATATTCATGTGGTAAATAACTTTCTCCAGCTGCCTCTGCATCTTTCCAAATTTTAACAATATGCTTCTGTAAACGTCTAAAAGCTTCTTCTTCTGGGATACAGGTATCTGTAACTCTATTTAAGCCCTTCTCTAATAAATCCCACTCTTGCTGTGGTGTTAAATCTCTGTAGTTAGGAACACGTTTGTAGTGCGAATGTGCTACTAAGTTCATAATATCTTCCTCTAGATTTGCACCTGTACATGAAATAATTTGCACTTTATCTTGACGAATCATTTCTGCAAATATTTTTCCTAACTCTGCAGTACTCATTGCACCTGCCAAAGAAACTAACATTTTAGCCCCTTTGTTTAATTGATCTTCATACCCTTTTGCAGCATCTACCAAAGCGGCAGAGTTAAAATGTAAATAGTATTTTTCTATAAAATTAGAAATAGCCCCTTTAGTCTTCATCCTCTTCAAATTTTGAAATATTAGAGTTTGCTGCTTTTATATTTATAGCATATGTATTATCATATACATCATCTACACCTTCATTCATAAATTTATAACTTAACATTTTGTAGTATAATTTTGCTGCTAAAAAATCTGACGATTTATCTTTATTATTAGGGCAAAGCTCAACAATATCAAAACCTACAACGTTTTTTTCTGCAAACACTTGTTTTAAAAACTCTAGCGTTTCATACCAAAACAAGCCTCCAGGTTCTGGTGTTCCTGTAGAGGGCAATATAGAAGGGTCAAAAGCATCTAAATCCAATGTAATAAATACATTTTCAGTCATTTGTTCTACAACTTTATCCATCCAATACTCATCATTAACCATATCATGCGCAAAGAATGTTTTCTCTTCGTCCATAAATGTTTTCTCTATAGTATCCATACTACGTATACCAACTTGCAATAAATTGGTTTGCTGACTAGCTTCATGGACTGCACAGGCGTGGTTACAAGTAGTACCTTCATAAGATTCTCTTAAGTCTACATGTGCATCTATATGTAATACAGTTAAGTTATTAAAACACTCATTAAAAGCTCTAATTGTACCTATAGAAATAGAGTGCTCGCCACCAAATAGTGTTACAAACTTGTTACGTTTAATATACTTTTTAGTTATTTTATGCACCTCATCTACCATAGCTTCTGGCGAGCTATTCTCTGTAATTGCATCTGCTAGGTAAATTCCCTGTTGGTAGGGTTCTGTATCTGTTTCAATATCGTACAGCTCCATATTTTTTGATGCATTTAAAAAAGCCTCGGGTCCTTTATCTGCTCCTTTTCCCCATGTACTTGTTCCATCATAAGGAACAGGAATTAAAACTACTTTTGCTTTTTCCAATTGCGCAAACTCATCTGGAATGCCTGCGTAATTATTTGTTGTACTCATCATATCCTAAAATTTTAAGCAAATCTTCTGCCTTTTGTTGTTCATTAAATAATTTGGTTGTTATTTTTCCTTCTGCATCTTTGTTTATTAATATGTGCTTTGGTTGTGGTATTAAGCAGTGTTGTAACCCACCGTAACCACCAATACTTTCTTGGTAAGCACCTGTATTAAAAAACCCAATGTATAAAGGTTTATTTTTTTTATATTTTGGTAAATAAATAGCATTTGTGTGTTGCTCACTGTTGTAATAATCATCACTATCACAAGTTAAACCACCTAGTAAAACACGTTCATATTCATCTTCCCATCTATTTATTGGCAACATAATAAATCTTTTATTAATTGCCCACGTATCTGGCAATGTTGTAATAAAAGAAGAGTCTATCATATTCCACTTTTCTCTATCATTTTGTTGTTTCTGATATAAAATTTCATAAATAGCACCTCCAGACTCACCTACTGTAAAACTACCAAATTCTGTAAAGATATTCGGCACATCTACTCCTGCTTCATCACAAGTTAATTGAATCTGATTAATTATTTCATCAATAATGTATTGATAATCGTAATCAAAAACTAAAGAGTTCTTTATAGGAAACCCCCCACCAATATTTAAACTGTCTAAAGACGGGCAAATCTTTTTTAGTTTTACATAAACCTTTAAACATTTCAAAAGCTCGTTCCAGTAATAGGCATTGTCTTTTATACCTGTATTTATAAAAAAGTGCAACATTTTTAATTGCACCTTATCATTGTCTTTGATTTGGTTTTCATAAAAAGGAACAATGTTTTTGTAGCCAATACCTAAACGAGAAGTATAAAACTCAAACTTTGGTTCTTCTTCTGAAGCAATACGTATACCTACTTTAAAATCATCATTAATTTCATTAGACAACAAATCTATTTCCTCATAATTATCTATTATAGGAATACAATTGTGGTGACCTTCATTAATTAATCTAGCAATGTTTGTAATATATTGATCTCTTTTAAAACCATTACATATTATATAGGTGTCATCCTTTATCTTATTGTCTGTTTTTAATTTTTCAATAATATTTATATCAAAAGCAGATGAGGTCTCTATATGAATGTTATTCTTTAAAGCTTCATGCAACACAGGTTTAAAATGAGAGCTTTTAGTACAATAGCAATAATGATATTTTCCTTTATAGTTATGTTTTTTAATTGCCAGCCCAAACCAATCTTTAGCTCTATTTATATTCTCAGATATCTTAGGTAAATAGGTGAATTTTAAAGGACTACCATATTGTTCTATAAGCTCTTTTAAAGGTATGTCATGAAACAATAAGTTTTCACCATCTAACTTAAATTCTTCTTGTGGAAAATTATAAGTCTGGTCAATTAAATTGATATATTTAGTATTCATTAAGATATTGAATTATTAAATTAAATTTAAAAAAACACGGAATTTACTAGTGCTTATTATTTTGCTATTCACTAGTTAAATTTAAATACTAAACAATGATTTGTTGCTCCGTGGTTGGCACGAAGAAGTAGTCATGCTGACTGCAGACTATAGAGTTATTACCGGAAGTTAGCTTTAAAATTCGGTTTCCTATCTTATAGGTTGTTCTTGGGTATGACTTCCTAATTCCCAAAAACCCAAACATATAAACATTATACATTTATGCTCAGCTATGTGCTAATATGCCAAAATTAGTTTTGTTATTTTGACAGAACAAATGAAAACAAAAAAAATGAAAAAACTAATAATCAATGAAAAAAAAATGAAAAAATAACATAAACGAAACTCTAAACAAAACATTGTCTTTAACATATAATATCTAAGACACATACTCTATGCATAAAAAAGGTGATAACTAACCTTATAAGCGAAAATGAGTACCATAATCTAAACAGATTAACCAAATAATTAATATTTCTATAAAAAAGTAATCATTTTACAACTACTATCAAAGATATAGTAGTAGCCTAACTTAGGTTTATAGTTGCATTATGCAAAAAAGCACTAATACCGTTATAGCTTAGTGCTTTTATATTTTAGACTTCTAAAAGAATGCTATTCTTCTATACTCATTTCCATAGTATGGTCATACTTACAACAAGCTGGCAATTCTTTATATGCTACATCATTTCCTGTAGATTTTTCTGTATCATAACCAGAAGCAGCTATAGCATTATGTATTGCTGTTATATCTGCTTTGGTATCATCAAAAGACACATCTATTTTCTTCTTATCTACGTCCCAATTTGCGTTAGAAACACCTTCTACAGATTTTGCTGCTTTTTCTATGGTTTTTTTGCACATACCGCAATTACCACGCACGCCAAATGTTGCCTTAGACATTGCCATTTCCTCTAACGATTCAGTAGTTGCTTTTGTTTCTTTCTTTGCTTCGTTTTTACAACTTGTCATACCAACAGCTGCAATGATAGCCATACTTAAAATTACCTTTTTCATTGTTTTAAATTTAATTGTTACTACTCTATTATTTGCTTTACCTCTCCACATTTTAGCATTGCCTTACCAAAATATGGGTTTAATATATTCTCTTCTTTACTTAACCATAAAGCACCATTATTATCGTCTGCCATTGGACAATAATGACTATACACTTTTTGGTTAACGCCAAACACCTCTACACTACTTGTTAGATTTGCAGATATGTTTTTAAAATACTGACGTTGTTCTTTTATATTTTTTGATTCTAGAAACAACTTAACTTCTTTTTTTATAGAGCTAATAAACAACTCTCCTTTTTTACGGGCATCATCAGATTTTAAAAGTTTCATATTTACTTTTTTTATATGCTGAAGCATTATTTTTGCGTTCTTGGTTGAGGTCTCCATATGTTCGTTAACCAAAGCATCTTTAACTAAAAGATATGCATCTAAAACCGTTTTTAATTCTGCTTGAAAATCTTTAGAAACCTTTAGCCTTACATTTTTATCTTGTTCTGTAGGTGTCATTCCTATGTGCTCTTTATGACCTACTGTTGTTTTACCTTTAGATTTATTCATCATAGATTTTTTACCTTGTAACTGGGCTGCAGCATCTACTGTAAAAGCACCATTAGTTACAACCTCATCACCATTAGTTAATCCGTTTAAAACTTCATAATTAGCACCAATTTTAGAACCTAACTCTATTTCCTTGATTTCAAAAACAGGTTCATTAGGGCTAGACTTAATATACACAACAGAACGCTTACCTGTCCATAAAACAGCAGAAGCTGGTACAACTACACTTTGTTCTTTTAATGCATTGCTTGTTTTTATTTTACCTTCTATAAACATTCCTGGCTTAAATACATTGTCTTTATTATTTAAAACAGCTCTAAGTGTTATTGTTCTAGTTTTCGAATTTAAAATAGGGTCTATATAAGACACCTTTGTATTAAAAACTTTATTGGGATATGCTTTGGTTACCACTTTAATATCTTGACCTTTTTTTACTAATGAAATCTGATTTTCATACACATCAAAATTTGCCCAAACCGTATTTAAGTTAGACACTTTAAAAATAGGTTTACCATCCATAATATGAGCACCATCACTCACAGAAATTTCTGTTACCACACCAGACACGTGAGAATATATTGTAAAACTCGTTTTTACACTTCCTGTTTTTACAATATCTTCTAGTTGTGATTCATATACTTTCCAGTTTTTAAATTTTGTTTGTACTGCTTTGTATAATTGTGGTTGCGATTCTCTTAACTTATAAGCTGTAATTAACTCTTGCTGTGCTGCTATTAATTCTGGTGAATATATTTTAGCAACAGCCTGTCCTCTATTTACTTTTTTACCTATAGAGGTAATATATAGTTTTTCTATTCTACCATTAAAATGAGCTGGTTGTATAGCCGTCTCATCATCATTAATCATAACCTTACCAGACAAGGTTATACCATCATTGCTATCTGCTTTACTTTGCTGAACAACTGTGGTTTCTATATTGGCTAAAGCCATTGCATTTTTAGTCAGTTTAAATTGATCTATCAACAAACCATCTTCACTAGTATCTGCAGGAATTAAATCCATTCCACAAATAGGGCAATCTCCAGCTTTTGGCTGCATAATTTGTGGATGCATAGAACACGTCCACATTTCTTTGGTAGCTAAAGCTTCACTATCTTTTGTTACCTGCGCTTCCGTAGTACTTCCAAAAAATAGTTTTCCTAACAAAAAACCTACAACTAAAATTACTGCATACACTAGATACTTTTTCATACTTTATATTTTTATATTTTTTAATCGCAATGCATTTGCAATTACAGAAACCGAACTAAAGCTCATTGCCAAAGCAGCTATCATTGGAGAGAGTAATAACCCAAAAACAGGATACAATACACCTGCGGCAATTGGCACTCCAATAGTATTATAGATTAACGCAAAGAATAAGTTTTGTTTAATATTCTTAAGTACAGCATCACTTAAATTATGTGCTTTAACTATGCCGTGTAGATCTCCTTTTACAAGCGTAATCATTGCGCTCTCTATAGCTACATCTGTACCTGTACCCATTGCTATACCAACGTTACTCTTTGCTAAAGCAGGAGCATCATTAATACCATCACCCGCCATAGCTACTATTTTACCTTGCTGTTGTAGCTTTTCTACTTCTTCTAACTTGTTTTGTGGTAACATATCTGCTTTAAAGCTGGTTAAATTAAGCTCTTTAGATACTGCCTTTGCAGTATCATAATTATCACCTGTAAGCATTAGCACAGCTATACCTTTATCTTGCAATTTTTTAATAGCTTTGGCACTAGTTTCCTTAATTTTATCCGCTATAACAATATACCCAACAACAGAAGTCTCTACAGCCACATAAGAAACCGTTTTTCCTTGTTTTTGAAACAGTTGTACCTCTTCTTCCATTGTAGAAGAAATAACAGCATTGGCAAATTCCATCATTTTAGCATTACCTAAGCTTATTTTTTTAGCAGCTACAATACCTTCTACTCCTTTGCCAGTTATAGCATTAAATTCATCTACCTTTACAACTTCAACTGCTTTTTCTTTACCATAATTTACAGTAGCCTCTGCTAAAGGGTGCTCACTAGAACTGTTTAAAGAAGTGATAAGTTGCGTAATTTTATCGGCACTAAAATCGGTTGAAAAAACACCTACTTTTTCTACTGTAGGTTTCCCTTCTGTAATGGTTCCTGTTTTATCTACAATTAATGTATCTACTTTATTCATTAACTCTAAAGCCTCTGCATTTTTAATTAAAACACCATTTTGTGCTCCTTTACCAACACCTACCATAATGGACATAGGCGTTGCTAAACCTAATGCACAAGGACACGCAATAATTAAAACCGCAATAGCATTTACCAATGCAAAAACGTAAGCAGGGTCTGGACCAAAAACCGCCCAAACAATAAATGTAATTATTGAAATAAGCACTACAATTGGCACAAAATGACCAGATACTTTATCTGCTAATTTCTGAATTGGAGCTCTGCTACGACTAGCATCATTAACCATTTTTACAATCTGAGAAAGCAATGTATCTGCACCAACTTTTTCTGCTTGCATTAAAAAAGATTGGTTGCCATTAATAGTACCGCTGTTAACCTCATCTCTTATTGTTTTACTTACAGCAATTGGTTCGCCAGAAATCATAGATTCATCTACGGTTGTTTGTCCTTCTATAATAAAACCATCTACCGGAATTTTTTCTCCAGGTTTAACTTTTAAAATATCCCCTTTTACAACGGTATTTATAGAAACCTCTTCTTCTACTCCGTTTACAACTTTTACTGCTTTGTTAGGTGCTAATTTAAGCAACTCTTTTACTGCGGCATTTGTTTTACTATGCGCACGTGCCTCTAACACTTGCCCCATTAAAACTAGTGTTAATATTACCGTTGCAGCTTCAAAATAAACATGTACTACACCGCTTTCTGTTTTAAACTCAGCAGGAAAAAAATCTGGCACTAACAAACCAAAAACACTAAACAACCAAGCTACACCAGCACCAATACCAATTAGCGTAAACATATTTAGATTCCACGTTTTTATGCTTTTATAAGCACGCTCAAAAAATAGCCAAGTTGCATAAAAAACAACAGGAATAGAAAGTACTAATTGCACCCAATTCCAATATTTTTGATCTAGAACAGTGTATAATGGGTTATTTGGAAGCATCTCGCTCATTGCTATTAAAAAAATAGGCAGTGTAAACCCTAACGCTATCCAAAACTTACGAATTAGCTTGTTGTATGTTTTTTCTTCAGCAGAAAGACTAGGTTCCATTGGCACTAAATCCATACCACAAATAGGACAATCTCCAGGTTCATCTTTTACAACTTCTGGGTGCATAGGACACGTATATTGTTGTTCTGCAACAGCATTTAAGTTCTGTTCCTCTACCAAGTCCATACCACAAACTGGACAGTCACCAGCCTCATCATATGTTTTATCTTCTTCACAATGCATTGGACAATAAAAAACACCTGTTCCTTGTCCCTTAGGTTGTGCTTCTTTTTTAGGAGTATGCACGTGCTCACCTACATTATGTATGCTATATCTGCCGCCATCGTTTTTTAATGCTTCTGACAAAGTTTCTAATGCTATATGAGATTCCATTTCTATAACTGCTTCTGTTTTTTCTAAATTAACTGTAGCATTAGTTACCCCGTCTATATTAGAAAGTATTGCTTCTACGTGGCCACGACAACCATTACAAGTCATTCCGTGTATGTGATATGTATGTTTCATTTTTTTGTATCTTTTATTTAAATTCTGTAAAATTAAATAGATACTTCTTCTTTGGTTTTCACAATTTCAATTCTTATTTATACAATTCTGTCTAGTGTTTTTCTATCCCAGCTTCCTAAGCTTTTATAATCGCTCATAGACATTCCTGTAACAGCCTTAAATTGCCTTGCCAAATGGCTACTTGTCTTATAATTTAAACTATAGGCTATTTCAGAAAAATTTAACTGCCCTAATTGTATGTATTCTTTTACTTTTTCAATTTTTAGGTTGATGGTGTATTTCTCTAACGTCAGTCCTTCCGACTTACTAAAAAGTTTACTTAGAGCGGCTTCTGTTTTTCCAAATTTCTCTGCTAAGGCCTGAAACAAATTCGCAGTTTCTCCTATCTCAATTTTATGAATTATAGCAACCTTTATTTTTTCTATTAAAGCATCATTCTCATTCTTTATAATTTTAAAACCAGCTTTTTCAAGAGCATTACTCAAATTACTAAACTCACTTTTTGGTCCTTTAACTGCTACAACTTCTCCTAATTTTAAAGATTCAACAGTGTAATCTTCGGTCTTAAAAATATTTAAAACTGATACAATACAACGATTACAAACCATATTTTTTATATAGATAGTTTCCATTATTACTGTGTTAAATAGTTAATTATTGAAAATTGTAAATAATAGTTATAGACTGCTTCAATTTGGTTCATTTGAAACTTTAATTGTAATTCTTGCACATCTAATACGTCATTAAAATCTATTGTTCCTGTCTCATAACTTCTTATTAAAATTTCTTCTGCATCTTTGGCTTGTTGTATATTTTTAAGTTGCGTTTTGTAATTTATTTTAGCGGCATTTAAATTTGTTATCGCTTTACTCAATTGAGTTTCTAAAACGTTTAATCGTTCTTGTCTTTGCTGTACAATTTCTTGCTGTAATAGTTGATTTTGTTTGGTTTTGGACCTGTAACTTTTATTAAAGATAGGAATAGATAACGCAACCATTGGCATTAACACATCTTTACCATTATCTGTAAAATTCTGATTAGGTAATTCTGTAACCGCTATATAATCTACTCCAAAACCAAATAGAGGTTTACGTTCTTTCTGATTTAATAATTCTGATTTTTCTATAGATTGATATAACTTATCATACTTAACTAATTCTGGATGTAACTTAAAATCTTCATCTACAATTTGCATATCATTAGTCGGAAGAAATAATGTTTCTACTACATTTACTGCTTCTTTTTTATCTCTATTTAATAATTTATTAAACACCGTTTGTTCTCCTACATATTGCTGTTCTAAAACTTGTCTTAGTTGTTCTATCTCGTTTTGTCTCATTTGTAAACGCAATACATCTACTGCAGATGCAGCAGCTGTTTCTACAGAAGATAACGCCAAATTTTCATACGTTTTTAGCAAGTCAAAGTTCTCTTTTAAAACTATCTGTTTGGCTTTTAAGGCATAAAGATTGTAGTACGACTGTGTTACTGAAACTACCAATTTACGCTTTGCTATAACCACATCTTCATAGGTTGCATCTGCTAATGAAGTTGCATAATTTTCTCTAGCAGTAATAGTACCAAACCAAGGCAACATTTGCTTTGCCGATAATTTAAAGCGTTGCGGACCTGTTTTTGTCTCTGGCTCCCTCACAAAATAACCTGCTGAGAAATCTGTATTTGGTAATATTTTAGACTCTTTTATTTTTTCTGATGCAATATCATAACGCAATTGATATTTCTGAATCTCTGGACTATTCTCCAAAGCCTCATTTATATATGTTTCTAGTTCTTGACCATTACTTAAATGAAAAGTGAAAAGTGATAAACTAAATATTATAGCATTCTTTAATCGAAAAGTGAAAAGTGATAAACTAAAAGTGATAAATGAAGAGTGAAAAGTGAAAAGTGATAAACTAAACATTATAGCATTCTTTAA
>CANLIE010000041.1 GCA_947491225.1 uncultured Cellulophaga sp.
ATAGTTTTTCACTTTTCACTTATAGTTTTTCACTTTTCACTTATAGTTTTTCACTTTTCACTTATAGTTTTTCACTTATAGTTTTTCACTTTTCACTCATTTGTTCACCCAATTTTTCAGCATCTGTTTTCCTTGCGGAGTTAATACAGATTCTGGATGAAATTGTACAGCGTTTACATCATATACCTTATGGCGTAATGACATAATTTGTCCGTTTTCATCAATAGACGTCGCTTCTAGTTCGTTGGGCAAGTTAGAATCAACCACCCATGAATGATAACGACCTACTTCAATTTCCTTAGGAAGACCTTTAAACAAAATATCATCTTTAATAATTTTAATTTTTGTAGCAACTCCATGGTAAACTTGGTCTAAATTAATAAGTGTTCCTCCAAAAACTTCTCCTATAGCTTGTTGCCCTAAGCAGACACCTAAAATGGTTTTTGTTGGAGCATACTTTGCTATGATTTCTTTTAGTAGACCAGCTTCATCTGGTATTCCTGGGCCTGGTGAAAGCACTATTTTTTCAAAATTATCAACTTCATCAAGTGTTAATTGATCATTCCTTTTTACAATTACATTACAATCTAAATCTTCTAAATAGTGAACTAAATTATATGTAAAACTGTCGTAATTATCTATAACTAGTATTTTTTTCATCTTTTATATGTTCTCTGCTATTTCTAGTGCTTTGGTTAGGGCTCCTAATTTATTGTACGTTTCTTGTAACTCATCTTGTGGGTTAGATGCAGCAACTAGTCCTGCTCCAGCCTGATAGTGTAATTGATGGTTTTTGCTTAAAAAAGTTCTAATCATTATTGCGTGATTAAAATTTCCTTTAAAATCCATAAATCCAATGGCTCCACCATAATACCCTCTGCTTGTTTTTTCATATTTTTCTATAAGTTGTATAGCCATATGTTTAGGCGCACCACTTAATGTGCCAGCAGGAAAAGTATCTGCAACGATTTTCATTGTAGGGATGTTCTTTTTCTTTTGTCCAGTAACTTTGGAAACCAAATGAATTACGTGAGAGAAAAACTGCACTTCTCTATAATTTTCAACTGTTACTACATTTCCGTTTCTGCTCAAATCATTTCTTGCCAAGTCTACAAGCATAACATGCTCACTATTTTCTTTATCGTCTTCAGTTAGTTTTTTTGCAAGAATGGCATCTTGCTCATCATTTCCTGTACGTTTAAAAGTGCCTGCAATAGGATGAATTTCTGCTTTACCATCTTTTACTATTATTTGTGCTTCTGGTGAACTCCCAAAGATTTTAAAATCACCATAATCAAAATAAAATAGGTATGGTGATGGATTAACAGAACGTAAGGCACGATAAACATTAAACTCATCTCCTTTAAAACCTTGAGAGAACCTTCTAGATAAAACCAATTGAAATACATCACCTCGTTGGCAATGCTTTTTTGCTAAATTTACATGATTTAAGAAGTCCTGATCTGTTAAGTTTGATGTTGCTTCTCCTGTTTTGGAAAAGTTATAGGATGCAAAGTTCTTAACGTGTAAAATTTGCTCTATTTCTGGAATATTATTCCCTGTTTCAAAACAGTGAGCAAATATGTATGCCTCATTTTTAAAATGATTTATCGCTATTATATTTTGATAAATGGCATAATACATATCAGGAATAACAACAGAATCATTTTTTTTACTGATTTGTACATCTTCATAATACCTTACGGCATCGTATGCCATATAACCAAAAAGCCCATTATTTATGAACTTAAAGTCTGTGTTTGAGGAGCTGAACTTTGTGCTAAAATTATGTAGTACGTTAGCAATATCTGTATTGGTATTAATATCTATTGTAGTAGACTTGCCGTCTGGATAATTTTTAATTATACTCTCATTTTCTACTTTTATTGATGCAATTGGGTTACAACAGATATAAGAAAAACTATTATCATTTGCATGGTAGTCACTGCTTTCCAATAAAATGCTATTAGGAAATCTGTCTCTTATTTTTAGATAAACACTTACAGGTGTAATAGTATCTGCAAGTATTTTTTTGTGGTGAGATGTTAAATTGTACTTCATTTTAATAATAGTTAAATTGCTTGAATAAAAAAAGGCTTGTCGTGATAGACAAGCCTTTTTTGTATAATAATTACAATGATGCTTTGCTCACGACGTTTGACGTAAGTTATTCCACCACCATATGTTTGTTGCTATTTTCATTGGGTCAAATATAATAATGAATTTGATAAAACCAAACAGCTATTGTATAAAAAATAAAAAACCTCACATAAATGAGGTTTAAAACATTCTAATTTTTTGTTTTAAAATTCTAAATCTACAACCAAATCAAAATCGTCATAAATTGCTTTATCTCCTAAGTTTTGAATAAAGCTACCTGACTTGTACTTTATGTCAAAATCTGTTCTGTCTATCCTTAAATTAGCCGTAGCCTTACTGCCGTATACAGAAATGTCAAAAGATACTGGTTTTGTAATTCCTTTAATAGTAAGGTTTCCGTTTGCAACATATGCATTTTTACCTTTAGCAGCATCCACTGTAAATGTTAATTTGGATGTCGCATTCTTTTCTACACTAAAAAAATCATCAGATTTCAAGTGCCCTTCCAAATTATTTTTCATTTTTCCTTCTAAATCAGTAACTGTTAGTGTGGTCATATCTACTATAAACTCTCCGCCACTTAACTTGTCGTTTTTAAAAACTAAAGTACCTTCTTTAATTGCTAAGGTTCCTACGTGTGAACCTGTAACTTTGTATCCCTTCCATACTATAGAACTAGTTTCCGTATTTACTTTTTTTTCTTGGGCCGTAATAGATGCAAATGTCATTACTATTGCAAGAATGCTTAATGATAGTTTTTTCATAATTTTTGTTGTTCTAATTGTTTGTATTTAATTTATTTAATAATTCATTTAAATTGTTCATTTCATTAGTAGTGATACTTTGTAATATTTTTTTTTCAGTATTTACAACAACGTCACTCATCTTTTTTAGTCCTTCTTTTCCTTTATTTGTAATGAATATTTCTACTTTTCTCCTGTTTGTTTCACAAGTAGTGCGCTTAACATATTCTTTTAATATAAGCTTATCCACAAGTCTTGTAGTGTTACTCATTTTAGAAATCATTCTTTCATTTAAAGTAGAAAGATTAGCTGCTTTCCCATTTTGCCCTTTTAGTATTCGTAAGACGTTAAATTGTTGAATAGAAACATCAAAAGGTTTTAAAGCTTCTGTAATCAGTTCAGTAATTTTTTGATTCACTAAAACTAAGTGAATAATGGTCTTACTTTCTAACTGAAGAGGTTTTGTTAATTTTATGGTTTTTTCTACATTCATACCAATACAACTATTGTATATACAAATGTATGTAATTTTTATTTTAATTACATTTGAAAAAAAATAATTATGATAGATTTAACACAGGAAGAATGGCAAGCTAAATTGATAGAAGATGATAATGCATTTATCTTAGATGTAAGAACTGAAGATGAAGTGGCAGACGGATATATTCCAAACTCTACAAATATAGATATTTACTTAGGCCAAAGTTTTTTAGATGAGTTAGAAAAATTAGATAAAACAAAAACTTACTATGTATATTGTAGATCAGGAAACCGTAGTGGTCAAGCTTGTGCTATAATGAATAGTGTTGGCTTTGAAAACACTTATAATTTACAAGGAGGATTTATGAATTGGAAAGGTGAAATTGCAAAATAGAAACATTGCCTAATATTCTAAAAGGATTAAATATATAAAATCATTATGCGTGAGGATCTTTTGCATTTTATTTGGAAATATAAAAAAATACAATTAGAAGGTCTAAATACCACTAAAGGTGAAAAGTTATTGATAGAATCCGTTGGGGAGCATAATCATAATTCTGGTCCAGACTTTTTTAATAGTAAAATAAGAGTAGGAGAGCAGTTGTGGGCTGGTAATGTAGAAATACATATAAAAGCCTCAGATTGGTATGTGCACAATCATGAACAAGATAAAAATTATGATAATGTAATTTTACATATTGTTTGGGAAAATGATATTACTGTTTTTAGGATTGATGGTTCTGAGATTCCTACATTAGAATTAAAAAATGTAATCTCTAAATCAGTTTTAGAATCTTATAAAAACCTTTTTAATGTGAAAAGCAATAGTTTTATTAACTGCGAGAAAGATATTTCTGTAATTGATGAATTTTTGTTTAGTAACTGGCTAGATAGGCTTTATATAGAACGTTTAGAAAGAAAATCTACTACAGTTCTTAAAATGCTTAAAGAATCCAATAATAATTGGGAGCAGGTTTTATTTACTATGTTAATGAAAAATTTTGGTTCAATAGTAAATGGAGAATCATTTTTAACAATAGCTAATGCTATTGATTATGATATATTTAAAAAGAATTGCAATAATGCATTAAAAACAGAAAGTATTCTTTATGGAATGGCTGGTTTGTTGGATGAAGAAAAAGTTAAGGACAGTTACTATATAGGCTTAAAGAATGAATTTTCTTTTTTAAAAAACAAATATAGCTTAGAAAATGATAGAGTAGAGAAAGTTGCTTTTTTTAGATTAAGGCCGTCAAATTTTCCTACAATCAGATTGTCACAAATATCTAGCTTATATATTAAACATCAAACCTTGTTTAGTAAATTAATGCAAACAAAATCTCTTAATGATATTTATGACATTTTTAATGTAAAAGCCAGTAATTATTGGGATAACCATTATACATTTGGAAAAATCTCAAAAGACAGTAGTAAAAAGTTAACTAAATCATTTATAAATCTTATTGTAATAAATACCATAATACCATTACGGTTTTGTTACAGTCAGCATTTAGGAAAAGATGAAATCAGTATTATAATAGATATTGTCTCTAGTTTACAGCAAGAAAAAAATAGTATTGTTGATAATTTTAAAAATGTAAAGGTTAGTATAAATACAGCAAAGGATAGTCAAGCCATAGTACAGTTGTATAATGAATATTGCTCAAAAAATAAATGTTTACAATGTGTGGTTGGAAATAGTTTATTAAACAGAAATACTTAAATTAGGTAATGAATTTTTTCTTTAAAATATTATATTATTTTCAAAAAAGAGGCTTTGAGGTTTGTAGGCGTATAGCAGAGCGCTTAGGAATTAGGACAAGAATAGTGCGTACATCTTTTATATATTTGGCTTTTGCTACTTTAGGTTTTGGTTTTGCCCTTTATCTATTTTTAGCATTTTGGTTAAAAATTAAGGATTTAATCTATACTAAAAGAACATCAGTATTTGATTTATGATAAAAATAAAGATATTAAAACAAATGAAAGATACAAATCCTAAAGGTGTAATTGCGTCTAAACTTATAAAAATTAGTGCTGAATGAAACTTTTAAAACTATTCAGGTCCAAAATCTATTTAGCAGAAATGTTAATAGCTTTAATTTTGGTAATTGGTGTTTTAGGGTATAGATTTATTTCTGATTATACATGGATGGAAGCTGTCTATATGACAGTAATTACAATAACTACAGTAGGGTTCTCTGAAGTGAAACCATTAGATAATCAATCAAAAATATTTACAATATTTTTAATAATATCAAGTGTTTTTATTGTTGCGTATGCAATATCTGTAATAACAGAATATATTTTAGGGAGAAATTCGTTGCAATTATTAAAAAAGAAAAGAGTGAAAAATAAAATAAATGATTTGTCCAATCATATTATTATATGTGGTTATGGCAGAAATGGAGCACAAGCTGCAGAGCGTTTAAGTAGTTATAAAAGACCTTTTGTTGTAATAGAAAAAGACAAAGAAGTTATTGATAAATATGAAGATGAAGTCCTTTTTGTAGAAGGAGATGCGAATGATGATGAAGTTTTAGTAGAAGCTGGGGTCGAGAGAGCAAAGTATTTAATAACAGCTATGCCAGATGATGCAGCAAATCTTTTTGTAGTGCTATCTGCAAGGCAACTAAATAAAGGTCTTTTTATAATTAGTAGAGCATCATTAATAAATTCTCAAAAAAAACTAATGCTTGCAGGTGCAGATAAAGTAATAATGCCAGATAAAATAGGAGGGGATCATATGGCGTCCCTAGTGGTAATGCCAGATTTAATTAGTTTTATGAATAAACTTTCTACAGAAGGTAAGCATACTACAACATTAGAAGAAATTGCTATTGAAGATCTTCAAGATAAAATGAAATGTAATTCATTAAGAGATTTGGATTTAAGAAAAAAAACGGGCTGTACCATAATTGGTTATATTACCCCAGAAGGTGAATACATAATTAATCCAGAAGCTGATTTAGAGTTAGAATCCAAAAGTAAAGTTATTGTTCTAGGAAAACCTGAACAGATTACGAAATTGAATGAAATCTTCCGTATTAATTGATAATTTAGTTGAAATTTCTTGATTGAGTTGATTATTTTTTGGATATTGTCAGCTTAACTAACTCAGAAAAATAAAAATCAATTTTATGAAACTTAAATTTCTTTCAGTAATGACTCTTTTCTTGCCTTTTTTAGCATTAGCTCAAGAAACTAAAGAAAAGGGTATAGATGAAAAAATTAATGATGCTTTTATGCCATTTGCAAAATGGTGGGAAAGTTTTATATTAACACCAGTAAATATTGCAGGTTATGATATTCCTATTGTACTTATTCTTTTGATTTTAGGAGCAACGTTTTTTACAATATATTTTAAATTCCCTGGGGTTTCTAAATTTCCATTAGCAATTAATACGGTTAGAGGTAAATATGATGAGTTAGATCACCACGGTGTTGAAAAATCAGATTTAAATGTTGTAGACGGAGATTTAGTAGGTACTATTGCAGACGAAAGTAAAGATGGAGAGGTAAGTCATTTTCAAGCATTGGCAACAGCAGTTTCTGGAACCGTAGGGCTTGGTAATATTGCAGGTGTTGCCGTAGCAATTGCATTGGGAGGACCTGGAGCTACTTTTTGGATGATTGTTTGTGGTCTAATAGGTATGTCTACAAAATTTGTAGAATGTACTTTAGGTGTTAAGTATAGAGATGTAGGTAAAGATGGTACTGTTTATGGCGGGCCAATGTATTACTTATCTAGAGGTTTGTCTGCAAATGGGATGAAAGGACTTGGGAAAGTTTTAGCAATTATGTTTGCTATACTATGTGTTGGCGCCTCTTTTGGAGGGGGTAATGCATTTCAATCCAATCAAGCAACTGTTCAAATAAAAACAATGCTTAGTTTGGATGGTGGAGCAACAGGTGTAATTATTGGTGTAATATTAGCAATATTAGTTGGTATAGTAATAATAGGAGGAATTAAAAAGATAGCTAGTGTAACAGAAAAGATAGTTCCTTTTATGGCGGGTGTTTATGTATTAGCTTCTTTGATTATTATATTTGCTAATATCAAGTATATAGGTGATGCTTTTGGTATGATATTCGCTGGTGCATTTACACCAGAAGCTGGATTGGGAGGTATTGTTGGTGTTATCATTGTAGGTTTCCAAAGAGCAGCCTTTTCTAATGAAGCAGGAGCTGGTTCAGCAGCTATAGCTCATTCTGCTGTAAAAACAAAGTATCCTGCTAGTGAAGGTGTTGTTGCACTTTTAGAGCCATTCATAGATACGGTTGTTATTTGTACAATGACTGCCTTAGTAATTATTTTCTTTAATATGGATGCAGGTGCTTTTGATTATGGTAATGCAGTAGATAGTAAAGTTTTAATTAATGAAACAGGAGCATATGTAGGAGGTGTAGATTTAACCTCTATGGCTTATGATTCAGTTATTCCAGGATTTAGATATATACTAACAATTGCAATTATATTGTTTGCTTTTTCATCTATGATATCATGGTCATACTATGGATTACAATCGTGGAAATATTTATTTGGAAGAGGTAAAGCGGCAGATACCGTATATAAAATATTGTTTTTATTATTTGTAGTAATAGGTGCAGCTGCAACTCTAGATGCGGTAATTAAGTTTTCTGATGCTATGGTTTTGGCATTAGTTTTTCCTAATATGATAGGCTTACTTTTCTTATTCCCTAGAGTTAGAGAAGAATTTAATAAATATTTAGGTGATATAAAAGCTTTTGTAAAAAAGTAAAAAATAATAGTGAAGAATTTTAAATCCCACTTTGTATTCAATAAAGAACAACGAAGTGGGATTTTCTTTTTGCTAGTATTGATTATAATTTTTCAAATTATATACTCTTTTGTCAAAACTGATTTTTTTAACTATTCAGTAAATAATCTTACCTACGATAAAGAACTTCAGTTAAATATAGATTCTTTAAAGCAAAAGTCTCTAGAAATAAAATCTGTTAAAGTTTACCCCTTTAATCCAAATTATATAACAGATTATAAAGGATATGTTTTAGGTTTGTCAGTTACAGAGATAGATAGATTACATACTTTTAGAGCTAAAAATAAGTATATAAATTCTGCAATTGAGTTTCAAAAAGTAACTAAAGTATCAGATTCTTTATTAAATCAGATTTCTCCATATTTTAAATTTCCAGAATGGACCAAAAAAAAAGAAAACAATATTTCAAATGTTGATTTATCTAGTTTTAAAAATAAAACTAATAAAAAAGAGAGAATAGTAATTAAAGATATAAATACTGCCACAGTTCAGGATTTACAAGCAATAAAAGGAATAGGAGTAACACTATCAACCCGTATAATTAAATTTAGGGATATGTTGGGTGGTTTTTTGGATATCAATCAGTTATATGATGTTTATGGCTTAGAAAAAGATGTTGTAAAACGTACTTTTAAATATTATACTGTAGTTAATAAACCAAATATAAATCTAATAAACATCAATACTGCAAATGCTTCCGAGATAGCAAAATTAATATACATTAAATATGGTATTGCTAAGCGAATTGTTGAGTATAGAGATAAAAATGGGAGTTTTACATCTCTGAATGATTTAACAAAGATTGAAGGATTTCCATCAAATAAAACTGATAGAATTAAACTATATTTGACCTTAGTTAAATAAAATAGGTATGAAAAGTATGTACTTCACAGAAGAACATCAATTATTTAGAGAAAGTCTAAAAGAATTTTTAAAAAAAGAAGTTGTTCCTAATGTTGAAAAATGGGAAGAAACAGGAACCATAGATCGTTCTATTTGGAAGAAATTTGGAGATATGGGCTATTTTGGTCTAGCTTCACCCGAACCATACGGTGGTTTAGATTTGGATTTATTCTACACAGTAATTTTTTTAGAAGAATTACAAAAAATCAATTCAGGTGGTTTTGCTGCTGCTATGTGGGCACATACTTATTTAGCAATGACACATATAGATAAGGAAGGTGATGATGATATTAAGGAAAACTATTTAGCACCAAGTGTTGCTGGTGATAAAATAGGATGTCTATGTGTTACAGAGCCTTTTGGAGGTAGTGATGTAGCAGGTATGCGCACAACTGCAGAAAAAAAAGGAGATACATATGTAATTAATGGCTCTAAGACATTTATTACCAACGGAGTGTATTGTGATTATATGGTAGTTGCAGCAAAAACTAACTTAGATTTAGGAAACAAAGGTATAAGTATTTTTATAGTAGATAAAGATACTGTAGGTGTATCTGCTTCAAAGTTAAATAAGTTAGGTTGGCGGGCATCAGATACGGCAGAAATTGCTTTTGACAATGTTATAATACCAGTATCTAATTTAATGGGAGAAGAAGGAAAAGGCTTCTCTTACATTATGCAACATTTTGCTTTAGAGCGATTAATAATGGGGGTGAATGCACATGCAAGAGCAGAATATGCTTTAGATTATACGCGCCAATATATGTCTGAGCGTACTACGTTTGGAAAAACCCTAGATAAATATCAGGCATTGCGCCATAAATATGTAGATTTATATGCAGATATGGAAATATGCAGAGAATACAATTACTCGGTGGCATATAGATTGAACAGAGGTGAGTATGTTGTTAAGGAGGCAACTATATCTAAGTTAAAATCTACAAAAATGGCAGATGAAGTTGCTTATAACTGTTTACAATTTTTAGGAGGCTATGGTTATATGGAAGAGTATCCAATGGCTAGACTGTTCAGAGATAGTAGATTAGGGCCTATTGGTGGCGGCACCTCTGAAATCTTGAGAGAGATTATTGCTAAAATGGTAATAGATAAGAAAGAATACAAACCAGCAACAATCTAGATGTTATCATTTTAGCAAAAATAATATCCAAGAGATTATATTACTATCTCAATTAAAAATAGTAATAAAAGAAATTAATAGTTGTTAATAGTAAATTAATTTGTATATTTGCAACCTTAAAATCACAAAAGAGAGGAGGTTATTGCCCATGTTAATTATACCAGTAAAAGAAGGAGAAAATATAGATAGAGCACTTAAGCGTTTTAAGCGTAAGTTTGATAGAACAGGTGGAATGCGTCAGTTAAGAAAACGCCAACAGTTTACAAAGCCATCGGTTGTTCGTAGAGCTCAAATACAAAAAGCAGAGTACATACAAGGATTGAGAGATCAAGAAGAAGTATAGTTTTTTTACACAAAAAGTTAAAGCTTGTTAAAATTTATTTTAACAAGCTTTTTTTTGTGCTTCAAGTTAAAGTTGTAATTTGTGCTTATGTCTATATCATCTTTTGTGTCATATTTATCTTTGGAAAAAAAATATTCAAGTCATACAGTGAATGCTTATGAAAAGGATGTTGTTTCTTTTGCTATTTTTTGTAAAGAAGAGTATGGTGAGGAGAATATAGATAATGTGGATTATAGTGTGTTGC
This sequence comes from uncultured Cellulophaga sp., assembly GCA_947491225.1. GTDB lineage: Bacteria > Bacteroidota > Bacteroidia > Flavobacteriales > Flavobacteriaceae > Cellulophaga. Next base: position 10,754 of record CANLIE010000041.1, read on the forward strand.
GAGGCTGGGTGATAAATTTGGTTTCAAAAAAGATATCTAATAAATCTATTAATAGAAAAATAGCTTCTTTAAAAGCTTATTATGGATTCTTGCAAAAAATTAGAAAAATAGAGTATAATCCACTGGCAAAACATAAAGCATTAAAAGTTTCTAAAAAGATAGAAGTGCCATTTTCTTTAGATGAAATGGCAGAATGTTTAAATGACGTTCAGTATTTAGATACTTTTGAAGGGGCTAGAGATAAATTAATAGTAGGTCTTTTGTATGCCACAGGTATAAGAAGGATTGAGCTTGTTAATTTAAAGCTGGTTGATGTTGACTTGTTTAAAAAAACTATAAAAGTATTGGGCAAGAGAGATAAAGAACGAATTGTGCCACTAAAGCAGTTTGTATTGCCTTTATTTGATTTGTATTTAAGAAGAAGAAATGAGCTTGTTGCAAGAGATAAGGATAAAGAATATGTTTTTTTATTGAAATCGGGAAATAAAGTATATGAAACTCTTGTTTATAGAATAGTAAATGGTTATTTTAGTAAGGTATCTTCTAAGCAAAAAAAGAGTCCGCATATAATTAGACACACATTTGCGACACATTTGCTTAATGAAGGAGCAGATTTAAATTCGGTAAAGGAGTTACTTGGGCATTCAAGTTTAGCATCTACACAGGTTTATACTCATAATAGTATAGCTGAACTTAAAAAGACACATATGGCAGCTCATCCAAGGAGTAAAAAATAGTGTAAAATTTCTTTTCCGTTATTGTATAATTATTAAACCTATATCTATGAAAGTAAATGCGCAATCAGTAAACTTTAATGCCAATGCGGCTTTAATGAATTTTGTACAGTCTAGATTAGATAAGCTAGAAACTTTTTATGACAGAGTAATTAGTTCAGATGTGTATTTAAAATTAGAAAATACAAACGTTAAGGAAAATAAGATTGTAGAGATTAAAGTAAATATCCCTAAAGATAATATTATTGTAAAAAAACAATGCAGGTCTTTTGAGGAGGCGGTTGATTCAGCGTGTAATTCTATTGAACGACAACTTGTTAAAAGAAAAGAAAAATTTAGGGTGTAATTTTTTTGAATTTTTTTTTAAAAAATGTTTTGAATAACTAAAAATATATATACATTTGCATTCCGTTAGAAATAGCGGGCTTTTTTTTGAAAAAAAGTTTAATAAAAGCCGATGTAGCTCAGCTGGCTAGAGCAGCTGATTTGTAATCAGCAGGTCGTGGGTTCGAGTCCCTCCATCGGCTCTAAAAATATTGAAAAAAGTAAAGGTTTATTTAAATTTATACTTTTTTAAAGTTCTTTTAAGGAGTTAAGAGTTTGAGGGGAGATACTCAAGCGGCCAACGAGGGCAGACTGTAAATCTGCTGACTACGTCTTCGCAGGTTCGAATCCTGCTCTCCCCACTAAATGCTAAGTGAAATTAGTGTTGTAAGTTTTGAGAAAAACTTTGTATTGTTGAAATAATGAAAATTGGAAATTTCTAAAATTAGTTAGAAATTCGCAAAAAAAATGCGGGAGTAGCTCAGTTGGTAGAGCGTCAGCCTTCCAAGCTGAATGTCGCCGGTTCGAACCCGGTCTCCCGCTCTAGATTTCTTGATTTAGAAAATATTTAAATCGAGAATTTTAAAAACATATTCCAGATGATGAATGGTGATGATAAGGATGTGTTTTTGATGACAGCGATGTCATTCCTAATTATAGGCATTGGTTTTTGTTGCTCTAAAGAGTAATGGTAAGAAACAACGTTTTACGCCGGTGTAGCTCAGGGGTAGAGCGTTTCCTTGGTAAGGAAGAGGTCACGAGTTCAAATCTCGTCATTGGCTCAATGAAAGTATAATTTGTACACTAATATATAATAATAAGATTAAAACTCATTAAACATGGCAAAGGAAACTTTTGATCGTTCCAAACCGCACTTAAATATAGGTACTATTGGACACGTAGATCACGGTAAAACTACTTTAACTGCTGCTATTACTACAGTATTGGCAAATGCAGGTCTTTCTGAATTAAGAAGTTTCGATTCTATCGATAACGCTCCAGAGGAAAAAGAAAGAGGTATAACAATTAATACTTCTCACGTAGAGTATTCAACTGCAAACCGTCACTATGCGCACGTAGATTGTCCTGGTCACGCGGATTACGTTAAGAATATGGTAACTGGTGCTGCTCAGATGGATGGTGCTATACTAGTAGTTGCTGCAACAGATGGTCCAATGCCACAAACTCGTGAGCACATCTTATTAGGTCGTCAGGTAGGTATTCCAAGAATCGTTGTTTTCTTAAACAAGGTTGATATGGTTGATGATGAGGAGCTTTTAGAGCTTGTTGAAATGGAAGTTAGAGAATTACTTTCTTTTTACGAGTATGATGGTGATAATGGACCTGTAGTTTCTGGTTCTGCTTTAGGAGCACTTAATGGTGAGCAAAAGTGGGTTGATACAGTTATGTCTTTAATGGATGCGGTTGATTCTTGGATTGAATTGCCAAAAAGAGATGTTGATAAGGATTTCTTAATGCCTGTAGAAGATGTGTTTACAATTACTGGTCGTGGTACTGTTGCAACTGGTCGTATAGAGACAGGTGTTGCTAATACTGGTGATGCTGTTGATATTATTGGTATGGGAGCTGAGAAATTAGCTTCTACTATTACTGGTGTTGAAATGTTTCGTAAGATATTAGATAGAGGAGAAGCTGGAGATAACGTAGGTATCTTGTTAAGAGGTATTGAAAAATCTCAAATCAGTCGTGGTATGGTAATTTGTAAGCCAGGTTCTGTTAAACCTCATGCTAAATTTGAAGCAGAAGTTTATATCTTGAAAAAAGAAGAAGGTGGTCGTCATACTCCATTCCATAATAATTATCGCCCTCAGTTCTATGTAAGAACAACAGATGTAACAGGGACAATTAATCTTCCTTCAGGTGTAGAAATGGTAATGCCAGGTGATAACCTTACAATTACTGTAGAATTATTATCTCCTATAGCATTAAGTGAAGGTTTGCGTTTTGCAATCCGTGAAGGAGGTAGAACAGTAGGTGCAGGTCAGGTTACTAAAATCTTAGATTAAGATTTAATATAATATATTTTATATTGAAGGTGTTCTGCTTTTGCAGAATACCTTTCAATGTAAATATGAACGGGTGTAGCTCAGTTGGTAGAGCACTGGTCTCCAAAACCAGGTGTCGGGAGTTCGAGTCTCTCCTCCCGTGCAAAAAAAGATAAGTAAATGTTAGTCTTATCTTTTATTAAAATAACAAAGAAAAACTTTCGCATGTTAACATATATTAAAGAATCGGTAGAAGAACTTAGAAATAATGTTACATGGCCATCAAGGGCAGACGCATCTAATCTTATGGTTATTGTAGCTGTTTTTTCTATTTTATTTGCTTTGGCAACATGGGGTGTGGATGAACTTTTTAGTAAGTTGGTTAATCTTTATTTTGAGAAAGTAATAAATTAAGACCACAAAAAACTATGTCAGAAGTATTAGAGAAAAAATGGTATGTAGTAAGAGCTGTTAGTGGTCAAGAGAACAAAATTAAAGGCTATATAGAAAGTGAAGTAGCTAGATTGGGTTTTTCAGATTATTTGGAAGATGTTCTAGTGCCTACAGAAAAAGTTATTCAAGTAAGAAATGGAAAGAAAATAAACAAGGAAAGAGTTTATTTTCCTGGATATATTATGGTAAAAGCTAATTTGGGTGGTGAAATGGTTCATATCATTAAATCCATAACCAATGTTATTGGTTTTTTAGGGGAAACCAAAGGAGGGGATCCTGTACCATTGAGAAAATCAGAGGTTAATCGTATGTTAGGTAAGGTAGATGAGTTAGCTGTAACAAAAGACAGCGTGGCAATACCTTTTGTGATTGGAGAAACAATAAAAGTGATTGATGGGCCTTTTAATGGTTTTAACGGAACTGTAGAGAAAGTCAACGAAGAAAAGCGTAAACTAGAAGTAATGGTAAAGATTTTTGGAAGAAAAACACCATTAGAATTAAGTTATATGCAAGTAGAAAAAGTATAATTAAGAACTGTTACATCGTAAGGCATACATTGCTTCCAAATAATGTGTGTTTTTTGAATTTAATTTTAAACAATGGCAAAAGAAGTAAGTAAAGTAGTTAAACTACAAGTTAGGGGAGGTGCAGCGAATCCGTCGCCACCGGTTGGACCCGCTTTAGGTGCTGCCGGAGTTAACATCATGGAGTTCTGTAAGCAATTTAATGCGCGTACACAGGACAAACAAGGTAAGGTTTTACCAGTTGTTATCACGGTTTATAAAGATAAGTCTTTTGACTTTATCGTAAAGACACCGCCAGCGGCAGTTCAGCTTTTAGAAGCAGCTAAGGTTAAAAAGGGATCTGGCGAACCTAATAGAAACAAAGTGGCAAGTGTATCTTGGGATCAAATTAAGCAAATTGCAGAAGATAAAATGGTAGATTTAAATGCATTTACTGTAGAATCAGCAATGAGTATGATAGCAGGTACTGCAAGATCTATGGGTTTAAAAGTTTCAGGTAGTAGACCTTTTTAAAATCTTAAAAGCAATTTAAAAATGGCAAAATTAACAAAAAAGCAAAAGGAAGCTCACGCAAAAATAGATAAGAATAAACTCTATTCTTTAAGTGAAGCGTCTGCTTTAGTAAAAGAAATAACTAACGCAAAATTTGATGCATCAGTGGATATTGCTGTTCGTTTGGGTGTAGATCCAAGAAAAGCAAATCAAATGGTTCGAGGGGTAGTGACACTTCCTCATGGAACAGGAAAAGATGTGAAAGTTTTGGCTTTGGTAACTCCAGATAAAGAAGCAGAAGCTAAAGAGGCTGGTGCAGATTATGTTGGATTAGATGAGTATTTGGATAAAATAAAAAGCGGTTGGACTGATGTTGATGTTATCATCACTATGCCAAGTGTTATGGGTAAATTAGGTCCTTTAGGTAGAGTTTTAGGACCAAGAGGTTTAATGCCTAATCCAAAAACAGGAACAGTTACTATGGATATAGCAAAGGCTGTATCTGAAGTAAAGGCTGGTAAAATTGATTTCAAGGTTGATAAAACAGGTATTGTGCACGCTGCAATAGGGAAGGTTTCTTTCTCTGCTGATAAAATTGAAGGCAATGCAAAAGAATTGTTGGACACGCTTATGAAGTTAAAGCCTACTGCTTCAAAAGGTGTATATGTAAAAAGTGTTTACCTGTCTAGTACTATGAGCCCAAGTGTTCAATTAGATCCAAAAGTGGTAGCGTAACTGTTGCTTTAAAGTTTATATTATGACAAGAGAAGAAAAATTAAACGTAATAGAAGATTTAACTGCGCAGTTAGCAGAAAATGCAACCATATATTTGGCTGATATTTCTGGCTTAGATGCGGTAGCTACTTCAGAATTAAGAAGAGCTTGCTTTAAAGCAGGTATTAAACTTGCTGTTATTAAAAACACATTGCTTGCTAAGGCAATGGAAGCTTCCGATAAAGATTTTGGTGAACTTTCAGGAGTGTTAAAAGGTAATACTTCGTTAATGTTTGCTGAAACTAGTAATGCCCCTGCAAAATTAATAAAGACTTTCAGAAAAAAATCTGATAAACCTTTATTAAAAGGAGCGTTCATTGAAGAAGAAGTATATATTGGAGATGAGCAATTAGATGCTTTAGTTAGCATTAAGTCTAAAGAAGAAGTTATTGGTGATATTATTGGATTATTACAATCACCAGCTAAAAACGTTATTTCAGGACTTAAATCTAGTGGGGGTAAACTTGCTGGAATTCTAAAAACATTATCCGAGAAAGAATAAGTACGCACTAAAAACAATTATATTTTAAAAATTTATTAAACGATAGAAAAATGGCAGATTTAAAAGATTTCGCAGAACAATTGGTTAACTTAACGGTGAAAGAAGTAAATGAGTTAGCAAATATATTAAAAGATGAATACGGTATTGAACCTGCTGCTGCTGCAGTAGCTGTCGCTGCTGGTGGTGCCGCTGCTGGTGGTGAAGCTGCAGAAGAGCAAACTGAATTTGATGTTGTATTAAAAGCTGCTGGAGCTTCCAAATTAGCAGTTGTTAAATTGGTAAAAGAATTAACTGGTTTAGGATTAAAAGATGCTAAAGATATAGTTGATAGCGCACCAAAAGCTGTTAAGGAAGGAATTTCTAAAGATGAAGCTGAAGGTATTAAAAAATCTTTAGAAGAAGCAGGAGCGGAAGTTGAGCTTAAATAATAGCAACAAACATAACGTTTTTGGGATAGGTCTTTTCGCAATTTGCGGCTAGACCTAATCCCATTTTATATACTTTGTATATGAAGTAATATACAACGAGAATACTATTCATAACATAATTTTGTCCATTGATGTTTACAAAACAGACTCAAAGAATAAATTTTGCATCAGCTAAGAATATTCCAGATTACCCGGATTTCTTGGACATTCAGATAAAATCATTTCAGGATTTCTTCCAACTTGAGACAAAATCTGATGAAAGAGGCGATGAAGGTTTGTATAATACCTTCTTGGAAAACTTTCCAATAACTGACACAAGAAATCAATTTGTATTAGAGTTTCTTGATTATTTCATAGATCCACCTAGATATTCTATTCAAGAATGTATAGAAAGAGGATTAACCTATAGTGTTCCACTAAAGGCAAGATTAAAACTTTATTGTACAGATCCTGAACATGAAGATTTTGAAACTATAGTACAGGATGTGTACTTAGGAACAATACCATACATGACACCTAGTGGTACATTTGTTATAAATGGAGCTGAGCGTGTTGTTGTGTCTCAATTGCACCGATCTCCAGGGGTTTTCTTTGGACAATCTTTCCATGCTAACGGTACTAAATTGTATTCAGCAAGAGTAATTCCTTTTAAGGGATCATGGATAGAATTTGCAACGGATATCAATGGAGTAATGTATGCTTACATTGATAGAAAGAAAAAATTGCCAGTAACAACTTTGTTTAGAGCCATTGGTTTTGAACGTGATAAGGATATTTTGGAAATCTTTGATTTGTCAGAAGAAATCAAAGTTTCAAATGCTGGACTTAAAAAAGTTTTAGGACGTAAGCTAGCGGCTAGAGTATTAAATACTTGGCACGAGGATTTCGTGGATGAGGATACAGGTGAAGTTGTTTCTATTGAAAGAAACGAAATAGTATTAGATAGGGATACTGTTCTAGAAAAAGAACACATTACCGAAATTATAGAGGCAGATGTAAAAACCATTCTTTTACATAAAGAGAATAATGCACAATCTGATTATGCAATTATTCATAATACATTACAAAAAGATCCAACAAACTCAGAAAAAGAGGCAGTTGAGCATATTTACAGGCAATTGCGTAATGCTGAGCCACCAGATGAGGAAACAGCACGCGGAATTATAGATAAATTATTCTTCTCTGACCAACGTTACAACTTAGGTGAAGTAGGTCGTTACAGAATGAATAAGAAATTACAGTTAGATATTGGAATGGACAAGCAAGTTTTGACCAAAGAAGATATTATAACTATAATTAAATATTTAATAGAACTTATAAACTCTAAAGCAGAGATAGATGATATTGATCACTTATCTAACCGTCGTGTTAGAACAGTAGGAGAACAATTATCTCAGCAATTTGGTGTAGGTCTTGCTCGTATGGCAAGAACTATTCGTGAACGTATGAATGTTAGGGATAATGAAGTGTTTACTCCTATAGATTTAATTAATGCTAAGACTTTGTCTTCAGTTATTAATTCTTTCTTTGGAACAAACCAGTTGTCTCAATTTATGGATCAGACCAATCCACTAGCAGAAATAACGCACAAACGTAGATTATCTGCATTAGGCCCAGGTGGTTTATCAAGAGAAAGAGCAGGGTTTGAGGTACGTGATGTTCACTATACACATTACGGAAGACTTTGTCCTATTGAAACACCAGAAGGACCAAACATTGGACTTATATCTTCTCTTGCAGTTTATGCAAAAGTAAACCCAATGGGATTCTTAGAAACTCCTTACCGTAAAGTTACAAGTGGTAAAGTAGATACTGAAGAATACACATATTTAAGTGCAGAGGAAGAAGAAGGAATGAAAATTTCTCAAGCAAATATTCCTTTAAAAGAGAATGGAGAAATAGACGTTGAAAAGGTAATTGCTCGTGAAGAAGGCGATTTCCCAGTTGTTGATCCGGCTGAAATTAATTATACAGATGTTGCTCCAAATCAAATTGCATCAATATCTGCATCTTTAATTCCTTTCTTAGAACATGATGATGCCAACCGTGCATTAATGGGATCTAACATGATGCGTCAGGCAGTCCCATTATTAAAACCAGAATCTCCAATTGTAGGTACAGGTTTAGAACGTCAGGTAGCATCAGATTCAAGAGTCTTAATTAATGCAGAAGGAGATGGTGTTGTTGAGTATGTAGATTCTCAAAAGGTTATTATTAAGTATGATAGAACAGAAGAGGAGCGTTTAGTAAGTTTTGAAGAAGATGCTAAAACATACAACTTGGTTAAGTTTAGAAAAACTAACCAAGGAACAAGTATTAACCTTAAACCAATTGTAGAAAAAGGAGATAAGGTTAAAAAAGGTCAAGTTTTGTGTGAAGGTTATGCAACCCAAAGTGGTGAATTGGCATTAGGAAGAAATATGAAAGTAGCCTTTATGCCTTGGAAAGGGTATAACTTTGAGGATGCAATTGTAATTTCTGAAAAAGTAGTACGTGAAGATATCTTTACATCTATACATATAGATGAGTATTCTTTAGAAGTAAGAGATACCAAATTAGGTGCTGAAGAATTAACACATGATATACCAAACGTTTCTGAAGAGGCTACTAAGGATTTAGATGAAAACGGAATGATCCGTATTGGTGCAGAAGTAAAGCCTGGTGATATATTAATTGGTAAGATTACCCCAAAAGGTGAATCTGATCCTACACCAGAAGAAAAATTACTTCGTGCCATATTTGGAGACAAAGCAGGAGACGTAAAAGATGCTTCTTTAAAAGCTTCACCGTCATTAAGAGGAGTTGTAATAGATAAGAAATTATTTTCAAGATCTATAAAAGATAAACGTACTCGTGTTGAGGATAAGGATGCTATTAATAAGTTAGAGTTAGAATACGAAGTAAAGTTTCAACAGCTTAAAGACGTATTAGTAGACAAACTATTTACTATGGTAAATGGTAAAACGTCACAAGGTGTACTTAATGATTTAGGAGAAGAAGTTCTTCCTAAAGGCAAAAAGTACTCAATGAAAATGTTAAACTCTGTAGATGATTTTGCCCACTTAGTAGGTGGTAGCTGGACAGTAGATAAAGAGCTTAATGGAATGGTTGCTGACTTACTTCACAACTATAAAATTAAGTTAAACGATCTTCAGGGAAATCTGAGAAGAGACAAGTTTACAATTTCTGTTGGTGATGAATTACCCCCAGGTATTATGAAATTAGCAAAAGTATATGTTGCTAAAAAACGAAAACTTAAAGTTGGAGATAAAATGGCGGGCCGTCACGGTAACAAAGGTATTGTTGCTCGTATAGTACGTCATGAAGATATGCCTTTCTTAGAAGACGGTACACCAGTAGATATTGTATTAAACCCATTAGGAGTACCATCACGTATGAATATTGGACAAATATATGAGACTGTATTAGGCTGGGCCGGATTAAAATTAGATAAGAAATATGCAACACCAATTTTTGATGGTGCTACATTGGAACAAATCAATGGTTATACAGATGAAGCAGGTATTCCTAGATTTGGACACACCTACCTTTATGATGGGGGAACAGGTAAACGTTTTGACCAACCAGCAACAGTAGGTGTTATTTATATGCTTAAATTAGGGCATATGGTAGATGATAAAATGCACGCTCGTTCCATAGGACCATACTCACTAATTACACAACAGCCATTAGGTGGTAAAGCACAATTTGGTGGTCAGCGTTTTGGAGAGATGGAAGTTTGGGCACTAGAAGCATACGGTGCGTCTGCAACTCTAAGAGAAATATTAACAGTTAAATCTGATGATGTTATTGGTAGAGCTAAAACGTATGAGTCTATTGTTAAAGGCGAAACAATGCCAGAACCTGGTTTACCAGAATCTTTTAACGTACTAATGCATGAACTTAAGGGATTAGGTTTAGATATTAGATTGGAAGAATAACAAGACCTTGTATGTCTTGAACACTATTTGTTAGATATAATTAATTTTAAGATCACCATATTGTTATGGCTAGACCAAAGGATAATAATACAATAAAAAGGTTCGATAAAATTTCAATCGGATTGGCATCACCAGAAGCTATTTTGGCAGAGTCAAGAGGAGAAGTTTTAAAACCTGAAACAATTAACTATAGAACTCACAAACCAGAAAGGGATGGTCTTTTCTGTGAGCGTATTTTTGGACCTGTAAAGGATTATGAATGTGCTTGTGGTAAATATAAACGTATCCGTTATCGCGGTATTGTTTGTGACCGTTGTGGAGTAGAAGTTACAGAAAAAAAAGTACGTAGAGATAGAGTAGGACACATTAATTTAGTTGTTCCTGTAGCTCATATCTGGTACTTCCGTTCTTTACCCAATAAAATTGGATACCTATTAGGATTGCCTTCTAAGAAATTAGATATGATTATCTATTATGAGCGTTATGTGGTAATTCAGCCTGGTATTGCTAAAGGACCAGAAGGTGAAGAAGTTCAGAAAATGGATTTTTTAACTGAAGAAGAGTACTTAAACATTTTAGATACAATCCCTGCAGAAAATCAATATTTGGAAGATACAGATCCAAATAAGTTTATCGCTAAAATGGGTGCCGAATGTTTAATTGAATTGTTGTCAAGAATTAATTTAGATGAGTTATCATTTGAATTAAGACATAAAGCAAACACTGAAACATCTAAGCAGCGTAAAACTGAAGCGTTAAAACGTTTACAGGTTGTAGAATCACTAAGAGAATCTCAAGAAAATAGAGAGAACAGACCTGAGTGGATGATTATGAAAGTAATCCCAGTTATACCACCAGAGCTTAGACCTTTAGTGCCATTAGATGGTGGGCGTTTTGCGACATCAGATTTAAATGATTTATATAGAAGAGTAATTATCAGAAACAATCGTTTAAAAAGATTGGTAGAGATTAAGGCTCCAGAAGTAATTCTTAGAAATGAGAAACGTATGCTTCAGGAATCTGTAGATTCTCTTTTTGATAACACTCGTAAGTCATCAGCAGTAAAAACAGAATCTAACAGACCATTAAAATCTTTATCAGATTCATTAAAAGGTAAGCAAGGACGTTTTCGTCAAAACTTACTAGGTAAGCGTGTAGATTATTCAGCACGTTCGGTAATTGTAGTTGGGCCTGAATTGAAATTGTTTGAATGTGGTTTGCCAAAAGATATGGCAGCTGAGCTTTACAAACCGTTTGTTATTCGTAAGTTAATAGAAAGAGGAATTGTAAAAACAGTTAAATCTGCTAAGAAAATAATAGATAAAAAAGAACCAGTTGTTTGGGACATTCTTGAAAATGTATTAAAAGGACATCCTGTTATGTTAAACAGAGCTCCTACATTACACAGATTGGGTATACAAGCATTTCAACCAAAGCTTATTGAAGGTAAGGCTATACGTTTACATCCTTTAGTATGTACAGCTTTTAACGCCGATTTTGATGGGGATCAAATGGCGGTTCACTTACCATTGGGACCAGAAGCAATTTTGGAATGTCAATTATTAATGCTGGCTTCTCATAATATTCTAAATCCAGCAAATGGGTCACCAATTACGGTACCTTCTCAGGATATGGTTTTGGGTCTTTATTATATGACCAAAGAAAGAAAATCTACTCCAGAAGTTCCAATTAAAGGAGAAGGGTTAACATTCTACTCTTATGAAGAAGTTGTTATAGCTTTTAATGAGGAAAGAGTTGATTTAAATGCTGGAATTAAGGTTCGTGCAAAAGATTTTAATGAAGAAGGAGAACTTGTTAATCAAATTATACCAACTACAGTAGGTAGAGTATTATTTAATATGATGGTGCCAGAACAGGCAGGTTATATTAATGATGTATTAAACAAAAAATCTTTAAGAGATATTATTGGTGGTATTTTAGCTGTTACAGATGTGCCTACTACAGCAGAATTCTTAGACAAGATTAAAACTTTAGGATATGAATTTGCCTTTAAAGGTGGTCTATCATTTAGTCTAGGAGATATTATTATCCCGAAAGAGAAGCACGAAATGATTGCAGAAGCAAATGGTCAAGTAGACGGTATTATGACTAATTATAATATGGGTCTTATTACTAATAATGAGCGTTACAATCAGGTAATCGATGTTTGGACATCCACAAATGCAATGCTTACTGAATTAGCAATGAAACGTATTCGTGAAGATCAGCAAGGATTTAACTCTGTGTATATGATGCTTGACTCTGGCGCAAGGGGTTCTAAAGAACAGATTCGCCAGTTAACAGGTATGCGTGGATTAATGGCTAAGCCTAAAAAATCTACTGCGGGTGGTGGAGAAATTATTGAAAACCCTATTCTCTCTAACTTTAAGGAAGGTTTATCAATTCTTGAATATTTTATATCTACTCACGGTGCACGTAAAGGACTTGCAGATACAGCCTTAAAAACTGCAGATGCTGGTTATCTAACACGTCGTTTAGTAGATGTTTCACAAGATGTTATTATAAATACAGAAGATTGTGGTACATTAAGAGGTATTGAAGTATCAGCGTTAAAGAAAAACGAAGAAATAGTAGAAACTTTAGGAACTCGTATTTTAGGTAGAATTTCTTTACATGATGTTTATAATCCTTTAACTGAAGAGTTATTAGTGGCTGCTGGTCAACAAATAATGGAGGCAGATGTTAAGAAAATTGAAGCTTCTCCGCTAGATAGTATAGAAGTACGTTCTCCATTGACATGTGAAGCAGAAAAAGGAATCTGTGGTAAATGTTATGGAAGAAACCTTTCTACTAATAAAATGGTACAAAAAGGTGAGGCCGTTGGTGTTGTAGCAGCACAGTCTATTGGTGAGCCTGGAACACAGTTAACACTTCGTACATTCCATGTAGGGGGTATTGCAGGTAACATTTCTGAAGATAATAAACTGGAGGCTAAATTCTCTGGTATTGCAGAAATAGAAGACTTAAGAACTGTTAATAGTGAAGATAATGAAGGAAATAAAATTAAAATAGTTATTTCCAGAACATCAGAAATAAAAGTTACAGATCCAAAAACAGGAATTACATTAAGTACAAATAATATTCCTTATGGTTCTCAACTTGCTATAGAAAATGGAGCAAAAGTTGCTAAAGGAGATGTAATCTGTTCTTGGGATCCATATAATGGTGTAATAGTATCAGAATTTACTGGTAAAGTTTCATACGAAAATATAGAGCAAGGTGTTACATATCAAGTAGAAATAGATGAGCAAACAGGTTTTCAAGAGAAAGTAATTTCGGAGTCAAGAAACAAAAAATTAATACCAACATTACTTGTTAAAAATGGTAATGATGAAGTATTACGTTCTTATAACCTTCCAGTTGGTTCTCACATTATGGTAAACGATAATGATAAGGTTACCGAAGGTATGATCTTAGTTAAGATTCCTCGTAAATCTGCTAAGTCTGGTGATATTACGGGTGGTCTTCCAAGAGTTACAGAACTTTTTGAAGCACGTAACCCATCTAACCCTGCAGTTGTTTCAGAAATTGATGGAGTTGTTTCCTTTGGTAAAATTAAGAGAGGTAATCGTGAGATTATAATAGAGTCTAAATTAGGTGATGTAAAAAAATACTTAGTTAAACTATCTAATCAAATTCTTGTGCAAGAAAATGATTACGTAAGAGCAGGTATGCCATTATCTGATGGATCTATTACACCTGCAGATATTTTAGCAATTAAGGGACCTTCTGCAGTACAACAATACTTGGTAAACGAAGTTCAAGAAGTATATCGTTTGCAAGGCGTAAAAATTAACGACAAACACTTTGAGGTTGTTGTTAGACAAATGATGCGTAAAGTTCGTATTCAAGATCCAGGAGACACCATTTTCTTAGAGAATCAATTAGCTCATAAAGAAGATTTTATTAAAGAAAATGATGAAATTTTTGGTAAGAAAGTAGTAGAAGAAGCTGGTGAATCTGATAACTTAAAAGCTGGACAAATAATTACAGCTAGAGAGTTAAGAGATGAAAACTCTATTTTAAAACGTGCTGATAAAGTATTAGTATCTGCAAGAGATGCGGTAGCTGCAACAGCAACGCCAATTTTACAAGGTATTACAAGAGCATCTTTACAGACTAAATCTTTTATCTCTGCGGCATCATTCCAAGAAACAACTAAAGTATTAAACGAAGCAGCAGTTGCTGGTAAGATAGATTACTTAGAAGGGTTAAAAGAAAATGTTATTGTTGGACATAAAATACCTGCTGGTACAGGTATGAGAGATTATGATAACATCATAGTAGGTTCTAAAGAAGAATATGATGAAATTATGTCTCGTAAAGAAGAGCTTAAATTTTAAGGTTTATGAGCAATAATAATCAAGATCAAAAACAGATCAATATTGAGTTAGATGAGAAAACAGCTGAAGGAGTTTATTCTAATTTGGCAATAATCAATCACTCAGTATCAGAATTTGTAGTAGACTTTATTAGTATGATGCCAGGAGCGCCAAAAGCAAAAGTTAAAAGTAGAATTATACTTACGCCGCAACACGCTAAGAAATTCCTAAAGGCATTAAATGATAATGTTCAGCGTTTTGAAAAAGCTTATGGTACCATTAAAGATTATGAGCAGCCTCCAATCCCAATAAATTTTGGGCCAACAGGTGAAGCATAAAAACAAAAAAACCACGCAATTTGCGTGGTTTTTTATTTTATAAAATTTAGGTCTTTACTCAAATTCAGATGTAAAATGTAGTTTAACACTAGGATATTTTTGTTGTGTCATTTGTAAAGAAAACTGAGAGTCAGCTAAAAAAACCATTTGTCCTTGTTTGTCTTTTGCCAAGAATTTTTGTTTAACACGCTTAAATTCTTTAAATTCATCATTGTTTTTATCATCAGCATCTACCCAGCAAGCTTTATAAACTGGGAAATTTTCATATGTACATTTGGCACCATATTCATGTTCTAATCTATATTGGATTACTTCAAATTGTAACGCTCCAACAGTGCCAATTACTTTTCTGCCATTCATTTCTAAGGTAAATAGCTGTGCAACTCCTTCATCCATAAGTTGGTCAATACCTTTATATAATGGTTTAGATTTCATAGGATCTGCATTGTTGATATATCTAAAATGCTCAGGAGAAAAACTAGGAATACCCTTATATTGAAGAATTTCACCCTCAGTTAAAGTGTCTCCTATTTTAAAATTTCCTGTATCATGTAAGCCTACAATGTCACCTGGATAAGAAATGTCTACAATTTCTTTTTTTTCTGCAAAAAATGCATTTGGACTAGAAAATTTTAATTTTTTGTTATTTCTAACGTGTAAATAAGGTTTGTTCCGTTCAAAAGTTCCTGATACGATTTTTATAAAAGCCAATCTATCTCTGTGCTTAGGATCCATATTAGCATGAATCTTAAATACAAATCCAGTAAAGCTTTTTTCATTAGCAACAACCATACGCTCTTCAGCTTTTTTTGGTCTAGGAGAAGGTGCTATTTCTATAAAACAATCAAGCAGTTCCCTTACACCAAAATTATTCAATGCAGAGCCAAAAAATACAGGCTGTTGTTCACTGGCAAGGTATTTTTCTTTATTAAATTTTGGATATATACCATTAACTAATTCCAAATCATCTCGTAAAGTGTTGGCAGCTTTTTTGCCAATTACATTTTCTAGTTCAGAGCTTTGTACATCATCAAAAGCTATGGTTTCTTCAATGTTTTTTTTGCTATCACCACTAAATAGATTAATGTTTTTTTCATAAATATTATAAATACCTATAAAATCGTACCCCATACCAATTGGGAAACTCAGTGGAGTAACAGAGAGACCTAGTTTTTGTTCTACTTCATCAAGTAAATCAAATGCATCTTTACCCTCTCTATCCAATTTATTAATAAAAACAATGATTGGTATTTTTCGCATTCTACATACTTCTACCAATTTTTCAGTCTGCTCTTCAACACCTTTTGCAACGTCAATAACAACAATGACACTATCTACAGCAGTTAACGTCCTAAAAGTATCCTCAGCAAAATCTTTATGGCCTGGGGTGTCTAATATGTTTATTTTTTTATCCTTGTATATAAATGCAAGTACAGATGTGGCAACTGAAATTCCTCTTTGTCTTTCAATTTCCATAAAGTCACTAGTGGCAGTTTTTTTTATTTTATTGTTTTTTACTGCTCCAGCTTCTTGTATTGCACCTCCAAAAAGAAGCAATTTTTCAGTTAAAGTTGTTTTCCCTGCATCTGGGTGAGATATAATTCCAAAAGTCCTTCTTTTCTCTATTTGTTTTTCAAAACTCATTTAAAAAAATATTTATGCCAAAAATAAGCTAAATAATAGAATTAGCTAGTTGTTAAAACAATTCCCAATAATATTGTCATTATAACATCTAATCTGATGATTTTTTCGATAAGATGACTTTTTAATATGAATTATTTATTTTGACTCTAAAAGAGTTGCTATTTATATAATTATAAGGTAGTTATGTAAGTTGTTAAAAAACCATTAAACGATTAATTATGCAATTCAAAGAACTATAGTAATATATGAGAATAAATCTATTGAACTATTTAAAAATAACATTTATATTAGCGCTCGTTTAGTAAAAAGTCCCAAAATCTTTATAAATAAACTTTTCCTTAGAATGCCATGGTGATTAGTTAAAATAAACTATCATATATGGATAATTTTACTTTTTTGTTAAACAGAACATTCTTTAAAAGGTATTTTTCTTTTTTAGTTTTTTTATTTATAATATTATTTTCATCTTTTAATGTTATTGATGCTAAAGATAGAATAATTACAATGGATTCAGACGGCGATGGAGTTTCTGATGCGAAGGAAACTATTGATTGTACAGACCCATTAGACGGATGTTCCTATAAAGCCTCAAGTGTAACATTAGCCCAATCTACTAGTTGGAAAGCGTTAGATTGTGATGGTGATGGTGTAACTAATGGTGATGAGATAGTTGATTGTACAGACCCATTAGACGGATGTTCCTATAAAGCCTCAAGTGTAACATTAGCCCAATCTACTAGTTGGAAAGCGTTAGATTGTGATGGTGATGGTGTAACTAATGGTGATGAGATAGTTGATTGTACAGACCCATTAGATGGATGTTCCTATAAAGCTTCAAGTGTAACATTAGCCCAATCTACTAGTTGGAAAGCGTTAGATTGTGATGGCGATGGTGTTACCAATGGTGATGAAAGCACAGATGGTACAGACCCATTAGACGGATGTTCCTA
>CANLIE010000042.1 GCA_947491225.1 uncultured Cellulophaga sp.
ATTTGATCATTGTCTGTAAACCCTACTGGTTTAATTTGATCATTGTCTGTAAACCCTACTGGTTTGATTTGATCATTATCAGTTGACTTAATGTTATCATACAATGCATCATCTGCATTATTACCATCTGTATTACAAGAAAATAATACTAAACTAAAAATTACCATTACCAAAATGTTTCCTACTTTTTTCATAATCATTAAATTTTTTTTGGTTAAATTTGATTTTATTGTTCTGTAAAAGTATAACCGTTAGTTACTAAAAACAGTATGTGGTTTTTTCTAAGAGTGACTTGCTGGCTTCTATTAGTATTTACCAGCCATCTAATAGAATTTTGTTAACCTTGTGTAGAAATAGCGTTTTTCCCTATTATTTTGTTAAGTAAATCTATGTTTTCTTTGTAAGATTTAGAAAAGGGTAACTGTGTGTCAGATTTTTTAAGATCACATAAGTTTTTTCCATAATTAATTCTAGATATATAATTACTGTTTAGAATATAACTTTGGTGCACTCTTATAAAATTATCAGGAAGTTTGGTTTCAAATGTTTTAAGAGTTTTGTACGCACTTATTTTTGATCCATCACTCATATAAAAATCTGTGGCATTATTGTCTGCCTTAAGATATAGAATATCTTTTGTATCTATATATCTATAATCTTTATAAGATTGTAGACAAAGTTTTGGTGAAACTTGTTGTTTAGGAACTAGTTTTCTTAATTTAAAAACAGATTTTCTAATCTCAAACTCATTATAAGGTAAAAGCCAATAATCAAAAAAACCTCTTTTTATTGCTTCATATGCATTAGTCTTAGTTTTGCTCATTCCAATAATAAGAGGAATATGATTTATATATTGGTGTAAATCTGCAATCATCTGAAAAGATTCTACTGCATTTTTCTGCAAGTCTATAAACAAGATATCTGGACTATATTTTAAGATACTATTTAAACCACTATTAGAATCTTCAGCCAAACCTGCACATGTAAAATCATCATACCCCTCCAAAAAGTGCTGTAATTGCAAATTTGAAGCAGCTAAATCTCCTACTATGACATATGAATAACTCATCTTGTGTATTAATAACTATAAAATTACATATAGATTGTGAGAATGGATTATACGTAAACCTTATATTTTTTGTGGTTTTCATAGCTAATTTATTGATTTTTAAGTGTTTTTGGGTAAAATTCTTACAAATAAAATAGAAAAAGGTTAATCTACTTGTTGGCTGCACATTCATAAATTTTAATATCTATAGAAGAAATTCTATTAGTTGTCTTTATGTTTAGTTAAATTTACAGCACAGTTATTACCCTGAGTTTTATTGCTCTTTAGATGTACCATAAAAACCGTTAATTCAAATAAATTTTTAGTACTAAAATGCAAGTTTTGTGTACAAAACTCTTATCAGGATTTCAAAACTGACACATTTCATATAAATCAAATCCCAAGTTATTGGTTGCTTTTATGTGTATTTAAATTTAGTGTACAGTTATTAAGTTGCACTTTACTTTTAGCAGAACAAATGATGGTTCTATTTACTGTATATTGTTACTATAACTAAAAATACTACTGACCTGAGTTCTATGTAAGAAAATTTATATTAGTCTGAGTGATTTTTGATAGAAAATTGTATTAAAGACAAGTAAATTTTAAACCAAAAGCTTTGTCATCTTGAGCTTGCCGAAAGGTTTATACAATTTTTATTAGTTTCACCATGAAAAATCATTTAATATACAGCTTTTTTAAATTAAATTCTTAGACCTAACTCTGGTTGCTATATATCTAATCTAGAAATACTTTTTTAATTTTATCTGAGATTCTAATGGGGCGTAAGCTTTTTGCACTTAATAAACACCATTCTGTTTTAGAGCGAATAATAAGCTTTTTTGTTTTTGCATTATGCATTTCTACAATACGAACAGATATGGCACCTTCAGATTTTTTAATATGTGTTTTTACATTAATGACATCTCCTAACAAAGAGGCAGACTTATACTCTAAAAAATGAGTGCTAACAACCCACATAATATTTTCTTGCATTTCTTTAGGAGCACAAGAAACCCAATGTTCTTTAGAAATGTCTTGTACCCATTGTAAATAGCGAACATTGTTTACGTGGTTTAAGTCATCTAAATCATCAGAAGTTACAAAAAGTGTTTTGTTATAAAACTTCACTTTTATTTTTTTATAATTTTAACTTCAAATAGTTTATCCCAATTTTTTCCAGTAACAAAAAAGGTATTTCTAGAAGAGTTGTAAGCTATTCCATTAAGGACATCTAAATTGGTATGTTTTGTTACTTTATCTTTAAGCCCATTAAAATTAATTATTCCCTCAACAATTCCGCTTGTTGGATTAATAATAACAGCAACATCTTGACCAGATTGCCATGTGTTTGCATAAATTTTTCCATCTACATATTCCAATTCATTAATTTTAATTAGTTTCTTCCTATTTGTGTAAACCTCAATAAAACTTTCTTCTACAAATGTATTTGCATTTAGAGTCCAAATTTTTTCTGAGCCATCACTTTTTAGTAATTGTTTTCCATTATTGCAAAGTCCCCAGCCTTCTTTACTTTTACCATATGTGAATTGGTCTAGTTCTTTAAAAGTACTTGCGTCATATACAAAGCCTATATTGCTTTTCCATGTTAATTGGTGTATTTTATTATTTAGTATTGTAATGCCTTCACCAAATTGTGTTTCTTTTAATTTGTGTTCCTTATATATAGTACCAGTTTTATAGTCTAGTTTTAATAGTTTAGATTTTCCTTTCTTACCAGTCCCTTCATATAAAGTATCATTGTAGAACTCTAACCCTTGTGTAAAATAATCTTTATTATGAGGAAATTCATTCACTATTTCATATGTATATAGTATGGGTTTAGACGGGGCATATACAACTATCTTTTTTGATATGGTTACAGTTTTACCATCGTACTCAATTTCAGCGTCAATTTTTTTACTACCTACTTTTTTAGTATTTAGCAGTATTTTATTATTATTTACTTCAACTTTTTGACCGTCAATTTTATATATAACATTGTTTATGGTCTTATTTTTTTTATTTTTTATGTGAATAGTAATAGCTTCATTTAAATGAATTTTATCATTAATACCGTCAATTTGTATTTCAAATAAACTTGATGGTGTAGTGTTTGTGCCACCACAAGCTATTATAAAAAGTGTTAGTATGCTGTATGCTAAAAACTTAAGTGTATTCATAATTTTAGTATTAATATTAAGCAAGGTATTTAATTAAAATTAGAATGTAAAATGATTGCTTCAAAATTAAAAGATTGTATATTTGCAGCTGGCAAGTCCTACACGACCAGCTCCTGTTTAATCCCCCAGGGTGGGAACGCAGCAAGGGTACACGGTTGTAGCGGTGCGATGTAGGTAGCTTGCCTTTTTTTGTGCCCTAAAGTCAAAATTGTTTAATTTTCTTTCTCTTCTTTTTATTTGTTTATTTGCATCAAGATAATTTAAAATTATATGAAGCAAAAAATTGTGTTAATTACTGGAGGCTCTTCTGGTATAGGAAAATCAATTGGCATTTATTTGGTAAAAAATGGTTTTAAGGTTTACGGAACTACACGTGACAAAACTAAGTACCCAGATTTTGATGCATTTAGTTTGGTTGAGCTTGATGTGAGAAAAAGAGATACAATTACCAAAGCCGTTTCTGAAATTATAAAAGAAGAAGGTTGTTTAGATATTTTAATTAACAATGCAGGAGTAGGTATTACCGGACCAATTGAAGAAACACCAAATGAAGAAATAATTAATGCATTTAACATTAACTTTAATGGCCCAATAGAGTTAATGAAATCTGTTTTGCCCCATATGAGAAAACAAGAATCTGGTCTAATAATTAATATAACATCTATAGCAGGTTATATGGGGTTGCCATATAGAGGTATATATTCTGCAAGTAAAGGAGCATTGGAATTGGTGGTAGAAGCAATGCGAATGGAGGTAAAAAACTTTGGTGTGCATATAACTACTTTAGCTCCTGGAGATTTTGCAACCAATATTGCATCTGGTAGATATCATGCACCAGTATTGGATAACTCTGCTTACAAAGTTTCTTATGGTAATACATTACAAATGATGAATGAGCATGTAGATTCTGGTGATGACCCAATACAAGTAGCAGAAAAAGTCTTAAAAATAATTAATACAAAAAAACCAAAAGTACACTATAAGGTAGGGGCTTTTATGCAAAAATTCTCTTTGCTTTTAAAGAAAGTATTACCAGATAAAGTTTATGAAAAGTTGTTATTGAACCATTACAAGTTGTAGTTTTGCAGAAAATTAAAAGACAGCTTATTTACAGCTATACACATTAACTTAGTAGAACATAAATTTTTAAAATAACAAAAGATGAAGTTTTTTATTGACACAGCAAATTTGGCACAAATCAAAGAAGCACAAGAATTAGGTGTTTTAGATGGTGTTACCACTAACCCTTCTTTAATGGCCAAAGAGGGCATAACAGGTAGAAACAATATTTTAAAACATTATGTAGATATTTGTACTATTGTTGATGGTGATGTTTCTGCTGAAGTAATTGCAACGGAGTATGAAGCAATGATAAAAGAAGGAGAAGAGTTAGCAGAATTGCATAAACAAATTGTTGTAAAGGTACCAATGATAAAGGATGGTATTAAAGCAATAAAATATTTTTCAGACAAAGGTATTCGTACAAATTGTACATTAGTATTCTCATCAGGGCAAGCATTATTGGCTGCAAAAGCTGGTGCAACCTATGTATCTCCTTTTATAGGTAGATTAGATGATATTTCTACAGATGGTTTAAACTTAATTGCAGAAATAAGACATATATATGATAACTATGCTTTTGAGACTGAGATACTGGCAGCTTCTGTTAGGCATACAATGCATGTTATAGATTGTGCAAAAATTGGGGCAGATGTTATGACAGGACCTTTATCTTCTATTGAAGGGTTATTAAAACACCCATTAACAGATAGTGGTTTAGCTAAATTTTTAGAAGATTATAAAAAAGGGAATTAATTTTTTTGTGATAAGTAAAAAGCCCTTGAAAATATAATTTTCAAGGGCTTTGTTTTTTAGAAAGATGAATACATATTTGAAAAAGCATTTACAACCTTTCCATTATCTGTTATTATAGCTTTATTTATTCTACCATTAATGATTAAAGTATTGTTTATCTCTTTAATATTACTTGCTCTAAATTGATTTTCTTTATTTAGCTTATTAGCTATAATTATATCTTTCCACTTTTTTTCATCAGTCCTTAGGTTAATACCTATATAAGTATATTTGTTTTTAGCGGATGAATTTAGTTTTTTAACACGATCTATCATATATTTAAAATGATTTTTGTATTCACCTATCCAAAAATAAAAAACAACATTTTTTTTGCTATTGCTAATTTCAGATAAAGAGATTTTTTCTCCGTAAAAATCATTTATCATAATATTAGGAAGAGGCATATTTGGTTGTAATCTTTTAATGTTTTGGTATAACGTATCTATTTCCCCTATGTGTTTATTATCCTTTGCTATTTCACGGAATTTTTCAATAAAAATAGTACTGTTTGCATTATTATTGCTAGATATTAATAAATAATTTAAAGCAATGTTTCTTGTTAAATTATCTTTTAAGCTCTTGTCATCTATTGTGCTATCAATAAGTTTTAGTTGATGCTCATTAAAATGTAATAGGTTTTTATAATACCCACCTTTTATATCACAAACTTTTATACAACTCAGATAAGACATTCCTCTAAAATGTTCTTTCATAAAATTGTAATATGGGCTTACATAGGTATAATCAGGATTATTGTATGTTACTTTTTTTCTGTAGTTGTAGAAATCATTAGGTAACTCTTTAAAACGATCTTCTTTTGTAGCTTTTTTGTGTTTAAAAGGATATCTCTCTTTGTATAAATAAGTTGTGTAATCTATGCCAGTTTTGGCAATGGCAATTGCTTTTTCAGAAATCGGTTTGTTATCAAATAAATCATTAAGTAAGTTCATTTTTATAGTATTTAATGAATCTACTTTTTTGCTAAATTCTTCTGGATTTAGAGTATATAACTCCTCAATAAAATTCTCTTGTTCATCTTCATGAGCCAAGAACATTTCTAATAAAAAGTTATTTATTTCTTGACCAGTTCCTTCAAAAACAAGAGATTCATCAAAATCAATAGTGTTTACTCTAGACAAAAGACTATCACCTTTTTCTAAATAAATGTATTGAACCTCTGGGCTATATCCAAAATGATACAAACCTTCTTGTGCTGTAGAATCTAAAGAAAATGAAAATCTATTGTTCTCATCTAGTTTTGAAACACATATTTTATCTTCTCCTTTATATAAAACAACACTATCATTCCCATTTTTTGGATTTACAATTTCACCTGTAAAGTAAATGTAGGGAGACTTTTTTTGTTTTTCACTACAACTAATAACTAAAGAAATTGAGAGAAAGAGTAAAAATTTATTCATATAATACAAGCTACAATTACTCACAAATTTAGTGAACCTAATAGTATTCCTTTGTTAATGTGTAGTTAAAATAGCAATTTGGCTACTTGTAGTAGTTTATTTATTGATGAATATGTATTGGTTTAGAGCGTTAAAATTCACTATTTTTGCACAAATTTTAAAATAAGACTATGCTATCTGTATCTAACTTATCAGTTCAATTTGGTAAAAGAATTCTTTTTGATGATGTAAACGTAACTTTTACTCATGGAAATTGTTATGGTATAATTGGTGCTAATGGTGCTGGTAAATCTACCTTTTTAAAGGTTCTTTCTGGGCAAATTGATGCTACTTCAGGACATGTTCATTTAGAGCCAGGAAAGAGAATGTCTATTCTAGAACAAAACCACAATGCTTATGACGAGTCTACAGTTTTAGAGACGGTGGTAATGGGTAATAAACCTCTCTATAAGATTAAAAAAGAGATAGATGCCCTATATGCAGATTATAATGACGCCAATGCAGATAGAATAGGAGAGTTACAAGTTCTTTTTGAGGAAATGGATGGTTGGAATACAGATAGTGCCGCTGCTACTATGCTTTCTAATTTAGGTATATCTGAAGAATTTCATTTTACCAATATGGCAGATTTAGACTCTAAGCTAAAAGTAAGAGTGTTGCTTGCACAAGCGTTGTTTGGTAATCCAGATGTATTAATAATGGATGAGCCTACCAATGATTTAGATTATGAAACAATTAATTGGTTGGAACGCTTTTTAGGAGGATATGAAAATACTGTAATTGTTGTATCTCACGACAGACATTTTTTAGATGCAGTTTGTACATCTATTGGAGATATAGATTTTGGAAAAATAAATATTTATTCTGGTAATTATACATTTTGGTATGAGAGTAGTCAGCTTGCAGCAAGACAAAGGGCTCAACAAAATAAAAAGGCAGAAGATAAAGCTAAAGAATTACAAGAGTTTATAATGCGTTTTAGCGCCAATGTTGCAAAGAGTAAACAGGCAACTTCCAGAAAAAAGATGCTTTCAAAATTAAAAATAGATGATATTAAACCTTCTAGTAGAAGATATCCTGCAATTATTTTTGAAAGGGAAAGAGAAGCTGGTGATCAAATACTAAATATTGAAAATCTTTCTGCTACATCAGAAGATGGAGATTTATTATTTAAAGATGTTAATATAAATTTAGCAAAAGGAGATAAAGTTGCCATAATATCTAAAGATTCAAGGGCAACTACTGCTTTTTATGAAATTATAAATTCTAAAAGAAATGCAACTAGTGGAGAATTTCAATGGGGAATTACTACTTCACAATCTTATTTGCCAGCAGATAATTCTGAATATTTTGATAAAGCTATTAGCCTAGTAGATTGGTTACGTCAATGGGCTAAGACAGAGGAAGAAAGAGAAGAGGTCTATATTAGAGGCTTTCTAGGGAAGATGCTATTTAGCGGGGAAGAAGGTTTAAAAAAGGCCACGGTTTTATCTGGAGGAGAGAAGGTAAGATGTATGTTAAGCAGAATGATGATGCTAAGGGCAAATGTTGTGATGTTAGATGAACCAACAAACCATTTAGACTTAGAAAGCATTACAGCTTTTAATAATTCTTTAAAAAACTTTAAGGGTACTGTTTTATTTACAACACATGATCATGAATTTGCTAATACTGTTGCAAATAGAATTATAGAGTTAACCCCTAGTGGTTGTATAGATAGATATTTAACTTTTGATGAGTATATGTCTGATAAAACCATAAAAGAACAACGTCAAAAATTATATGGAGTAGAAGTGTAAAATTTTACAATAAATTAAGATACTATTGTTTGTATGATTTTATATATGTTGTATATTGCCGAAGAACTAGTGCAGTTCGTCGATAATTATACTAATTTATATAGAAAACGTGTTACTGAAATTTACCCCAAAATCTCTTTTCATTGCTTTATTATGCTTTGGAACTATTACAGCTCAAGACCAAGTTAAAAAGAAGAAAAATCAAGGAATGAATCCTGATTTTTCTATTGTTGAGAATACAAAAGAACTAAAAAGCCATACCACTCTCTTGGAGGCAATGAAAGGTTCAAGTATTGAAGATTTACTAAACAATGATGGACCTTTTACGGTATTTGCACCATCAGATTTAGCATTTAAAAAAATACCTGCAGAAAAGATAAAGTCGCTTCTTATGAGTAAAAATAAGAAGGATTTAACTTCTGTATTGTCATATCATATTATTGCTGGTAAGATTTCTGCATCTAAGATTTTAAAAGCTATGTGTAATGGCAGTGGAAAAGCTACCTATACAACAATCCAGGGTAATAAGTTAACAGCATCTATGGTTGGTACAGATATTATACTTACTGATACTTTAGGGAATTCTGCTAAAATTACAGGAGCAGATGCAGAACAATGTAATGGTGTTATACATGTTATAGATAATGTAATATTACCAAAAAGAATTTAACGTAATTCTGCACCTAGCTTTTGCTCATAGTTATTTCTTAACTTAGACATTATCTTATCTATTTGTTTATCCTTAAGGGTGTTATTTTCATCAGCAAGTGTAAAACTTACTGCATATGATTTTTTTCCGTCAGGTAGATTTTTACCAGTATAAACATCAAAAAGATTTATCTCTTTTAAGAATTTTTTTTCTGTTTCATTAGCAATATCATACAAATCTTTAAACATAATTTTGTTATCTAAAAGTAGGGCAAAATCTCTTTTTACAACTGGGTATTTAGAGATTTCTTTAAATACAATTCTGTTTTCAGAAGCTAATTTTATAATATTATCCCAATTAAAATCAGCAAACAACACTTCTTGTTTAATGTCAAAAGCATTGGTTATACTACCTTTTACAACACCAAATTCTACAATGTTTAATTTACCAACTTTTAATAATAACCCTTCTTGAAAGATGTCATTTTTAATTGGTTGCGAATTTGTATTTTCTATACCTAATCTTTTTAAGATTGTGTAAATTGAAGACTTTATAAAGAAAAAATCAGACATGTTTTCTTTACTTAGCCAGTTATCTTCTTCTTGTTTTCCTGTTGTAAAGAGTGATAAATGCTTGTTTTCTGTTCTTTGTTCTGAATATTGATGATAAGTTTTACCAAACTCAAAAAACTTTAGATTTAACTTTTTTCTGTTAATATTATAAGATATGGCTTCTAGTCCACTAAATAATATAGATTGCCTCATAACAGATAAATCAGAACTAAGAGGGTTTAGTATTTTAACAGAATGGTCATCTATTAGGGTTTCAGAATACTTATTATAGTCTAAATTAGTTAAGCTGTTTGCCATTATTTCAAAAAAACCTTGACTAGCTAATTGGTTACCAATAACATTTTGTAGTTTATAATCTTCAAATTTAGAAGTTGTAGCAATTGATGCGTTTAATTTTGTTGTAAAATTTATATTGTTATACCCATAAACCCTTAGTATTTCTTCAATTACATCTACTTGTCTTTGTACATCTACTCTGTAAAAAGGGATGGCTAATCCCATACCAGATTCAGATACATTCTTTACTTTAATATCAAGAGATGTTAAAATAGACTTTATGGTTTCCTTAGATATTTCTTGACCAATTAATTTGTTAATTTTCTCATAGGTCAAGAAAACTTCATGATCTTCAATTTTTTTAGGATAAACATCAACAATGTCTGAAGATATGTCACCGCCAGCAATTTCCTTAATAAGAGATGCTGCTCTACGTAATGCATATTCTACATTTTCAATGTCAATGCCCCTTTCAAATCTAAAAGATGCATCTGTGTTTAAATTATGTCTTTTTGCTGTTTTACGAACAGAAACCGGATTAAAGTATGCACTTTCTAGAAATATAGAAGTAGTGTTTTCTGATACTCCAGAATCTAAGCCACCAAAAACACCAGCAATACATAATGGTTTGTCTTCATCACAAATCATTAAATCTTCTTCATGTAATTCTCTTTCAACTGCATCTAGTGTAGTAAATTTAGTGCCAGTAGCCACTGTTTTTACTTCAATTTTATTTCCTTTTATTTTAGTTGTATCAAAGGCGTGAAGTGGTTGACCTAACTCATGTAGTACATAATTAGTGACATCTACAATATTATTTTTTGGTGTTAAGCCTATAGATCGCAATCTGTTTTTTAACCAATCTGGTGATGGTTGTACAATTATATTACTAATGGTTACACCACAATATCTTGGTGCCAACTCTTTATTATCTACATTGACCGTTATTTTTAATGACCTATTTTCAATATTAAAATTTGTAACTGGAGGGGTAATTAATTCTTTCTTTATTTCTTGTTGAATTAAACCAGCTCTTAAATCTCTTGCAACTCCAAAATGACTCATTGCATCAGCTCGGTTTGGAGTAAGTCCAATTTCAAAAATAGAATCATTTTCTATTTTAAAAACCTCTGCACAAGGAGTTCCAGGAATAATATTTTCCTCCAAAACCAATATACCTTCATGACTTTCTCCTAGACCAAGTTCATCTTCGGCACATATCATTCCATGACTTTCTTTACCTCTTATTTTTCCTTTTTTAATTTTCCAGGCTTCTCCTTCATTGGTATATAGTGTAGTACCAATAGTTGCTACAGGTACTTTTTGGCCTGCAGCTACATTTGGGGCTCCACAAACTATTTGTAATGGAGTATTAGAACCTATATCTACTGTAGTTATTTTTAATTTATCTGCATTTGGGTGCTTATCACAAGTTAAAACGTGACCTACAACAATGCCTTTTAGCCCCCCTTTAATAGTTTCAAAATTAGAAATTCCTTCTACTTCTAAGCCTAAATCTGTTAGCAAATTAGCTGTTTGTTCAGCTTCCCAATCTATATTTAAAAACTGTTTTAGCCAGTTGTAAGATATTTTCATTCTTAAAATTTAAAGCTCCAAAGATAGAACAATGAAAATAGAGATTCAATAGATATTTTAATCAATTTATAACTGATTTATTTAAATAATGTACTATTATATAATGGTAGACCTTCCTAGACCAATATTTTCATCATTTAAATTTAAAAAATCGTCAGTATCTACAATGCTATTGGCTATATAGTCTCCAACATAGTTAGTTCCAAATTTACTTTTTGGGTTTAAGTCTGGTGTTACAACATTATTATTTAATGCATTTTCTACTGCTAAATGCACACTATGAGCTTCTTCATTTAAACCAAAATGTTCTAATAACATTGCCGCAGATAAAATAGCTGCAATTGGGTTAGCAATGTCTTTACCTTCTGCCTCAGCATATGATCTATGTATGGGCTCAAACATAGCTTTTTCAGAACCAATGGATGCAGATGCTAATAAACCTATAGAACCACTTATAACACTAGCTTCTTCAGAAATGATGTCCCCAAACATATTGCTTGTTAAAATAACATCAAACTGTGACGGATTTAGCATCATTTGCATTGCTGCATTGTCTATAAAAAGAAAATCTAATGTAACTTCAGGATAGCTTTCGCTTATTTTGGTTACCACTTTTCGCCATAATCTAGAAGATTCCAAAATGTTGGCTTTATCTATAAGGGTAACTTTTTCTTTTCTGTTTTTAGCTGCTTTAAATGCTAGATGTGCTATTCTACCAATTTCTTTTTCTGAATATTCACAGAGGTCAGAAGCAACAGTTCCTGCATCATTCATTTTTTTTTCTCCAAAATAGATACCGCCAGTTAATTCTCTGTAAATTATTAAATCTACTCCTGAAATTATTTCTTTTTTAAGAGGAGATCTATCTATTAGGCTAGTGTAAACCTTTACAGGTCTTATATTGCTAAAAAGAGTAAGTTCTTTTCTTAGTTTAAGTAGACCATCTTCTGGACGTATTTTTGCATTAGGGTCATTATCATATTTTGGTGTTCCAACAGCACCAAAAAGTACAGCATCAGAATTTTTACAAAGTTCTAAAGTTTTATCTGGTAATGGATTGCCAGTTTGGTCTATGGCAGCAGCACCAACTAAAGCATAGGAAAAAGTAAAATGGTGGTTAAAAGTAGTCTCTACAGATTGTAAGCATTTAACTGCTTGCGCAAGAACTTCAGGGCCAACACCATCACCGCCAAGAAGAGCTATTTTTAAGTTCATATTATACTGTTGTTTCTGATTCTATGTTACAAACACCAATTATTTCATGAATGTCTTTATCTATAATTTCTTTTTTTCTATCTGCAAATTTTAAAAACTCAGTATACACTTCGTCTAATTGTGTTTTAGTAAGTTCATACCCTATGTTTTTTGCTCTGTATGCTAAAGCAGCTCTACCGCTACGTGCAGTAAGCACTATGGAAGATTCATTAACACCAACATCTGCGGGGTCTATAATTTCATATGTTTCTCTATTTTTAATAACACCATCTTGGTGTATACCAGAACTATGTGCAAATGCATTTGCACCAACAATTGCTTTGTTTGGTTGTACAGGCATTCCCATTTTATTAGAAACCATTAGACTAGTATCATACAATAATTTACTGTTTATATTTGTATCTAGGTTAAGGTTTGGATGTTGTCTTAAAATCATAACAACTTCTTCTAAAGAAGTATTACCAGCACGTTCACCTATACCATTAATTGTACATTCTATTTGTCTTGCACCATTCATAACACCAGCAATAGAATTTGCAGTTGCCAAACCTAAATCGTTATGACAATGACAAGATAGAATAGCTTTATCAATGCCTGTAACATTTTCATACAAGTATTTCATTTTAGCACCATATTCCTCTGGTAAGCAATAACCAGTTGTATCAGGGATGTTTAAAACTGTAGCTCCTGCTTTTATAACAGCGCTACATACTTTAGCTAAAAATTCATTGTCAGTTCTTCCTGCATCTTCTGCATAAAACTCTACATCTTCAACAAATGTCTTTGCGTATTTAACAGCAGCTACAGCTCTTTCTATAATTTGATCCTTGTTAGAATTAAACTTATATTTTATGTGAGAATCAGATGTGCCTATACCAGTATGTATTCTAGGTTTTTTAGCATATTTAATAGCTTCTGCTGCAACTTCTATATCTTTTTTAATTGCTCTTGTTAAGCCGCAAACTGTTGCATTTTTAACTAATTTGGCTATTTCTTTTACAGAATTGAAATCTCCTGGACTAGAAATAGGGAAACCAGCCTCTATCACATCTACACCTAAAAGGTCTAAACGTTCAGCTATGATTAATTTTTGCTCCGCATCTAATTTACACCCTGGAACCTGTTCACCGTCTCTTAATGTTGTGTCAAAAATCTTAACTTTATCTTTACTCATTTTATTTGTATAATTTTGGGCTGTTATACGAATATATAGTCCATTATTGTTAATATTGAAACAGCAAAAAAACATTTACAACGCTTAAGTAGTTTTTGAAAGTGTTAATTTGTTGATAATAAGTTATTTAAATTCATTTTTTTACGATGACAACTCTTCATAAAGATGCGCTATTTGTATTGGTTAAATCGCTTTCTAAATCAGAAAAACGACAATTTAAATTGTATGTTGGACGATTAGGAGTAAATACTGATGCCAAATTTTTAGCTCTTTTTAATCTTTTAGATAAATCAAAGGTCTATAGTGAAAAGGATATTATAGAAAGTAATATTGTGAAAAAAACACAACTTTCTAACCTAAAGGCGCATTTATACAAACAAATATTGGTTAGTCTTAGGTTAAATCCTGTAAACCAAAATATACGTGTGCAAATTAGGGAGCAATTAGACTTTGCTACTATTTTATACCAGAAAGGATTATATAAACAGAGTTTAAAAATTTTAGATAAGGTAAAGGCAGTAGCTATTGAGAATGAAGAAAAAAATATAGCATATGAAATAGTAGAGCTAGAGAAAATAATAGAAACCCAATATATTACTCGTAGTATACCAGATAGAGCAGATGAATTGGCTATACAAGCCAAAGAGCTTTCTGCACAAAATGTAATGACAAGCAAGCTAAGTAATTTGTCTTTGCAGTTGTATGGTATGATGCTTAAAGTTGGTTATGTGCGTAGTGATGAGGATTTAAAAAAGGTAAAAAATTACTTTAATAATCATTTACCTATATATAATATAGAAGATTTAGGTTTTAGAGAAAAATTATGGTTGTATAAAGCATATTTATGGTACAGTTTTTTAACACAAGATTTTTTATCATGTTATAAGTACGCTAATAAATGGGTGGATCTCTTTTATGAAAATAAAGAAATGATTTATTTAAACCCTGTATTTTTTTTAAAAGGAAATCATTATTTATTGGAATCGTTATTTTATGTAAAGTACAGTTCTCAGTTTAAATCCACATTAATAAAAATGGAAGCAATGATAGAGAGCAAGGGTTTTCCTAAAAATGATAATATAGCATCACTTGCCTTTTTATACCTTACTTCTAACAAGTTAAATCAGCATTTTTTAGAAGGTACTTTTGAAAAAGGATTGTATATAGTGCGTATTGTAGAATACGGAATAAACAAGCATAAAGATAGGATAGATGAGCATCATATAATGTTATTGTATTATAAGTGTGCTTGTTTATATTTTGGTATTGGTGATAATAAAACATGTATTCAATATTTAAAAAAGATTATTAATAATAAAAATTTAAAGATGCGAGAAGACCTTATGTGTTTTGCTCGTGTATTGAGTCTTGTTGCTCATTATGAAGCAGGAATGGATTACCATTTGGAGGTGCAGTTAAAGAGTACCTATAAATTTTTGATTAAAATGAACGATTTGCATGCTGTGCAAAAGGAGATGATAAAATTTTTAAGAAATTTAAGAGATATTTACCCTACTGAGCTACAGAATGAATTTAAAAAATTGCATACCGAATTAAAAAAATATGAGGACCACCCATATGAAAAAAGAGCATTTCTTTATTTAGATATTATCTCTTGGTTAGAAAGTCACTTATATAACAAGCCAGTGGGAGAGATAGTACGCGAAAAAGCTCAAAAACTTATTCGTTAATTTTAGTTGCAAGCATCCCAAATAGGATCTTTTGGTAACGGTGCTATTATTTCTAAAGGTTCTTTTTTTACTGGATGAATAAAAGCCAGTTTACGAGCATGAAGATGAATACCTCCATCTTTATTACTTCTATTAAAACCATATTTTAAATCACCTTTAATTGGGCATCCAATAGCGGTTAATTGTGATCTTATTTGGTGGTGTCTTCCTGTTTTTAAATCAATTTCTAATAAAAAATAATGATCTAATTTTTTCAAGATTCTATATGCTAAAATTGCTTTTTTACTATCTGTTACTTCAGTGCTATGTGCGTAAGATTTATTTTGCTTAGGGTTTCGTTTTAACCAATGAGTTAAAATGTCTTGAGTTTTTTTTGGTTGTTGCTTTATAATAGCCCAGTAGGTCTTTTTTGTATCTTTTTCTGCAAATAGTTTATTTAAACGGGGTAATGCTTTGGATGTTTTTGCAAAAATCACAATACCGGTAGTGGGTCTATCTAATCTGTGAGGTACACCTAAATAAACATTGCCAGGCTTGTTGTGCTTTTGTTTAATGTATAATTTAACAATTTCACTTAAAGGAGTATCTCCTGTTTTATCGCCTTGTACAATGTCACCCACACGCTTATTTATAGCAATAAGATGATTGTCTTCATATAGTATTTGAAGATTTTTAGGAGTGGAAACGGTTTTCATTTAAAATTTGGTATAACAAAGCTATTCTTTATATACTGACAATTAAATTTTAATAGTTTACTACTAGTACTGTTCTTCTTCATTTGGGAAATCCCTTGTTTTTACATCGTCCACGTATTGTGAAATTGCATTCCCCATTTCTTCATATAAATTCATATATCTTCTTAAAAAACGAGGGTTAAACTCTTTAGTCATTCCTAACAGATCATGTATAACAAGTACTTGCCCGTCTACATCACTACCAGCACCAATGCCAATAACTGGTATAGTCAAGCTTTCTGCTACTTCTTTTGCCAATTTAGCGGGTATTTTTTCTAATACAATGGCAAAACAACCCAGTTTTTGTAATAATAAGGCATCTTGCTTTAATTTGGTAGCTTCTTCATTCTCTTTTGCACGTACTGTATAGGTTCCAAATTTATATATGGATTGTGGCGTTAGTCCTAAGTGACCCATTACTGGAATACCAGCATTTAAGATTCTTTTAACAGAATCTTTAATTTCTAAACCACCTTCTACTTTTATCGCATGCGCACCACTTTCTTTCATAATACGTATTGCGGAGCGTAGTGCTTCTCTAGGGTCGCTTTGATAACTACCAAAAGGTATGTCTACAACAACCAAAGATCTTGTGATTGCCCTAATCACAGAAGAGGCATGATAAATCATTTGGTCTAAAGTAATTGGCAACGTAGTTTCATGACCAGCCATTACATTACTGGCAGAATCACCAACCAAGATTACATCTACATTGGCATCATCTATAATCTTTGCCATAGAATAATCATAGGCAGTAAGCATAGAGATGCGTTCTCCGTTTTTTTTCATATCTACGAGCGACTTAACAGTAACTCTTTTGTATTCTTTTTTGGCAACTGACATTATGGTTTGTTTTTGTGCGATAAAATTAGGTAAAAAGTTTAAAAGAATAAGCTTTCTATTTTGAAGAACACGTTGAATTATATAGTTTTTGTATGTCTGTTAAGTGATTTAAAGTTAAGGAGAATATTTTTCTTAACTTGTTTCAGAATCTCATTATACTGTAAACCAAACATCTGCAAAGCAATCCTAAAATAAATTTAGGGTGACCTAGTGATTATATGATTAAAAACTGATATGCAATTGTTAATAAATGTATGGTTTTAATGTCTATAAAAATGTAGTTAAAGTGATATTATTACATTTGTTAGCATCTCAGATTTAATATAAATAATAATTTCTTTACAGTTATTTTTTACTATTCTGTTTTTATATTAATTTGTTTACAAGTGTTATTTACGCCTTTATTTATATTTATAGATATTACATCTTCTGTTGCTCGTTGTATACAGTTAAATTTTTTTTGTTGCGGAAATATTATTTTTATCAATAGTAAGGTCTTTGCATTTTCATCAATCTGTATGCTATGAGAAGTAGTAGTTCCTTCTGTAATCCTATCCCATCTAGAAGCAGAAAATTGAAAAGTAGGTTTTTCTAGTTGTACATTGCCTTATATATTTAGAGAAGCTTTTAAAAGTTCTCCAGCAATTTTACCTTCTTTAGTGAAATTTAGAGTTCCATTAATAATATCACCTTTTGCAAATTTAAAAATAACATTGGTATGGACATCAATTGTTTGGTCATTAAAATCGCACTTTTATATCAATTTCTCCACAGGGTGTAGTTATTACGTTTGGTGGTGTGTTAGCTTCAATAGTAAGATTTAATTCTTTAAAGCTGTCATTATTACAAGAAATGTAATACAAGATATAAATATAAGTAGGTAATAAATTATGTTTTTACTATAAAGAATATTTTTATTGATTTTAATTGAGATAATATTTTTAATATTATTGGATTGAGTTATTGTTCCCTTGAATATCAGAAACATTAACTAATACATTATTAACATCTTTATTATTGATAAATGTAGCGTTTTGACCTCTATAACGAATAAAAGAATAATTATTATCCCAAGAATTAACTATGTTATCTGTTATTAATATTCCATTATGATTTTCTATATCAATCATTGAAAAATTAAAAGTATTTCCAATAATTGTTATATTTTTATTACTAGAATCAGCTTCTCCTCTTCCTAATATTGCTTTTTCTCTCTCTTCTTTAGTATTAATGGTGTTATTTGCAATAAGGATATCGTTGGTATCTTTACCATTAATTTCTATAGGGAACCCAGATAAGTTAAAAGAGTTAGCCTCTTTTATTTCAATATTAATGGAGTTGTCTAATCTAATTCCGTTGTCAAAAGTATTACCAATAAATCGTACACCTTTGGTTCCTTGTATAATGCCAAATCTTGCTGATTTGAAATTATTACCTTTAAAAGTGAATGTTTCGTCACCACTATTTACTCCTGTAAAAAGGAAAGGTCTATCATCTACATCGATGGTATTATTTTCAATCATCACATTATCGACAGTTATAAGCCCATTAATGCCATCACCATCTATACCTGTACTTGTTATAGTATTTCCACTAACTGTAGAGTTTTTGATATTATACAATTGAATTGCTACACCACAATTTTTAATAGTATTATTTAATATCTGAACAGCTTGATTTGTGGCTCTAATTCCTGGAGTACTATTAACAATGGTATTACCAGAAACTTCAATGTTTCTTACTCCAGTAACACCATCAATACCAGCAATAACACCTCCAAGAGATTTATTATCTTTGATTTTAACATTAAAAGCAGTATTAACGGCTGTTCGTTTTTCAAAAGTGTTTTCAGAAACCAAAATATCATCTCCGGCAGCAACAACCAAAGCCCCACCAATACTTCCTGTTTCGGTACAATTTAATATTTTAACGGTTTTTACAAGTTGTAATGGTCTATTATAATCTTGAACATCTGGCTCAATATCTATAGAGTATCTGGGAGCAGTACCTTTTGAATTTGGAGTGTCGATACCTGCATTTTTGAATGTACATTGATCCACCGTAATATCAACACCATCGGTAATTGCCATATTATTTCTTCTATTAGAATCAAAAACACATTTTCTAACAACTACTTTTCTAGTAGGTACATATTCTGGGTCATAAGCATTTCTATAACTTTCAATGTCTAAACCATCAGAACCAGCATATCCAAAGTACATATCTTCAATAAGAACATTAATGCCTGTTTTTACCACCATTAAATTTCCAGAAATATTAAAAGGACCTGTATGTTCATCTCTTTCACCATGTAAGAATCCACCTTTAACAGTAACATTTTCGGAATTCGATATCATAATGAGTATTGTTGAATACTCAGAAGGAGAAGGAAAAGCTCTTAAATGTGTATTATTTGTCATTGTTAAATTAAAATTAGACGGTAACTTCATTCCATAAGCCCATTTGTCGGGTCCGTGAAAAAAGGCATCTAACTTATTAATGTTAAATAATGTTCTGTCAAAAGAAATAGTTAAAGATTTAACAAGATCAATAGTATGTTGTATTGCTAATCTATTTTCTTCAGCTGTTTTTTGAGGTACACTTCCTTCGATAATACCCCATCTTGAAGCAAAAAAATTAAAGGTAGGTTTTTCTAGTTGTACATCACCTTCTATCTTTAGAGAAGCGTTTAAAAGTTCTCCAGCAATTTTGCCTTCTTTATCGAAATTTAGAGTTCCATTAATAATATCACCTTTTGCAAATTTAAAAATAACATTGGCAGGGACATCAATTGTTTGGTTATTAAGATCCCATACACAATCTAGAACAATTTCACTTCCTTCCTTTATATCAAATTCTCCACAGGGCGTAGTTATTACGTTTGGTGGTATGTCAGCTTCAGTATTAGGATCCAATTCTTCAAAACTGTCATTATTACAAGAAATAGTAATACAAGATATAAAGATAAGTAGACTGTAAGTTAATATTTTCATTTGCAAGAATTTTAAACTAGTTGGTATTACGTTCTAACGAAAGATGATTAAATTTATTATGTGATTGTATGTATAGTTTAACATTAAAAAGTCTTAAAAGTATAAGTACTTCTAACATATAAGAAAATCTTCTATTTTTGATATATGAATGAAAAATTAAAAAGATGAAGAAAATCATAAATTTAATATTACTTATTGTGACCATAGGAGCTTTTGCACAGAATGAAGAAGCTGAGGTTAAGAAAACCATAGAATCATTTTTTATAGGTTTTCATACACAAGATTCTATACTTATAAAAAGTACGCTTTATAATTCTGCTATATTACAAACTATTGGTAAGAATAGGGAAGGGACAACTACAGTTATTACTAATAATTTCACTACTTTTTTAAAGAATATTGTTGGTATACCAGAAACAATGGACTTTAATGAAAAAATAACATCATATACCATAAAAGTAGATGGTCTAATGGCAAATGCTTGGACAGAATACGAGTTTTGGGTAAACGGAAAGTTTAGCCATTGTGGTGTTAATTCTTTTCAATTGTTTAAAGATAATGGTAAATGGAAAATTATCTACCTCATAGATACCAGAAGAAAAGAAGGATGTAATTGATTTCTTTCTTATTATAATTACATTTTTATTGCAGTTATACCACCTACAATAGGTAAGGTAATATTTGTTTTATTTGTGTCTACGGTTAGTTCTGTACCTGGTTTGGGTAAAAGGGTAAATTCGCTATCACTAGAAAAAATAAGTAAACCAATTTGTTGTCCAGCAGATATTATTTGATCATCTGGCTGTAAATCAAAAGACATTTCATAAAACTTTCCAGGTTTTAAAGGCTCACCTTTTGTCATTGATTTATAATTTTGAGGATCTGCCCAACCACGAGTAATTATATTATCAGTAATTTTTGCATTTTCAGCGGTATTCCAAGGTAGAGAAACTAGCCATACTGAAAGATTGGCCGCAGGTTTACTACTTGCAAGCTTAATATTTATTTTAGCAGTACCAGATATATGAACATCCTTAGTAAGGGTAGGAGTAACATATAGTAGTCTATTTTTTGAACTATTGGCTTGAGCCAGCATAGATCCGGAAAAATTATAATTATCAATTAAAGTTTCGGTTGTCTTATTTTTTGTTTTCTTGGTGGTTAATGCTCCAGTACCAGGAGCCCCATTTAGCAAATGAAATACAACAGATTGGGCTTTAGGGTTAGGATAGTCATCATAAGGAGTTGGATTGTCTTTTGCATCATTTTCTCGCACTATCCAAGCTTTTTTGTCTTTCTCCACATCATTCTCCACATTATGTAAGTAACGTGTAAACCATCTATTCATCATAGTCATTGGAGGTGGTCCTCCGTGTCCATTTTGATGATAGTATATTTGTGCTGGGATGCCTTTTTCTTTTGCAGCTTTATATATTCTATAGCTATGTTCTGGCATAACATTCCAGTCATTAAACCCATGAGACATTAACAATGCAGCTTTCATAGGTTCCATATCATTTAGGTAATCACGTCCTGCCCAAAAATCATTATAGTCCCCAGTTTCTCTGTCCATACCATTTGCCATTTCTGTATCTCTTATAACAGCATTGTTATGTGCACGCTTACTCTCGTCACCACTATGTATAAAATCATATAGAACATCTATATCTTCTCCTAAATAGCCTCCAGGACTTCTTACCAATCCATTGGAACGGTAATAATGATAGTAAGATGTGTTAGGAGCAATTGGTATTATGGCTTTTAGACCATCTACTCCTGTTGTTGCAGCAGCTATAGGAATTGTTCCATTGTATGAAGTCCCAGTCATACCTACTTTGCCTGTTGACCAAAATGCTTCAATTTTTTCATTTCCGTTTGGAGTAGAAAATCCTTTTCCACGACCACACAACCAATCTATAACTGCTTTTGGTGCTAAGGATTCATTATCACCACCCACAGTAGGCGACCCTTGAGAAAGACCTGTACCAGGAGATGAAGAATGAACAACTATATAACCTCTAGGCACCCATTTTTGAATCTCAGAATTGGAAATAATAGGACGTTTTCCCCTTCTAATAACTTCTACCTGTGTTCTTTTTGGTGCTTTTTCTCCAAGTTCATGTTTTACGCTCCAAAAAAGACCTTCTTCATTGCTAGCTGTTCCTGCATAGTATGGGCTAGAAGCATAAATTATTGGGAGTTTTAAACCTTCGGTTTCTGTTTGCTTTGGTCTTGTTACAGCGACGTGCATACGATCTAGCTTACCATCACCATCTGTATCAAAATTGGTTTCTACCCATAAGTTATGACGAATCCAATTTTCAGGATTATTAAAACCTTCTACAATTTGAGCTTCTCCATTTTTAAATACAGGTACAGTTTTTTCAGTTTGGGAAATACCTACTATCGAAATTAAAAAAAAGATAAATTTAAATAAGTTGCTCAATTTAATTGTAGTCTTCATAATGGTAATTTTTTATAATCTATTATCTTAACAATCGCTTAAAAATACTCCAACAGCTAAGCCGCCAGTAGAGGTTTCTTTATATTTAGAATTCATATCTTTTGCTGTTTCCCACATTGTATTTATAACCTTGTCTAAAGGAACTTTAGTATTGGCTGGGTCAGTATCTAGTGCTAACTCGGCTGCATTAATAGCTTTAATAGCTCCCATAGAATTACGCTCTATGCAGGGTACTTGTACTAATCCTCCAATAGGGTCACAGGTTAAACCTAAGTGATGTTCCATAGCAATTTCTGCTGCTATTAGTACTTGGTCAGGTGTGCCTCCCATAAGTTCTGTTAATGCTGCAGCAGCCATTGCAGAAGACACACCAATTTCTGCTTGACAACCACCCATAGCAGCAGAAATTGTAGCTCCTTTTTTAAATAAACTACCAATTTCACCAGCTACTAATAAAAACTTTTTAATCTCATTAAAATCTGCATTATGATTTTCTATAACCATATAGTACATTAAAACTGCTGGTATAACACCTGCACTACCGTTAGTAGGTGCAGTTACAACGCGACCTAATGATGCGTTAACCTCATTTACACTTAATGCAAAACAACTAACCCATTTTAATATTTGTCTAAACTTAACTTCGGTTTTTCGTATGGTTTGCAACCACTCATCAGGAGAATTATAAGGGGTATCTCCTTTTAATTTTTCATGTATATCAAAAGCACGTCTACGTACATTTAATCCACCAGGTAAAGTACCTTGTGTATGGCAACCAATATACATACACTCTAGCATAGTGTTCCAAATTTCTTTTAATTGAGAATCTATTTCATCATTATTTCTTAAAGATAACTCATTTTCCAGTACAATTTCAGAAATGGTTTTCTTCTCTAATTTACAATACTCTAAAAGCACATTGCCAGAATTAGTAGGAAAAGGAAAAGTTTTAAATACTTGTATATTTTCTTTTGCATTAGCTCTGTCTTCTTTTACAACAAAACCACCACCTATGGAATAAAAGGTGTCTTCATAAATTGTATTGTCCATTAATATGGCTGTAAATTTAATTCCGTTAGCATGGAATGGCAATGATGTTTTTAAAAAAATTATATTTTCTTTAGGATTAAATTGTATTGGAAATTTTCCTAACAGCAATAATGTATCATTTTCTTTAATAGTATTAATTATAGAATTAATGTTATCAACATTCATAGTAACAGGATCTTCACCAGAAAGACCAAGCATAACAGCCAAATCAGTAGCATGTCCTTTACCAGTTAATGATAATGAACCATAGAGATTTACTTCTACAGATTTAACATTTATAATATCATACGCTTCTTGTAATTCTTGCAGCCATCTTTCAGCAGCTCTCCAAGGACCTAATGTGTGTGAGCTAGAAGGCCCTACACCTATTTTTAACATATCAAATACACTGATACATTCCATTTGTGATATTAATTTAGTTATGACAAATATACATGTTGATTTGAGATAAAAAATCTTTTTTAGCTATTAGTTTTAACGCTTGTTTTAAGCTTATAACATAATATTTTAGCTATGAAAATAAGTTGTGTCTGCCACCTTGTCATATTTTATACCTTGGCATATTGTTTGTCATTTTATTATCAAAATAAAAATATAAAAGCTAATTTATTTAAGTAATATAATTATGAGTAAAATTATTGGTATAGATTTAGGAACAACCAACTCTTGTGTTTCTGTAATGGAAGGAAATGAAGCAGTTGTAATTCCAAACGCAGAAGGGAAGAGAACAACACCATCTGTAATTGCATTTGTAGAAGGTGGTGAAATAAAAGTTGGTGACCCTGCTAAAAGACAGGCCGTTACTAATCCTACTAAAACTATATATTCTATAAAACGTTTTATGGGTAATAAATATTCTGAGTCTAGTAAAGAAGCAGATAGAGTACCTTATAAAGTTGTTA
Source organism: uncultured Cellulophaga sp. (assembly GCA_947491225.1). Taxonomy (GTDB): domain Bacteria; phylum Bacteroidota; class Bacteroidia; order Flavobacteriales; family Flavobacteriaceae; genus Cellulophaga. The sequence continues at coordinate 24,465 of CANLIE010000042.1, forward strand.
AGGGAGACAATGATACACCTAGAGTAGATATAGATGGTCGTTTATATTCTCCACAAGAATTATCTGCTATGATTCTTCAGAAAATGAAGAAAACAGCAGAAGATTATTTAGGACAAGATGTGACTAGAGCCGTAATTACAGTACCAGCCTATTTTAATGATGCACAAAGACAAGCAACAAAAGAAGCTGGTGAAATTGCTGGTTTAACAGTAGAACGTATTATAAATGAGCCTACAGCTGCATCTTTAGCTTATGGTATGGACAAGAAAGATACGGATCAAAAAATAGTAGTATTTGATTTTGGTGGTGGTACGCATGATGTATCCATTTTGGAACTAGGTGATGGTGTTTTTGAAGTATTGTCTACGGATGGAGATACACACTTGGGTGGTGATGATGTTGATCAAAAGATTATTGATTGGTTAGCAGAAGAATTTAAGAGTGAAGAAGGGATGGATTTACGTGAAGATGCTATGGCATTACAACGTTTACGTGAAGCAGCTGAAAAAGCCAAAATAGAATTATCCTCTTCTGCACAAACAGAAATTAACTTACCATATGTGACAGCTACGGCTTCAGGACCAAAACACTTGGTACGTACATTAACACTAGCTAAATTTAATCAATTAATTGATGATTTAGTAAAAAGAACAATAGAGCCTTGCCAAACAGCTTTAAAGTCAGCAGGTTTATCAAAAAGTGATATTGATGAAATTATATTAGTTGGTGGTTCTACAAGAATACCAGCAGTACAAGAAGCAGTAGAAAAGTTTTTTGGTAAAAAGCCGTCTAAAGGTGTTAACCCAGATGAGGTTGTTGCAATAGGAGCAGCTATACAAGGAGGTGTGTTAACTGGTGATGTTAAGGATGTATTGTTGTTAGATGTTACACCTTTATCTTTAGGTATAGAAACAATGGGTAGTGTAATGACTAAGCTAATTGAAGCAAATACTACAATACCAACTAAAAAGTCTCAGATATTCTCTACAGCAGCAGACAATCAGCCATCTGTAGAAATACATGTTTTACAAGGAGAAAGACCAATGGCTAATGATAATAAAACTATTGGACGTTTTCACTTAGATGGTATTCCGCCTGCACAAAGAGGAACACCTCAAATTGAAGTAACTTTTGATATTGATGCAAATGGTATTATTAAAGTATCTGCAACAGATAAAGCTACTAATAAAACACAGGATATTAGAATTGAAGCTTCCTCAGGTTTAACTGAAGAAGAAATCAAGAAAATGAAAGCAGAAGCAGAAGCTAATGCAGAATCTGATAAAAAAGCTAAAGAAACTGCAGATAAGTTAAATGAAGCAGACGGAATGATTTTTCAAACAGAAAAGCAATTAAAAGAGTTTGGAGATAAGATTTCTGATAACAATAAAAAACCAGTAGAAGAAGCTTTAGAAGAATTAAAGAAAGCTTATGAAACTAAAGATTTGGCTGTTATTGCTCCAGCTCTAGATAAAATTAATGAAGCTTGGAAAGGTGCTTCTGAAGAAATGTATAAAGCTCAAGCTGAGGCTCAAGGAGGTGCTACACCAGAACCAGAGGCTAGTGCAGAAACAAAAGAAGGTGATGATGTAGAAGATGTTGATTTTGAAGAAGTAAAGTAAGACACCTATAATTTTTAAGATAAAAATCCACTGGAAATAATTTCAGTGGATTTTTTGTTTTTTTATATAAGGAAATAACCTAATTTTGGTATATGATTAAGAAAAAACATTATCTTTTTTATATATGTGCAATACTAATTTTTATGCAACCATTTTTAATGGTAGCACAGGAATTATCAATTTTAAAAGTTTCTGATTTTGACTTAATTGGAAAAGTAAAGAAATGTACAGTAATTACAAATTATGGAAAAGAAGAGTTTTATTTTAATGAGTCTGGATTACTTACAAAATCTATAACACGTTATACAGATGAAGATTATAATATTATATATTATAAGTATAAAGATGATGACATATTAGAGAAACGTTTAGAGATTTATAAAGATGGTACATTTGATAAAAACACATCTATTGCTCATTTTTTTGATGTGGAAACTATTGGAAATAAAAAAATAACTGAAAAAATAATTACATACAGTGAAAAATTTTTAGATCAGTATGAATATGAATATGATTCAATTAACAGACTTCGCAATATAAAGCGTATTAATAATGATGAAGTAGACGTAACTACTATTGTATACGAAGAAAATAAGATAGAAAAATTTAAATCCTATTTTTTAAATGATGTATTGGTAAAAACAATAAGAACCAGCTTTAAAATAGATAAAAATAAGGGGAAATTAAAGTGTGTCCTTACTAAAGAATTTGCAAATGGAAACCCTTTAAAAGCTGAAGAAGTTATTTATAGAGAAGATGGTACACTTTTTTATAAAGAATATTTTAAGGCAAATGAAACGGATACAAAATTTATTTCTGATAAAAAAGAATTTTACACTTATAAAACTGACAAACTAGTTCTAGATAAGATAAAAGTAAAGACAAAGAGAAGAAATTATGAAATCTCATATTTACATCAATTTGATGGAGATAAAGGGAACTGGATAAAACAAGTAATCTCCCCAAAAAATACATATACAACAAGGAAAATAGAATATTATTCATTAGAAGAAAAATCAACGGAGGAATAGTGTATAAAGTTAACTGGCTAGATAGATAGCTAGAGCAATATAGTTTTATTGTTTTGCTGTTGGTGCATAACAAAAAAACATACTAATATTGCTGCTGGGAATTGCATTCATATTATAATAAAAGGGCACATATTTTTTTCATATGGTAAATTTAAAAATCAATATTAATTAGAAGGCTTTCTAAGTTAAATTCTTAGATTGAAGTCAAGTAAAGACGTACATTATTTAATAGAGGTGTTGACTTAAATACTTATCTTTAAAGTATGACTAACTAAATATATTTATGGATTCATTTAAAAGTGAGAGTATTTTTGATTTTTTCAGACACTTATACTACTGATTTAGACTGTTTAGAATATTTGTCTAGCATCAAGTGATATGATAGTTATAGTTGTGTAAAATGTAATCATAAAAAGTTTACTGTTCGCAAAGTTAATTACGCTAGAGATTGTAATAGGTGTCATCATATATAAAGTCCCACAGCAAATACATTGTTCCACAGAGTTAAGTTTGGAGTCCGCAAAGCCTTTATTATCGTATTTGAAATAAGTGCTGCAACCAAAAGTATATCCTCTTCACAAATGGCAAGGCGCTTAGATATTAGTAGACAAACTGCTTGGTTATTTATGCATAAAGTTTGCCTAGCAATGAAGAGTAGTGAATCACACCCTATAACTGGTCAAGTATTTGTAGATGAATTTGTGTAAGGCGGAAAAGAAGATCTTAAACAGGGAAGAAGCAACGATAGTAAAAAGAAGAAAATTGTAGTAGCCGTAGAAGTTGATAAAAAGCGCGGAGTAAAACGGGCTTATTTCAAAAGGATAGAGAATTATTCCTCAAAGGAATTGAATAAGATATTT
>CANLIE010000043.1 GCA_947491225.1 uncultured Cellulophaga sp.
AAAACTCATAACAATCTTGATTGGTGGTAAATCGCTCTGTAAACGACTGTCTATCAAGTTCTTTTAATATCTTCATCTTTTGTGTATTTACATACAATTTACAAAATAATATACTCATTTAAAAGTGTTTGTGATTAAAATGGGTAACCCTATTATTTTTTTAAATTTTTAATCCTATTTACTAGTGTTGGGTGTGAGTAATTCATAAACACATAGGCAGGATGAGGTGTAAGGTTGCTTAAGCTAGTTTTGGTTAATTTTTTGAGTGATGTTATTAAAGGCAGTGCAGTATATGTGCTTTTTGCATAATCATCTGCTTGATATTCAAATTTTCTTGAAAGAAAATTCATTATCAAATTTGTTATTTCTGAAATGGGACTATACAAGATTCCAAAACCAATTAATGCTGCGTGAAAACTTGGTGATAATACGCCAATAGCTAAAGAAACATCTGGGTTATTTATAAAGAGTGATAGAACATATAAGGTTAGACCTGTAAGTAAAATTGATGTTGTTAGGTTAAAAATAATATGTTTACGCTTATAATGCCCTACTTCATGTGCTAGTACTGCCACAATTTCTTCCTCGTCTAAATCATTAATTAATGTGTCATAGAGTGTTACCCTTTTTTGTTTTCCAAAACCAGAAAAATAAGCATTTGCTTTTGTGGATCTCTTAGACCCATTAATTACAAATATGTTTTGTAACTCAAACCCAACTTTTTTAGCATACTCTTCAATCTTGGTTTTTAAACTTCCGTTTTCTAGTGGTGTTTGTTTATTAAAAAGAGGTACAATAAGCTTGCTGTAAAACATATTCATTAATATAGATAATATAGCAATTACTGCCCATGCATAGACCCAAAAAATAGTGCCTGCCCACTCATAGAACCAAATTACCAATGTTAAAATACCTCCTCCGAGTATTGCAGTTAACAACCAACTTTTTATAATATCAATGAAAAATACTTTTTTAGTGGTTTTATTAAAACCAAACTTTTCTTCAATAACAAAAGTGCTATAGTAAGAAAAAGGAACATTTAGTAAGCTGCTTCCAATCATTATTATGGCAAAGAAAATTATGGCTATAATAATTGGATTTTCGGTTTGGTTACGAGCTATATTATCAACCCATTCAAACCCTCCAAAAATTAAAAAGAATAGAGTAAGTAATAAGGAAAAAGTGCCAGAAAATAATCCAAATCTATAATTAGCTGTTTTATAACGTTGAGATTTTTTATATTCTTCTGTGTCAAAAATACCAGCTAATTCATCAGGAATTGGGTCTTTAAATTTCTTGGCATTTAAATAATCTATGATGGCATCTAGTAAAAATTGAAAAATTATAATTATTATTAGAACATAAAATATAGAACTCATTTAACGGTTGTTTGTTTGGGTTTGTATAATTAAAATAATGGTTAATTATTTCTTTGTCGTTTTGCTTCAAAAATCACTACAGCTGCAGCTACGGAAACGTTCATAGAGTCTATTTCTCCTTCCATAGGGATAATAATGTTTTGTTCGGAATTTTGCAACCATTCTTTGGATAAACCAGTAGCTTCAGTGCCAACAACTATTGCTGTGGCATCTGTATAGTTCACTTTTGTATATGGTTTTGATGCAGATAAGGCTGCGCAATATGTCTTTATATTATTTTCTTTTAGGTAATTAATTATTTCTATTGTTGTTCCTGTTGCAATTTGATTGGTAAATATGCAACCAACACTAGACCTTATTATGTTAGGGTTATATAAATCTGTTTTTGGGTTTGCTATAATCACAGCATCTAAATTTGCAGCATCAGCAGTACGTAATACTGCGCCAATGTTTCCAGGTTTTTCTGGAGCTTCTGCAATTAAGAGTAAAGGTTTTTTTGTTGATAAAAGTAAAGTGTCTAATGTATGTTGTTTGTTTTTAATTATGGCAATTATACCTTCTGTAGTTTCCCTGTATGCTATTTTTTGATATACATCAAGAGATATTTCAATAATTTCTGTTGTTTGATTTAGATTCTTTACTAAAGTATTAATTAGGTCTTTACTAATTAAATCTAGACAGAAAAATAAAGTATTTACTATGTAACTCCCTTTAAGTGCTAGTTGTAGTTCTCTAACACCTTCTAAAATAAATACATTGTTTTTTTTACGTTCCCTAGATTTAGCTTTTAGTAATAAAACTTTCTTTATTAGAGGGTTTTGTAGACTACTTATATATTTTGCATTGTTCATTGTTACAAAAGTAATCTAATATTGTAAACTATAATTTAACCAATATGGCAAATTGCAAAATATATATTTAAAAACCTGAGTTCAATCTAAGAATTTGATTTTAAAAAGTAAATTAATTTAAGTGGATTTTTGTAATGGACTTAAATCTAAAGATAGAGTTTTTAGTAGAGCTTAAAATATAGTTTCTATAAATAAAAAGTTGAATAGCATTGCTAAATCAAATACCTTATTTACTAAGCTTGTGACTGTCATTTTTATAAATGGAAAATGACAAGAATGATAAAATGACCTAAAAAGAGTGTGTTTTTCCTTTTAGGTCATTTTAATTAAGTGCTTAATTTTTGTTTATTTACTGCTGTATTTTTGCATATATCTTTTATAAAGTTCAGTTTGGTGTGTTTCTAATGAAACATCTCTACCATCTATAAAAGCGTTTATTAGTTTGTTAGTACGCATATCTAAAGCGTCTCCTTCAGAGATAAGCAAGGTTGCACTTTTTCCAACAGCCAATGTTCCATAAGAATCGCTTATTCCTAAAATTTTAGCAGTGTTATTGGTAATTAATTGTAAGGCATTTTCTTTTTCCATACCATAAGCTACAGCTTGCCCAGCATAGAAAGGTAAGTTTCTGTTTTGAAAATTGGCTTCGCCACTATTTTGTATGCCAACTAGTAAACCAGCATCTGTTAATAGCTTTGCCATTTTGTATGGTAAATCATAGTCATCGTCATTACTACTTGGTAAATTATGCATTGCTCTTACTAATACAGGAATATTGTTTTCCTTTAAAAAATCGGTTATTTTATAAGCATTGTATCCACCAACTAAAACTATGTTTTTTATGTCGTTATTTTTTAAAGTAGTAATAGCGTCTATTATTTCTTTTTCTCCATCTGCATAAACATACATTTTTTGTTCTCCATTGAAAAGTCTTTGCATTGCAGCAAACTCTTGATGTAATTGTTTATTAGTGTTTTTACCGTATGTTTTTGAGTTTGCTATAAAGTCTACTATTTTCTCTACATTGCTTTTGTAGTTTTTATTTGGTTTCATTCCTCTTTCTCCTAACCAGTAATTACCTCTTGCGAAACTTCTAGGCCAGTGTAAATGTATACCGTCATCTGTTTTTATAGCTGCATCTTCCCAGTTCCATGCATCTAATTGAACAATTGATGATGTACCAGATATAACCCCACCTTTGGGAGCAATTTGAGCTATTAATACGCCATTAGGGCGCATACTTTCAATGACTTTGGATTCTGCATTATAGGCAATTAAACTTCTAATATGTGGTATCATTCTCCCAATTTCATCCTGATCATCACTTGCTCTTACGGCATCTACTTCTACAAGTCCTAAAACGGTACAAGCAGCTATAAAACCTGGGTATATGTGTTTGCCTTTAGCATTTATTATTTTGCCTTTACGTGCAATTTTCATTTTGGCATCACCAACAAATGTAATTTTTCCATTTTCAAACATTAGTAGGGAATTCTCTATTACTTTACCATTACCTAAATGAGCTACAGCACCTTCTATGGTAATTGCTTCTTTTTGTACGCTGGCTGGGGTTTGTTGTGCAAATCCATTTACTGTGAAGCAAAATACTAGCAGTATATATATAATTTTTTTCATGTCTATTGTTTTATGTTTTCAATATATGATTTACCATCCACCGTCCATTGTATCACAATGGAACTTTGGTTTTTCTTTTTTTACTGGTTTTTGAGTTGGTTTACCTCCTTCTTTTTCAGCAAGCATCATAGAAATTAACTCATTTCTTTCAACCTTAATTGCTTCTCTTTGTTGTTTGTCTTTTTCCAAATCAAAATAAATAGCACCTTCTATCATTGTTTTTTCAGCTTTTGTATAAACAGAAAGTGGATGGTTGTTCCATAATACTAAATCTGCATCTTTACCTATTTTTATACTTCCTACTCTATCATCTATATGCAGTAATTTTGCAGGGTTTATAGTTACCATTTTCCAAGCTTCTAATTCTGTCATATCTCCATATTTAACAGTTTTTGCAGCTTCTTGGTTTAGTCTTCTAGACATTTCTGCATCATCACTATTAATGGCAACAGTTATACCTTGACTTTGTAGAATGGCAGCATTATATGGTATGGCATCATTTACTTCATACTTATATGCCCACCAATCACTAAACGTAGATGCTCCAACACCATGTTCTTTCATTTTGTCGGCTACTTTATACCCTTCTAAAATATGAGTAAAAGTATTTACTTTAAAGTTGAATTTTTCGGCTACCTTCATTAGCATATTAATTTCACTCTGCACATATGAATGACAAGTAATAAAACGCTCACCATTTAATATTTCAGCAATAACTTCCATTTCTTCATCATATCTATATGGCTTGCCACTTTTTTTCTTTTCATCGTATTCTTTACCGCGTTGAAAATAGTCAATAAACATTTGTTCAACACCCATTCGTGTTTGTGGAAAGCGAGAATAGCTATTCCAATTAGATTGTTTTACATTTTCCCCTAAGGCAAATTTTATAAATTTTGGTGTATTATTATAAATCATATTATCTGCAGTTTCTCCCCATTTTAGTTTTAGTATTGCTGAGCGTCCACCAATTGGGTTTGCAGAACCATGCAGAAGTTGAACAGAAGTTACGCCACCAGCTAGGTTACGGTATATGTCTACATCTTCATTGTCAATAACATCTTCCATTTTTACTTCTGCAGAAGAATTTTGTCCACCTTCATTAACACTCAAAGCGGCAATATGGGTGTGTTCATCTATAATACCTGCTGTCAAATGTTTGCCAGTTGCATCAATTACCTTTGCGCCGCCAGCACTTAAATTGCTTCCTATTTTAACAATTTTTCCTTTTTTTACTAATACATCAGTATTTTTAAGGATACCATCATTTTCACTTGTCCAAACTGTAGCATTTTTAAATAAAATATTCTCTTGTTTTGGTTTGGTTTTATATCCATAAGCAACATTAGGATAAGTTATAGGAAATAGATTAGGTGTTATGCTCTCTTTATCTTTTTCTTTGTCTTTTTCATCTTTTTCTTTAACCTCTGAAACCTTGACAGCAACAAAAGAAGATTCTTTTCCGTTAGGTAATATTAATCTACCATCAATATTAGATGTGGTTGGTTTAACCATACCAGTCATCCTATATCTTTTTTCACCTTCTTCAGTTGAAAAAGAAAAATAAATCCAATCTTCTTTATACGAAAACTTCGATTTTATAGAGGTAGAATCTTGCTTTAAGGAAGCTTTATATTTATTATTTTCTCCAGTGATAGATAATTTGTAAGTAATTCCATCCACTGCTAAATCGTAATTACCACTTATATCTTTAATGTCTTTTTCAGTAACAGTATTTTTTTGCCCTTGCACCCAGTTTTCATATAGGGTAGTATTTTTGTCAAAAATATCACCAGAGGTAATTAAGAAGTTGGCATAGCTACCTTGTTGTAAAGACCCAATTTGTCCTGTTTTTCCTAAAATTTGTGCAGGTACAGTAGTTAATGCTTCTAATGCTTTTGTTTTAGATAACCCATATTCTATTGCTTTTAATACTTTAGATTTAAATTGAGAAGGAGATTTTAGAGTATGTGTGGTAAATGTAAATGGAACTCCATTATCTGCAAGCATTTTAGGGTTTGATGGGGCTTGGTTCCATTTTCTCATATCTGAAATAGATAGATAGCTTGCTTGGTATGGGTTAGATACGTCATAAGCTTTTGGGAAATTTATGGGAACAATATATGTTGCATTGGTAGCTTTTATGTCTGCTATATTCTCATATTCATTACCTCCTGCTAAAATTACATACTGTATGTTATGAGAATCTCCAATTTTGTCAGCTCTTAATGCATTATTTTTGTCACCTGCAGCAAAAATTTGTACTAGGTCTTTGTTTTTATTTAATGCCTCTAATGAAAGATCCTTAGTGTCACTATTTCCATTAGCATACCAATTAGCATCTGAGTACATTTGACGTAATAAAGCTACTGATCCCATTAAAGATGATGGGTAAGATTGTTTTTTTATTGAACTCCTAGACAATGAAAAGTATTGTGCAGATTTATCGTCTAATATACGATCACTATCATTACCGCTAGTATTAAGAGCTATAAGGATTCCAGTGCCACGTGCAATACCATCTTGTATATGAGAGTTTACAACTCCAAAACCAGCATTTTGGTATTCACTAGCTTTTTTAGAATCAAATTTATAGGAACTGATAGCATTAGCTTCTGGCATTATATGGTCGTTCCAATAATATCCTTGGCGAGCAGCTTCATATTGAGAAGAGCCGCTTTGAGTTCCTTTTGGTTTTTCAATTCCAAAGTTTGAATAGATGTCAATAAAAGAAGGATAAATTGATTTTCCTTTTAAATCTATCTTGATAGAATTTTTTGGAATGGTTACATTTTTTCCAACCTGTACTACTTTACCATTTTGAATAAGTAATGTACCTTTTTCTAGAATTTGAGTAGGTGTTACATAAATTTTAGCATTGGTAAAAGCGGTGTAATTGTTGTTTTTAGATTTTACACTGCCGTTTACAGGGAAATAATCTTGCGCAAACAAAGAAGCACTTACCCACAACAAGGCAAGTGACAAGAGTTTTATTCTCATATCGGTTTTAATTAGTTAATTAGTTTGTTTAAAGGTATGGAAACTGAACAATGGATAATTATAATGAAAAGTTAAAATTTGATACAACTATCTTTTGGAACCCTTAGGTTTAATTGTTCTTACTTATAAAGGATTTTCTTTATGATAGGCAACCAATAATGATACAACTCTACTATAACTTTTTATACCATCTGTTTGATTGTTAGCTTTTAAGAATGTGTTAAATACAGATTTAAAAAAAGGTTCTGCGGGGTTTTCATAACTTAACCAAAAATTAGTCAATTCTTGGTAATTATTTTTAACTCCAGTATTTAATTTATCATATAAAGTGGTGAATAATTTAGGGTCATTATGCCTAATATCACTTAAACAATAACTAAGTGCGTATGAATAGGCTGCATATTTAAAGTAAATGTCTTTATTATTTGCTGTCACTAAATAGCCAATAAAATTGGTTTCATTCTCTGCGGAATATCCTATCTGGTGACCTGCTTCATGACCAGCAACAACAGGAAACCTATATAAAGGAATTTTGCCATTTACTTGTGCTTCATTTGTAAATGGGTTTAGGTAGCCTCCATAACCAGAGTAGCTTAGGCCAGTACTGTAAAGTGATGTTTTTATACTAGGTGTATCATACTTTAGAAAAGGATATCTTCTTTTAAGATCATTATAGCCATTAATGGTTTTTTTGAAAATTTCTGCTTTATTATATGGTATAGCAACTGCTTTGCTTGTGTCTTGTGTTATGTAAAAATGAATGTTGTTTGTTTTAGTAATTAGTTTTGTAACAAAATTTTCTAACTCATCTAAAGAATGAGTTTCTTTAATTTGTAGTGTTTTGTATAATGGTTGTCGGTAATAATTCATTCCCCAAGTGAGGTGAAACGTAAAATAGACAATGGATAAAACGGTGGCTATATTTCTTAAAAACAATAATGGTTTCTGTTTAATGTATAATCGTTTTATAACAATATAACGTATAGCCAAGTATATAAGTAATGCATAAATAATGTCACCTATAGAAAAAGGAATCCAACCAAAAATGATTCTTGAAAACTTGGATGTATATTGATAAATACCATTACTGTAATATTTTTCAATCAGTTCAGGGAAATTTGCAAACCACTTTACTAAAATTACTTGTAATGGCAGGGATAATGCAATTCCGTTTTTTAATTTGTTGTTCATTATGTCAAAAATAGGAAATATCAGTATAAATTCATTTTCAATATGTAATTTTGATGAACAGAAAATAAAATTTGATGAGTAAAATTATAAGAGAGTTAGAGCCAAGAATGATTTGGAATAAGTTTGCAGACTTAAACGCAGTACCAAGGGCATCTAAAAAAGAAGAACGTGTTATACAATTTATGCTAGACTTTGGTAACCAATTAGAATTAGAAACTTTTAAGGACGGTGTTGGTAATGTTATCATAAGAAAGCCTGCAACTGCTGGTTTAGAAGATAGAAAAATGATTACGCTACAATCTCATTTAGATATGGTTCACCAAAAAAATAATGATACTGTTTTTGATTTTGATACCCAAGGAATTCAAATGTATGTAGATGGAGACTGGGTAAGGGCAAAAGGAACTACTTTGGGAGCAGATAATGGTATGGGAGTTGCTACTATTATGGCATTACTTGAGAGTACAGAGATACCTCACCCTCCTTTAGAAGCCTTGTTTACGATTGATGAAGAAACGGGCATGACAGGTGCAATGGGTTTAAAAGAAGGCGTATTACAGGGAGATATTTTATTGAACCTAGACACAGAAGAAGATGATGAAATTGATATAGGCTGTGCTGGTGGAGTAGATGTTACTGCTACTAGAACTTATAGTATTGAAACTATGCCAGCCAATCACAAGGCGTATAAGATTACGGTAAAAGGTTTAAAAGGGGGGCATAGTGGTATGGATATTCATCGTGGTTTGGGTAATGCTAATAAAATAGTGAATAGATTATTGTATAATGCTAGTTTACAAACAAGTATTCGTATATGTAAGATAGATGGTGGTAGTTTGCGTAATGCAATACCTAGGGAGAGTAACGCAATTGTTGCTATTGAATTAACTGAAAGTTTTTTAGCTGACTTCAATTTATGGTCAGAAACAATTAAACGAGAATTGATAATTACGGAGCCAAATTTGGAAATTGAAATTAATGAAACTACAACACCAACTGGAGTAATTAGTGTTGATGCTCAGGATAAATTGTTAAAAGCATTATATGCTGCTCCCAATGGTGTTTATAGAATGAGTGCAAGTATGCCAGATTTAGTAGAAACTTCTAATAATATTGCAAGGGTAATTGTGAAGGATGGAAATATTAAAATAGGATGTTTAACTAGATCATCTGTTAATTCAGCAAAAATGGATTTAGCTAATGCACTAAAATCTGTTTTTGAGTTAGCTGATTGTAAAGTTGAATTAAGTGGTGCTTATCCTGGTTGGAATCCAAACCCAGATTCAGCCATTTTAAAAGTACTGGTATCTCAATATAATACTGTTTTTGGAACAAAACCAAAAGTTGTTGCTTGTCATGCTGGTTTAGAGTGTGGTATTTTAGGGCAGAATTATCCTAATATGGATATGATCAGTTTTGGACCTACCATTAAAGGAGCGCATTCTCCAGATGAGCGTGTTAGTATATCTTCAGTGCAAAAGTTTTGGAAATTTACATTGGAAATTCTAAAAAATAGCCCAAAAGCTTAAAATACCTATCTATAAATTAGCACTATTTTTTAGATAGGTAGATTAAATATTTTCTTAAAAAAAGAAGAGCTACCTTGTTATAAGGGTAGCTCTTCTTTTTTTAAGAACTAGATTAGCTATTCTACTATTTTAGTCATTTCTAAATCAAAAATTAAATCTGAGTTAGGCGGTATTGGTCCGCCACCTTGATTACCGTACCCTAAATGTGGCGGTATAAATAAACGAATTTTTTCTCCAACTTTCATAAGTAACATTCCTTCTTTAAAGCCAGGAACAAGACCAGCTTCCGGGCTACAAACTATTTCCATAGGCGTCATATCACCTCTGTGCATTGCATTAATATTCTCAAATTTTCCAAACATTTTTGCTATTTCAGTTTCAGAGGTATCAAATAAAGTACCATCAGATAACCAACCTGCATATTTCAGAGCTACTTTTTGTCCAATTTTTGGTTTTAAACTGGTTCCTTCTTTAAGAACCAATACTTTTAAGCCAGAAGGCAAAACTTCTGCTTTTTTAATTTGCTCAGCAGCTTCAGCCGCAAATGCTATTTTTTTCTTTTCAGCTTCTTGTTTTAAAGCGGCTAGTTTCTTTTCTTCTTCTTTTGCTTCTTCAAAATAATTTTTCATTACTTGTACAGCATTAAACTTTTTGGCAACCTTACCTTTTCTAACGATTTCTACTGTAGATATTACAACATCTTCAATTGGTTTGTTTTTATTATTTACTTCTACTGCGGCAATTGAATCTACTATGTTTAGGCCTTTTACTACTTCACCAAAAACTGTGTGACAGCCTACTCTGGGGTTTGCACAATTTTTTAAGTTTCCATTTTTATCAATACCATCTAAGAAAGGAGTTTCTTTATGTGTAATAAAAAATTGACTTCCGTTTGTCTTTGGTCCTGAATTAGCCATAGATAAGATACCTTTTTTGTAATGCCTTAAAGAATCTGAAAACTCATCTTTAAATTTATAACCAGGATTACCCATACCAGTACCAGTAGGATCACCTCCTTGAATCATAAAATCTTTCATTACTCTATGAAAAATAACCTTGTCATAGTATTTCTTTCCTTTATACTCTTCACTAACAAAAGGATTTTTGCCTTCTGATAGAGATACAAAATTGGCAACAGTTACTGGAGTTTTTTCAAACTCTAGTTTTACAATCATATCACCTTTGTTGGTTTTTATATCTGCATATAGGCCGTCATCTAAATCTGCGTATTGTCCAGATTTGCAGCTCATAGTTGTTACAATAGCAGTTAGCAAGATTAGAAAATTCTTTTTCATTTTCATTTTTTTAATTAATTTAATTTTGAATACTATCTTTATTTTTTTCTATTTTAAAAATGGAAACCGTAGCTTTTAAAGGGACATTGGTCTCTATTTTATTATTGTCTCCGTGGTATCCGTAACCCAAGGAAGATGGGTAGAGGAACGTAGCAGTTTCATTTTCTTTTAAAAGCTTTATACTATTGCGTAAGCCTACAAATAGTTCTTGTTTATCTACCTTGTACTTAAAAACACCTATTTCTTTTGCACTATATATAGTATCATTGTTAAAATCAGTCAAACAATAGGTCATAGTTACTAAATCGTCTGGTTGAATTGTATATGTATCTTCTTCATTTCTTTTTTCATAATAAAACCATGAACCATTACCACTGTTTATGTATTTATTTGTTGTGTCCTTACTTATTATATTTTCTATGAGCTTTACTTCATTTGCAAGTAATTCTTTATTACGGACTACAGATTCTTTGAAATAGCTTCCTGTTTTTACTTCTATTGGTCTTCTTGCTTCTGGCCCTTGACAACCAATAAGGGATATAGCCATTATCATATATAGATTTTTTCTCATCCTTTTAATTTCTCTTTGTAATTACTTAATAAACCAACAAACTTAGTAGTGGTTTCTTCAAGGGAATCATCACTTCTTCCACCAGCAGCATTATTATGTCCGCCACCATAAAAATGTGTCCTTGCAAATTCATTTACTGAAAAGTCTCCTTGTGATCTTAAAGAAATTTTAATTATTCCTTCTTCCTTATTTTCAATAAAAATCACAGCAAATATAATATTGTCAAGTGTAAGTCCATAATTAACAATGCCCTCAGTGTCTCCTTTTTTAAAATTGTATTTGTCTAATTCTTCTTGACTTAAAGTTATGTATACAGTATTATATTCTTCTAAGATAACCATATTTTTAAGTGCACATCCTAATATGTGTAAACGGCTAGGAGAATTTGTATTAAATACTTTATTGTGTATAGCCATATTTTCCGCTCCATTGTCTATCAAATTAGCTACAACACGGTGTGTTCTACTTGTGGTAGATGAATATTTAAAAGAACCAGTATCTGTCATAATACCTGTGTATAAACAATTGGCTATTTCGGGTGTAATTTTACTTATGCCATTAATTGCCTCTATAAAATTATAAACCATTTCACATGTAGAACTCATACTAACGTCTGAGTAAGTTACTGTAGCATAGTCATCAGGTTCTTGGTGGTGGTCTATCATAATAAAAGTACCATTGGCTTTTTCTAAGCTTTCTTGCATATCACCAACTCTAGAGAAATGATTAAAATCTAAAGTAAAAATTAAAGTAGCATCATCTATGTGCCTTTTAGCGGTAAGTTTATTTTTTTCAAAATTGATGATTTTTTCTTGTGCTGGCATCCATTTTAAAAACTTAGGAAAATCGTTTGGAGCAATTACAACAGCCTCTTGACCTTGATTCTTAAAAAAATGAAAAAGCCCTAAAGTAGAGCCAATTGCATCACCATCAGGATTTTTATGAGGAATGATAACTATTTTTTGAGGAGAAGAAAGCAATGCTTTAACTTCCTGTATGTCTTCTTTGTTCATAACCATCAAAGATAGCATTTTTAATAAACGTTCAAAATTGACTGCTATTTTTATAAATAGCCAAATTTATGATATTGTTAATTGATTGAAAAGTACTTTGGAGTCTATATAATTAGCCTTAAAATTGTTTATTATTATCTTAAATTAAATATTGTGAAAAAATTCACCATTGCACTTAGTTTATTATTCATCATTGTTTCTTGCAAAACAAATAAGGTTAATAAAAAGCCTATAGAAGTTTTATCTAAATCTGATTTTACAATTGCATTTGGCTCATGTAATAAACATAATGTTGAAAATCCTTTATGGGATGATGTTTTAGCTGTAAATCCAGATGTATGGATTTGGGGAGGAGATATTGTGTATGCAGATACTGACGATATGAAAAAAATGCGTATGATTTATGAAGCTCAAAACAATGTTAAAGGATATAAAAAAATGAAAGAAACTGTACCTGTTATAGGTACTTGGGATGATCATGATTATGGATTGAACGATGGAGGAGTTGAATTTACAGCAAAAGAAGAAAGCCAACAAGAGTTTTTAGATTTTATGGGCGTTAAAAAAGAAAGCCCAAGAAGAAAAAGAGAAGGTGTTTATACTGTACACAATTACGAATTGCCACAAGGAAACATAAAAGTTTTAGTCTTAGATACACGCTATTTTAGAACGGCTTTAACGCCAGATACAGAAACAAAAAAAAGAATAAAACCAAATGTATATGGAGAGGGAACAATCTTAGGAGAAAAACAATGGCAATGGTTAACAAAAGAACTTAATGATTCCAAGGCAGATTTTAATGTAATTGTTAGTAGTGTACAATTTTTATCAAACAAACATGGGTTTGAAGGTTGGGGTAATTTTCCGCACGAGGTAGATAGGTTAACAAAATTATTGGTAGATTCTAAGGCAAATGGAGCTATGATACTTTCTGGAGATAGGCATATCTCTGAATTTTCAGAAACTAATATTGCAGGTTTAAGATATTCACTAATAGACTTTACGAGTAGTGGACTTACACATACGTATACTAATTTTTCTGGGGAAGAAAATCCGTATAGAGTAGGTAAAGTTGTTTTTGTTAAGAGTTTTGGTACTGTGGACTTTAATTTTAAAAGCAATACTGTGCATTTTAGAATGATAGGTGATGGTGGTAATGTATTGGAGGAACTAAAACAGGTATATTAGAATCTTTAATGATACAATTTTTAATGACAATGAGTTGTGTAGTGTTATTCATATTAGAATAGTTAACTAATTGTATATGATTTACATTTTCTAACGGACTAGAGTTATTTATTTGGAAGAGACTAATTCTTTACTTTGTAAAAAGGGTTTATAAAGTTATTTTATATAAAGGCAAGTAAAATGCTATACGTAAAAGTATAACCTATATTGGCTACAATTACAAAAAATAAGAAGAGGTAAAACAAAAATAGGGCATTCAATACGGCTAGAAGCATATTTGTTTTATTCTTCTTGCTTTTTTTATAGTGATAAGTGAAACCTTTTTATAAAAACTACTTTGTGATATAATTTCATTTAAATACATAACAGATTTTGATGCTATTTTAATCTGTATAAGAAACTAATCAGTTCGTAAAGCAATAAATATTTCTTTTCTTAAATATATTATTTTTATTTAGAATAAATAAAAATAGTTTCTATATTTGCACTTTATTAATAATTAATCTAAATAAAAATTGAAAGTTTTACTTGCTACATTAATAACTCTGTCTATAAGTTTTAAAAGTTTTTCTTTTACTACAGAAAAAAAAGAAAGGAAAAGCTTATCTGGTAAGGTTAGTTTTGAAAGTGGAGCTCCTGTAATATCTGCTCTGGTATACATTAAATCTTTAAATAAAAGTACACATACAGATGAAAATGGCAACTTCATTTTTACTAATATTCCTGAGGGTATTTATGATGTTTATGTAAAAATTTTTCAAGTTGAGGGTGTTACTGTTAAGGTAGATTTAAGTCAAAAGTCTGATCATATAGAAATTATATTAAAAGATCAGAAAGATTTTGAATTAGAGGGGGTTACTGTTGTAAGTAAATCTAAAGGACAATTAATAAAACAAAAAGGTTTTACAGTAGGCATAATAGATACTCAAGAAATGGCTATTCAGAATTTGCAATCTACTGAAATTTTAGGAAGATCTGTTGGTGTAAAAATTAGGCAATCTGGTGGCTTGGGATCTCATATACACTATAACTTAAATGGACTTTCAGGGAATTCGGTTCGTGTTTTTATAGATGGAATTCCTTTACGTAATTATGGAGAGTCTTTTTCATTATCTAGCATCCCCCCTGAAATGATACAGCGTATAGAAGTGTATAAAGGTGTTTTGCCTGCAGAGTTAACTGAGGACGCTTTAGGTGGTGGTATAAATGTAGTTTTAAAGAAAAGTATTGGGACACATTTAAGCACATCATACTCTTACGGTTCTTTTAATACTCACCAATGGAATTTAGATACAGGTTATAGAAATCCAAACTCTAACTTTACTATAGATCTTTCATCATTTTATAATAGTAGTGATAACAATTATGAAGTATATGGAGATAATGTATATGTTATAGACCCAAATACTGGTAAGGTAAATTATGTGAGGGCAGAGCGTTTTCATGACAACTATGTCTCTAGTGGTATAAAAACTAATGTTGGTTTTACAAGTAAAACTTGGGCAGATGAGATTACTTTAGGCTTAATGATTTCACACATGAATAATGATATCCAAACAGGACCAACTATGGATATTGTTTATGGGAACAGAGAGAGTAAGAGAGATAGTAGAATGGTGTCTTTAAAATACAAAAAGAATAATATTTTAACTAACGGATTGTCTGTAAACACATTTACATCTTACTCGCATACAAACCGTATGGTTATAGATACTGTGCCGTATATGTATAACTGGAATGGTAAAATTATTAAGGATAATAATGGTAATCCTATTAATTGGCAAAATAATGGAGGTGAGGCAGGAGATGCTACTTTAGCCAATAATAAAGAAGTTAATATTGCGAATAGAACAGGAATTACATACAAAATTATACCTAATCATAAATTTGGTATTCACTACTTTTTTAATAGGTTTACTAGAGACATAGATGACCCTATTCGTCCACAAGCAGAAAGAGATTTAACAGATACACGTTACCTAACAAAGCAAATCACAAGTGTTTCTTTAGAAAGTACTTTTTTTGATAAAAAACTAAACACTAATCTTTTTTATAAATATTATCAGCAGAATGTAAAATTATCTGATCCATCAAGGGTAGGTAATGCTATAGTTGCTCAAGATTATGAAAGAGATGTAGACCATTCTGGTTATGGTTTTGCAACATCATACCAAATAACATCAAAAGTTGCATTAATTGCTTCTGCTGAAAAGGCAATACGTATGCCTGGAATATCTGAGTTGCTTGGTAATACAAGTGAGAATATAGAGTCTACATACAACTTATTACCAGAGACAAGTAAGAACTTTAACTTAGGCTTTACTATAGGTAATTACCAATTTAATAAACACAATATAGGATTAGAAGCCAATTTTTTTATAAGAGATATACAAGATATGATTGTTAGAGGTATTACTAGTAATATTTCTGATACATATAGTTTTGAAAATTTAGGAAAAATTAAGAGTGAGGGTTTTGATGCCGAACTAAAATACAACTACAATAAGCAATTTTTTATTACAACAAACTTTTCAAACTTTAATGCCAGATATAATTTAAGGTATGACGATTTTGGATCAGAATATATTTACTATAAAGACCGTTTAAGGAACGCTCCGTATTTAACATCTAATACTTATATAGAGTATGTGCTAAACAACTTTCTAAAGAGCAAATCAAAATTATCTTTTAATTACAATTTTGGTTACACTAAACAATTCTTTAGAAATTGGGAAAGCTTAGCAAGCACAGGTAAAGCTTATATACCAACACAAGCATTACATGATGCAGGTTTTTCATATACAACTGCTAGTAATAAAATGACATTTAGTTTTAACGCAAAGAACATTACAGATGAGCAGGTGTTTGATAATTGGGCAATGCAAAAAGCAGGAAAATCTTTCTATGTAAAATTAACATACAGACCTATTTTTTAATATCAATATAAATTTAAATATAAATAATATGAGAACTAATTTAATAATTAAAAGTAAATCTTGGCTCTTATCTACAGCATTGGTAGGATCTTTAATGGTTAGCTGTAGTAGTGATGACAACAGTAAATCTGAAAAAAAACTTACTGGTAGTCAAGAATTTTATAACGTAGCATTTGGTGTTAGCTCAGAAGGTAATTCAGGCACTTTTACACAAGCTTTTACAGATTTAACCACAGGAGATATTTCTTTTAAAGGTAAAGGTTTTGAAGTGCCATCTGTACGTACAGCAAGAATTTATGGAACCCCATCAGGAGAATTTTTATACAACCTTAGTTACGGCGGTGGTTTTTTGTATAAGTATAATATTAACGGTGGTTCTGATTATTTTCAATTAGAAGAAACTAACGTACAAATAGCAATGGGAACTGCATATCCAAGATGGAAAGTTCTTAATGAAAATGACGCTCTTGTACATACTATTAATACTGAAAAAATCTATGAAGGAGAAACGTATTCTCATACGGATGCAACTGCTGTTTTACAAAGAGTTGTATTAGAAGATTTATCGTTAGCAGAAAGAACAGAAGTTGTTATTCCTAGAACTGATGATGATTTACATATTTGGCGTATAGACAACCCAGCTATTCAAAACGGAAAAGCATACTACGGTGTTGCAAAGCAAGGCTATGATCCAGATACAGATAAAAGAATAAGAACTAGCGATTATAAGGCTACCACTTTAGTTGTAGATTACCCTTCATTACAAAACCCAACTCTTTTAGAGTCAGAGGTTGCTAAAGGCTCTACTTACGGTTACCGAGCACCAGTTTATCATGCAGATGAATCAGGAGATATTTATCATATATCTGCAAACCCAGCAAAAATCATAAAAATTAAAGATGGTGCTTATGATAACTCTTATGAGTTAGATTTATCTTCTTCTTTAGGAATAGCAAATGTTGGAGCTAACGGTTGGTTTTATGTTGGTAACGGTATAGGGTATGTTCCTTTTTATGATGCATCTGTAGGTAAAGCAAGTGATAAAGCCACACCATGGGGTGTTGCTAGAGTAGATTTGTACAATAAAACTGCTATAAAAATGAACCTTCCAGAAAACCTTTGGTTGTGGTACTATCAATCTGGTGTTTTAGCTAAAGACGGTAATTTTTATATGGCTATTGCGCCATTAGGAGAAAAAGGGAACATATATATGTTTGACCCAAAAAGCACGTCGCCAGACGGTTTTACAAAAGGAGCTAATTTAGATAGTGGTGCGGACTCTTTTTACATAGGCGTTTACTAATATAGTATCATATGTACTGCCCAAATTTTATTTTTGGGCAGTATTTAAAAAGTCTAATTATAAAATTAATCTGCGAATTAGATAGCCAATAGAAAACCAGCAAGCGATTGAAATAATCACAGTAGAATGAATAGTTTATATTACACTAGGTTATTTATGGTTGTTGAGGTACATTTTAAACTAAAAGTCATTAATCACCTTTTAACTTTATTTCTTGTCTGTTGTTGTAAAAGCATTATTTTTGCACAAAATTTAAAACAAGATGATTACAAACAGAACTTTTACAATGATTAAGCCAGATGGCGTAGAAAATGGTCACATTGGTGCTATTTTAGAAAAGATTACATCTGCTGGGTTTAAAATTGTAGCAATGAAATATACGCAGTTAAGCAAAAGAGATGCAGAAGCATTTTATGCGGTACACAATGAGCGTCCGTTTTTTGGAGAATTGGTTGAGTTTATGACCAGAGGACCTATTGTAGCTGCTATCTTGGAAAAAGATAATGCTGTTGAAGATTTTAGAGCATTAATTGGTGCTACTAACCCTGCTGAGGCTGCAGAAGGTACCATTCGTAAATTATATGCTACCTCTATAGGAGAAAATGCAGTTCACGGATCAGATAGTGATGAGAATGCAGCCATTGAAGGTGCTTTTCATTTTTCTGGAAGAGAAATTTTCTAATTTTTTACCAAGACAAAACAAGACAAAATATGTAAACCATCAAGCTAGTCTTGGTGGTTTTTTATTTTAACGTAATACCAGTTTTTTTACAACTTCTTTTCCCAAATTTTCATTTATCATTTTAATAATTTTGGAAGTACCGTGGCTTAATTCTTCCCGCAAAACAGAAGATGATAATGAAACATATAAGACACCATTACGTAATTCCACTGCTGAAGTATAATTGTTAACACCATTACCCATAAGGTTTTTCCAAGCCGTGCGGGTATCAACAACGTCCATTCCTTTTTCTAGCCTGTTTTCTTTAATAAAATCTTGCAAAACAGCTCCTAATGGTTGGTTTTCTTTTTTTCGTTTAGCCATTATTGTAGCTCTATGGGGTTATAACGTGTGTAAATATATATGATTTGCTCTTGGTTTTTTATAGAGAAAGAATCTTGATTAAGATTAATTATTTTTTCTTCTCTTTCTGTAAGTTCATTTGTATAATATATGGTAAAGGTACTTTCTTTTTCGCGAATTATTATTTTATCAGCATCATTATTTGTGTTAAAACTTCCATCAATTCTTGGTTGTACTTTTTTTCTAAATCCTTGCATTTCTTCAATCATAAAAAAATCTACGGTAGGGCTTGCTTTATATTCTTTGATAGTGCCATCAGGAAAAATTACCGAACTAATTTCCCAATAACCATTTAGTAATGGAATATCTTCCTTTTTTACAGTTGTTGAACTACATCCAATAAAGAATACTAAAGTTAATAAGTAAATTACTTTTTTCATCTTATAATTTGAATATTTTGTAACTCTGGTGTATGTTCTTTACAATGTTTTCGGTTCTCTCTACGTGTGTATCACTAATAAAAATTTGTCCATAATTATGATTATCTACTAAAGTAACAATTTTTGAAACCCTGTTCTCATCCAATTTATCAAAAATATCATCCAATAAGAGTATAGGTGTTGTTTTTGCTTGTTCTTTTATAAAATTAAATTGAGCCAGTTTTAAAGCAATTAAGAATGATTTTTGTTGCCCTTGGCTTCCAAATCTTTTAACCGGATAACCATTTATTTCAAAAGACAAATCGTCTTTATGAGTGCCTACACTTGTATATTGAACAGCCCTATCCTTATCTAAACTGTCCTCCAATAAATGTATTAATTTTTTTTCTAACAATTTACTATTGTAGGTAATAGTTACCTCTTCTTTGTTATTTGAGATAGAAGCATATTGCTCTTTAAAAATAGGAATAAAGGCTTCTAAAAATGCTATTCTATTTTTATGTATGATCTCTCCATATTCTTGTAATTGTTCATTATAAACACTTAAAGTAGTTTTGTCAAACGTATGGTTTACAGCAAAATATTTTAAAAGCGAATTACGTTGCAAGAGTATTTTGTTGTATTTTAAAAGCGCTTGTAGATAATTCTTGTTAGATTGAGATATAACACCATCTATAAATTTTCTGCGAGTGTCACTGCCTTCTAATATGAGATCCCTATCTGCTGGAGAAATTATAACCAAGGGCAAGAATCCAATATGCTCAGAGAATTTATCATATGCTTTACCATTGCGTTTAATTATTTTTTTTGCACCACGCTTAAAGCTACAAATAATTTTTTCATCTCGTTCTTCTTTAAAAAAATGACCATCTACAACAAAAAAATCTTCATTGTGTTTAATATTTTGAGTAGCTACAGGATTAAAGTAACTTTTGCCAAATGATAAATGGTAAATTGCGTCTAAAATATTTGTTTTTCCTATACCATTATGGCCTACAAAACAATTTATTTTGGTATCAAAATCAAATTCTTTTGAGTCAAAATTCTTATAATTTATGAGTGATAATTTCTTTAGAAACATTCTTTGTAAAGCAAATTTTATTTAAAAAATCTAAGAGAAGTCGCAAATTATTGAAAAATAACGAATAAATAGGGTTTTAGATTTCAATAAAAACTTTATTTTTGCGCGATTAATAAAATTAACTATGGCTACATATAAAAAGCGAGGATATAAACCAAAGACCAAAGAGGAAGAGGTTAATGTTCAAGAACAAGAAAGTACAACTGCGGAGGTTTTTAATACTTTAGATGAAGGCGCATCAAAAACTGAAGAGTGGGTTGCAAAGAACCAAAAAGCTATTTTAGGTGTAATAGGGGTTATTGCTATTGGTATTTTAGCTTATTTAGCGTATGTTAATTTTGTGCAGAATCCGAAAACTGATAGAGCAAACAATGAAATGTATTACCCACAACAAAATTTTGACCTTGCCTTAAAAAGTGCTCCAGGTGCAGAAAGGGATTCTTTGTTTAGTCTTTCACTAAATGGTTCTGAAGGTAAATTTGGTTTCTTAGATATAATAGATACGTATAGTGGCACACCAACTGCTAATTTAGCAAGTTATTCTGCTGGTATGGCGTATTTAAATATGCAAAATTACCAAGAGGCAATAAATCATTTAGAAGATTTTAGCACAGATAATGTTACCATAGGAGCTTTGGCTAAAGGTGGTATAGGTGATGCTTTTATGCAGTTAAACCAAACAAAAGACGCATTGTCTTATTATGAAAAAGCAATTGCGCAAGGAGATAATGATTACACAACACCAAGATATTTATATAAAGCAGGTATTGCTGCATTGGAGTTAGGAGATAAATCTAAGGCTTTAGAGTTTTTTCAACGAATAAAGGAAGATTTTTCATCTTCTCAAGAAGCAGCAACAATAGATGTATTTATAGGAAAAGCTAAACAATAAACGTATGGCTACGGCTCATAAAAATTTATCGGTTTACGATAAAGCTACAATCCCAAATGCGAAAAATTTTCGGTTTGGGATTGTTGTTTCTGAATGGAACACAGAAATAACAGAAGGCCTTTTTAATGGAGCGTTACAGGCATTGTTAGATTGTGGTGCAGTTAAAGAAAATATTATTCGTTGGAACGTACCTGGTAGTTTTGAGCTAACGTATGGGTGTAAAAAAATGATAGCAACACAAAATATAGATGCCGTAATTGCCATTGGTAGTGTAATACAAGGGGAGACCAAGCATTTTGATTTTGTTTGTAGTGCTACAGCTCAGGGTATAAAAGACCTTAACCTACAAACTGAAACTCCTGTTATTTTTTGTGTGCTTACAGACAATACAATGCAACAAGCCATAGATAGGAGTGGAGGCATACACGGTAACAAAGGCTCAGAAGCAGCTGTAGCAGCAATTAAAATGGCAGTTTTGGGTAACTAGGCATATTCTTCTTTTTTCAAAAGTAAACTTCCTTTCTGATTGACTATTTGACTTGTTAACAAATTTTGGCATAGTATCTGTGTTATTATTTTTGATTTTAAGTACCTTTGGTATTCTAACATTATGGGAAAATTTACAAATTTACGTAAGAACAAATCGTTTGATTATACACCTCGTTATTTTGATGATAAAGGGGAGGGTAATCCGTATAAAATTCAGCATAAACTAGATAAATTTCGTACAACGGTAGGTTCTAAACAAGGACTTAAGAAAAAGTTTGGTACTGCCTTTTCTGATTTAAGAAGAGAAGGAGATAAAAACATAAGAATAAGAATGATTATTATTTTAACCATCTTAATTTTCGCATTTCTTTACATCATAGATTTTGATCTTTCAATATTTTCTATAAAATAATGGCAGATATCATTAAACTTTTACCAGATCACGTTGCAAACCAAATAGCAGCGGGTGAAGTTGTACAGCGACCAGCATCAGTGGTTAAGGAATTGTTAGAAAATGCAATAGATGCAGGAGCTACCACCATTAAATTAATTGTAAAAGATGGCGGAAAATCTCTTGTACAAGTAGTAGATAACGGAGTGGGTATGAGTACCACCGATGCTCGTTTAAGTTTTGAGCGCCATGCTACCTCTAAGATACAAAGTGCAGAAGATTTATTTAATTTAAATACAAAAGGTTTTCGTGGGGAAGCATTGGCTTCCATAGCAGCAATAGCACATATAGAATTACAAACTAAAACTGAAGATGAGGAGGTTGGTACCGCAATACACATAGAAGGGAGTAAAATTAACTCTCAAGAAGTGGTTGTAACGCCAAAAGGGACATCATTGGCCGTAAAACATTTATTTTTTAATATTCCAGCGCGAAGAAACTTTTTAAAGTCAGATTCAGTAGAACTACGTCACATTACAGATGAATTTCATAGGGTCGCTTTGGCGCATCCGTCCGTTGCCCTACATTATTATAATAACGGTAGTGAATTATTTAACTTGCCACAGTCTAATTTTAGGCAAAGAATTGTAAATATTTTTGGAAAGAAAGCTAATGAGAAACTAGTGCCTGTTACTGAAGAAACACAGGTTGTTAAAGTTTCTGGTTTTATATGTAAACCAGAGTTTGCTAAAAAAAGCAGGGGAGAACAATATTTTTTTGTCAATAATAGATTTGTAAAAAGTCATTACTTACATCACGCAGTATTAGCTGCTTTTGAAGGGTTAATTAAGCAGGGGATGCATCCAGGCTATTTTTTAAATTTAGAAGTAGACCCAGGATCCATAGATATAAACATTCACCCAACAAAAACTGAAATTAAGTTTGATGATGAACAAACGTTATATGCAATTTTAAGATCTACCATTAAGCATAGTTTAGGGCAGTTTAATGTAGCGCCAACATTAGATTTTGAACATAATAATAATTTGGAAACCCCATATAGTTATAAAAACAAAAGTGCTGTTTTGCCTAAGGTTGTAGTAGATTCTACGTTTAATCCTTTTAAGGAAGAAGCAAAACCAAAGCGTAGTGGTAATAATTCTATTCCAAATTATAAGAAACAAAATACGCCAAGTTGGGAAAGTTTGTATGTAGAAGGAGCCCCTTTAGAAAGAGAATCAACAAACTTTGGTAACCTGAGTTTTGAATCTGAAGTAAGTACAGAATCAATTTTTGAGGGAGAAAGTAAAGATTTAGATACTGCAGCAATAACATTTCAGTTAAAAAGAAAATATATAGTAACAACCATAAAATCAGGAATGGTTGTTATAAATCAAGGCAGGGCACACCAAAGGGTTTTGTATGAACGTTTTTTAAGAAGTGTTACACTTAATGAAGCATTAAGCCAGCAACTATTATTTCCTATTCAATTATCATTTTCTGCATCAGAAATAGATATACTAAAAGAGATTAAAAATAACTTAATCACAATGGGGTTTGTTTTTGGAGAGATAAGTACAGATACGGTAGAAATAAACGGAGTGCCTCCTTTGGTTGCTGAAGCAGAGGTTTTGTCTATTTTTGATGAATTGCTAGCAGATTGTCAGCAAAACATTGGAGCAGACGGCTTTTCTCAAGCAGATGTTTTAAGCAAAGCCTTATGCAAATCTTTGGCTGTTAAGACTGGAGATATTTTGGATAATTTATCACAAGCTGCTTTAGTAAACGATTTGTTTGCGTGTACGGAGTCTACGGTAAGTCCTTTTAACAAACCAATTTACGTAACCATAACGGAAAACGATATTGATAAAAAATTTATATAAATGGGAAGACTAACAGATGCTGTAAAGCATATTATCATAATTAATGTTATTTTTTTCTTGGCAACCCAAACTATGGGAGACCAAATGTACCAATGGTTTTCATTATGGTTTCCTAAGAATGAAAACTTTGGGTTATGGCAAATTGTGTCACATATGTTTATGCATGGGGGTTTTATGCACATTGCTTTTAATATGTATGCCTTGTACGCTTTTGGAACGCCATTAGAGCAAATGTGGGGAAAGAAAAAGTTTTTCTTTTTCTATTTTTCGGCTGGTTTGGGAGCAGCACTTATACATACAGGTGTAAATTATTATTATTTTAATGAAGGATTAGATGCATTAGTGAATGCAGGTGCTCCTAAAGAGCAAATTTTAAACTTGATTTCTGAAGGAAAATATATGCCAGATTGGTATAATCTAGTTTCTAAAAGTACAATTGATAATTTTTTAGGAGCTTATAATACCCCTGCGGTAGGAGCATCAGGTGCCATATATGGAGTACTAGTAGCTTTTGGTATGTTGTTTCCTAATGCAGAATTAATGATGATTTTTGTGCCAGTACCTATAAAGGCAAAATATTTTATTCCAGTTTTAATAGGGTTGGATTTATTTTCTGGTATAACAGGGTATTCTTTGTTTGGTGGTGGTATAGCGCATTTTGCACACGTAGGCGGGGCATTATTTGGGTTTATTATGATGTGGTATTGGAAAAAGAATCAGTTTAATAATAATCGCTGGGATTAAATGAGTAGAGATTTAAAATATCAATATTCACGTTTAAACGTGGCAGAAAAGTTAATTGCAATTAATGTTGCTATTTTTTTGATATCATCTATTTTTACTGTGCTTTTTAGGTTACCAAGCATAGTGAATTGGTTTGAGTTGCCAGAAGATTTCTTTACATTTATAACTCAACCTTGGTCGCTTTTTACATATTCATTCTTTCATAGTGGCTTTAGTCACGTTTTTTGGAATATGTTAATGTTATACTTTTTTGGAAGAACATTTCTAAACATATTTGACTCTAAAAAATTCTTGAATGTTTACTTTTTAGGTGTTATAGCAGGCGGACTCTTTTTTATGTTAGGATACAATACATTGCCAGCTTTAATAAATGAAAATGGCGTTCTAATTGGCGCATCTGCTGGTGTAACAGCCATACTTATATTTGTTTGTGCTTATTTACCCAACCAAACAGTCCGGTTGTTAATAGTGGATTTAAAACTATGGCATTTAGGTGTAATTGTTGTACTAATGGATTTATTAAGGCTTTCTACAGGGCAAAATATAGGAGGAATATTAGCGCATTTAGGTGGTGCAGCCTTGGGTTATATCTACGCAAAACAATTATTGAAAGGAAATGACATTGGTAAAGGATTTAGTAAATTTATGGATGGTATTTCTAATGTTTTTAAGAAGGAGAAAAAGTCATCTTTTAAAACGGTATATAGGAATAAATCACCAAAATCTAATGTTTTAAAAACAAGTAGAAATAAAGCAGAGAAACAACACAAGATAGATGCTATTTTAGATAAGATTAGTAAATCTGGTTATGAAAGTCTAAGTAAGGAAGAAAAAGATTTTTTATTTATTGCAGGAAAAGAAGATAAGTGAAAAAACAATCATTTTTTAATAGAATTGTATTTGTTCTCAATTATTTGTTTGCACTGTTACTCTGTATCTCTTATCTAGCTCCTTATGTTTCTGTAAAATCTTTTCCCTTTTTATCTGTGTTTAGCTTGTCTCTTCCATTATTAGTCTTGGTTAACTTACTATTTTGTATTTATTGGTCGTTGCTGAGAAGTAAACGTTTTTTATTGTCAACTTTAGTAGTATTATGCGGATATTTTTTATTGGATTCTTTTTTGAAATTTAAATTTTATGAAGATGAAATTAATGATGGAGATTTAAAGATAATGAGTTATAATGCAAGGGGATTTAATATCAATAAATGGAATGAAGACAATACTATAGGAGATCAAATTGTTAATTTTGTAATACAAGAGAATCCTGATGTACTTTGTTTTCAGGAATTTAGTAGAATTAGGAATAATCAACTTAAAAACCATTATAAATATCACTTTATAGCTCCAGATCATAGAGTTAAAAAATCTGTACAAGCTATATATTCACATTATCCAATAATTAATAAAGGAGAAGTTGTTTTTAAGAATACAGCAAATAGTACAAGTTTTGTAGATATCTTATATAAAAAGGATACAATTAGAGTGTATAATTTACATTTACAATCTTTAAAAGTTATTCCAGATATGAACACTATTTCTAACGAAGAATCTTCAAAATTGTATGAGCGAATTATAAAATCTTTTAAAAGGCAACAAGAACAAGCACAGATTATAAAGAAACACATAGCTAAAGTTAACCATAAAACCATTGTATGTGGGGATTTTAATAATAATCAATATTCTAATGTGTATAGGACTGTAAAAGGAAACTTACAGGATACTTTTAATGAAAATGGCACAGCATATGGGCGAACATATAATTTTAAATATTACCCGGTACGTATAGACTTTATTTTAGCAGATGATAGTTTTAATGTTACAGCACATAAAAATTATGATATAGTACTTTCTGATCATTTTCCTATAATGGCTGGTATTCAGTTAGAATAGTCTATATCATTATTCCTCATTTCTAAAATATTAATTATCTTTTTAAGATTATATTCTTCTGGAATTTTTTTTGAATTAAAATATAGGGTTGGCGTAATTGAAATTTTAGGGTTACCCATTTTAATCACAAACACTTTTAAATGAGTATATTATTTTGTAAATTGTCTGTAAATACACAAA
>CANLIE010000044.1 GCA_947491225.1 uncultured Cellulophaga sp.
TGTAGTCCGTAGGGGAATCGAACCCCTGTTACCAGGATGAAAACCTGGCGTCCTAACCCCTAGACGAACGGACCATTGTTTATCTATTGCTACAGTATAAAACAACAAAATTAAACTTTGCTAATTTTATAATACCTGTACTGCTTAAGAACTTGTAGTCCGTAGGGGAATCGAACCCCTGTTACCAGGATGAAAACCTGGCGTCCTAACCCCTAGACGAACGGACCATTATTTTTCGCATATTGCGGATGCAAAAATACAACTATTTTTAATTATTGCAATACCTAAGTGTTTTTTTTTATAAAATTAATAAGCCTTTGCAAATAAGGCTCTTTTTTTAGAAGGTTTTCCTGTTATTATACAGTTTCCTTTTTCATCTTTAGCATCAATAGGAATACACCTTATGGTTGCTTTTGTTTCATTTTTAATTTGCTCTTCTGTTTCTGGTGTACCATCCCAATGCGCAGAAATAAACCCTCCTTTATTTTCTAAAACTTCTTTAAATTCATCATACGATTCTACTTCTGTTATATGCATTGCTCTATGATTGTAAGCCTTTTTGTATATATTTTGTTGAATTTCTTCTAATAAGTTTTCAACCCTACCTACAATTTCATCAGCTTTAATTATTTGCTTTTCTAATGTATCTCTTCGAGCAACTTCATAAGTACCGTTCTCCATATCTCTTTGACCTATTGCAATACGCAAAGGAACACCTTTTAACTCATACTCATTAAATTTAAATCCAGGCTTGTGAGTATCTCTATTATCAAACTTTACAGATATTCCTTTAGAGCGTAATTCTTTTACTAACGGTAGCACCTTTTCAGAAATAGCATCTAACTGGTTTTCACCTTTATAAATAGGAATAATAACTACTTGTATAGGCGCTAATTTAGGTGGTAAAACTAAGCCATTATCATCACTATGTGTCATAACCAAAGCTCCCATTAATCTTGTAGAAACTCCCCATGAAGTAGCCCATACATAATCTTGTTTTCCTTCTTTGTTTGCAAATTTAACATCAAAGGCTTTAGCAAAATTTTGTCCTAAAAAATGAGAAGTGCCTGCTTGTAGTGCCTTACCATCTTGCATTAATGCTTCTATACAATATGTTTCCACAGCTCCAGCAAAACGTTCACTAGCCGTTTTAACACCTTTAACAACTGGCATTGCCATAAAGTTTTCTGCAAAATCTGCATAGACATTCATCATTTGTTCTGCTTCTGCAATTGCTTCTTTTTTTGTTGCATGTGCTGTATGCCCTTCTTGCCATAAGAACTCTGCTGTACGTAAAAACAAACGCGTACGCATTTCCCAACGCACAACATTTGCCCACTGGTTTATTAATAAAGGTAAATCTCTATAAGATTGTATCCACTTTCTATAAGTATCCCATATAATTGTTTCAGAGGTAGGCCTTACAATTAACTCTTCTTCTAATTTAGCATCTTCATCTACAATAATAGAACCGTCTTCTGCTGTTTTTAAACGATAATGAGTGACAACAGCACATTCTTTTGCAAAACCCTCTACATGACTAGCCTCTTTACTTAAATAAGATTTTGGAATAAAAATTGGAAAATAGGCATTTTCATGACCTGTTTCCTTAAACATCCTATCTAATTCTGCTTGCATCTTTTCCCATATTGCATATCCGTATGGTTTAATTACCATACAACCACGCACCCCTGAATTTTCTGCAAGATCTGCTTTTACAACTAGTTCATTATACCATTTGGAGTAATCCTCTGCTCTTTTAGTTAACTTCTTGCTCATTATAATTAGTTTGGCACAAATATTGTGTTTTAATCAATTAAAAATATATAGTTCAGCAAAACTAACTATTTTTACATTGTACAACAATTAAATTTAATATGATGATACATTCCCAATCTATTCAAAAAATTAAAAGAGTTGCTTTTATATTATTAACAGGTGCATTACTAATCTCTTGTGGTTCTTACCAAGAAGCTTCTTACTACGATAATGATGGCATTTACTCCAACGGTTCCATTAAAACTACTGAAGTTAAAACCAAACAAGAACCTAAAAATTATTATCAAGAATATTTTAGAGAAAAAGCTAATGAATATGGAGATTTATTAGAAGGTGATGTATTTACTAATATTGATGACTACTATAGTGATGTAGAAAATGATAGTATAAGCAACAACTATGTAGGTAATTCTGGTTGGGGAGACAATCCTACCTCTGTAAGCATAAATATTTATGATAACGGATGGGGAAATTTTAGATACTATAACCATTGGGGAATGTATGACAATTATGGTTATTGGGAATCGCCATACTGGGGATGGAATAGATATCTATACGGATGGAGAGGTTTTGGATTTGGTTATGATTACGGATACAGTTTTGGGTGGGGTAATCACTACTACCTACCATATTACAATAACTACAGATATTATAATAATTACAGAAGAAATAGATTATATTCATATAATAACAGCAGAAGAGGATACTATAACAATGGTATTACAAGAAACACTTCTAGACGGTCTAATCTAAACACAACAACCAGAGGATCTTCTGTAAGATATAGATCTGGAAAATCCTTAGCCACTAGAAATTCAACTGGACTAAGGTCTTCTAATAATAGAACAAGATCTAATATTAATGTTGATGGCTTAGATAGAAATAAATCATACAGGACCAGTCGTAGTACTAGGACTCAACCAAGATACAGTAGAAGTTCAAGAAATAATTCCTATAATAGAAGTAGTACAACGAATAGCTATTCAGGTAAAAGAACCAAGACTTACACAGGTAGCACCAGACCTTCAACTAGATCAAACTCTAACTATAAAAAATCTACAAGTAATACTCCTAGAAGATCTAGTAGTTACAGAAGTTCTAGTAGTAATAGTTCTAGAAGTTCTGGAAACACAAATAGAAGCTCATCTTCTAACAGATCATCATCTGGCAGTAGATCTTCAAGTGGTAGATCATCTTCTAGTAGATCATCTAGAGATAGAGGATAAAACATTTTACAATCAAAACAAATAAAAAAAATTATAGCATGAAAAATTATATAACTTTCGTACTAGTAGGGTTGGTATGTACTTTTGTTTCTGCCCAAAACATAAATGATGTACTACAATATAGCAAAGAAAATATACAAGGAACTGCACGTTTCCAGGGAATGAGTGGTGCTTTTGGTGCACTAGGTGGAGATATGTCTGCTCTTAATGTTAATCCTGCAAGTGCAGCTGTGTTTAATAACCATCAATTCTCAGCAACATTATCTAATTATCATAAAAAAAATAATGCTGATTATTTTAGTAGAAATAGTAAAATTAATAGAAATTTTATAGAAATAAATCAAGTTGGTGGTGTTCTAGTTTTTAAATCCAATAATTCTGATTGGGGAAAAATTGCAATTGCAGCCAATTATGATATAGTGCAAAATTTTGATGATAAGATATCCATATCTGGTATTAGCAACCAAGGAATAGATCAATATTTTTTAGGATATGCACAAGGCATACCATTTGGTCCTCTATTAAGAAAAGATGGTGAGTATCTAGAAGATGCATACATAGACATTGGAGAAAAATTAGGCTTCTCCAATCAACAAGCTTTTTTAGGTTATTATGGAGGATTAATAGACCCTGTTGACCCCGATAATGATGATAATATAGATTATGTTAGTAATGCCAACTACTCAAGTGTAGCACAAAATTTCTCCCAAAATACCACAGGATATAATAATAAATTTATCTTAAATTTTGCATCTCAATACCAAGACAATATATATGTTGGTGCTTCACTGAACATACATAATGTTAATTATGAAAAGTATACAGAATTTACTGAGACAGGGTATGATACCAACTCTCCTATTCAAAGAACAACTTTTGATAATTTTTTACATACTGAGGGTAATGGTATTTCTTTTACCCTAGGTGCCATAGCTAAACTAAATGATGCCTTTAGGATTGGTGGTAGTTACCAATCTCCTACTCTTTATCAACTAACAGATGATACATCTCAAAAAATATCTTCTGACTTAGCAGATGATGATATTAACTTCATTAATTTTAATGTAGTTAATCTTTATGAGAAATATACCATTAAAACACCTGGAAAATTAACAGGAAGCTTAGCAATAATTTTTGGAAAAGACGGCTTATTAAGTTTTGATTACGGCTATCAAGATATGAGTAAAGCAGAGTTACGGCCTACTAATGATGTCCATTTTTCTAAAACAAATACAGAAATAGCTAATTCTCTAGGAACAGTTTCTTCTTACAGAATAGGTGGAGAGTATAGAATTGAAGCAGTTAGTTTACGAGGCGGATATAGATATGAACAAAGTCCATATGCCAATGAAAATACGACTGGTGATTTAAATGGATATTCTTTAGGATTTGGTTATAGCTTTGGTCCAAGTAGAATAGATTTAGCATTTAATAGAAGTGAGCAAGATATAAACAAACAATTATTTGATGTTGGTGTAACTACTCCTGCAACCATTAATAAAATAAACAATAATATTACTATTGGGTATACTACAAACTTTTAAAAAAAGGTTTCCATAAAAAAACTGCTCTTAAAGAGCAGTTTTTTTATGTCATTTATCTTTTTAATGTAAAATGATTTTGTAAGGTTTTAGCAACAATTATGTTCTGCTCATCCTCTGCATATTCCATCCGAAACCAATAATCAGATTCTGGCATTTTTTTACCATTGAAGGTGCCATTCCAAGCAGAATTGGCATTTAATTGCTTTAACAACTTTCCATACCTATCAAAAATATACACTTTAGGATCTATCAATTCTTCAATACCTAAAATATTCCAAGTATCATGTATACCATCTTGGTTTGGTGTAAAAAATTTAGGATATCCTATAACTAAAAAAGGAATTTCCTCTGTAGTTCCACAGCCATATTTATCATTCACTATTAGTGTGTTCTGACCTGGAGGCACGTCGTTAAATATAGAATCATCCTGAAATTCACCTCCATTTATGGCGTACTCATAATCACTATTACCATTTACAACAACTTCTATCTTATTTCTATCAACCAAATAATCTAAAACTGTTATTTCTATATCAGCCAGATTTGGTGGAGTATGAAAATAGATTAAAATATTATCCGTAATTACTGTCCGTGTTAGTGCAGTTGTAGTTATTTCTACAAAATATCTTCCTGAATTAGGGCTAGTTACTGTATACTCAGTTTCTGCGGGGCCAGAAGCTAAATTAGCATCATCAATTATCCCATCGTCATCATAATCTACTGACCATACTACATTGGCAATGTCTGGTCCAGCAGGGGAACGTAAGGCACTTAATACTATATCTGGGTCACCTTCACATCCAATAATATCCAAACCTAAAAATTCATCCCTAAACGTACAGTCCAAAGCATCTGTATCTCCTGTAAATGTCAGGGTATAAGATTCAGGGTCACCATCAAAATTGGTATTGTAATTATTTATAAGTATGTAATATATCTCGCCCGCTACTATATCTAACCACTCATCATATGTATTTTGGCTACCTTTTACAAATGAATGTCCTACTTGCCCTGTTTGAGGATTAATTCCTAAACCAGTATATGGCGTTTGATTTACTTCATAACTACACCTAATAGGTTGTGCAGAACCGTTACTTATACTAACGCAATCTGTATCTGGTCCGTAAACAGCAAAATCCCACTCTGCTGTAATGGTAGTTCCTCCTGCCGCTGGTTGAGCTTCAATATCAAAACCAATACGACCATCTCTTAATCCTCGGAATGCAAACCAAGATGTATTGTTTTCTATATTAGCAGAGCTATTACTTCCTTTTTCTAAACAACCCGTTTGTCGTATTACATCTGGATCAAAATCATCTATATCTCCACTACCATCAGCCATTACCGAAATTGGAGCATCTCCACAAACTGGTATAGCTGATCTACAATCGGGAGAGTTTTGCGCATTACCTACTATTGTAAAAACAATAAGGCAAAAAACAATTTTAAAATATATCTGCATAGATTATTGAAACTTAAGTCTTAACTGAATAATCATACTTATAAGCGTGAAGAAATAGATTTTATTGTTTTTGCTCGAACATTTTTTCATTTAATCGATGAAATACATTTACAAATAATGTTATGTAATTTATCTTTTTAGGGTAAAATGGTTATTTACATATTTTGCGACCACCCTATCTCCTTTATAATTTTTATAACTTAATTTAAACCAATAATCAGATTCTGGTAGAATTTTCCCCATATAGGTACCATCCCAACTTTGATTACCCACAAGTTGTTTCAACAATTTTCCATATCTATCAAAAATAACAACCATAGGATCGTTTAATGAAGACATACCCTCTATTTTCCAACTATCATTGACATTATCCCCATTAGGAGAAAAATAATTATCAAAACCAACTACCACTATATTTTCCGTAACTGTACCACATCCATTTTTATCTTGTACTGTTACCGTATGCGCACCAGCTGCTATATTTGTAAAAACGTTACTATCTTGAAACTCTGATGTATCTAATTGATATTCAAAATCATCTTCAAAAGTAGTTACAATGGTAACCGTATTATTTGCCTGTAAGTCTTCTACAAGCACATCTGTTATTATAGGTGTTTGACCAACAAAAACATTAATTTCAATATTGTTTTCACAAGTTTGCCCACCTTGGGTATTCGTAATTCTTAAGTTATAAGTGCCTTCAGAAAAGACCTCTAAAAAAGACGTTGTTTCACCAGAACTCCATTGATACATGTAATTAGGGTTTGTATTTGTTTCCCCAATAATGGTAGAAGTTGCTCCTTCACACAAAAAAACTTCTGTTTCTGCTGTTGCTAACGGAGTCTCTGTAACAGTTAGTTGAAATTCTTCTGACACATCAAAACAACTTGAATTAACAAGAGATGTTGTTCTAACATAAACAGTTTGTACTCCAGAATTAGGTTCATATTGCATTGGTAAACTGGCAACATTATTTATAGCATCTATAGCTGAGCTATGATAACTAATTATAAAATCTTTTGATGGTTGCGTCCCTAATGCTTCACTATTTTTTATAGCCAAATTAAAAGGCAATGCTTCTTCACACAAAACCACATTAGTAAGTGTACTTGTAGTTGGCATAACAGAGAATACTACCTGAACATCACTTATTAAAACATTTGCTGTTACAGAAGCAACTTCCACTCTATAAATTGCATCTGTGACTACATCTAAAGTAGCATTATTCTCCCCTATGATTTCTGTAAATCCAAAACCATTATCTTTATACCAAGTATAAGAAATTGCGTTTTGTGTAGTAGCATCTAACCTAACTGTATCTCCGCCACAAGCAGCAATTGGTGGCCCCAATAAATTACTAATTATAGAACAGTCCAATGCTGTGCTTGGAAAATCTACAAATATTTGTCCAGAAAACTGAATTGAAAAGCCTGAATTAACATTACTGAAATTATTAATTAATAAATAATATTCTTCACCAGCTTCAACCGTTAGCCAATCTTCATATTGTACATTTATAGCTCCTGTTGGGTCTTCTCCTACCCCTATAAACGAACTACTATCACTATTATCATAAAAATTACAGCGAACAGGATCTGCCAAACTACTACAATCACTTGTTTTATATAATGCAAAGTCCCAATCCTCTTCTGTATCAAAACTAATATTAAAACCAAACTGACCAGCTTCACCTGTTTTAAATCTGTACCAAGCAGAATTAGATTCTATTGCACCAAATAATGTTTTTTCTAAACAACCCGTTTTATCATTACCTCCAAAATCATCTAAACCATAACCATTTGTACCTCCGTTAATTGGTGTATTTCTACATATAGGTATGGCATTGCTACAATCTGGAGATACTTGCGCACCAACAGAAAACAACCCAAACGTAAAGAAAAAAAACGTTATAGCACAAAAACTCTTCATAAGCAGATTAAACTTTAAAATAAGTAAAACTAATCCTTAACAAAGCTTAGCACTAATTTATGTTGTCAAACACTGTAAACAATAATATAAAATGCCATATTATGTATATCTTTGCTGTTCTAAAATTAGGTTGATGAAAATAGAAAGCACTATGGAAGGCTTTAATGAAGAAATGGAAAATGACCACTTCTCTGCAGCTGAAGATACCCCGTTAAGAAAAGATGCATTTGATTTGAGTGATGAAGAAAAAATAGATAAAATACAATCTAATGTAAAAGAAATTCTAAGTGTTTTAGGAATGGATTTACAAGATGATAGCTTAAGCGGAACACCAAAACGTGTTGCAAAAATGTTTGTTAAAGAAATTTTTGGAGGGCTAAACCCAGACAAAAAACCAAAATCTTCAACTTTTGACAACAAATATAAGTATGGAGAAATGTTAGTTGAAAAAAATATTACTCTCTACTCTACTTGTGAACATCATCTATTACCAATTGTAGGCGTAGCTCATGTTGCGTACATATCTAAAGGGACTGTTGTTGGGCTGTCTAAAATGAACCGTATTGTAGATTATTTTGCAAAAAGACCACAAGTTCAGGAAAGACTTAACATACAAATTGTTAGAGAACTACAAGAGGTATTAGGGACAAAAGATGTTGCTTGCGTCATAGATGCTAAACACTTATGCGTAAACTCTAGAGGTATTAGAGATATACAAAGCAGTACCGTTACAGCAGAATACGGGGGTAAATTTAAGGAAGATGCTACCCGTAGCGAATTTTTAGACTACATAAACCTAGACACAAATTTTTAATCATTTTTATCTACAATGCAGCTTTATAAAAATCAAAAAATAAAAGTTTACAATTCCCTTTCTGGAAAAAAAGAAGAGTTTAAACCTATAAACGACGGACACATTGGTATGTATGTATGTGGCCCAACAGTTTACAGCAATGTACACTTAGGTAATTGCCGCACGTTTATGTCTTTTGATATGATTTTTAGATACTTTAAGCATTTAGGGTACAAAGTACGCTATGTACGTAATATTACTGATGCAGGTCATTTAGTTGATGACGCTGACGAAGGTGAGGATAAAATTGCAAAAAAAGCTCGTTTAGAACAAATAGAACCTATGGAAGTAGTACAACGCTACACCGTAGATTTTCATAATACATTACAAAAATTTAATTTTTTACCTCCTAGCATAGAGCCAACAGCTACAGGTCATATTATTGAGCAAATAGAAATAATTAAAGATATTATTGAAAAAGGATTTGCTTATGAAGTAAATGGATCTGTTTATTTTGATGTGGTTAAATTCAATGAAGCTAACAACTACGGTAAATTAAGTGGTAGAAAGTTAGAGGATATGATTGCTAACACTCGTGAATTATCTGCGCAAACCGATAAAAAAAACCCTCAAGATTTCGCACTTTGGAAAAAAGCTGAACCAGAACATATTATGCGTTGGCCCTCACCTTGGGGAGATGGTTTTCCTGGTTGGCATTTAGAATGTACAGCTATGAGTACTAAATATTTAGGTAAGACTTTTGATATTCACGGAGGTGGAATGGATTTAAAATTTCCACATCATGAATGTGAAATTGCACAAGCAGAAGCTTGCAATGGTTCTTCACCAGTAAATTATTGGTTGCACGCAAATATGCTTACATTAAATGGCAAAAAAATGTCTAAATCTACGGATAACAACATTTATCCAAATGAAATATTTAGTGGTGACAACAAAATATTAAGTAAAGAATTTTCACCTTCTACGGTTCGCTTTTTTATGATGCAAGCACATTACACAAGTATTTTAGACCTTAGTAATGATGCCTTATTAGCATCTGAGAAAGGATACCTAAAATTAATGGATGCTATTACAACTTTAAAATCTTTGGATTTTGGCAGCAAAACAGAGTTTGACATAAATAGATGGCAACAGAAATGTTATGATGCAATGAATGATGATTTTAACTCACCTATTCTAATTGCTCATTTATTTGAAGCGGTAAAACACATAAATCTAATAAAAGATAACAAGGAAAGTATTACAAGGGAAGATAAAAATCTTTTGGAAAAAATCTTAAACACCTTTGTTTTTGATATCTTAGGACTCACAAGTGTAAATGATACTAACGGAAACTCAGGGAAACTAGAAGAAGTAGT
This sequence comes from uncultured Cellulophaga sp., assembly GCA_947491225.1. Taxonomy (GTDB): domain Bacteria; phylum Bacteroidota; class Bacteroidia; order Flavobacteriales; family Flavobacteriaceae; genus Cellulophaga. Next base: position 10,113 of record CANLIE010000044.1, read on the forward strand.
AGAGTTATTAATACAACTGCGTAATGATGCACGTTTAAATAAAGATTTTGCATTATCAGATAAAATACGTGATCAATTATTAGCAATGGGCATTCAATTAAAAGATGGAAAAGACGGAACTACTTTTAGCTTAATTTAAAAATTATGATTAAAAAAATACTAATAGCACCGTTTCTTCTATTAGTAAAAATATATCAGACAGTTATATCACCGTTTACTCCTGCCAGTTGTAGATATTCTCCAACTTGTTCGCAATACACGGTAAATGCTTTAAAAAAACACGGATTAATTAAAGGTGGCTGGCTAAGCATAAAACGTATTTTTAGCTGTCATCCATGGGGTGGCAGTGGATACGACCCAGTTCCTTAGCTACAAAAAGAATATATAAATATTATTCTTTTAACACTTAATCTTTTTTACACCCTAGTTCAAATTTCCTATCTTAGCCATTCATAAAAAGAAAATAGATGCATTCTTTAAGTATACTATGGAACCCAAATGAAACATTGTTCACCGTTGGTCCAATACAAATAAAATACTACAACCTATTATGGATAGCTGCCTTTGCTTTAGGTTGGTTTATTATAAAAAAGATTTTTGCAAACGAGAAAAAACCCATAGAACAACTAGATTCTCTATTTCTATATACCGTTATAGCAACTATGCTAGGTGCTCGTTTAGGTCATGTATTTTTTTATGACTGGCCATATTATCAAAATCATTTAATAGAAATATTATTACCAATTAGAGAAGATCCTGGCGGACGTCTTTTTGGCTTTATACGGGGTTATGAATTTACAGGATTTGCAGGTCTTGCAAGTCATGGAGCAGCCATTGGTGTAATAGTGGGTATGTTTTTATATTATAGAAAATATCCAGAATATAAAGTATTATGGTTACTAGACAGATTAGTAATACCTGTATCTATTGGCGCCTTTTGTGTTAGGTTAGGCAATTTTTTTAATTCAGAAATCAATGGTAAAATAACAGAAAAAACATTCATTTTTGCTACTAAATTTATAAGAGATTCAGATGATATGCCTCCTTCCAAAGCATTAGCACTAACAAAAGAAAAAACAGTTAATGCAGCGTATAGTGCTATTGAAAACAATCCAAAATTTGCAAATGTCCTAGAAAGTATTCCTTTTAGACATCCAGCACAATTATATGAAGGCATTTGTTACATCTTTGTTTTTTTAATTTTATCTTACTTTTATTGGAAAACAGATAAAAAAGACAAAGCAGGTTTCTTGTTTGGTTTATTTCTAATTCTACTATGGACCGTTCGCTTCTTTGTGGAGTATGTTAAGAAAAGTCAGGGTGGTTTTGAATCTGGAGTAGAAGGAGCGTTATCAACAGGCCAATGGCTGAGTATTCCATTTATTATTATAGGAGCTTATTTTGTTTTTAGACCTAGAAAAGCATAAAATGAAAACAGCAAAGACATATAACAAACTATTATTACTTTTATCTGCGTTTACAATTACAATATGTATTATAGGATGCAAGGAAGAACCTAAAAAAACAATAGATAGGGCTATAGCTTCATTCACTAAAGAAGGCACCTTAAAAATTATAAAAGCAAAAGATAGTTTGGCTGTTTTTAATATAGACATAGAAATTGCGGAAACAGATTATGAAACACAAACTGGCCTAATGGATAGGGACAGTATGAAAGAAAACCAAGGTATGCTTTTTATTTTTCCTGATGTAACTATGCACTCTTTTTATATGAAAAACACAAAAATTGCATTAGATATATTATACATTGATGAAAAACTGAAAATTGTAAGTATTATAGAAAATGCTAAACCACTTGATGAAACCAGTCTATCCTCTAAAGTTCCTGTACAATATGTTTTGGAAATAAATGCTGGATTGGTAAAAAAGTACTCATTAGAAGTTGGAGATCAAATTCAATTTGAAAGAACAAACAATTGATTCTTGTTACACAACAAATAGAAATTAATACACCCAAAGGCCATACAATTGCTGTAACTGAATTTCATTCAAAAAAGAATATAGATAAAACTATATTAATCTCATCTGCAACAGGAGTTTTACAAAAATACTACTTTAAGTTTGCTTCTTATTTTGCTAACCTAGGCTACATAGTTTATACATTTGATTATTGGGGAATTGGAAATTCTGGAAGCAACCAAAATCAAATAAAACTTAACAATACAACCCTAAAAGAATGGGGAAGTAACGACCAAACGGCAGTTACTCTATATGCTAAACAAAAGAACCCAAACAATGAACTGATTGTTGTAACTCATAGTATTGGGGGGCAAATAGTTGGTTTTAACCATAACTACACAATGATAGATAAGTTAGTTCTTGTAGCATCACAAAGTGGTTATTGGAATTTATTTGATGGAATTGACAAACTAAAAATGTTTCTTTTCTGGCATCTAGTATTACCCTTGCCAACCAAATTACTTGGATATTTCCCCGCAAAGAAATTAAGGCTATTTGAAAATCTTCCTAAAAATATGGCTTTAGAGTGGTCAAAATGGGGGAAAAAAAGAAATTACCTGATGCATTATCACAATGATAAAGACTACTTCTTTGACAAAATAAACATTCCTATACTTTCCTATAGTTTTCCAAAAGACAGTTACGCTCCTAAAAAAACTGTAGATTGGCTGGCTAATCAATACGGAAGCAACAAAATAAAAAGAGTTCACTATACACCAGCTAAAGAAAATATAAATAAGCTTAAACATTTTGGTTTTTTTAGAGAATCTTTTAAAGATGAATTATGGAAAACCACTGATGAATGGATTAGAAATAATTAAAATGACCCCACTTAAAAATTATTTATTAAACGGAGAGGAATCTAATAGGCTAATTTTTAGAAAATTATTAAAAACGGATTTTAATGATTGGCTTCCTTTTCATCAAGACCCTAGATCATCACAATATTGGAACGGATTACCAAAAGACCCAACTATTGCTTGTAAAGAACAGTTTAATCGTGTCTTTGAAAGATATGATCAAAATTTAGGAGGAATGAATGCTTTAATCCTTAAAACCACTAATGAATTTATTGGCCTTTCTGGTTTACTTGTGCAAACAGTAGATGATATACAAGAATTAGAAATAGGATATTCAATACTACCTAAACATTGGAAAAAAGGTTATGCTACTGAAGCAGCTAAAAAATGTAAAGAATATGCTTTTTACAATAAACTCACAGATTCACTAATATCAATAATACACATAGACAATATTCCGTCTCAAAAAGTAGCCATAAACAATGAGATGCATTTGAGCAAAACCTCTGTATATAAAAACAACCCAGTTCACATATATAGAATTTTTAATCCCCTATAATTACCTCTAATGCCAAATCATTACACAATATTCACTACTAATAATTCTGACAAATCAGGATTTATAGCATCATTATTTAAAGAAAATAAACCTAATCAACTTCATTTTTTAAAAAATGGAAGTATGGAATTATTTTCTAAAATTATGATACAGAAATATATAGATGAAGAAGAAATTCACGACAAAAAAATAATTACAAAGCATACTACGCAAAACCTTAAATCTATGTCTAGTGGTGAACAAAAAAGAGTTCTTCTACAACATATAATGGATACAAAACCAGAGTTTTTAATACTAGACAACCCTTTTGACAATCTTGATACAATATTTCAAAAAAAGCTAAAAAATTTATTACTAAAAATCTCCAAGCATACATCACTACTATTAATCATTAGCAGAACGGAAGATTCATTACCTATTCAATCAAACATATATAAACTAGAAAAGAGCAGCCTAATTACTTATAAGTCTATTAATCATTATATGACTTCTATTAACCCTAAAACAGTCACAAAAAGCCTAAAAATACCAATAAACTATAAAGCTGAAGAATATAAAGGCACAGAAATAATTAGGCTTAAAAATGTTTCTGTTGGCTTTGAAGGAAACAAAGTGTTACATACTATAAACTGGACAATACATAAAGGTGAATTTTGGCAACTGATTGGAGAAAACGGAAGCGGAAAAACTACACTTCTTTCTATGTTGATTGGCGAAAACAGCAAAGGCTACGGTCAAGAATTGTATCTTTTTGGAACTAAAAAAGGAAGTGGAGAAAGTATCTGGGACATTAAAAAGAAAATAGGATATTTTACTCCAAACATTACTGAAAATTTTACTGGAAAACATAGTCTTGAGAATATGATTATTTCGGGATTTACAGATTCTGTGGGTCTTTATACTAAACCGACAGAAATACAATTAAATGTTGCCAAACAATGGTTGGAGCTAAGTGGCTTAATAGAACAAAAAGATAAAATATTTTGTGATGCTTCCATAGGACAACAACGTCTTGTACTACTTATTAGAGCAATGGTAAAACAGCCATTATTACTAATCTTAGACGAGCCTACAGCAGGCCTAGATGACGAGAGTTCTAGGCTATTTGTTTCATTGACAAATAAGATTGCATTAACTAAAAGCACCGCTATAATATTTGTTTCACACAGAGAAGAACCTAACTTAAAACCAAAAATGATTTTTGAACTATCTAAATCCAACAATGGATCAATTGGAAAAATAGTAAAATAAAAAAGAGCTGCAATATGCAACTCTTTTTCTGTATCATAAATTAAAAGATTACTCTTTTCCTGATTGTATTTTTTTCTTTAATGTATCAAACATAACTGGTGTTGCAATAAATAAAGAAGAATATGTACCTACTATTACACCTACTATCATACCAAACATAAACCCTCTTAAAGATTCACCTCCAAAAATGAATATGGCCAATAATACTACTAATGTAGTTAAAGAAGTATTTAACGTTCTACTTAATGTACTATTTAATGCTAAACCTACATTTTCTCCAGAACTCCAACCTCTTTCTTTTACTATTTCACGAATACGGTCAAACACTACCACTGTATCATTTAATGAATAACCAATTACAGTAAGGATTGCTGCTATAAATGCTTGATCTATTTCCATATTAAATGGCATTAATTTTCCAAAGATAGAAAACACACCTAATACAATAAGCACATCATGAAATACAGCGACAACTGCACCTAGAGAGAATTGCCATTTACGGAAACGTATTAATATGTATAAGAAAACTACTAATAATGAACCTATTACTGCCCATACTGCATTTTTCTTAATATCATCTGCTATGGTTGGCCCTACTTTTTTAGATTTTAAAATACCTATAGAACCAACATCTCCTCCTCCATTTACAAAATCATCTTTTGATAAACCGCTTGGTAATAAACTTTGCAAGGATACATATAGTTTTTCCTGAATTTCTTCATCTATAGCAATACCTTCTTCATCTATCTTATATGCAGTAGTAATCTTAATTTGATTATTTTCTCCAAATGTTTTTACATTTGTACCACTACCAAAAACATCATTTAAACTAGAAGATATTTCAGAAGTATTTACAGGTTGATCAAAACGAACTTGATAAGAACGACCACCCACAAAATCTACACTTTGCTGCAATCCTTTAGTGAATAATGATCCTACAGCCATAAGAAGCAAAATACTAGATATTACATATGCAATTTTTCTCTTCTTTAAGAAATTTATATTTAGGTTTTTGAAAAGGTTCTTTGTTAATCCCGTACAGAAATCAAGTCTTCTTCCTTTACCAGCAACATAACCTTCTATTAATAACCTTGTTACAAAAATTGCAGTAAACAATGATGTAGCAATACCTATTAATAATGTAGTAGCAAATCCTTTAATAGGCCCTGAACCAAATATAAATAAAATAACCGCTGTTAATCCTGTAGTAATGTTTGCATCTAAGATTGATGACAATGCATTTCCAAAACCATCTGAAATTGCCAATGATTGTCCTTTTCCTTTAGCTAATTCTTCTTTTATACGTTCATAGATAAGCACATTTGCATCTACTGACATACCTATGGTTAAAACAATACCTGCTATACCTGGTAATGTCAATACAGCATTTAAACTTACCAATACTCCAAATATTAACAAAATATTTAATAACAAAGCAATATCCGCAGCTATACCAGCTTTCCCATAATAGAAAACCATCCAAATCAATACTATCGCCATTGCAATTAGGAAAGACATTAAACCACTGTTTATTGATTCATGCCCTAAAGATGGTCCAACTACTTCTGATTCAATTATTTCCGCTCTTGCTGGTAATTTTCCTGCTCTTAAAACATTAGCTATATCCTTAGTTTCTGTAATTGTAAAATCACCTGATATTTCTGTACTTCCACCAGATATACCGCCTACCACTGAACAACCAGGAGCTGTATACACCCTATCATCTAAAACAACAGCAATACCAGTTTGGTTTATGTTTACTTCACTTGTAAATTTTTGCCATTGTTTAGCTCCTTTTACATTCATATCCATTCCTACAGCTGGTCTGCTATATTGATCAAACTGAGGACGAGCAGCAGTAACAATATCACCACTCATTTTAGGAGCATTATCTCTATTACCTTTTAAAGCATATAAACCAATAACTTCTGACTCCTTTGAAGGACGTTCCCACACAAATTTAACATGTTTAATGGCATTAGGAATTAATCTTTTTATTTCAGGCATACTAAGGTATTCATTAACCTTAGCTGTATCTTTTATGGCAAATTCAGCTATAGCATAACCTACATTAGGTATACCTGTAATTAAATCTCCCAATGGGTTTACTTGTTGACTAACATCTAATGAATCTTGAGTAACATCAGACAATAATGAATCAATTTCTGATTCTGGCTTAGCTTCTTGCTTTACGTTTTTAGTATCTACTAAAGATTTTAGCTTTTCATTTGCCGCAGTAATAAATTGCATTACATTGGGATCATTCTTTGGGTAAGTTTCCCAAAACTCTAACTGAGCAGTGCTAGACAATAATTCTTGTGCTCTAGCCTTATCTTTTGCTCCTGGCAACTCTACCAATATACGCCCAGAATTACCTTCTCTTTGTATATTTGGCTGTGTTACACCAAAACCATCTATACGTTCTCTAAGGACTTCAAAAGCAGATTCTACAGATTCATCTATTTTTTTGCGAATAATAGATTCAACCTCATCATCAGAGGCATCCATAGTTTTAATATCTTCACTCAAGTTTTTAGTAAAAAATATATCTGGAGAAGCTAATTTTGTATCTCCTTTATTAGCGTCATATGCCTCAAAAAATAAATCTATGTATGTTTTATCACTATTTTTAGAAGCTGCATCTGCATCTGCTAAAGATTTAAGAAAAACAGGATTCTTTGTATTATTTGCCAAGCCAGATAAAATATCCTTTATCTTGATTTGAAGTGTTACACTAATACCACCTTTAAGATCTAACCCTTTGTTTAGCTCCTTCTTCTTAGCTTCATTATAATTAGTGTATCCAAAAATTGAATTCTTTCCAATTGAATCTAAGTATTTAGCTTCCAAAGCTTCTCTTTTACTAGAAAAATCTGCTTCTGATTCAGAAATTTTACTTACAGCATAAGTTTCTGCTTCATTTTCAATCTTACTACTTATGAAAGTATAGGATAATTGATAGATACTTACGATTCCAAATAAAAAAGCAAATAGTTTTATAAGTCCTTTATTATACATTAGTTTTTGTTTATTATTGGTAATTTTATATAGCGTGCAAATATATCATATATGATAAGAACTGACAATATATTTACATATATTATATAAAATAAGGGTGTACAACCATTTTGCCACCCTTATTCATAATACTTTTCTTAAAATCTTATAAATCTAAAAGCCCGTTTGTTTTAGAAACTCCCTCAGCACTTTCTTTCATTTTAGCTTTCTCTGTATCATTGAGTTCTATCTCTACAACTTTTTCAATGCCATCTTTACCTAATACTACTGGCACTCCAATACAGAGATTATTAAGTCCGTATTCTCCTTCTAAATACGTTGAGCATGGAAACATCTTTTTTTGATCACAAGCAATTGCCTGTACAAGTCCAGAAACTGCAGCACCTGGAGCATACCAAGCACTTGTACCTAATAATTTTGTCAATGTAGCTCCTCCTACCTTTGTATCCTCTGCAACTTGTTCTAATCTTTCCTCAGATAAAAATTCAGAAACTTTTAAACTATTTCTTGTTGCGTGATTAGTTAACGGAACCATACCTTTATCACTATGACCACCTATTACCATACCGTCTACATCAGATATTGGAGCTTCTAATGCTTCTGCTAATCTATATTTAAAACGAGCACTATCCAAAGCACCACCCATGCCAATAATCCTATTTTTAGGTAAATTAGTTGTCTTATGTACCAAATATGTCATAGTATCCATAGGGTTACTAACTATTATTAAAATAACATTAGGAGAATGCTCTATAAGACTAGCAGATACAGATTTTACTATACCAGCATTAATTCCTATTAATTCTTCTCTTGTCATCCCTGGTTTACGAGGAATACCAGATGTAATAACAGCTATATCACTACTGGCTGTTTTAGAATAATCATTAGTAGTTCCTACAATTTTAGTATCAAAACTGTTTAAAGATGCTGTTTGCATCAAGTCCATTGCTTTACCTTCTGCATACCCTTCTTTAATGTCTAACAACACTACTTCAGATGCAAAATTTTTGATTGCAATATATTCTGCACAACTTGCTCCTACTGCGCCTGCACCTACTACAGTTACTTTCATATGTCTATTTTTATTTATTTTTTAATAACTTTTGTTTACTGAATGTCAAAAATAAAGAAATTAAACAAAAAATGAATGATAACACCTTAACATTACTATTCTTTTTTGCACATAAAATCGTTTAAATACAATCATATGTTAAGAAAAACAGTATTTAAACGAAAAACAACAAAAAAAACACCCGTATATCGATTTTTTAAAAAAGTAATTCAAAAAATCTAGATATTTGTTTTACCCAAATTAATTAAAATACCTACTTATGAAGAAAAATTCACTTTTTTTCATTGCAATTTTTGTATGTTTTACATTTTTTAGTTGCTCTGAAATACCTGAAAACAATGATCCAATTATTGGCGTATGGTCAAAAAACTCTTCCTCTCAAACTGGATATTCAAAAGAAGAGTGGATTTTTAATGATGCTTATTTAGGAAGGTATCATAATTACACTAACAACAATATTGTTTTTTTAACTGATTTTAGATGGACAGTTGAAGCAGATACGTACACAATTTCTTATCCTGGCACAGATATGCCTAATAATATTGTTAAAATCAAAAAAGAGGATACCAATAGTGGAGTACAAAAAACTGAAACTATTAGTACCAATAATACCTCAACTACTATTTTAGAAGAAGTTACAGGAGAAACATTTGCCATAAGAGAATAATGATTAATTTTATTCTAATTAAGCAAAAAGCCTCCACTAGAAATGGAGGCTTTTTTTGTATTATTACTTATTATCTAAATCCAAAATTTACTCCAAACGATAAGTTATTAAACTCTGCAATGGAATAATCTACATGTAACCTAAAAAATCCTAGCTTAAGTTTTGTTCCTATATTAGCAGTAACTCCATTAGCCTTTGTGTTGATTGAGAATGGATCTGTAACTGGTTGTGTTAACAAACCGCCACTATATGTACCTAAAACATTTATTTTAGATTTCCCTGTTAAATAACCTAAGCCTCCATAAAAATTAATTATAGGCATTTTTGTTGAAACTACAGCTTGAAAAACCCAAGTATTCATTTCCATATCTAGTTTTTGATTTTCCCCTGCAATGACATTCTGATCCGTAAAATCATAACTCCCATCTAAATGAGTATATCCAATAACTCCAGAAATAGCAATTGGCAATATCTTGTCTGCTGGAAATAGTTTTGTAAAATCATGCTGTATTCCTATACCATACAATCCTAATTTTGCATCTTCTGTATTTATTTTAGGCAAAAACCGAGCCTTAATCTCTGTTCCTTTAATTAGCCCTACACTAACTTGTACAAAAGCTGATGGGACAAAGTTTATGTTTTCTGATGCCAAACCAGTTGGAAGCTCAAAATCTTCCCTATCAATATCTCCAGCCAAAGGCCCATCCACATATACACCTATACCCTTTATATCCCCTAAAGCAGTTGAAACAGATTTAGACAGACTTCCATCTTGAAATTGTAAATTTTCATAGTCAGTTGTATTCAACACAAAAGACTTTTTTTTATTTGGTGATTGTGCCATATTTCCTATTACTGAAATCTCAAAACCTCCCAATGGCTTAGCATCAGCAGTATTATACCAACCACCCGACAGACTGTACAGCATTCCTTCAGATACTGGCGACAAATAATCATTTATAAATTTATTAGCATCTTCTACTCCTGCTGCAAAAATTTCATTTGCATTAGATTGTGCAGAAGCATAAGTACTAAACGTTAATAAAACAATAAGACTTAGCTTTTTCATATACTTATTTTTTTTGATAAAACTAAAAAACTCGCACTTACGGTGCGAGTTTTTGTTGTGTAAACCTACTTTATTATGCATCAATATTAGCATAAACAGCATTTTTCTCTATAAATTCTCTTCTAGGTGGCACTTCATCTCCCATTAACATAGAGAATATTCTATCAGATTCTGTGGCACTATCTATGGTTACTTGACGTAGCGTTCTAAAGTCTGGGTTCATTGTAGTATCCCATAATTGTTCTGCGTTCATCTCCCCAAGACCCTTATATCTTTGAATACCTACACTACCATTAAAGCTTTCTGCTATTTCATCTCTTTCTTTATCATTCCAAGCATAACGTTTTTTAGTTCCTTTTTTAACTAAATACAAAGGTGGAGTTGCTATATAAACGTGACCTCCTTCTATTAGCTCTCTCATAAAGCGGAAGAAGAATGTAAGAATTAGAGTTTCTATATGACTACCATCTACATCGGCATCACACATAATAACTACTTTATGATATCTTAACTTTTCAAGATTTAATGCTTTACTATCTACTTCTGTGCCAATAGTTACACCTAAAGCTGTATATATGTTTTTTATTTCTTCGTTTTCAAAAACCTTATGTTGCATTGCTTTTTCAACATTTAAGATTTTACCGCGAAGTGGTAATATTGCCTGAAAATTTCTATCTCTACCTTGTTTGGCAGTACCACCTGCCGAATCTCCCTCTACAAGAAAAACTTCACAATTAACAGGGTCTTGGTCAGAACAATCTGACAGTTTTCCTGGTAAACCACCAATACTCATAACGGTTTTACGTTGCACCATTTCACGTGCCTTTGTTGCCGCATGACGTGCTTGCGCTGCCAAAATAACTTTTTGCACAATTACTTTTGCATCATCTGGATTTTCTTCTAGATAATTAGTTAACATTTCTGATACAGCTTGACTAACAGCAGATGAAACTTCTCTATTACCTAATTTTGTTTTTGTCTGACCTTCAAACTGAGGTTCAGCAACTTTTACAGAAACTATTGCTGTTAGACCTTCTCTAAAATCATCTCCTTGAATCTCAAACTTTAACTTGTCTAACATACCTGAAGCATCTGCGTACTTCTTTAAAGTTGATGTTAAGCCTCTCCTAAAACCAGATAGATGGGTTCCTCCTTCGTGTGTATTGATATTATTCACATAAGAATGAAGATTTTCTGTGTAAGATGTATTATACACCATAGCAACCTCTACAGGAATGCCATTCTTTTCGCCTTCCATAGAAATAACTTCACGAATAAGCTGTTCTCTATTTCCGTCTAAAAATTTGATAAACTCTTTTAGCCCATCTTCAGAATAAAAAACTTCGGAAACAAACTCTCCTTTTTCATCCTTCTGACGCTTATCTGTCATTGTAATAGTTACTCCTTTATTTAAAAAAGACAACTCTCTCATTCTATTAGAAAGCGTTTCATAACTATATTCGACCGTCTGTGTAAAAATAGTATTATCTGGGTAGAATGTTACCACTGTACCTCTTTCCGTAGTTTCCCCTATGTTTTTTACAGGGTACAAAGATTTACCTCTTTCGTATTCTTGTTCCCATACTTTTCCATCTCTAAAAACCGTAGCTCTTAAATGACTAGAAAGTGCATTTACACAAGATACCCCTACTCCATGCAAACCACCAGAAACTTTATAAGAGTCTTTATCAAATTTACCTCCTGCACCAATTTTAGTCATTACAACCTCTAATGCAGATATACCCTCTTTTTTATGAAGGTCTACAGGTATACCTCTACCGTTATCTTTAGTTGTAATGGAACCATCTTCATTTATAGTTACACTAATAGTATCACAATGACCACCCATTGCTTCATCAATAGAATTATCGACCACCTCATATACTAAATGGTGTAAACCTCTTACTCCTACATCTCCAATATACATAGAAGGACGCATTCTAACATGCTCCATTCCTTCTAAAGCCTGAATACTATCGGCCGAATAATTATTCTTCTTTGCTTCTTCGCTCATATAAAATTTATTGTGCTTTTTTCAAATCAAAATTGTAATCTAACAAATATAAAATAATGGTTTAGTAATTTTAAACTGTTTTAAGCCTGTTTTAAAATAGTTATCAACATTCTTAATTTACATAAAAAGTGTCTTAGAATAACTTAAAATAAGGCTAGAGCTAATTTAAGTAATAAACAATCAATCTCTAAAACGTAAAAAATAAAATAACGGCTTAAAAGGCTTGTTTTGAGTTTATATATAAAAATCCAAAAAAACTAAAAGCTATATCTTGTTGATTATAACTTTTAAAAAAGCTATTTATACATACGTCTCTAATATAACAAAAGAAACACCAAAATATTGGTGTTTCTTAAGGACTAATTATAATTAAAACTGAGCAAAACAGTTATTAATTTATATTAAAATTTATTGTTTGGTATAAGCGTCTGTATGTACTTTGGCTACTGCTCTACCTGATGGATCGTTCATATTCTTAAACGCCTCATCCCATTCTAACGCAATTTTAGTACTACAAGCCACAGATGGTTCTTGAGGCACACACATTGCTGCTGCATCACTAGGAAAATGCTCCTCAAAAATTGCTCTATAATAAAATTCTTCTTTAGATGTTGGTGTTTGTAATGGAAATCTATATTTAGCATTTGCTAATTGCTCATCTGTAACTTCTTCTTCTACAACTTCTTTTAAAGTATCTATCCAGCTATATCCTACTCCATCTGAGAATTGTTCTTTTTGCCTCCAAACAACACTTTCTGGCAACATATCCTCAAATGCTTTACGAACAATCCATTTCTCCATACGCTCTCCATTAATCATTTTGTCTTTTGGATTAATACGCATTGCTACGTCTATAAACTCTTTGTCCAAAAAAGGAACTCTACCTTCTATTCCCCATGCAGCCAAACTTTTATTAGCTCTAAGACAATCATACATATGTAACTTATCTAATTTACGCACAGTTTCTTCATGAAACTCTTTTGGGCTTGGTGCTTTATGAAAATATAAATATCCACCAAACAACTCATCTGCACCTTCGCCAGATAATACCATTTTTATTCCCATAGATTTTATTACACGAGCCATTAAGTACATAGGTGTTGAGGCTCTAATTGTAGTAACGTCATAGGTTTCCAAGTTGTAAACCACATCTCTTATTGCATCTAGGCCTTCTTGTATTGTAAACTTTATTTCATGATGCACAGTACCAATGTGATTTGCTACTACTTGTGCCGCTGCTAAATCTGGAGAACCATCTAAGCCTACAGAAAATGAATGAAGTTGTGGCCACCAAGCGTCTTTAGTATCACCAGATTCAATTCTTTTTTGAGAATATTTTTTTGCTATTGCTGATGTAACAGAAGAATCCAGTCCGCCAGATAAAAGTACTCCATAAGGCACATCTGACATTAATTGCCTATGTACTGCAGCTTCTAAAGCTTCTTTAACTTCTTGAATGCTGGTTTCATTTTCTTTAACCGCATCATACTCCATCCAATCACGTGAATACCATTTTTTTAACTCACCATCTTTACTATGCAAGTAATATCCTGGAGGAAATAATTCTATTTTAGTACACGTACCTTCTAGTGCTTTTAATTCTGATGCCACGTAAAAAGTGCCATTTACGTCCCAACCTATATATAAAGGAATAATGCCCATATGGTCGCGTGCTACAAAATACTCATCTTTTTCTACATCATAGATAGCAAAACCAAAAATACCGTTTAGCTCATCTAAAAATGTTACTCCCTTTTCTTTATATAAAGCTAAAATAACTTCACAATCAGACTTGGTCTGAAAATCATAGGTATCTTTAAATTGAGCTCTTAATTCTTGATGGTTATATATTTCTCCGTTAGCAGCTAAAACCAATTTACCATCTTTACTAAACAAAGGTTGCTTACCAGAAGCAGGGTCTACTATAGCCAAACGCTCGTGTGCTAAAATAGCTTTATCATTTGCATATATACCACTCCAATCTGGGCCTCTGTGTCTAATTTTCTTAGACATATCCAACAATTGAGGTCTTAAAACCTCAGTACTTTCTTTAACATCAAATGCACAAACTATTCCACACATATAAAAATATTTATATCAATTTAGATGCAAATATCATTTATAACTTTCAATTTAAAAACACTAATACGTATAATAGATTTAATTTAAAACATTAAAACAATAATAATATACAATATGAAACAATATAATAATAAAATTGCAAGAAAAACAAACATTTTGTAAGTTGCTGTAATTTTAACAATCATTGATATCATTACTTCAAAATTGTCATTAAATTTGAAAAACAAAAACAAACATTTATGAAAAATTTATTTGCATTATCAGTATTAGTATTAACATTGGTATTTTCTACAGATGCTACTGCGCAAAAGTTTAGCGGACTAGATAAAAGTCCTGCAGACATAGCTTCTCAACCATCTAGCTACAAAATTTCAAAAAAGAACATTCGTGTTATATATAGTCGCCCTCAATTAAAAGGAAGGGTTGTTAGCGATTTAGCTCCTGCTGGAAAAGTATGGAGAACTGGCGCTAATGAATCTGTTGAAATTACTTTTTATGGTGAAACAAAATTTGGCGGAAAAAGTATAAAACCTGGCACTTATTCTTTATATACTATTCCTGGTGAAAAAGAATGGACTATTATTTTAAACAACAACTTAAATCAGTGGGGAGCATATTCTTATGACAAGGCTGCTGATGTAGCAAGAGTTACAGGAAAAGTATCTAAAAATGATGAGGCTTTAGAGGCTTTTTCTATTACATTTACAGATACTGATATGGTAATGGGATGGGGAACTACTTTAGTTTCTGTACCGTTTGCCATTTCTATGTAATAATTAAAGGTTAAAAAGGAAAGCCCAAAACTTAAAAGTTTTGGGCTTTCCTTTTTTATACGAATAAAAAAATACTATTTTTCTTTAGTCGTTCCTTAATAATTCAATTTTAAGATAGAGATAAAAGAGTAAATAAATTTTAAAATTGGATATAGAATAGTTTTATCAAACTGGGTGCACGACAAATTTCCCATTTGTTATGAATTTGTATCTTTATGAGAAACAATGGACTTTAAATCTCGTGCTACCGAATTGCTTTCAAATGGGCAATGGATCGAGGAGGAAGACAACCGTATTATTTCTAAAGCTTTTTACAAAGAATATGACCAGCAGAAGGCTAATGAACTTCATTATGTAAGTGTGGATGGGGCGATTTACTTAACAAGGGAGGAAAGCTGGAAGGAGAATAAGTTGGGGCGGATATATCAACCCACGGATATTGTTGAAGTAAGTCCAAAACGAACAGAATTAACCAAATCCACCTATGTTACCCATCTGGGGACCATAAAGAGTTTGTGGCTAAGATGGATTACCATTTAGAGAACCTGAACAACCTTGTATTTATAGCCGATGGAGCCAGATGGATTTGGAAGTGGATAGAACAATACTATCCTGATAGTGTACAGATCGTGGATTATTACCATAGCAAAGAACATTTATGTGAATTTGCCAAATTATATTATAAAGACCAAAACAAAAGGCATAAGTGGATCGATAGGCTTTCCCAAACAATGTTAGATAAAGGTATTGACCCAATTATCGAAGCACTTGAGAAACTACCTAAGCAACAAAAAACAACGGCAAAAAGGAAAAGATTAATCAATTATTACAAACAAAACAAAGATAGGATGCAATATCACAAATATCTTAAAGAAGGACTCCTGATAGGCTCTGGCGCTATAGAATCTGCCCATAAAGATGTACTGCAGCAACGATTAAAATTATCTGGACAGCGATGGACAAAACAAGGGTTTCAACAAATGGCGCAGTTAAGGGTAGTATACAAAAGTAAACAAGAACATAGAATCAAACAATTATGCCAAAATGCGGCTTAAAGGAAATTTGTCGTACACCCTTACAAAAAAATAGTTCCTGATGTTAACAAACGCTCTGATACGTTTTGGGTTTATTTTAATCAAACGTTTGAAGCAGTTGGAAAAGATTACTCAGAAGACCATATCCAAAGAACACAGTTATTAATCGTTAGGGTAATTAGTTCTTATAAATCTTTCAGGCGGCGTATTTGGCGTGCTTATGGTGGAAATATTTT
>CANLIE010000045.1 GCA_947491225.1 uncultured Cellulophaga sp.
TTGCCACTAGGATATTTTGGAATTCCCATATCTTTTCTTAATAGAATTTCTGAATTTGCACCATATTTGGTTAAAATATCTGTTGACTTTAAGTTTTTGCCCAATGTATTAGGATTAGTATGAAGTGAAATAATTTTTTTATTTTTTAATTCAACTATGCCTTTATGAAAAGTTGGTAAAACTATCTTTTTTGTACTTATACTGACACTATCTTTTTTAAAATCAATGTGGTAAATATTGTCCAGTGAATCTCTATCTTTATTATGTTCAAACAAGATATTGTTATTGTTGTTAAAAAATAAATAATTTCCTGTATCAAAATTAATCGAATAAGGGTATTTATGAATAGCTTTATCTGTTTTTGATGAGTTTTCTTCACATCCAAATATTAATAGAATAGTTGTAATTATTAAAAGAAAAACCCTCATCTTTATATTTTTTTAGATTTTCGAATTTGTGATATTATATTTTGTCCATCAGCACTTCTAATTTCAAAAGATTTGCAATCACAATAATATTTTTGATTTTCAAATGCGTTGTCAGTAATATAGAAAAATAACTTACCACTGCTACTATCTTTACCGCAACCTGTTATAACTGCAAAATGATCTGTAATTAAATCATCATTTGCATATCCTGAATGATAATCCAAGCCAACCATAACAGGAATTTTATATTTCATAGCTTGTTTTAAATAAATAAGGGAATTTTTAAACATTTTTTCTTGAGGACCTTTTTTCATTCCAGCAACATCAGAGTCCAAGTGTAACTGAAATATATCATCGTTCAACTCTTTTGTTCCATCCCATTTTTTATTCCATCTTTCATTCTTAACCCAATATCCTAAATCTCTTAACTGTTGCAAAGCATAATGATAGCATTCAGGTTTATCAGTCCAACTCAATTCAGAACCATATAATACTTTTTTTGTTTCCGATACCAATGAAGAGAAAAAAGACCAGTCTTTATCTCTACAAATACATTTTTTTTCTTTTATTATTTTCAATTTTCCACAATGCACATTTATATATTCCCCTACATTAAAATCATCTTCATTATCATTGGCGTAAAAGTCTAAGTAGAATTCCGTGGTTTCTTTACTGTTGATTGCGATTTCCACTTCCAGGGTATCGCCATATTTCTTTTTTAATTGGGTACTGCTGGTAATTTTTATGTTTTTATCCTCTATAGATAGTTTTGGCTCTATATACCCATCATCATCCTGCTCAAACATACTGGTAAAACTAATGCCCTTTATAACTTTGAACCGGAGCTTTAGCTTATTCTTATCGGTAGTGAGCTGCTGTAGTGTAAATGTACGTTTGTCACTATCTAGATGTTCAGAAAGTGTAACACTTTCCTGGGTGTTAGATAACTCATCACCATCTATTTCAAAAGTTTTTTTAAATGGATCCTTTACTTTTTCAGGTTCAATCTTTACCAGAGGTAAAAACTCATCAACATCTAAAGCGTCAAACTCATAATAATTGTCGGGGTTGTCTGTTTGATAAACGTATGCCATAGCTTATTTTTTTACTGTTTTTAAATCTACTTTTTTTGTACCACTAGAAATAGAAATATCTTTTAACACATTATTTTCTAGTGGGTTTTCATTAGATACAAAACCTACTTTATGTTTGCTTAAATCTGCGTTTATAGATTTACCTTCCATATTTTCTGTTTTTAATACAAAACGAACATCTTGATTTGGGGTTAAAAGATTTAATTTATTTCCTTGTTTGTCTTCAAAATAGGTTTCTAAAATACTTTCTTTTTGTATATCTTCTTTAGCAGTAGCTGTCACTTGTTCACTTAGAAACTCAGTTTTACGTCTTGGAGTAGTATATTTTCCTTGAGAATGCGAATCCTCAATACCTGCTGCTGTAATTAAGATAGTTTCAGTAAGCGGTTCTATACCGTCTGCCTTAAATTGGGTACTATCATAAGTTACATAACAATCTACAAATCTAATCCTACGGGTTCTACTACCAAGCATACTATCTTTATATTCCAAAATAATCTCCTGAATTTGTTGTGTAGGATGTATCGCTTTTTCAAAAAATAAAGTGTCTTTTGTAGATTCGATTACCACTTGTAACCCCGTATGAAAAGGTCTAGAAGTTGGTCGTCCTGTTTCATCACTTAATTGTTTAATACTTTGTTTGGTTTGGATTACTTTATATACGTGCTCTTCAGCATATAATTTTGCAATAATAGCCATAGTATTGAATTTGAAGGGTTACTCAAATTTATGAATTATTTTGCTTAATAGCTTAAAAAGTGTTAAAATTTTAATTCTGTTACACATCTACCTAACTATAGTTAAATTAATTATAGCTTTTATGGTATTCAAAATCCTTGCTCAACTTTCAGAGGCTTTTAAACCAAGAAAAGGTAATTTTCAATAGACTATCTTTTAACCTAGGTTCAATTACTATTTGAAAAACCACCAAGGAGTTATTTTTTGTATACGCATAGAGAAAAACTATATTTAGAATAGGTTTTTAGTACTGAAATGCTAATTTTTGGCACAAAAAATTTTATAAACCTGATTTGGGTCTAAGAATTTGATTAAAAAAAATTAAACTCAGGTTATGAGAATTTTACCCCTGATTAATTGAACTCGGTTTTTTTGGTCTACCGTCTCGTCTAGGCATAAATATATTTTTCTCTTTAAGGAGAACAAATAGAAATACTTCAATTCTTTAAATACACGTCTAGAAAAAGAGAAGATACTGCATCACAAAATCACACTCGATATTTTAAAAATGAACCAACTAAATAAAGCAGCTGTAAAAACAAAAAACGTAAGCCTGTTTGTAATAATGGCTATTTAAAGTATTATTTTACGCTGCCCCATTTCATAAAATTCTCCGTATAGTCTTGGGTAGTACATTGTTTATTATAATCCTATTTTTTTTAATGATATAGAACGGCAGCTGTATGTTTTTGTGATTACCTTAGAACAAATAAGTGATAAGCAAAATTGTTATTTTATTTTACATCTTATAGCTGGTGCATAAAGCGAGTTAAATTCTGTTTACCATTAACATATAATGCTTAGGCTTTACATTTTCTTTTAATTCCGTTCTTCAATATACATCTGTCTTACTTTTTTGAATAATTCAGAAGAATAAACAAAATCTGTTACAGCTTCATTGTCCGTTTTAAATATTTCTTTATTAGTGCCTTCCCATTCTTTATGACCGTTTTTAAGGAAAAGTATTTTTTCTCCTATTTCCATTACAGAGTTCATATCATGGGTATTTATAACCGTGGTTATGTCATACTCTCTAGTAATTTCTTGAATAAGATTGTCTATTAATATGGCAGTTTTAGGATCTAATCCAGAATTAGGTTCATCGCAAAACAAATACTTGGGGTTCATAACAATTGCTCTGGCAATAGCAACCCTTTTTTGCATTCCTCCAGAAATTTCAGATGGGGATTTTTGGTGCGCATCAATAAGATTTACTCTTTTTAACACAGTATTGACCCTATCTTGCATTTCAGACTTAGATTGCTTGGTAAACATCTCTAAAGGAAACATTACATTACCTTCAACTGTAAGGGAATCAAACAAGGCACTACCTTGAAAAACCATTCCTATTTCTTGTCTTAAATTTCTTTGTTGGTCAGCACTTAAATCATCATAAATGTTACCATTATAACTAATAGTACCTTCATCTGGTGTAAACAAACCAAGTAAACATTTTAAGAATACAGTTTTTCCAGAGCCACTTTGCCCTATAATCAAGTTGGTTTTTCCTTTTTCAAAACTAGTTGTTATCCCTTTTAGAATATGAGCATCGCCAAAAGACTTGTGTATGTTGTTTACTTCTATCATTATCCTAAAAGCAATTGGGTTAAAATGTAGTTTAAAATAATTATGGCAACACTTGTCCATACAAAGGCAGTAGTACTTGCTTTGCCAACTTCTAATGCCCCACCTTTCATATAGTACCCATGAAAAGATGGTATGGTTGCTATTACAAAGGCAAAAATGATTGATTTTATAAAAGCATAGGTTATATGAAAAGGTATAAAATCTAATTGTATGCCTTCTATAAAACTAGCACTAGTTGTAAAACCTCCAAAAACTCCAGCAATCCATCCGCCCAAAATACCAATATACATTGCAATTGCAATTGCAAAAGGGTAAAATAATAGCGCAATAATCTTAGGGAAAACTAAATAGTTTAAAGAATTTACGCCCATAACTTCTAAGGCGTCAATTTGCTCTGTTACTCTCATTGTACCTATGCTAGAAGTAATGTAAGAGCCTACTTTACCAGCCATTATAATGGAAGTAAAGGTTGGTGCAAATTCTAAAATAACAGATTGCCTTGCGGCAAAACCAATTAGACTTTCAGGAATTAACGGATTGGTAAGGTTTAGTGCTGTTTGTATAGTAACAACGCCACCTATAAAGAAAGATATGAAGATAATAATACCAAGGGAACCAAAGACCAATTCGTCTATTTCCTTTAAAATAAGCGATTTCATTATAGACCATTTAGTAGGCTTTTTAAAAAGCTCTTTTATCATAATGAAATAGCTGCCAATAGATGCAATATAATTCATAAAAGCAGACTTGTGATTGTAAAAATAACAATATTAACCATCATTTGACATTCAATTAAAAAAAAGAAAAGTTTATTTATCTACATTTACGCTATTGGAAAAAATAATTAATATGAAGAGAAGTTTGTTTTTGGCATTGTTACCTGTGTTTTTTATCCTTACTGTAGTAGATGAAGTTAATGCTCAAAAAAAATCTAAAAGGAATAAAAATGTAGTTAAAACGGAGGTTACTATAAATACTACACCAAAATTAGTTGTTGGTATCGTGGTAGACCAAATGCGGTATGATTATCTAACCAGATTTTGGAATCACTACGGAGACGGAGGTTTTAAAAGAATGGTTAATGAAGGTTTTAATTGTAAGAACCACCATTACAATTATGCGCCTACTAGTACGGGACCTGGACATACTTCTATATATACAGGCACAACACCTGCAATGCATGGTGTAATAGGAAACGATTGGTATGATAAAGGTCTTGGACAAAATGTTTATTGTGCTAGCGATAGTAATTACAGTTCTGTAGGGACAAGTGGTAGTGAGGGTAAGATGAGCCCACATAGAATGTTAACTACAACAATCACGGATCAACTAAGGTTGCATACCCAAATGAAAGGTAAGGTAATTGCTGTTGCTTTAAAGGATAGAGGAGCGGTTTTACCTGGAGGTCATTCTGCAAACGCAGCATATTGGTTTGTTGGTAAAAATGAAGGAAATTGGATTACAAGCACTTATTATATGAACACTTTGCCTAATTGGGTAACGAGCTTTAATAATTCTGATGCAGCCGAAAAATATAAAAGGATATGGTCTACCTTTAAAGATATAAATTTATATGTAGAAAGTGGTTCAGACAAAAATGATTATGAAGGCAAATACAAGAATCAAGAAACAGCTACTTTTCCGTATGATCTTCCAAAATTATGGGATGAAAATGATGGTTTTGACGCAATTAGATCTACCCCATACGGAAATAGTTTAACTGCAGATTTTGCAATAGCTGCCTTAGAGGGAGAAAATTTAGGACAGGATACAATAACTGATTTTTTAGCAGTAAGTTTTTCAAGTACAGATTATGTGGGTCATAAGTTTGGTGTTAACTCAAAAGAAGTACAAGATACATACATACGTTTAGACCAAGATTTAGAAAAATTATTTAATAGATTAGATCAACAGGTAGGAAAAGGAGAGTACACCGTTTTTTTAAGTGCAGATCATGGAGCTATTCAGGTTCCATCTTATTTAAAGGATAATAAAATTCCTGGAGATTATGTAGATTTTAAAAAGATTAGAACAGGTTTAAACGAGTGGACTAAATTTAAATATGGTACAGAGGATTTAATTAAAAACATATCTAACAATCAGATTTTTTTAGATCATAAGGTTGTAAATAATTTAGACTTGAATTTAAAGAGTGTTCAAGAAGCTTTTGCTAATGAATTGTTGCGTTTTAATGATGTAGATAAAACATATACTGCTTATCAGATGTGGCAAAATGAATATACTACAGGTATTTCTTATATCTTACAAAATGGATATAATCAAAAACGTTCTGGTGATGTATTGTTTGTATTAAAGCCAGGGCATATTAGTTATTCTAGAACGGGTTCTACACACGGTTCACCAAGAATATATGATACGCATATACCTTTATTGTTCTATGGAAAAGGAATACAAAAGGGTAGTACAGTAGAACGCACTGAAATTCCAGACATTGCAACAACTATTTCATCTTTGTTGGGTATGGCTTTTCCTAATGGAGCTACTGGTAAACCAATACAAGAGGTGATTAAAAATTAATTAGAATAATTTTTCTTTAATAGCTGACCAACGTAAGTTTCTAATGAAATTGCCTTCTTTTGGTGTTACTAAAAAAGGCAATTTTTCTTTTCTAGCATTTTGGTAACCAATCATATTATCAAAAAAAACAGCAACCCTTTTTTGTTTTAATGCCATTTTAATTGATGCTATACAGCTTATTATAAGACCATAACGCATTGTGTACATAGCTTTTCCTTGTAGGAGTTTTGCTTGTTTGTTATAGGCTTTTCCTGTGGGTCTTAGGTGTTTTACTTTTAAGGAATCATCAGTATGGATTATAAATCCGTTATACTGTGCTAAAAGTTCATCTATAGTATCCCAACCCATAGCATTTTGTAGCCCATTAATTGATTTAAAACAAGACTTTGTGTAGGCCTTAAATGCACCACGAACATGGTTTTTGTTCATAGGGTGATTTAACTTCCATTCATTGGAATCATTCTTTTCATAGGCAAATCCGCCAGCAATTCCAACTTTTGGATTGTTTTTGAAAATAAATGCTATTTTTTCAAAATAAACAGTAGGTAATATTATATCAGCATCTAACTTTACAATAAAGTCATAATTATTATCTAAAAGGGAAAGTCCCTTATTGAAAGCATTTATTACTTTGCTGCCAGGTAAATGTTTGGTAGACGAAGCAATATTTAATTTTTGAAAAATGGAATTTTTAATTACAAAATCATCAATTATTTTTTCAGTAGTATCAGTAGAATTATCATTAACGATAATAACTTTTTGTGGAAGTAAGGATTGATTTAGTATAGAATTTAGCGTGGCTTCTAAGAATGCTTCTTCATTGTGTGCAGGGATTATGATATAGAATTTCATATGGTAATTAAATAAATCTACTGCTCTTTTCTTTCTGCATATACAATATAATACCTTGGTGTAAAACTGCGTAATATTGGTCTAATACCTATTTTTTTAATAGGATTAGTCCATTTTGCACGATCCTTAATTACCCAACCAGCTTTTTCCAAGAGCCAATCAAATTGCCAATCTTCAAATTCATGATAATGTCTATCCCATTTATCGGTCTTGCTTCTATATGCAGGAGAAAACCATAATTTAAGAGGTATACTAGCTACTAATTTGTTGGCTTGTATTTCTCGTAATACGTTAAAAGGAGCCAATAAGTGTTCAAAAATTTCAAAAGCAGTCACTACTTCGGTTTTTTCTGAGTTTACCGTTGAAAAATCCAAATCTAAATCTTCACCTTTAGTATTTCTAACCATATAACCTTGTTTAATCATAATCTTAGAAAAAGGATTTTCTACTCCAAGATCTAAAATGGTTTCTTTGGTGTTAATGTGTTTGTTTAGAAATTCTAATGTATGCGTAAAGCGTTTGTTTGGATATGTTTTTTCGTACATATTAATATTTGTAAACCACAGCATTGATATTCATACCAGCACCAACACTAGCAAAGATAACAACATCTCCTTTTTTTATAGTGTGATTTTCTAATTTTCCTTTCCTAACTAAATCAAAAAGCGTTGGAACCGTTGCCACAGAGCTATTACCTAATTTATAAATATTCATAGGCATAATATCTGTTGGCATAGTTTTGTTGTATAGTTTGTAAAACCTGCTTACAATTGCTTCGTCCATTTTTTCATTGGCTTGATGTATAAATATCTTTTTTACATCATTAATAGTAACACCACTTTTATCCATACAATTTTTCATTGCTTGCGGAACATTTGTAACGGCAAATTCATATATTTTTCTGCCATGCATTTTAATGTATTTGGTGTTATTATTTTCTTTTTTGTTATAAGACTCTCCAAAGAAAATATAATTAGCTTCTGTATGAGCATATGTAGCAGAATTATGAGCCAAGATATTCCCTGTAGCATTTGTTTCTTCTAATATAGTAGCTCCTGCACCATCTGAATAAATCATAGAATCACGATCATATGGGTCTATAACCCTAGATAAAGTTTCTGCGCCTATAATTAGACATTTTTTTGCTAGACCAGCTTTAATGAATGCATAAGCTTGTATAATACCTTCTAACCATCCAGGACAGCCAAATAAAATATCATAGGCAACACAGCTAGGGTTTTTAATTTGTAACAAATGTTTTACTTTACTAGCTAAGCTAGGTAATGAGTCTCCTTGAGGTTGACCAGACGTTACATCTCCAAAATTATGTGCAAAAATAATATAGTCTATGGATTCTTTGTCTATGTTAGCATCAGTAATGGCTCTTTCTGCCGCTAAAAAGGCTATATCAGAAGTGTTTAATTCTTTTTTAGCATACCGCCTCTCTGCTATACCAGTGATTTTTTTAAACTTTTCAATAATTATTTCACTAGAGTTAGCAATTAATGTACCGTCTGTATTTAAAAAAGTATGATTGTTAAAATCGCTATTTAACTTGGTTGTGGTGGGTATATAGCAGCCTGTTCCTGTTATTCCAATATGCATAATGGTGTTAGTTAAATTTGTATCAAGTTACAAAAACTTAATTGTTAAAGTTAAGTGAGTATAGCAAAGTGTATGATGTTCAACAAAAAACAATTAACAAAACAAGTCATTTTAAAAAATCTAAATGACTTGTTAGGTATTTAGTTCTCTGTGTTTTTTATACTTCCATATATGCCTCTATTGGGGCACAGGTACATATTAAATTACGGTCTCCATAAGCTTCATCCACACGTCTAACCACTGGCCAGAATTTATTGTCAGCAACGTATTCTAATGGAAATGCTGCCTTTTGTCTTGAGTATGGAAAATCCCAAGTATCATTGGTAACCATATTTAATGTATGTGGAGAGTTTTTTAGAACATTGTTAGGGTTATCTAAAGTTGCCTCATCTATTTCAGCTCTAATAGATAACATTGCATTACAGAAACGATCTAATTCTGCAACGCTCTCACTTTCTGTTGGTTCTATCATAATTGTTCCAGCTACAGGGAAAGAAACCGTAGGTGCATGAAACCCATAATCCATTAAACGCTTAGCTATGTCTGTTACTTCTATACCATTTTGTTTAAAAGGACGACAATCAATAATCATTTCATGAGCAGCTCTGCCTTTCTCACCAGTATATAATACGTTATACTTGCCATTAAGTCTATTTTTTATATAATTGGCATTTAAAATAGCGATGATTGTTGACTGTTTTAAACCGGCTTCTCCCAACATTTTAATATATCCATAAGAAATAATACAAGCCAAGGAACTGCCCCATGGAGCAGAAGAAATAGCTGTTATAGCCTTGTCTCCGCCAGTTTTTATAACTGGGTTACTTGGTAAGAATGGAGCTAATTGAGATGCCACACAAATAGGACCAACACCTGGCCCACCACCTCCATGCGGTATGGCAAAAGTTTTATGTAAATTAAGGTGACAAACATCTGCTCCAATATTTCCAGGGTTTGTTAGGCCTACTTGAGCATTCATATTAGCACCATCCATATATACTTGTCCGCCATTATCATGGATTAATTTAGTTACTTCTTTTATTGAGGATTCAAAAACGCCATGCGTAGAAGGGTAAGTAACCATTAAGGCAGCTAAGTTGTCTTTATGTAGTTCTGCTTTTTCCCTTAAATCAATTACATCTATATTTCCGTAATCATCAGTTTTAGTAACAACAACTTTCATTCCTGCCATAACTGCAGAAGCAGGGTTTGTACCGTGCGCTGAGGCTGGAATTAAACAAATGTTTCTATGTCCTTCCTTTCTAGATTCATGATATGCTCTAATTACCATTAGTCCTGCATACTCTCCTTGCGCACCCGAGTTAGGTTGCAAAGAAGTAGCCGCAAAACCAGTAATAATACTTAATTGATTTTCTAATTCTTTTAATATTATTTGGTAGCCCTCTGCTTGTTCAATAGGAACAAAAGGGTGAATATTACCCCAATGAGCAGAACTTAAAGGTAGCATCTCAGATGCTGCATTTAACTTCATTGTGCATGAGCCCAATGAAATCATAGAATGATTTAATGCTAAATCCTTACGCTCTAACTTTTTAATGTAACGCATTAGTTCTGTTTCTGAGTGATAAGAGTTAAATACTTCATTCTCTAAAAACGATGTGTTTCTTTGTAATGAAGTAGGTATTACATCTTTTAAGGAGGTACTGAAAGAAGGTTCTTGGTCATTACCGCTTAGTTCAATAAAACATGCTAAAATGGTTTTTGCATCTTTTTTTGATGTTGCTTCATTAATAGATATAGAAACTGTTTTGTTATCTATGTAGTTAAAGTTTATTTTTTTTGATTCTGCAATGTTTTTAAGGGCATTAGCATCTTTGACTTCAACTTTAATTGTGTCAAAAAATGAAGAATTTAATTGTTTGTATCCCAGTTTATCTAATGAAGTAGATATTATATTTGTTGTATTATGAACTTTATTTGCTATATATTCTAACCCTTTAGGACCATGGTATACTGCATACATACCAGCCATTACAGCCAATAATACTTGTGCAGTACATATATTAGATGTTGCTTTATCTCTCTTTATGTGTTGTTCTCTAGTTTGCAGAGCCATACGTAAGGCTGGTCTGCCATCTGTGTCTTTAGTTACTCCTATAATTCTACCTGGAATATTTCTCTTGTAGGTCTCTTTTGTTGCAAAGAAAGCAGCGTGGGGTCCTCCATACCCTAATGGAATACCAAAACGTTGTGTAGTACCAATGACTACATCTACACCAAATTCCCCTGGTGCTTTAAGTTTCACCAAACTTAAAATGTCAGCAGCTACGGCAACTTTTATTTCATTTGCATTGCAGTTTTCAACAAAACTTGCATAGTCATAAACTTGTCCATACTTGCCAGGGTATTGCAATAATGCTCCATAAAAGTCTGAATTGTAATCAAATTCTTGATGGTTACCAATTATAAGTTCAATACCAATTGGAGTAGCTCTTGTTTGTAATAGCGATAACGTTTGTGGTAAAACTTCTTCAGAAACAAAGAATTTATTTACATTATTTTTCTTTTGATCTCTACTACGTACCTCAAAAAGCATAGCCATTGCTTCAGCAGCGGCAGTACTTTCATCAAGAAGAGATGCATTTGCAAGTTCCATTCCTGTTAAATCACAAACCATTGTCTGGAAATTTAACAAGGCTTCTAATCTACCTTGAGCAATTTCTGCTTGGTAGGGAGTGTATGCTGTGTACCAACCTGGATTCTCTAAAATATTTCTTTTTATGGGAGATGGTAATAGACTTTCATGATATCCTAAACCAATGTATGTTTTATATATTTTATTTTTTTCAGATAGCTCCTGTATATGTTCTAAATACTCATTTTCACTTAGTGCAGCTGGGAGATTTAATTCTTTTTTAAGCCTTATATCATTTGGAATGGTTTCATTTATAAGCTGATCTAAATTTTCTATACCAACAGTTTTAAACATCTGTTGATAGTTGTCTTCATTTACACCTATATGTCTTAAAGCAAACAAGTCTGTTCTCATTTTTAGAGTATTTTTATTAAAAGATGTGCAAAATTAATGATTATTTTTTTTTAAAATTGATAAATAGTCAAGTACTTAGAGCAAAGTTTTTAACGATTAATTAATGTTATGAACACTTTAATTACATTTGTGTAATGAAAAGAATGAAGCAATTTTTTAATTTTTATTTAGATGCTAGTGTACATGTTGCTTTCGCTGTTTTTTGTTTGCTAAAAATCACCGAGTTACTCTTAAATATTTCTATTAATCATAACTTAATGTATTTTATTTTTTTTGGAACTATTGCTTGTTACAATTTTATAAAATATGGAGTAGAAGCAGAGAAGTATATTTTAGTAGCAAACAGATATCATAAAAGCATACAGATTTTAAGTTTTATTGCTTTAGGAATTACAGTTTATTTAGGATTTTTTCTAAGTATTAAAGTTTGGTATGGTATTGCTATACTTATGTTTTTAGTAGGTTTGTATACCTTACCAGTACTGCCAAAAGCAAAAAATTTACGAAGCTATGGATGGCTTAAAATATTTATAGTAGCCATTGTTTGGGCTGGAGTTACAGTATTACTACCTGTATTGTCTGTTAATATGAGATTAGATGTGGATATATGGGTTGAAATTTTTCAGCGTTTTTTAGTTGTTTTAATATTATTAGTACCTTTTGAAATTAGAGATTTAGCATATGATTCTCCATCTCTTAGAACAATACCTCAGCGTTTTGGAGTAATACATACAAAATTAGCCACAGGGTTAGTTGTCTTGGTTTTCTTTTTCTCTACTTGGTTGAAAGAGACAATTACACACCTAGATTTAATAGCTAAAGGAATATTATTTTTAAGTTTTGGATTTCTAATGTTGTATACAAAAGGAAAACAAACAAGATATTTTGCTTCGTTTTGGGTAGAATCAATTCCTATTTTTTGGTTAATGGTAATTTATATACTAGACTATATTATTTAGAAACCTCTTGTAACTTTTGCTTCATTTCAATCTTTTCTTTTTCCGTTAAGAAATTTAAGTGTGCTTTTTTACATAAAGCTGTTAACTTTCCATTTTTTTTTGAAAATGAAGGACAGGCTTTACATAGTAATAAATGAAATTGCAGTTCTATTTTTTCTAGAAAGGATGCTTCTTTATATTGTTTTTTGTGACAAATTTTGGCCGCTTTTTCGCAAGAAATCATAATTAAAACCAGTTAGAGTTTAGGCAACCCATCAATGCTGTCCTAGCCCTATGTATAATTACCCATAGGTTAGACGGGTTAATACCAAGGTCATTACAAATATCTTCAGTACTTATTCCTTGCATTGTTTTCATAGTAAAAACCAATGCTTGTTTTTTTGGTAATTTTGAGATGCAGTCATAAATAGCCATACCTAACTCCTCATTTTCTAAATCACTATTTTCCAATTTACTGTACGGGTCTGCAACTTGCTCTTCTAGCCAATCTCCTTCTGTGTCTATATTGGATCCGTAAGACATTCTAACTTCTGATTTCCCTTTATTAGAATTTATTTTCCGATAATGATCTATTACTTTCCTTTTTAAAATAGCAATTAGCCATGTACGCTCAGCTGCATTTCCTTTATAATTTTTTGCAGATTTTAATCCAGCAAAGAATGTTTCTTGTACCAAATCTTTAGCAATTTCAGAATCGCTAACTCTTGCCACAGCATAATTAAATAAATAATCTGCGTAAGAATCTACCCATAAGTTAGGATTAAGACTGTGTGTTTGCATTAATTTTTGTTGATTCCCCAAATGTAACGGATTTTAATTAAAATGTTTAGCTTTGATGAAAACAATCTTTTATGAAGCCTTTTTCTTTTGTATTATTTTTATTTCTTGTATACAAAGTAAATCAAAACATATCACAGAATTTTCACAAAGTGATATTAAAAACGGAATCTTAATAGATTTACGAACTCCAGAGGAATATGGTCTGGGGCATTTGCATAAAGCTAGTAATGCTAATTTTTTAGATTCTTCTTTTTTAACTTATTTTGATACTATTTCAAAAAGCAAGACAATTTATTTGTATTGTAAAAAGGGTAGCCTAAGTACTAAAGCAGCTCATAAATTGGACTCTTTGGGTTATACTGCTGTAAATCTTTTGGGTGGATACAACGCACTAGAAGAAAACAATAATTAGGTTGCTTTTATTTGTAGTTTAACTGACGTAGTTTTTCTTAGATTAAACTCAAGTTAGTAGATTTTTAAGAGCAGTATCAATAGTAGCGTAGCTAAATGAAAAGCCATTATCTAATAATTTTTTTGGGTAAACGTGCATACTATTTAAAATTAAATCTGGTTCAGTTCCTATAATTGAACCGCCAATCTTTAACATCCAAGTATAAGAAGGTAGTCCAAAAGGTACATTTAATGTTTTTCTTATTATTGCCATTAACTCACTGTTAGATTTTGGATCTGGTGCAGCTACAACAATACAGCCATCCACATCCTTGTTTTCAATTAAAAAATGAGTAATGGATACAAAATCATTACTGTGTACCCAACTTACCATTTGCTTGCCGTTACCTTGTTTTCCTCCAAGTCCAAATTGAGTAATTTTTTTAAGCGGTATTAATGCACCTCCATCTTTCCCAAAGACCAATGAAATGCGTAATGCTATTTTTCGGGTTTGTTTATTTTCAACACTATAAAAAGCATTTTCCCATTCCTGGCCTACGTACAGCATAAAATCTTCTCCGTTTTCTTTCTTGTTTGGGTGAGACAATGCAGCTGTTGAGGCATTAAGCCAAACCTTGGGAGGGTTTTCTACTGTGTTTATGGCATTGGCCAATGCTAAGGTGGAGTCTACCCTAGAATTTAAAATAATTTCCTTGTTTTTTTCTGAGAATCTGCAATTCACAGATTTTCCTGTTAGGTTTATCAGTGCAGATGCATTATTAAGCTTTGCAGCCCAATCTCCATTGCTTTTAGCATCCCAATTTACATAACTAATGTTTTCTTTTTGGTGAGATTTACCTCTGGTTAAAACAACTATTTCTGCATATTTGTTTCTGTAATACTCTAGTAATTCATTGCCTAAAAAACCTGTGCCACCTGCTATTATTAATTTACTCATAAGTTTAATGTTTAAAATAGATTACAAAAAAGATAACGCTAAAATATGCCCACAGCATAGAAAATAAAATATGCACAAAGGTTTCAAATCTTTTTCTTTTCCATAGTTTAGAAGAATAAACAAAAAATTGAAAGAATAACCTAATGGTCCAAAAGAAACCAAGTCCCAGTGATATCTTTCTACCTAGATTGGTTTCAATTAATTCATTTGAGGAAGTTAGACAGAGTGTACCCATTAGAAATACAGTAAATGCAATGAAAAACGTATGTGTTGTCATCATTTGCCGATTTATTAAACTTAAAGATTTGAGTTCATTGTTCCAATTAAAATATTTAGGAAATATAATATGAACTAAAGCTAATGTAATGAGTAGAATGCCTATTGTATATAAATGAAATAACATATAATGAATTGGGTTAAAAATTATGGTTGACAGTTAAAGATAGACATAAATGGGGTAAATTTTGTTTCAGTTATTTTAGTGAAGCCAGCGCTTTTAAGTGTGTTTTTCCATATTTTTTGTGAAAAGAAATGAGTAAAACCAATAGAGAAAGCCAAGAAATTTGGAAAATCACGCAAATGTTCAACTATAATTAATCTTCCATCTGGTTTACATACTCTATGGCATTCACTTAAAAATAATATTTTTTCTTTATGAGACCTTATTTCATGAACAGCAGAAAGTAGAAAAATTAGATCTGTAGATTTATCATTTAAAGGTATATGGCTTGTATCTATTTGTTTTGTATTAGGATAACCCAAACTAACTTTTCTTGCTCTAACAATTGCGGGCTCTGTATGTTGTTTTACATTATAAAAATCAAAAACTTTTAAATCAGCATTATAAAAATAATCCTTTATGGTAAAGCTAGTCTCATCAAAACCAGCATTTATGTTAATGATTTGTTTTGTATCTAATTTTGCTATTGAAAAATCTTTTAACCAGTTTAATTTATAATAATCAGAGAAATCATAGACGTATGCAGATATTATTAAAGGCATTACAAGGTTATAGAGAAACAAGATTACTATGATTAAGAATAATGATTCTGGCCATTGAAACATCACTTTGCTAATAATTACCAAAGCTAAAATAGCCAATCCAATTATGTAAAAATGCCTATTGAAACTCAGGATGTTTAAGACTCCTTGGAATTTTTTTCTCTTTATTTCCATAATTCAATTTTACCTTTTTTCCAGGAATATGGAATATTATTTATGATAAAAGCATTAGCTAAAACTGGGCTTTCTAATTTTAGGGAATTAAAAAAATTAAATTCGTGAGTTACTACTTTTATAGGTATGGGTTTCCAATTTTGTCTAACACCTTCTATTTGTAAAACCTCTTTTTTATCTTTATTATACGTAAATGTAAACGGCAATGGTCCTGCAAATCGTCTAGCTTCTTTCCATTCAGAAAATGGTGAGTTTTTTGGTAATGGAATATCTGATTCATTTTTATCCATTATAATTTTAAACTTGGATTTTTTTGATTTGATTTCTGTTAATTTTTCTTTTTTATTAAGAATTATGTCTGTAGTTGTATAATTATAATGCGTAAAAACATTACCCAACCATTCCATTTTCTTTTTATTGGTTTCAGATTTAAGAATATATAGACCACGTAACCTTTTGCCAGTTTTATTGGTATAACGAACAAAAACGCGATAACCAATAAGAAAAAAATCATTCCCCATAAATTCAGGAAACCCTTTTGGGCGCAAGTCTTTTGTTTGTACCATTGCTACTGCAATAAATGCCCATTTGTCTTTAAAAGTGTCTAATTGCAAACATTCTGGGATTAGGCTTTGCAATTGTTCCTTGGGAACTGCAAAAGTTAAAACAAGAGAACTTTCAAAATGTGCTTCAACAGCAAACGGGTGGTTTTTTAAAAATGAAAGCATACTACTTGTGTTGGATGATTTTCTTGTTCAAATGGAATTCGTTGTAATAAATGACCAATATTAAAAGTAAGGCAAAGAATAAATTAAATTTCCCCCATAGTAATAATTCAGGAACAAGAATAAACTCAAGAACATTCATTATTGCTATAATTACTATTTGTGTAATTGCATTTATTTTGGATTTAAATTTACTTAATATCCAAATGGCCATAATTATTTCAGAAATACCTATTAAAATTCTAAATAGTTTAGAATAATTGTCTCCCAATATGTTAGAAATAATTTGTTCATGTCTAGGCACAAGGTTTAATACCTTGCAAAAAAGCCCATTAATTAACCAAATGAGAGCAATGGTATACGTAAGAATTTTATTGATTTTTAGTTTAGACATATATACTAAACCTGACTTTTAATTAGTTTAATTGTGATTTATATATTCATAACACTAAGGTACTAAAAATGTAGGTTATGAGACTTATGCAATATCACTATCCAGAATAAAAATTTTCACTGTTAAATTAGTTCTCGGTATAATTTTTCTTAAGCTAACTTTCTTGATGTAAAGGTAATACAAAAACGGAGCTTAAATTGTGAATATCTATTTTAAGAATTGTCTAGTGTGCTTTATCATAACGGCTATATTTGGCACCCCAAAAAAATGGTAATATGAGCGCAACTTGGTATGAATGCAAAGTAAAATATAGAAAAATGAACGATTCTGGGGTGCAGAAGGTAACCACAGAACCATATTTGGTAGATGCGGTATCTTATACGGAAGCAGAAACCAGAATTAACGAAGAAATGAAGGCCTATATTAGTGAAGAGTTTAAAATAACCAACATTAAAGTAGCTAATTATGCAGAAATACACCCTTTTGAAAATTCTGACCGTTGGTTTAAGTCTAAAGTAGCATTGGTGGCTTTTGATGAAGAAAGTGGTAAAGAACGTAAAACCAATATGTATTTATTGGTACAAGGTAATGATGTAAAAGAAGCGTATGACAATACCATTGCTGTAATGAAAAACACAATGGGTGATTATACCGTACCAGCAATCTCTGAATCTCCAATTATGGATGTATTTCCTTATTTTTCTGGTGAAGAAGGTGAACTAGACCGTATACATAAGTTTAATGAGGTTAAAGACTCTGTAGCTGAGGTAGAAGTTTCCGTTGCAGGAATGGATGAAGAAGAGTAGAAGGTACTCATTTTTCTTATAGCCTGAGTTCGATGTAAGAAAATTTATGTCTCGAACAGACATTTGGGTGTGAGTTTGTTTTTAGTTCCATTGTCACTTCGAGTGAATTATTTTGTAGCGTTAGTGCAAAAAGAATTAGTATCGAGAAGCTTTTTTAGTTTGAAATGTTCTCGATACACTGTTTCATCCTTCAACAGCACTCGAACTGACATTTGAGTGCGAGTTTGTTTTAGTTCCATTGTCACTTCGAGTGAATTGTTTTGTAACGTTAGTGGAAAAAGAATTAGTATCGGGAAGCTATTTAGTTGGCATTGTTCTCGATACACTGTTTCATCCTTCAACAGCACTCGAACTGACATTTGAGTGCGAGTTTGTTTTTAGTTCCATTGTCACTTAGAGTGAATTGTTTTGTAGCGTTAGTGGAAAAAGAATTAGTATCGAGAAGCTCTTTAGTTAGGAAAGTTCTCGATACACTGTTTCATCCTTCAACAGCACTTAAACTGACAGTTTAGAATCTGGAAAATAGAACAATCAGAATAATGAAAAATTCACCATTCTGATTGTATCATTAGGTTTTAAATGCTATCTGATTACTAAAAAGCAAATTGAACCGACATTTTTATAATAACCCAGCGCGTTCTAATAAGGCCTCTACTTTTGGTTCTGCTCCCCTAAAGCGTTTGTACAACACCATTGGGTTTTCAGTACCACCTTTAGACAATACATTGTCTTTAAATTTTGTGGCTACTTCTTTATTAAAAATACCTTCTTCTTTAAAATAGGCAAAGGCATCAGCATCTAAGACTTCGGCCCATTTGTAACTGTAATACCCAGAAGAATATCCACCTTGAAAAATATGTGAAAAAGCATTACTCATACACGTTTCTGGTGTTTCAGGATACAGATTTGTACCTGTAAAGGCTTTGTCTTCTTGTGTTTTTACATTTGTGATTGCGGTTGGGTCTGCGCCGTGCCAAGACATATCTAATAAGCCAAAACTTAATTGACGTAGTGTTTGCATTCCTTCTTGAAAAGTAGCAGATTCTTTTATTTTTTGTACCAATTCCATTGGTATAACTTTTCCTGTTTGGTAATGTGTTGCAAAAAGCTCCAATGCTTCTTTCTCATAACACCAGTTTTCTAATACTTGACTTGGTAATTCTACAAAATCCCAATATACAGAGGTTCCAGATAGGCTAGGGTAGGTTGTATTTGCTAACATACCGTGTAAACCGTGACCAAACTCATGAAACAAGGTGGTAACCTCATTAAAAGTTAGTAAAGAAGGTTTTGTTTCTGTCGGTTTTGTAAAATTACACACATTGGAAATATGCGGACGTACATTTTGTTCGTCTTTTATGTATTGTGATTTAAAAGAAGTCATCCAAGCACCACCACGTTTACCTGCTCTCGGGTGAAAATCTGCATAAAAAAGCGAAATAAAGTTTTTATCGGCATCAAAAACCTTGTATGTTTTTACATCTTGGTGGTATGTGTCAACATCAAAAACTTCTTGAAATTGTAAGTCAAATAACTTTTCAGCTATTTTAAAAACACCAGCAATTACGTTTTCTAATTTAAAATAGGGTTTTAAGATTTCATCATCTAAACTAAATAATTTTTGTTTTAGTTTTTCTGAATAATAACTACCGTCCCATTTTTCCAATCTATCTATATTGTCTAATTCCTTCGCAAATTTTTCCAATTGTTTAAATTCACGTTCCGCAGCAGGTTTTGCTTTTTCTAGTAGTTCATTTAAAAAGGAATGTACTTTTTCTGGCGTTTCTGCCATACGTTCTTCCAATACAAAATGTGCGTGCGTATTATACCCTAAAAGATTAGCGCGCTCATAACGTAAATTTACAATCTTTAATACGTTTTCTTGATTGTCTAGTTCATCACCTTTAAACCCCTTGCTGCCAAAAGCCAATGAAAGCTTTTTACGCAATTCCCTGTTTTTGGCATATTTCATAAATGGTATGTAGCTAGGGTAATCTAACGTAATTAGCCAACCTTCTAAATCTTTAGATTTTGCCAGTTGTGCGGCAGCTTCTTTTTCACCTTCTGGTAAACCATCTAGATCTGCTTCATTAGTCAAATGCATTTGAAATTTATTGGTTTCAGCTAATACATTCTCTCCAAATTTTAATTTAAGTTTAGATAGTTCAGCATCAATCTCTCTAAGGCGTTTCTTTTTGTCTTCTGGTAAATTGGCACCGTTTCTACTAAAACCTTTGTATCTTTTATCTAAAAGTGTTTGCTGTTCTGCAGTTAAATCTAAATCACCTTTAGTCTTGTATACTGCTTTTACCCTTTTAAACAAATCTTCATTAAGTGTAATATCATTACCGAACTCAGATAATAAAGGTGAAACCTCTTGTGCAATTTTCTGAATTTCGTCGTTTGTTTCTGCTGAGTTTAAATTAAAAAACACGCTAGAAATACGATCTAATTGCTGTCCTGCAAAATCCAATGCTTCAATTGTATTTGAAAATGTTGGAGTTGCTTCATTTTTTGTGATAGCATCTATTTCTGCTCTTGCATCTGCCATTGCTTGTATAAAAGCAGGCATAAAGTGCTCGTTTTTAATCTTAGAAAAAGGTGCTGTGTCAAAAGGGGATAAAAGTGGATTCATTTATTAAGTATTGAGATAATTAGATTAGGGTATTGAGAAATTTTTAATTTTCGTACTACTTACTTCTTACTTTTTCAGCACCGTCAATAACTTTTTGTTTTAAGCCTTCTTTGTATAAGATTATTTTATCTAGCACACATTTGTCTGATGCTCCAATGATTTGAGCAGCTAATATACCAGCATTCTTTGCACCATTTAAAGCAACAGTTGCAACAGGTACACCCCCAGGCATTTGAAGAATAGATAGCACAGAATCCCAACCATCTATGGAGTTACTACTTTTTACAGGAACCCCAATTACAGGCAATGGAGACATAGATGCAACCATACCAGGTAAATGTGCAGCACCACCAGCACCAGCAATAATTACAGCATAACCGTTTGTGTGTGCATTTTTACTAAAATCGAATAATTTTTCTGGGGTTCTGTGAGCAGAAACTATATCTACATCTACCTCAATATCAAAACCTTTTAAAATGTCTATTGCATCTTGCATAACAGGAAGATCACTTGTGCTTCCCATAACTACTGCTACTTTGCTCATAATTGTTTTTTTATTTTTAGGCTTAGGCTTAAGCTATATTTCTAAAGTATATTTTTTGGATATAGTACTTCAACTTTCTTACTTTCTTTTTCATTTAAGCTGTCAAAACTTTTTCCATATTTTTTATGAGAATAATTTTCTCTTATCAAATCTATTTCTGAGACTATCATATTTAAAACTTTTAAAAAATCTCCATATTTAGTGTCATCATCATTTGTATATAAAATTATAGAATTAGAGTTATTTTTAATTTCATACTCTCTTACAATTTTTTTTAATTCTTCGTTAGATATACGTTTTTTGTAAAGAAACAATTCATTCTCTTTATTTATATGAATTTTTAGAGCTTTTTTTAATTCAGAGGTCTTAAAATCTGATTTTTTCTTATAATTATTATTTAAACCTGCATCTGTTCTTATTAAGCTAAAGAGTGGAAATATTACTATTTTGTAATAATCTTTTTCAAAATCTTTTTCTTCAAGAATAGATAGGATTCCATTAGAATATGCAACAGGAGTAAAATTTTCATTAACAGATAGGGAGTCCATTAATTTTTTTAATTCTTCAATTTTTAACTTTTCAGAATTACTATTTATTCTATGGAAAGCTCTACAGGTTTTAAAAAAGATACTATCAAATCCACCAAGTTTTCTGATTTCTGGCATAAAGGATTTGGAAGGGTGAAAATCAAATGAATTATCTTTAACTATTTTGTTTAAAGTGTTTTTGTAGCTTTTTCCTGTGCTATCTTCTATTATTTTCTCATTTATTAATAACTTTTGATAGTTGTTAATAGCTATTTTAAATTCATACCCTTTAGTACCAAAATTTTCATAGATACAATTTATTAATTTAGTTTCAACACTATTTTGTTGCGCAAAAGAAAAGTAGCAGGCAAATATAAAAGAGAGATATGAGGTGATTTTTTTCATATTTTTTTATTCTAATAATTTACTCACTTATCACTTTAATCGTATTTTTTACTTGTTCAGCAATTTTACGAGCCTCATCTATATCTTTGTTTACTATGGTAACGTGTCCCATTTTACGAAAAGGTCTTGTTTCTTTTTTTCCGTAGATGTGTGGTGTAACGCCTTCTAGTTTTAAAATGTCTTCCATATTTTGGTAAACAACATTGCCCGTATGTCCTTCGGCACCTACAAGATTTACCATAATACCAGCAGTTTTACTTTTAGTATCACCTAAAGGTAAGCCTAGTATAGCGCGTATATGCTGCTCAAACTGATTGGTGTAACTTGCTTCTATGCTGTAGTGTCCGCTATTGTGGGGTCTTGGCGCAACTTCATTTACTAAAATAGTATCCTCGTTTGTTTGAAACATTTCTACCGCCAGTAAACCAACGTGTTTAATTTTATCTGCTACTAGTAAGGCAACTTCTTGTGCTTTTTTTGCAACGGTATCAGGAATCCTAGCGGGGCAGATTACATATTCTACCTGATTGGCTTCTGGGTGAAATTCCATTTCTACCACAGGATAGGTTTTAACTTCACCTTTACTATTACGCGCAACAATTACAGCAAGCTCATTTTTAAATGGTACCATATCTTCTGCAATGCATTCCACATTTGGCAAACCTTCTAAATCTGACAAAGTACGTACAACTTTTACACCTTGTCCGTCATACCCAAATTGTGTACATTTCCATACAAAAGGAAATGATAGTCCACCATTTTCTACACAGTCTTTTATTTCGCTAGTATAGGCAAATCTGTGAAAATCTGCAGTTGGTATATCATTATCTACATAAAACAACTTTTGAGTTGCTTTGTTATGTATAATGCGTAAAGCTCTAGTTGGTGGGTAAACTTTTGTTCCTTCTTTTTCTAATTTTTCTAGGGCATTTAAATTAACATTCTCAATTTCTATAGTAAGTACATCTACTGTTTTTCCAAAATTGTAAACAGCATCAAAATCTAACAATTCTCCTTTTACAAATTCATTGCAAGCAATTTTGGACGGAGCATCATCAGAAGCTTCTAAGACTTTGGTAAAAATATCAAACTTCCTTGTTTCATAAAGCATCATTTTGCCTAGTTGTCCACCACCTAAGATACCAAGTTTAAAATCTGAAGAAAAAAAGTTCATTCCTATTGTTTTACAGTATTGTTAACTAGGTAGCAAAAATACACTTAAATCTTAAAACTGCTTCTGTATATCCTAAAAAGAGAAATCAAAGTGGTATATTTGCCGTTCTAATAAAAAACAAACCATTGATTAAGCTGCACGACAAATATTTTAGACCTTTTTTAAGCGAGCAAGAGATTTTGGCTGCTGTTAGAAAAGTGGCTACTGCTGTGGCAGAAGATTATAAGGATGAAACACCAATATTTGTTGGAGTCCTTAATGGAACTTTTATGTTTGTGTCAGACTTTTTAAAAGCTTATGAGCATAATTGTGAAGTTTCTTTTGTTAGATTAAGTTCTTACAGCGGACTTTCTTCCACAGGAATTGTTGAAACATTAATAGATGTTTCTGATACTATAAAAGGTAGAAGTGTTATTATTCTGGAAGATGTAATAGATACTGGTCGTACTGTAAAACAGCTAGTTCATATGTTTGCCAATAGCAATGTAAAAGAGTTTAAAATAGCAACATTGTTTTACAAACCTAGTGTGTATAATGGTGAGTATGCCATAGATTATGTAGGCATAGAAATTCCAAATAAATTTATAGTAGGTTATGGCTTAGATTATAATGAACTAGGAAGAAACCTAAAAGAAGTATACCAATTAAATCAAAATAATATGATAAATCTTGTGCTATTCGGTAAACCAGGAGCAGGCAAAGGTACTCAGGCAGAATTTTTAAAAGAACAGTACAACTTAAAGCATATTTCTACTGGAGATGTTTTTCGTTATAATATAAAGAACAATACAGAACTAGGGATGCTTGCTAAATCATATATGGATAAAGGTGATTTAGTACCTGATGAAGTTACTATAAATATGCTAAAGGACGAAGTTGAAAAAAATCCAGAAGCAAGTGGATTTATTTTTGATGGTTTTCCTAGAACAACAGCACAGGCTGAAGCTTTAGATAATTTTTTATCTACTAAGGATATGAAAATTAATGCTACAATTGCCTTGGATGCAAATGACGAAGTGTTAATTAAACGTTTGTTAGAAAGAGGAAAAGTAAGTGGAAGAACAGATGATCAGGATGAAAGCAAGATTCGCAATCGTTTTGATGAATACAATCAAAAAACAGCACCATTACAAGAATTTTACACCAAGCAAGGAAAGTTTCATAGTGTAAATGGTATTGGTGATATAAAAGAAGTTACCACCAGGTTAAGTAAGGTAATAGATTCTCTTTAGACTGGAATAGTATAATTTTAGTAACTCCTAACCCAAAACAATGACCGAAGGTAATTTTGTAGATTATGTAAAGATGACCGTATCTTCTGGTAATGGAGGAAAAGGCTCTGTACATTTGCACAGGGAAAAATACATAACCAAAGGAGGACCAGATGGTGGTGATGGTGGTCGTGGAGGACATATAATTGTTCGTGGTAATAAAAACCTTTGGACGTTGTTACACTACAAAGTGCAAAGACATTTTAAAGCAGGGCATGGAGAACATGGTAGTAAAGGAAGAAGTACAGGAGCAGATGGTGAAGACGTGTATATGGAAGTACCTTTGGGTACTGTAATACGTAATACGGAAACCAATGAAATTGTATTAGAAATTACTGAAGACAATGAAGAAGTAATTTTACTACAAGGTGGTATGGGTGGTAGAGGTAACTGGCATTTTAAAAGCAGTACCAACCAAACACCTAGATATGCACAACCTGGTGTCCTTGGAGAGGAAATGAGTATAACTTTAGAATTAAAAATATTGGCAGATGTTGGTCTTGTTGGTTTCCCTAACGCTGGTAAATCTACACTACTATCTGTTTTAACCTCTGCAAAGCCTAAAATTGCAGATTATGAGTTTACTACACTAAAGCCTAACTTAGGAATTGTAAAATACAGAGATTTTCAGAGTTTTGTAATGGCAGATATCCCAGGTATTATAGAAGGTGCGGCAGAAGGAAAAGGATTAGGTCATTATTTTTTAAGGCATATAGAACGTAATGCTACTTTACTATTCTTAATACCCGCAGATAGTAAAGACATTGGTAAAGAATACAAGATACTGTTAGATGAGCTTAAGCGGTATAATGCAGAACTAATTGATAAAGAGCGTTTTGTAGTTATTTCTAAGAGCGATATGCTTGATGATGAATTAAAAGCTGAGATTAGTGCTGAGCTTGATAAGGATTTAGATGGAGCATCTTATATGTTTATTTCATCTGTTGCACAGCAAGGATTACAAGAATTAAAAGATAAGCTTTGGCAGCAGTTAAACGATTAAGTTTACTATTTATAGTATCTAAAGTTCTTTTTTCATAATTTTAAACTCCTCATTTTTAAATAATTGATAAAATGAAAAATTATACTTATTTAATTGTAATATTTTTATTGGTTTCTTGTAGTGCGGTAAGAGTAAATTATGATTATGATAAAGATATAGATTTTACGGCATATACTACATATGGTTATTATAATGATTTAGATACTGGGCTTAGTGACTTAGATACCAAGCGTTTGTTAAATGCCACAAATTCAGTATTACGCTTAAAAGGTTTTATGCTATCTGAAGAACCAGATTTGTACATTAACATTACAAGTAAGACTTCTCAAAGTCAACCAAAAAACACCGTTGGTGTTGGAGTAGGAGGAGCTGGTAGAAACCTTGGTGGTGGTATATCTATAGGATTACCCATTGGTGGTACAAACTTAGACCGCGAAATTGTATTTGATTTTATAGACTCGCAAAGAGATGTATTAATATGGCAAGCTGCTAGTTTTAGTACTTTAAAAGAAAACTTGTCTCCAGAGCATAGAACCCAAAAACTACAACAAATAGTAGAAAAGGCTTTAAGTAAGTATCCTCCTAAAGTAAATAAATAATAGTATGCTTGTTATTTTTTAGATAGTGACGAGTTATGTAATGTAGTTTTTCAATTCTCTTCTTGTAAAGAATATTAATTAAATTTATATTTAATTGTTTTACATTGTCTTATGTCAAAAAAAGCAAATATTTATAGTTTTAGAATGAATTTAATGGATAGAGGTCGGTAGTTAGTTACTTATTAATTTGGATTGATATATAACCTCACTATTGACCATTTTGGTTATTAAGTTATTGAATATTGTTTCCTTGTTTTGCGACCTATTCATTCTGAAACAAAACTCATTAAAATACCT
Organism: uncultured Cellulophaga sp.; assembly: GCA_947491225.1. Lineage (GTDB taxonomy): Bacteria > Bacteroidota > Bacteroidia > Flavobacteriales > Flavobacteriaceae > Cellulophaga. The sequence goes on from CANLIE010000045.1 coordinate 26,496, forward strand.
GTTCAGATTAGCGTCGCTTACCCAAGAATAAGTTGTCCT
>CANLIE010000046.1 GCA_947491225.1 uncultured Cellulophaga sp.
ATTTATTGCTAATATATTGTTAAATGCTCAAAATCAAAATAATACTAACATATTTCAATTTTTGTCATGTACTTAGGAAAAAAGCCTAAAATGTAAGTGAGTATTTTAGGATTAAAATATTTACTAAAATAAGCTCCTATAGACACAAACAATATAGCAGGAATTCCTAATGAAAGTACTATTTTTTTATCAAAACCTTTTTTAAAAAATACAATTTTTGAAACATTACTAGATAAATGATACAATGCAGTTATTCCTAAAACAGATTGAAAATCAAAAAAAAAGTTAGCAATTGGAACAAAGAATACAGAGGAGCCAAAACCACCAATAGTACCCAAAACTTCTGCTAGTAAAGAAAGTAGTATAAAAACAGGAAGATATCTTGATATCATTGGCTATTTTAGTGTTCTATTTCTGTTATTAAATTAAATAAGTGATATAATTATAAATTTCAATTATTCTGTCAAACATTGAAAACCATTTATTGCTTTTAAATCATTAATTTATCTATATCTAAAAGCTTTGGAATCATTACATTCCAATTATAAGTTTCTTTTATTTTTACTCTAAAAACATCTAATACTGTAAGTTCTCCATGGATTAAATATACTTTTTCTGGAATATTTTTTATATCACTCATCCAATTCAACAAATCTTTTTGATCTGCATGAGCTGATAAGCTTTCTATACTTTTAATTGCTGCTTTTACAGGGTAATACTTACCAAAAAAACGTATTTCATGCACTCCATCTTGCAACTGCCTACCTCGAGTACCTTCAGCTTGGTAACCTACTAACAAAACGGTTGTGGTTGGTTCTTCTATTAATTGTTGTAAATAGGTTAATACCCTCCCTCCTGTTATCATACCGCTTCCTGCTATTATAACTTTTGAGCGCTTATCATCTATTGTTTCCCAAGTTTCTTTATAAGACTGTATAATATTAATATGATTACACATAGCGTTATAATCTTGTTGTGATAATTTATGCCATTCTGGAAAGCGATTAAATACTTCTAAAACATTATTACCCATAGGACTATCTACAAAAATAGGGATATTTGGAATTTTACGCTCTTTGTAGAGTTTCCATAATATATACATAAGGGTTTGTAGGCGCTCTACAGCAAAACTTGGAATTATAAGATTTCCTTTTTTCTGAATTGTATTTTTTATAAGTGTTGCAAGTATACTTTCTACATCTTCTTTGGGGTGTAATTTGTTACCATAAGTACTTTCTACAAATAAAAAATCTGCCCATTCTGGTTTTTTAGGGTTGTTTAAGAGATAATCATTTTTTCTTCCTATATCACCAGAAAAGACAAAACGTTTTTTATTAATGTCCAATTCAACAAAAGTAGCACCAATAATGTGTCCATTATATTGAAATCGATATGAGATATGGGTTGATAAACTAATCCATTTGTTTTCTACTTCTACTTGAAATAATTGAATTGTTTTTTCTGCCTCTTTAATTGTATAATAAGGCAAAGCAGGGTTATGTTTTGTGTATTTTTCTTTATTGGCTTTTTCTGCTTCTTCCTCGTGTATTTTAGCACTATCCTTAAGTATTATTTCAGCTATTGCCAAAGTAGGTGCAGTACTAATAATTTTCCCTTTAAAACCTTGCTTTAACAAACGAGGTAAATAACCAATATGATCTAAATGACCGTGCGTTAGTAAAACTACATCTATAGTTTCAACAGCAAAAGGTAGATCATTCCAATTAAGCTCACGGAGCTCTTTAATTCCCTGAAACATTCCACAGTCTATCAATATATTTTGCTCAGATGTTTCTATAAGAATTTTAGAGCCAGTTACCACTCCTGATGCACCTAAAAAATTAACTCGTACAAAATTATCCATACTATTACGTTTAAAAATTGCATAATTTTGTCATCTCTCCTAGTATTTTTTCCTTTCTTGTATTAGAAACACCCAAATGATCTAAATAAAAAGCATTACCAATAAGTTGGCGACAAAGCACAACATCTCTACTTAACAAGAACTGTTTTTCTCTATTAGTAAGTAAAGTAGATACTGTTATTGGATATAGCCCTAAACGATCAATCCTGTCTTTTAACCCATCATTTTTTGGATAGTCCCAGCTTAATAAATACAAGCCACAACAGTTGCCATATTGTAATGCATCTTCTGTAAATCTTGTGTTTGTTACAACCCAACCTTTGGTTAGTGAAGTTTTCTTTTTAGGATTTGCGTTCCAATGTTCTTTTACATCTTGGTAACGAGAATTTATATACAACGGAATTTTAACATTACAATTTAACCCTTGTTCACTATGAAATTTACATTCTATAATTGTAGTTTCATTATTTTTATGAGTAATTACATCTATTTCATGTGTAACACACTTGCCTTGTAAAATTTTATCAACTTCTGTACTATACCCTGAATATTTTAAAATGGCACTCACAAAACGTTCAAAAGGAAAACCAGTAGGGCCTAGCTCATAAATAGCTTTTTTAAGCTTATACCTTGATGCTAAATAACTTTTATTTTTTTTAAGCAAAGAAAAAGCTCTATTGTAAATTTCTTTTGTAGAAATACCTTGGTACAATTCATTGCCTACCTTCTCTATGATTTGATTAACAATATACTTCTCAGCTCCAGTCCTATTTAACGATGCCCGTAATTTATCTAATGAAAAGTTTACCTTTTCTCCAGATGATTTTAAGATACCAATAGTTTTTTCCATAGTTATTCATCATTAATAATACTCCTAAATCTCATAAATTATTTGAAGAATTTACTAGCTAAAAAAGTCTCTTACCCAAGCTTTTAATTGATTCTCTGTCATACTATCTGCCTTTTTTACACCTTTTATCCTAACACTTAATTTGTGATGGTTATTATGTATTTCTTTGTTTAATTTTTCACAAGTTTTCGCTGGTCCAAAAATGACCAACTCATCAGTATCCTTAACCTCATTAATGATACTTTTAAAATAGGCTTTCATTTGATGTTTTTCTCGTTCTAAATATTTACTGTCTTGCACCACATCTTGTGGTCCTCCCTTAAGACGTGTTCCTGACCCTCCATACGGATGATAATGCTCTATGTTTGAAGTAATAACATATAAAGTTTCTAATTTATCTTTTAAGGTTATAATATAGGCTTTGTCTTTATCTAACCAAATACCAGTTTGTTTCATTTTATATGTGTTTTAGTTTATTAAAATATGTATAACTAAAAATGGAACTACAATGTCCATATTTTCCAGTAATGGATAGTACGTTAAAAATATAAGTTCATCTTGCCTAACTTATATTCCATAAGATATTTTTAAAAATACTGTTGGCAATAATATTCTATATGTTGTACAATTGTTTTTAGGTATATTAATACAAATTACAAGATAGTATACAGTATAACAATGATATATATCAAGTATTACTTAGGAATTACTAAAAAAGGAATTGTTGGATGAAATCCTATTTTCTTTATAACAGGTTCTTTAATAATATTCTCAATAAAACTATGCTTATAATTTACCATAGCCAATATGTCTATACTAAGTTCTTTAATAAAATCATTAATCTCTACTGTTTTTTTTGCATAATTAGGCATAAAATGAAAACTACTTTTATAATTACTTAAATACTCTTCAAGCTTTGTACAATTTTTTTCTTGTATATCACTCAACTTACCTTCATGCTGAACACATACCACTCTAATTTTAGAATTGTACAGTCTTGCCATTTTTTTCAAAGGGCTCAATTCTTTATCGCTATAAAACCTATTAAAATCTGTTGCAAAAGCAATTTGTTTTGGCTCTATAAAGTTAAACTCATCTGGTACAATTAATATAGAACATAGCCTTACCTTATTTACAATATGCACAGTATTGCTACCAAATAAAAAATTACTAGGCTTTGTAGTTCCCTTAGTTCCCATAACTACAAGGTTAATATTATGCTCTTTTATAGCCGTTTCCATTGCTACTTTTAAATCATCTACACTTAAGACAATACTAAATTTATGATTTGTATTGGTATTGGTATTGGTTTTTTCTGCCATTTCTTTTAAGCCTGTAAGTTCCTTTATGGCATTTTCAGATATAACCTTTATTAATTCATTTGAACTACTTGACATTCTTGACATTCTTATTTTTGTTGAATGTAAAAAATAGAAAGCACATTCTTCTCTTGCATATAGTTCTAAAGCATAGACAGCAGCACTCCATGCATTATCTGAAAAATCTGTTGGAAGCAAAATATTATTTCTCATTATTTTATAATCTTAATTTATAAACTTCTCTTACAATGATATTTAATTAGTTTAAACCTTATCTTTATATGACGGAATTACTAAGAATGGTATATTTAGATGAAATCCTATTTGATTAATTTTAGATCTAAAAAGTAAGTTTTCAAAAAACGAATTCTTATTATTAATCATAATCAATATATCTATATGGTTTTTTAATTGAAAAGTAGTAATTGCTTCTTGCACATCTTGATTACGAATTCTATGAAACAGATGAGTAATATTTTTAAAATACCCCTCTAATTTTTGTCTATTAATCTCTTCTTGTTCAGATAAATTATAGCTATAAGCTACATTTAAAATGTTTATTCTTGAACAATACAACCCTGCAATATTCTTAATATCTTGTACGTGTTCTTCTTGAAAGTCTATTTTATAATCTGATGGAAACAAAACTTCTAATGGTGGTTGAAAAGAAAAATTACTAGGTATTGCCAATACAGGGCATTTGGCTTTTTTTAGAATATGAACAGTATTAGAACCAAACAAAATTTCCTTTAAGCCAGTAGCGCCTTTTGTTCCCATTACAATCATATCCATAACATTGCCCTTTTGAAGCTCTTCAATTTCTGAAATAAGTGTATTAAATGATACTATTTGAGAAAACGTATGCTTTGGATTGTTAAACTCTAATTGAATTCTCTGTTGCATTTCTTGTAATTTTTTTTCAGCTACTTCTTTTACAGAATCCGTTACCTGAAACTGTGCAGAACTTGCTTGCATATATTCAATATGGTAAATTACTGGTGTGTAAGTGTGTAAAAGTGTAAAGCTACACTCAACATTATTAAATAGTTGTAAAATATATGTAATAGCATTCCAAGAATTATCTGAAAAATCTGTTGGTAAAAGTATTCGTTTCATTATATTAAGATTTTAATTAATATCGTTTTATATTTTGCAATGCCAAAAATGGAATATCTATATGCAAACTTATTTCATCTATGTTTGACTTAAATAGGATGTTTTCTAAAAAAGAATGTCTTGTATTTACCATTACTAACATATCTGTACCATTTTCCTTTATATGTGTATATATGGCATTGATAATATTCTCATCTGCATTAGTTATAAAATTAATCTTGTTTTTATACAATTCTCCTTTTATAAAATTTTGATTGTCTTCTTGTCTTAATGAAAGTTTTTCAGTTTTAGAAACATACAACATATCTATTGCTGCTCTATAAGGTAAAGCTATGGTACATAACAATTTTAACTCTCTTCTCTTATAAGGAATCATATAATCAGTAGGAAATAGAATTTTTCTTGGTTGTATACACTTATAATTTTCTGGAATTGCTAAAACTGGGCATTGTACATATCTTAAAACTTGTAATGTACGACTACCAAAAGTTAGTTTTTTATCGTTGGTTTTTCCACGAGTTCCCATAACAATGATATCTATATTCTCTTCATTAACAATCTTATCTGTTTCATCAATTAATTTGTTATTAGATGATACTATGCTATATGTATGTCTTGGGTTTGGATAAGCTGCATTCATATTTTTAAGTATATCTTCTAACTGTAATTGAGATTTACTACTTATAGTATCTGTTATTTCATCAATATTTTCCAGTGTTATTAAAGCGTTACCTATATGAATATCATCTTGATACGCGTGCATAATGTAAAAAGCACATATATCATACTTAAATAGCTTTAAAGCATATTCTAAAGCATTTAGTGCATTATATGAAAAATCTGTTGGAATTAATATTTTCTTCATAGTCACTTTGTTGAAATTGATAGTTATCATTAAACACCTAATATTGTATAATTATATATAAGGCTTTATTATACTTTTTCTTTTTTTAAGTTGTTTATCTAAGTCACTAATAACATGTTTTACAGCTAACTCATAATTTTTTTCATTAGCTGATGCAAATATTCTTGGTCCATTTAAGCTTAATTCAATTTCGCAAATTCTTCCTTTTCCTTTAGGGTCTTTTTCACTTTTAAAATATACATCAGCGTGTATTAACCATTCATATTTTTCAGCTAGTTTATTAAGTTTCTTCATAGTATAATTATCCATACTCTCACTTGTTGCCATATTGACAAATTGAATATTTGTTTTCATATTTTATATTTATTTAGAACTTAAATATATTTGTTAATACTTATATTAATAATGATATTTATCATATCTATAAAAAAAATTTATCCTTATATTTAAATTAAAATACTAATGCACAAACAATTAAACGCAACTTTTTACCAAAGCATAGCAAAACTGTTTTATGCTATTGCTGCATCTGACAAAGTAGTAAGGATAGAAGAATTTAATATCTTAAAAAAAATAATAAAAAATGAATGGCTCTCGGCTGATGGTACTGAAGACTACAAGATTGATGCTGCACATCAAATAGAAATTGTTTTTGATTGGTTAACAAGTAAAAAACTAGACGCAAAAACTTGTTATGATGAATTTATAGCCTATAAAAATGAACATCATTTCTTTTTTACAAATGAGTTAAATTCATTAATACTAAAAACAGCTGGAGCAATAACAGCAAGCTTTTCTGGACAAAATAAATCTGAATTAATTATGCTTGCAAATCTTACTATTGAACTAAAAAATAACCCTATTAATTAGTAGCTTTACGCTATTACTAACAGAAGTTTTAAAGATATAGAAATGCAATTAATAGTAGTTAAACTGTAAAATGTTAAACAAAAAACCTTAAAAAATAATATTAAAAAAAATGAAAAGTAGCTTTACAAAAATAATAAATTCAGATATACCAGTACTGGTAGATTTTTTTGCAGATTGGTGCGGACCTTGTAAAATGTTGGCTCCAATTCTAGAACAGGTAAAAGAAGAACTTGGCACTACTATCAAGATTATAAAAATTGATATAGACAAAAATCAGCCATTAACTACTAAATATCAAGTACGTGGAGTACCAACTATGCTATTATTTAAAAATGGTAAACAAGTATGGAGACAATCTGGAGTACTCCAAAAAAATGAAATCATAAGTGCTATAAAATCAATTGAATAATAAATTATGATTACATATATAAAAACATAAAAAAAGATATAACTGAAATATTTTTAGAATACATAATAAAGATTTTGCAAAAAAGGGTTATAGAATAAACTATTATATTAACATATAAATTTAAGATGGCATTTATAGATTATTACAAAGTACTAGGGGTGTCAAGAAAAGCCACTGAAGCTGAGATTAAAAAATCTTACAGGAAATTAGCGCGTAAATACCATCCTGATTTAAATCCAAATGATAGCGCTGCTGAAAAAAAGTTTAAAGAAATAAATGAAGCCAATGAGGTACTAAGCAACCCAGAAAACAGAAAAAAATATGATGAATATGGCGAACATTGGCAGCATGCTGAAGAGTATGAAAAGGCAAAACATCAAGAACAGCAACAAAAAAGCACAACAAATCCGTTTGGAGGTTATAATGAAGAAGATTTTTCAGATGCTTTTAGTTCTATGTTTGGTGGGCGTTCTGCTGGTCAGCAAGGAAGGCAAGTGCAATTTAGAGGACAAGACTTTAATGCAAAATTAGAGCTTAGCCTTAAAGAAGTATATACCACACACAAGCGTACTTTAACCATAAATAACAAAAATATACGTATTACCATTCCTGCTGGTATAGAAAATGATCAGATAATAAAAATAAAAGGTCATGGTGGTAAAGGAATTAATGGTGGCCCTAATGGCGATTTATATATTCAATTTTCCATTAGTAATAAAACCAATTTTAAAAGAGATGGTGACAATCTTTACACAACAGTAGATTTAGATTTGTATACAGCGTTATTGGGTGGAGATTTAATGGTAGACACTTTTACTGGTAAAGTAAAATTAACGGTGAAACCTGAAACTCAAAATGGAACAAAAATAAAATTAAAAGGAAAAGGATTTCCAAAATATAGAAAAGAAGGTCAATATGGCGATTTATTTGTAACTTATAATATAAAGACACCCACAAACCTATCAGTTAAAGAAAAAGAGCTCTTTTTGGAATTAGCAAAATTAAGATAATATGGAAACAAAAAAATTAATTTCAGTAGAACAGTTTTGTCTGCATTATAAAGTTCCTACATCTTTTATTAAAGCATTATGTGAATATGAACTAATAGAAATTATAGAAACTAAAAATGATACTTATTTAAAAGAAAATCAACTTCATAAAGTAGAAAAAATTATACGGTTGCATTATGACCTAGAAATTAACCTTGAGGGTATAGACGCCATATACAACCTATTAATACAAGTAGACTCGCTTAAAAATAAAATAACTTTACTAAATAACAAATTGCGTTTTTATGAAGATTCTTAAGAAACTTTATTAGTATGGAAGAAGTTAAAATATGGATTGTAGAGAATCCTGCAGTTTATAAAATACTTAAGTACGTAGTATTAGTTATAATTGTCCTTTTGTTAACTCAATTTTTAAGGCGTTTTCTACGAAAAAATATAGAAGACACAAAAGTTCGCTATAGATCTCAGAAAGGTATAGAAATCATTGGTTACCTTATACTTATCACATTTTCATTTTTTTATTTTACTGGTAATGTAAAAGATTTTTCGTTAGCCATAGGTCTTTTTTCTGCTGGTATTGCATTTACTTTACAGGAATTAATCTTAAGTATTGCAGGCTCACTTTATATTTTTGTTGTAAAAGTTTATAAACCTGGAGACCGAATTGAAATAAATGGTATAAAAGGTGATGTTTTAGATATTGACAGTATTTATACAACTATTATGGAAGTTGGTCAATGGGTTGGTTCAGATAACTATAGTGGACGTATTGTAAAATTGAGTAATGCCTTTGTTTTTAAAGTCCCTATTTATAACTATTCACAAGACTTTCCTTTTATTTGGGATGAATTTAATTTACCAATAAGGTATGGATCTGATGTTGAACTAGCAAAATCCATAGTTATTAAAATTGCCTCTGAAATTCTTTCAGAATATACTGCTGACTCAAAATCACAATGGAATGACGTAGTTAATAAATACTATATTGAAGATGCAATTGTAGATCCAACTCTTGCCATTTCTATGACCGATAATTGGATTGAATTTAATTTAAGGTACATTGTAGATTATAAAAAGAGACGTTATACCAAAAGCATTTTAAATGACAAAATCTATAAGGAATTTGAAAAAACAAATGGTAAAGTAATTTTTGCGTCAACTACTCTAGAACTAATAAAAATCCCCCCTTTAAAAGTTGACATTAATAAATAGGCTAATACAAAACATTCTTTCCTTTTAGGGCAATTTATATAAATAGAACAATGTAAACAGAGGTTCTGGATGATTGGATGTTAAAAATGACACATGATTTTTATCATAGTTTATATGATTAAGATTAAATACCTTTTCATTAAAAGCATAATAAAAATGAAACCAAAAAATAAAATAATACTAGTAATACTTGCAATTAGTACTTTATTACTATTGTTTGCCCTACGGTATAAGTATACTTATACTATGAATAAGGCAGAAGAATTTCAGGTAAATACTTCAAATCTTAAGGTAAAACTACTAATAGCTACTCAAGGCAGTGACTTTAAAAATGCAGTTACAGACGCAATAGTTGCTCATTATAAAAAAGACTCTATATTTATTAAAATCATAGATGTTTCTACATTATCAGAAATTAATGCTAAAGAATTTAATGCTATTTTATTAATTCATACTTGGGAAAATTGGAAACCACCTGTTGCGGTTAAAACATTTATTAATAATTCTATAAATCATAAAAACAAGATTATTGTATTTACAACATCTGGAAGAGGATCATACAAAATGGATGGCATTGATGCCATTACAGGAGAATCTAAATTAGAGGACACCCTATCTTTTACAAACCAGATTATAAAAAGATTAAACCCTTTACTCAAAAAATAAAACACTTTAATATAAATGATATGTTTAAAAATTTAAATGAAAAAGAAATTGAATTTATTCTAGAAAATAACTACATAGGTCAGTTAGGCTATATCTATAATAATAAACCTTATGTTGTACCCATTACTTATTATTATGATAAAAGCATAAACGCCATAATTTGCTATTCAGGAGATGGTCATAAGATGAATGCAATGCGTAAAAATAATGCTGTTTCTCTTCAAGTAGGAGAAATTAAAGCAGTCAATCATTGGAAATCTATATTAGTACATGGCACTTTTGAACAGCACTTTGGTAGTGATGCAAAATCATATTTACATAAATTTTCATTAGGTATTAAAGATGTTATTATAGAACAAGAACACAGAAAGGTTGATTTTATAAGCGAGTTTTCTAGTAAAATATATAAAGATGATATTCCATCTGTATTTCTTATAAAGATTGAAGATATTACTGGTAAAAAACGAAATACATAGTATGAAAACAAAAACACAAATACTTGTAGAATTATGGCAAGAAGCAAGAACAAGATTTTCAAATCAATTGTTAAACCTTGTTGAAGCTGATTTATCAAAGAAATTACTGCCCTCACCTAATAGTGTTGGGTTTCTAATTAGGCATATTGGAGACGTAGAACTGCTATTTGCAAAAAACGTTTTTGGTGCAAAAGACACTAAAGTTATAGCCAAAACTGTAATTGCACAAAAAGACACAGGAGAATGGACAAATCTTACTGAGCTAATAAATTACACAAATCATTCTTTTAAAGTTTTAAAATCTATAGTTGAAAAACAAATAGATGTAGATTGGGAAACCGTAATTAAAACAAAAGAATTTGGAGTAAAATCAAAAGCAGAAGCCTTTGGAAGAATTATATCACATACAACATATCATACAGGACAATTAGCCATTATTAATAAATATGGAATGGTCTAGTATTTTGTTTTTTACTCCAGTTTATTTATCTAAAAAAACAAGTTAAATTTAAAATAATGGCATACATAATCATTTAATTATGCAATATTAATATTAAATAAATAACCAATCAATGCAGTGATTCCCATTGCTATTGTTCCCCAAAACGTAATTCTCAAAACAGATTTTAATTTTCTTGAACCACCTGCTTTGGCTGATACCATTCCTAATATGGCTAAAAAAATTATGGCAAATATATACTCTGTATATTCTACAAATTCCAGAGGTGCTATAAAAGCGACCAATACAGGAAGAAATCCTCCTACTGTAAAAGCCACTCCTGAAGATATTGCTGCTTGTAATGGTTTTGCTTCCGTCATTTCTGTAATGCCCAATTCGTCTCTTGCGTGAGCTTCAAGCGCATTATGTGCTGTTAACTGTTTCGCTACTTCTAAAGCTGTCTCCTTTTTTAATCCTCTTTCTTCATAAATTTTAGCTAGCTCTACAAGTTCTTTTTCTGGTGTATCAATAAGTTCTTGTTGCTCTCTAACTAAATCAGATTTCTCAATGTCGGTTTGAGAGCTTACTGATACATATTCTCCAGCAGCCATAGACAATGCCCCAGCTACTAAACCTGCTACTCCTGCTATTATAACTGGTTCGCGAGAACTACTTGCAGCAGCAACTCCAATGACTATACTTGCAGTAGATAAAATACCGTCATTAGCACCTAAAACTGCTGCACGTAACCATCCACTACGGTTTATATAATGTTTTTCTTGATTATTCATAATTCTCTATGTTAATGTCCGCTAGATTCTCCAACGAGATTAAAAGTTCCGTTTGTCAAAAATATTGTGTCTAATTTTAATGTATCTAAATCTAAAAGTTCAATGTATTCAGCCACAGTATTGCCTGTATTAATTTCTATTTGTTTAAAAAAGTAACCTTCGTTCGTTGTTTCATCTAACACTAAAGCAAAACTTATATCATCTACATTTGCAATAGCAGTTTCTGGTAATGCTAACACAAAAGTTGATTCCGTTATAATCTCTGCTTCAATAAACATTCCTGTTAAGAAATTAGCTTGTTTTTCATCCTCTATATGCCCGTGCACCTTAATTGTTCTATTTTCTTCAATAGCGGTTCCAATTAAATGAACTTCTGCCTTGTAAATTTCTGTTGAAGATTCTGGAATTTTAAAATTAATTTTCTGCCCTTTTTTTAACTTCATTATATCTTTTTCAAAGACTGATAATTCTAAGTGTAAATGTTCATTATTAATAATTTCTAAAATAGCATCTGCTGGCGATACATATGTTCCTTTAGTGACATTAACCCTTGTAATACTACCTGCAATAGGTGCGTAAATGGTCACTATAGAACTAATATTGCCTGCTTCTACATTAGATGGCGATATATTAAGCATTTGTAACTGTTTACGTAATCCGTTGAGACGAGCCTTTGCTGTTTTATAGGTACTTTCTGCTTTAAGGTAGCTCTTTTGTGATGTAATGTTCTCAGCTACCATTGTTTTTTGCCTTTCATATTCCGATTTTAAATAAGTAAGCTGTCCTTTGACTTCCATATACTCTTGCTGAATATTCACAAAATCTGGATTTTCAATAGTAACAAGTACTTGCCCCTTACGTACTTTATCGCCTATTAATAATGGCGTAGTCTTAATATAACCACCCATTGTTGCATTCACTACGGTCCTGTTTTCTGGTGGAACATCTATCATTCCGCTAGTTCTAACAGTTACAGGAAATGGTTTTTCCTCTATACTCCCTAGTGCCATTTTACTATGTTTAAACTGTACTTTAGAGACAAAGATTCTATCATCTACCTTTTCCTCTTTTTCTATTTTAGTTTGCTCGCTTTTTGCTTGTTTGTCTTTGCAGCTAAATTGTGTTAGTGCTACACTTAAAATTACAATGTTAAATATAATACGTTGCATAATGCTTATTTTATAGGGTTAAGTAATTGATATTAATTACAATATTATTGTACTCCTTAAGTTTATCTAGATATTCTAGTTTAATCTCGTAAGCACTCTCAAGACTCTGGATATACTGATAGAAATCTATTTCTCCATTTCTAAAACTTCCGTTAGCCGTTTTTATAATCTCATCAGATAATGTAGCGCCTTCTTCTTCATAATATAAAAGCGCTACGCTCAATTGATTCATTTCTGTATTGAGTGCATCAAATTTTGCATTGAGCTGTATTTTATATTCATTAGATTCTTCTACAGCTATTTCTTCCGCAATACTTGCTGCTTTAATTCGGGAAGACTGCCCGCTAAATAAAAGAGGAATCTTTACACCAACTTGATAGCCATACAAACTACTATTTAGCCCTGAATTAGTTCCTTGAAAATAATTAAGACTAATATCTGGTAAGAGTTGTTGTTTCTCAAAATTACGTTGTGCTTGTAATAATGAAATTTTATTTTTATAATAAGAGAGTTCTTCGCTTGTACTTATATCAATGGTTTTAAGTGTTATTTTTGGAACAGACTCCTTAACAACCACTAGTGTATCTTTAGACTGCACTATTTTTACCAAATTACCATAAGCTAATGCTACGTTTTGTTGCGACTCTAAAAACTTTATATTTATTTGCCGCTGTTTTGAAGTTGCCGTTATCTTTTCTAGATAATTAGTTTCACCCAATTCAAAACGTCTTGCAGCAATAGTTGCAAAATTGGAATATAAACTGTCTAAAGTCTTTAGAACACGCTGTTTTTCTCTTACTATTTGATAATTATAATATATACTAGTTACTTTACGTTCTAATGCTTTTCTCTTAATAACAAAGTTGCTAGTTGCCACAGCTACATTGGCTTGATTCACTTTTTTCTTAGAAAAATAAACTGTTGGAAAACGAAAATCTTGCTGAATACCATATACACGCAGTGGCTCGTTGTTTGTAGCTAAATTATTTTCATCAAACTCGTAATACAACTGTGTTTTATCAAAATTAAAAGCACTGTTTACAAGCGTATTGGATTGATCTACTTTTAAACGATTACTAGTAAGACCTGCATTATTTTCAATAGCTAGTGGAATTAATGCTTTAAGATTCATAGGTTTCTCTTGAGCATTAACATTCATAGCAACAAGAAGAATTAAGACACTTAAACTAGCAATATTTTTTCCACCAGATGGTGTCTTTGCCTTCTTTGGACTGTTAACATAAGCATACAACACTGGTAACACAACTAAAGTTAATAAGGTTGCAGTCATTAAACCACCAATGACCACTGTTGCTAACGGACGCTGAACTTCTGCGCCAGCATTGGTAGAGATAGCCATAGGTAAAAACCCAAATGCTGCTGCCATAGCGGTTAAAAGCACTGCGCGTAGCCTATCCTTAGTTCCTTGCATAATAAGTTCTTCTATAGTATTAAACTTACCTTCTTTTTTAAGTTCCTTAAAATGCTCTATTAATACAATTCCATTTAAAACGGCAATTCCAAATAAGGCAATAAAACCAACTCCTGCAGATATACTGAATGGTAAATCTCTAATCCATAATAATAAGACCCCACCAACAGCTGCCAATGGTATTGCTGAATAAATCATTAACGCTTCTTTTACAGATTTAAAAGCAAAATAGAGCAATACAAAAATCAATATTAAAGCAATGGGTACGGCAATCATTAATCTAGATTTTGCACTTTGTAGATTTTCAAATTGCCCACCATATGTAATAGTATAACCTACTGGCAATTTTATGTTTTCATTAATCAATCTTTGTACATCATCTACTACTGATTGTAAATCTCGATTACGTACATTAATACCTACTACAATTCTACGACGTGTATCATCACGCGATATTTTTGCAGCTCCTTTTTTATAAGTTATATCCGCTAATTCGCGCAATGGAATTTTATCCCCATTAGATAAATCAATATAAAGATTCTTTAAATCATCTATGCTTTTGCGCTTTTGCTTCTCTAACCTTACAACTAGATCAAAACGTTTTTCTCCTTCAAAAACACTTCCTGCATTTTTCCCTGCAAAGCCCATTTTAATCATATCATTTACATCTTTAATATTGAGTCCGTAACGTGCTATTTTCATTCTATTAAACTTGACATTCATTTCTGGAAGCCCATCAATTTTTTCAACGGAAACATCTGCAGCGCCTGGTACGTTTTCAATTAAATTGCTAATTTCATTTCCTTTTTTAGAAAGGATATCAAGGTCATCTCCAAATATTTTAATTGCAATATCTGCACGTACACCGGTAATTAACTCATTAAAACGCATCTCAATGGGCTGTGTGAATTCTACTTCCATACCAGGAATAATGGCAAGTGCTTCTTTAAACTTATCTGCTAATTCATCTTTTGAGTTAGCAGAAGTCCATTCGCTTTTTGGTTTTAAAACAATAATTACATCACTTTCTTCCATAGACATAGGATCTGTAGGTACTTCAGCAGCTCCTATTCGTGTAACTACCTGGTTTACTTCAGGAAATTCTTTGAGTAATATCTTTTCGATTTCGGTAGTGATTTTAACCGTATTACTTAAAGACGTTCCTGTTTTAAGTACTGGCTGAATTACAAAATCTCCTTCGTCTAGCGTGGGTATAAACTCGCTTCCCATTGTTGAATACAAATAGACAGATACAAAAAGTAATAGTCCAGCAATACCTAGTACTAATTGTTTACTCATTAATGCCCAATGAATTACTGGTTCATATATTTTATTGAGCCATTTCATTAAACGAACAGATATGTTTTTGTCAGATGCTTTTGATGGTTTTAAAAACAAAGAAGCTGCTACTGGTACATACGTAAAACATAATATCATTGCTCCTATTAAAGCAAAACTAAATGTTAATGCCATTGGCTTAAACATTTTACCTTCTACTCCAGAAAGTGATAGAATAGGAATAAAAACAATTAAAATAATAAGTTGTCCAAATATGGCGGAATTCATCATTTTTGATGCTCCTGAAAATGTTATTTTGTCTTTAAAGGATTGCTGTTCTGTTTTCACTAGAGCATTAATTTCATTTGCCTTTTGTGTTATCTGAAAGGCAATAAACTCTACTATAATTACGGCGCCATCTATAATTATTCCGAAGTCAATAGCCCCTAGACTCATCAAGTTTGCATCTACACCAAAAATGTACATTAATGATAAAGCAAATAGTAAACACAGTGGTATTACTGAAGCCACTACCAATCCAGAGCGGAAGTTCCCTAATAATAATACTACTACAAAAATAACGATTAAACAACCTAAAATTAAGTTTTCTGATACGGTAAAAGTAGTCTTTGCAATGAGTTCGCTACGGTCTAAAAAAGCATTTATGTAGACCCCTTCTGGTAATGATTTTGAAATTACTGCCACACGCTCCTTAACGGCTTCAATTACCTTTTTAGAATTGGCATCTTTAAGCATCATTACTTGTCCTAACACTTTTTCTCCTTCACCGTTTCCAGTTATTGCTCCAAAGCGCGTAGCACTTCCAAAGCCAACAACAGCAACATCTTTTATGTAAATAGGTAAATTACCATCATTCTTTATAACAATATTGTTAATGTCATCAAAAGAAGAAATTAATCCTTCTCCTCTAATAAAAAAAGCTTGGTTTACCTTCTCTATGTACCCACCTCCAGAAATACTATTGTTCTTTTCTAAAGCTGTGAACACATCGTGAGCAGTTATGTTCATTGCATTCAACTTTTCAGTATTTATGGCAACTTCATATTGTTTTAAAAAACCGCCCCATGTATTAACTTCCACTACTCCAGGAATACCAGAAAGTTGGCGTTTTACTACCCAATCTTGTATAGTTCGTAAATCTCTTGTTGTATACTTCTCTTTAAATTCTGGCTTAACATCAAGTATATATTGGTAAATTTCCCCCAGTCCCGTAGTTATTGGCCCCATTTCTGGAGTCCCAAAACCATTTGGAATTTTCTCAGAGGCCGATTTTATTTTTTCGGCAATAAGTTGGCGTGGTAAGAAAGTCCCCATATCATCATTAAAGACAATAGTAACAACTGACAAACCAAATTTTGAAATGGAACGAATCTCCTCAACGCCAGGTAGATTTGCCATTTCTAACTCTACAGGATAGGTAATAAATTGTTCCATATCCTGCGTAGATAGGTTACGAGATGTGGTGATTACTTGTACCTGATTGTTAGTTACATCTGGTACTGCTCCTATGGGAATCTGGGATAAAGAATATAACCCAAATCCTATAATAAAGGTTGTAAATAAAAGAATAATAAATTTATTCTTTATGCTGAAATTAATAATATTTGATAGCATTTTCTCATAAAATATTAAACGTTAATAGTTCTAGCTTCATAAGAGTGAATTAGAACAAAAAATGAATAGAAATAATTTTATGAATACCGTGGTGGTTGAAAAAGTCCTTCTGAATGTAAAGATGAAGAAGGTGCTTGATAAAAGAAATTGGTTTCTGTTTGTTCTGAAAAATCTGGAGTTGTTAATTTCTGCTTAAAAGAGTTAAGCACAAATACTGTTAGTGATGAGATATGAGAACAGTTATTATGATTAAAAGGCAATTGTTCGTGATCCTCTTTTTCTTCTTGATGTTCTTTGTCGTGATCTGCTTTTAACTCCCCATAATGTTTAGAAATAAATACAAAAACATTATCTCCGTATTGCTTACTATGAAATTGTGCATGTTCAATGAATTTATCTATTTGAGATATATCATTAAAACTAACCCCAAAGCTTTGCATCAGGATAATGAGTGAGATTGATATGGAAACTAGTTTACTCAAGTTTAAAGAGGTAATAGCCTTAAAATTAATCAAATTAAATTAGAACAGCTAAAATTTTCTCAAAAAGAGACTAATTTAGAATCACTAAAATTTATAATGGGTTTTCTACTTAACCTCTGATGAACTTCACATCTTACATTATCTAAAAAAGTGTAATCATATAAATTAGTTATACCACTTACCCTTTTTGGTGATAACTTTTTAAAAAAAACTAAAAACCTATGAAATTTTATTAATAACGAATCTAAAATATTTATTGAACTTTGGATTAATAACAATTTAAAACCCCGATCTTATGAAAAATGTTATAACCTACAAAATAGTTCTTGGGTGTATTTTTACATTCTTTTTCTATTCCGTATCAGCACAGAATTCTATTGTGTCTAGTAAAATTGCTTCTGATTATAATGAAGCTAAAAAAAGAATTGATAGTTATAATAAACTAAAAAAATTAGGCTACAAAGAGAAGGAAATCTATGAAGACTTAGGTAATGCCAACTTTTTAGTTGAAAAGTATGAAACTGCAGTATTTTGGTATAAAAAGCTAAAAGAGCTTAATAAAAATGGCTTATTAAATTCTAGTTATCAAGAACGCTATCAATTTGCATTAAATAAAATAGGACTAGAAATTACACCTCAATCAAGTGAAAATAAAGATTGGTTATCTTCCGTTGCTGCAGATTATAAAGTGAATAGAACTAATGATACGTATTCTGGTAAATATGGAGAGTACAGTTTTAACCCCAAAGGAAACTCTTCTAGCCTAGAGCATTTTGTACAGCAAGAAAATATTGTTATAGACAATCAAAACAATAATCAAAATGCATACAAAACACCAGCTGCAATTACTGCCAGTGGTAAAATAGCATATTATAGTAAGGCCGTTTATGTTAAACCAACTTACGGCATATTTTCTAAAAAGGAATTAGTGCATAAAATTTTCAGGGTAGAAAAAGTAAACGGACAATGGAAAAACAGTACGGAACTAAAACTAGCTCCAAAAAGCTATTCTACTATACACCCAACAATTTCAGATGATGGAAAGCGCCTATTCTTTGCATCTAATATGCCTGGAACTTATGGTAAGTATGATATTTATGTTTCAAACATTCAAAAAGATGGAACTGCTGGCATTGCTAAAAACTTAGGAAAAAAAGTAAATACAAAAAAGAATGATTTATATCCTAATATTATTAATGGCTCATCATTATTTTTTGCTTCTGATGGAAGAAAAGGATATGGTGGACTTGATCTTTACATTGTTGAAGTTGGACAGAAGAAAGTTGGTTTAGCGTCTAATTTAGGTGCAAATATCAATAGTAAAAGAGATGATTTCTCCATAGATTTAATGGGTAACAATGGTCTGGGATATGTAATATCTAACCGTGATAACGGTAATATACAGCGTGTAGCATTTTCCTATAAGAAGCCTAATGAAAAAATCAGTACCAACAAAACTGAATTCAATACTATAGATCTATTGAATGTTGATTCTAAAATAGATTATTCTACTTCTGTTTTTGAAGACAACTAAAATGTAAGACAATTGTGATATAAGTTCTTTTTTACACCACGTACAGCTATTTTATATCACTTAAACCAATATTTATTTAGTATTGGATAGAATTCCCCCAATTGCTTAACCCAAATTTTTACTATCATGAAAAGTAAAATCAAAATATCAAACAAAATCTTTTCTCTATTGGCGCTATTAATTGTAATTAGCCTTCAAATAGTATCTGGACAAGAAAAAAAAGTTTCAGAAATAAGCTCTAATAATACCTATCATAATCAATTATTTTTTAATAGGTTTTTAATTAATCCTACTTTTTCTTTAGTTAGAGAAGACAAATCCTATTTAAATATATTACACAGAAACCAATATGCTACTTTTGATGATAACATTCAGAACTATTTTATAGGTTTCAGCAGTCAAATTAATGAAAATGCTGCATTTGGCATAGGTATATACAGTCAATGGGCAGGTGTGGTTCAAGAATTTGGTTTTAATGCAAATTATGCTACTGCTGTTCAATTAGGAGAAAAAAGTAAATTAACTTTTGGAGCAAATGTCACTTACTTTAATGAAGGCTTAGACAAAAACAGGGTTGTAGCTGAAGATAATGATGTACAATTAATAGATGCAAAAAAAGAAAGTAAATTAGCCATACAGCCTGCTGTAACATTATCTATGGGTAAATTTGACTTTGGAATATATGCTAAAGATTTGGTGAAATACAACCAAACAACCAATGAATTTTCTACTAACTTTAATGACAAAAGTATTAAAGCTTCTTTACAATATACTCATTCTTTTAATGCTATAAGAGGTTTGTTTTCAGAAGCAAGGCTTATGCCTTTAATACAAATTGGACAAAACAAAAATGGAAATCTGTCATATGTAGGGTCATTACTATTAGATTTACCTAAATACGGATGGCTACAATCTACTATAGATGACAACTATGGAGTATCTATGGGATTAGGTTTTAACTTAAGTGATAAAATGTCTTTAGGATATTTACTGGAAAAAGATGTAATGCAAGACAACACTGACCTTGGCTGGAATCATGAATTATCACTTGCATATACTTTTAAAAATCACGGTTCAGCTTTTGCAACCAATTCTCAAAAGTCTAATGATAGTAAAGTAGATGGAATCATTAGAAATTATGAAGAGCAAATTTTAGCACTTATAGAAAATCAAAAAAATGCTAAAAACGAAAATAAAAGTCAAATAGAAGAAATCATAAAAAAGTATGAATCACAAATAGCTTCTTTAAACAAAAAAGAAGTTAAAAAATCTCCTAATTCTATTGATACTAATTTTAAAGCACTAAAAAATACTGATGTACTTAAGCAAGAAGAAAATAGTTTAGAAACAGTTGTTTATCATAGTGATAATCAAGTAAAAGACAAAGTTCAAAACAAATACAATGACATTGTAAAAAACTTTGCAAAACAAAGTATAACATTAAATACCCCAAAGAAAAATAGAAAACGTAAAAAAGAACAACGTAAAAAAGGTAGAAATAAAACTACAACTGATGCTGTCTATGAAGAGAATACATATTCATTGGCATACCAAAACAGATTAATACTAGATGAGCTTATATTAAGACAAGATTCTATTGAAAATGCACGTAGTCAAGAATTAGAGAAAAAATTTGAAACCATTGTAAGAATCTTAAGAAGCGATTTAAAACAAAATTTAAAATCTAATATGCAAGAGGCTAACGATATTCAAAACACATCAATATCTAATAACGTAATAAAAGAAAACAATACTAAAACGCTACATACTACTAAAGGATATAAAAAATTCAATGAAATTCCATTAAAAGTAATTAATCAGAACAAAGATAATAATATTAAATCTGGTTATTATGTAATTGCCAATGTATACAAAACAAAAAAATATTTAGATGCTTTTATGAAAAGTTTAAAAAGACAAGGATTAGAAGCCAAACAATTTTACAATAAAGAGAATGGACTATATTATGTCTATTTAGCTGATTTTAATTTTATAAAAGATGCAGAAATAGCCTATGCATCCAACTTAAATGGAAAATATAAAGATGAGAAGTGGATATTAAAAGTTGACAAACCAACAATTACATCATCTACTGCTACCGCAGTTAACATCTATGAAGATTAATAAAATAGTGCCCTCTACTAAGAGGAAAAATTAGGCTATTTTATAAGTTGAAACGCATCGGGGGTTGCGGATAGTCCTAAAAGGCAAAGTATATTACGTTCTTTATACTTGTCTTTAGGGCTATTATTTTTTATTTAAATATGTATTTCATCTAAAAAAATATAATTTTAGAATTATTCTGATTAATGCAAATTATTAACAAAAAAGAACTTAAACCACTAAAAAACAGGAGTTTATTTTATATTATATTATATCTAAATTAAACCGATAGCAAGTTACAATGTATTTTCTTACAGATTTTGTTGTTTATTTAACGAAAAAGTTTTATATTTAGTATAAGAGATTGTTTATTAGAATGTAAAATTCATAAATATTAGTATTGAATTTTACTTCATTTTAAAATAATTTCATAATTATAAATAAATACTATTTTTAGAAAAAGCGTTTAATTTTAAATTTCTTAAATTAATGATGTAGATTATTTAATGATTTTTTTAACCCCCTAAACCCTAATTTTATGAAAACTTTTTACAACTCAGAAAGTCAAAAGAAAGAGCGTTACAACATCTTCGCCAAAACCAAACCTTTAATTCTTTATAAAGGTAATTTTATACTCTAAAAAAGAGTATTAGAATATAACTAAAATAGGACATCATATTTGTCATTTCTTATGCTTTAAAGTGTAAGGGTAGGTTTATATTTGCTTCATTTTTTGTATAAAACTGCACTTAATCATTCTTAAAATGATTGGGAATGGCTATGCTATGTTCAATTTTCAAGGAAATTCCTTAAAGTCTTATTATTTAACATAGTACACATATTTAATGGTGTGTACACTAAATTTACTGCTTATGAAATCTAGCATATTAAAAATTATGGTTATAGACAATGACCCACAATCTCGTGAAGCATATAATTATTACTTTAGCGAATATTTAGATTATGAACTTACAGGCATATACAAATCGGCAAAGGTGGCTTTGCAAGTATATGATGACATACAGCCAGATATTATAGTATCTGAAATTCCAACTACAGGACTTGTTGGCTTAGAAAGTATTAGAAAATTTAGAAAAAAGAATCCAAATGTAAAAATTATTATAGTCAGCAATCAGAGTGATTTTACATTCATAAAAAAAGCCTTTAAAAATGGAGCAAACGGTTATCTAACAAAGCCAATGACTAAAGATAGGTTACATAATGCCTTAAATGCCATAAAATATGAAGGTGCAGCAATAAGTAATGATATTGCAAAAAAGGTAATTTCTATGTTTCACAGAAAATCATATAATTATTTTTCAAAAAGAGAAAATCAAATCATAGATTATTTGTTTGAAGGTGAAACTTATAAAACCATTGCAGACAAGCTATTTGTGACTCCCAGTGCTGTAAATTTTCATATCCAAAATATTTATTTAAAACTAGATGTTAACTCTAAGTCAGAAGCACTTGAAAAACTAAGGCATTTAGACTGTGCTTAAACAGATAGCAAAACTTATGTTTCAATTTCTATGAAACTATAAGGCATATGAGATTATTTTTATTCATCAAAACCCTTGATTTTATTAATTTTTCAAGGGTTTTTTATACACTTATTAAAGTAAGCACATACTTATACCCTAAAGCAATTAATATAGCTAAACCAAAACTCATTAGGGTTCCTATTAAAATATATTCTGTTAACTTACGATCACTAGACCTAGATAAATCTCCAAACCTAAATACTGATTTAGCTGTTAACAAAAAACCTATGCCGCTCCATTGTTCTAAAACAATAAACATAAAAATAAACAAACGCTCTAACACACCTATATATGCACCTGCATTTTTTAATGACTTATTATCTGTTTTTTCTAATTTCCACTTAGAAATAATTACTTTCATTACTACAGAAGAAACATTAGTTATGAATAAAATAGCAAGTACAAAAAGTATGACTTCTGGGGTAAACAATCCTGAAAGACTAAAGTCAAAATCTGCATAATAATATACTACACCAAATATTACTATAAAATGGAGCACTTGATCTATAAAAAATAAGATTCTTTCATTTCTCTTTTTATGTAAACGTAGTTTTATTAAATCTATAATATAATGGGTTATTACAATTAAACCAATACCTAGAAAATAGTCTGTATTAAATTCTAAGACTATCAATAAAGACACTAAGTGTATTAAAATGTGCCAATACAAATACGGAGATTTGTGTTGTTGTTTTTGTTTGTTTTTTATCCAGCTATTGGGTTGTAAAACAAAATCGCCTAATATGTGTGCTAAAACAAGCTTTAATATAAGTACTAACATAGTATTTGTATTTGTTTTTTGTAATATTCCAGTATTTTTTCAATCTCATCAAAACCAGCTCTCTTTAGGCCTGCACTAATATTACTCTGTTTCTTATCTAGTTTTTCTGCAAGTTCTTTTTGTGTATTATTAGAATTCTCTAAACTCGTTTTTATAAGCAGAGCATTATTAGGAGACCAATTATTAATTGTAAGAGAAAGAACATCCAACACTAAGTTTAAAACTATGTCAAAATCTTTCCAAGGGGTTTTAATTGCTATGGTTTGCTTCTTTAAACCTTCAAAACATTCTCCTGAGTTTACATAGGCAAAACCGTTAGACTCTGTTATTTTATTTGCTTGGTAATCTTCTTCACCTATGCCAACTGCCATTCTAACATCTAACTTTTTAAATTGTTTTATAGCAGCTTTTATTATTAATACTACTTTAATGGCCTGTTCTGGTGTAGTCTTTATCTGAAAACTGTCTCCTCTGTAAATTTCCCAGTCTTTAGGGTCTTTGCCAATCTTTTGCAATTCATTTTTAAGTACGGGCATCCAAACAGATACATTTTCTGCCCTAGAATTTATAATGTCGCCCGTTATAACTGCTATCATTCTTTAATTTTTAACAAATATATGCTTTTTTACATATAATTATAAATATATGCAATATTACATATAATTTAAAAATATATTTAAATATGCATATAATGCGATTATGTAAGGTCTGTTATAAGAAACATCTAAGTACATGACAAAAAACAGAATCAAGTGATAATCAGCAAATTAATTGTCAAAAAATTAGATTAAAGCATTGA
>CANLIE010000047.1 GCA_947491225.1 uncultured Cellulophaga sp.
AGGACAACTTATTCTTGGGTAAGCGACGCTAATCTGAACAGGTATTTTAATGAGTTTTGTTTCAGAATGAATAGGTCACAAAACAAGGAAACAATATTCAATAACCAAAATGGTCAATAGTGAGGTTATATATCAATCCAAATTAATAACTAACTAACTACCGACCTCTATTTAAATATTTATTATAGCTGATATTAATAACAAAATTAATCGATAATGGTGCGTTATTCACATAACGCACCATTAAAGAAGGTTCATATAATTTTGTTTTAATAATTAAGAAAAATCCATCCATTAATAGGTTTGTTTCCATTTCTAAAGTCGATAACATAATAATAAGACCCTGCAGGAAGGTTTTTAGATTTTGAGCTATACCTACCGCTCCAATCATTTTTATAACTGATAGTATTAAATACTTTATGTCCATACCTGTTGTAGATAGTAACCAAAGCGTTGGGATAGTTTTCAATACCTAGAATTACCCAGGTGTCGTTTATACCGTCACCATTAGGTGTCAAGGCCTCTGCGGGTATAACTGGTCGCTCTTTACCAACATCACTGTTATTATCGTCCAAATCCTCATTTGCTCCTACCCCATCACCATCTGCATCTGTATCTTCATTTGGATCTGTTGGAAAATCGTCCTCTGTATCTGGTGTACCATCCCCATCATCGTCTGTATCTTCATTATTACCTATACCATCACCATCTGTATCTGTATCTTCATTTGGATTTGTTGGAAAATCGTCCTCAGTATCTGGTGTACCATCCCCATCATCGTCTGTATCTTCATTATTACCTATACCATCACCATCTGTATCTGTATCTTCATTTGGATCTGTTGGAAAATCATCCTCTGTATCTGGTGTACCATCTCCATCATCGTCGTCATCACAAGCATCTCCATCTCCATCGTTATCTGTATCTAATTGATTGCTATTGGAAATAGTCTGGCAATTATCTAATGAATCAATTATTCCGTCTCCATCAGAATCAGTATCATCATCTGTTAAAGTGATTGATACGTTTTGGTCTGCTAGAGCATCAAAAGCATCGTCTGAACTGGCATCGTTTATCGCAATGGTAATGGTTGCGGAATCATCTCTATCTATGGCATCGTCTACTCCTGTTACTGTTACTGCTTGAGGTATATTCCAATTGGCTGCCGTAAAGGTTAATTGTGCTGGACGTACTGTGGCTTCGTCTGTAGCATCACTGGTAATATTGAATGCCACATCGCTGGTTGGTTCACTATCCAATACTACTGTAAAGGTTCCTGTATCTTCATTTTCGTCTATTGTTAAGGCAGTTGTACTTAGTACAAATGCTGCGGTATCATCATCTGTTAAAGTGACTGCTACGTTTTGGTCTGTTAGAGCATCAAAAGCATCGTCTGAACTGGCATCGTTTATCGCAATGATAATGGTTGCGGAATCATCTCTATCTATGGCATCGTCTACTCCTGTTACTGTTACTGCTTGAGGTATATTCCAATTGGCTGTCGTAAAGGTTAATTGTGCTGGACGTACTGTGGCTTCGTCTGTAGCATCACTGGTAATATTGAATGCCACATCGCTGGTTGGTTCACTATCCAATACTACTGTAAAGGTTCCTGTATCTTCATTTTCGTCTATTGTTAAGGCAGTTGTACTTAGTACAAATGCTGCGGTATCATCATCTGTTAAAGTGACTGCTACGTTTTGGTCTGTTAGAGCATCAAAAGCATCGTCTGAACTGGCATCGTTTATCGCAATGATAATGGTTGCGGAATCATCTCTATCTATGGCATCGTCTACTCCTGTTACTGTTACTGCTTGAGGTATATTCCAATTGGCTGCCGTAAAGGTTAATTGTGCCGAACTTACTGTGGCTTCGTCTGTAGCATCACTGGTAATATTGAATGCCACATCGCTGGTTGGTTCACTACCCAATACTACTGTAAAGGTTCCTGTGTCTTCATTTTCGTCTATTGTTAAGGCAGTTGCACTTAGTACAAATGCTGCGGTATCATCATCTGTTAAAGTGATTGCTACGTTTTGGTCTGCTAGAGCATCAAAAGCATCGTCTGAACTGGCATCGTTCACCGAAATGGTAATGGTTGCGGAATCATCTCTATCTATGGCATCGTCTACTCCTGTTACTGTTACTGCTTGAGGTATATTCCAATTGGCTGCCGTAAAGGTTAATTGTGCCGGACTTACTGTGGCTTCGTCTGTAGCATCACTGGTAATATTGAACACCACATCGCTGGTAGGTTCACTACCCAATACTACTGTAAAGGTTCCTGTATCTTCATTTTCGTCTATTGTTAAGGCAGTTGTACTTAGTACAAATGCTGCAGGGTTATTGATTTTTACATTTTTCGCGGTTGTTTGCCCACAAAGTTCATAACTAATTTCAACCGTACCCAAAGCCAAGCCAGATACCAAACCAGATTGATTAACTGTTGCCACACCCGTATCACTACTAGTCCAAACACCACCGCTTTCTAAATGAGTTAACTGTATTTGCGCTCCTATTGCAACGCTATTGTCTCCAGAAACCTGAGAAAAATATCCTTGTACCCAATTACTGGAATTCCCAGTTAGATCCATATTGTTTAACGTTCCATTATTAGCTGATAAACTATGGTCTATTAAAGTGGTTAGACCAGTGTTTGTACCATTTGCAACGCCTTCATTAAAAGTATAATATCCAACAAGACCTACTTCATTACCAGTTAAGGCAACATTGATGTTATTTGCTATTTCTGTTGCCGACCTAGGTGAATTCCAAAACCTAACATCATCTATCTTCCCTGCAAAATAATTGTCTATATAACCAAATTGGTAAGGTCCTGTAATATTCACAGCTGCTGGTGCCACTGTTGTAATAACAGATTGTCCGTTTACATATACCTTAAATTGCAAGCCTTCTTTTACCAGTGCAATGTGCGACCAAACATTCTGTAAGATAGAAGGACTGGATTCTAAAAAGTCGTATCGGGTTAAAGTATTATCTTCATATGAATCAATATGAATTTTTCCATCGATGATATAGAATGATGGATTTCTCGTATTTTGATTTGCATTTCCTCCTGGTTGATTACCTATAATGGCATGATAGTTACCATCAAAATTAGAATTATCAGGCAAAATCCACGCTTCTATAGTAAAATCGGTCGATCCATCTGGTATGGAATTACTAGCCAAACTCACATAGTCATTTCCTCCATCAAAATAAAGCGAGTTATTGGTCTCTGCATTTACAGCAATGTTTTCTGTTATAGTTCCTGAGGTCACCGAAACGTTTCCTGAAAGTCGCCCAGCTTGACTAGCAGCAACACGCGTATAAACGCTGGTATTGGCAATAGCATTAGCGACTGGCACTACGGTAAGGCTAGACGCAAAACCGCTATTTTCGCTTAAGGAAACTTCAAAACCAGTCGGAGCTGTAATGACCAAATCTTGATAGACGTCACTGGCAGAAACATCAAAATTTAAGGCTGAAGAGGCTTCTCCTCCACAATAAATAATATTTTCTAAGGATGATACTGATGTGGTAATTACAGTTTTGGACGTAAACGTAAACCCATTTGCCGTTGCCGTTCCTCCTGCTGTAGTTACTGCTATACTACCAGTGGTTCCATTCTCTACCACTGCTGTGATTTGTGTAGCTGAATCTACGGTAAACGAAGTAGCATCTGTACCACCAAAAGTAACCTGGGTAGCACCGTTAAAATTGGTTCCTGTAATTACAACGGTATCTTCTTCCCCTGCCTCTGTAGGTGTAAAAGAAATAATAGTTGGTTCTGGCAATGCAGTAATGTCAGTAAGCTCTTGAGTTGTTAACGCCTTATCTATAATAATCATATCATCTATACAACCATTAAAATATTCCCAAGTAGTAGCACTATTATTGTACCCATTTGTTTTGGCAAGACCCAATTGATTGAAAGACATATCTAAATGATTAACAGAAGCACCTGTAGTTGTAGCCTCTATTGCACCATCTAAATAGATCGTTACTGTATTTGAACTTGCGGTAAAATCTACCTGGTGCCAATTGCCATCGTTTACCGGATCTGTAGATACAGCTTGAATTGAGGTATTGGTACTAGTCCACAAGGTTCCTTTTAATCTACCATCATCGGTTAACATTAAAATAGGAATCCAATTTGTTGCATTTGCTAGGGGAACATCGTTTTGATACCCCAAAATGGCTCCAGTACCTGTGGTTTTAAAGCGAAGGGAAATTGTAAATTGTGGTAGGCTACTAATTAAACTATTTGGTAAACTTACGTATCCTGAACCGTTATCAAAACAAATAGCTTGCCCCTGTGCACCAGTATCATATGTAACTACGCTTACCTCTGTTCCGTCATAATTATTATCAGTTTCGTCTGTAGCATCGTTTTCAAACTCATAATGCGCCACTTTATATATAAAACCTGCCTCATTATCATTTCCAGCAGGGTTAGCTACAGTAACTGCCCCAGAAGACCCCGTGCCAACAATAGCTGTTATTTCTGTATCGGAAACAATAGTAAAACTCGTAGCGTTTGTTGCTCCAAAAGTTACGCTGGTAGTACCCGTAAAACCCGCCCCCGTTATAGTCACTACATCACCATTGCCGGCTAAACTTGGTGTAAAATTGGTAATAGAAGGTGGATCCAAAATTATTACAGACCCTTCTGCGCTAAAAGTATTACCACAACCACCATTGGTTAATTGAGCTCTAAATAAGGTTTTAGTAGTGATGTTGGTATAGTTATGTGTAGTGGTTGTATTAGAAATATCTGACCAGATAATACCATTGTCTGTAGATTGCTGCCATTTTACAACTGTACCCGTTTGTCCTGTTAAGGTTAATGTACCACTATTAGTAGTAGATCCATGTGCAGCAGAACTAACTTGACCACCCACAGGTGGTGTACCGCTAACTACAGTTATTTCTTTAGAAGGTGATGCTTGAGATGTACCACAACTTAAAATCTCAATAACTGCTCTATAATAAACTGTACCTGCACTGGCAACGGTTTCATTTAAATTTGTTGTAGTATTGGCAATATCTGTCCAATTGGTATTGTCTGTAGATCGCTGCCATTTTTGAACAGTTCCTTCTTGCCCAGAGAGATACAGTTCAACATCTGACCCAGCACAAATTGTTGTGTTTTGTGCAAAAACATTACCCGTGTTTAGTTCACTTACAAAAATTGGTGTACTAGAAGTAACCAGACCATTACATACAGAAGGTGATGTAGAATTAACAACTGCCCGGTAATAAGTGGTTTCTGTAATATTTGTAACATTTAAAGTAGTTGTTGTATTTGCAATGGGAGTTCCTGTAGTAATAAAATTATCTATAGAACTTTCCCAACGAATTACAGTACCTGTTAAACCATTTAAGGTTAAATTTGTACTATTAGTACCATTACAAACAGTAACGTTACCTCCAGAAATAGAACCACTAGGAGCAGCTTGTATTGTTATATCTTTAGAAAACTGTGGTACAGAAACAGTAACATCATTAGGCATACTTCCAAATTCTATAATACCAAATATGGTTTGTGTATCTGCAAAATCATTCCAATCACCCGTTGCAGCATAAACGTGTCCAAAATGTTCAGTTCCTGAATTATTTGGTTCTCCATTTCGCCAATTTTGATACACTCCAGGCACACCTGTTCCATTGCCATTTCCTGTAGTTAGTTTTGTTCCCTTCTCTGGTCCAGTTACCCAATAAAAATTTCCTTCTGAAGCACTTTGATTAGCATAAACTGTACTCCCTAGTGCATTATTTATTAATGTAAAATCATCCGAGGCACCCATCCAAGAATTTTGGCCAACCAATCTAGAAACAAATGTATTTTCAGCTTCACTGGTCAAAGTCACCAAATAGCCTTCCCTGCCATAATAGGACGTACTAGAGGCTGTATTCTGTGAATTTGTCCAACTAGATTGTGTTGCTGTCAATCTATAAAAGTGCCCATTTAAAGGATTGTAATAGGTTTCTCCAGCGGCAAAAGATACTTGACGAGTCTCTGGAGAACAAACATTACCAGTTGTGATTGTCACTGTTCTTAAGAATGTTTGCCATTCTGAAGAGGTGGTTGTTCCTTTAAAAACGATAGATCTAGTTGTTGCATTCCATGGCGTTACAGTTATTCCTGCTGGTAAGCTTCCTGTATAACCGAGTTGATCATTGGTAGAATAGGAATCAATAATTGATACTGTGAAATCTGTAATATTTTCAGAAGTTGTAACTATTAAACTTGGTGCTACCACAGTGCTCGTATTAGCAAGAATAGAAGTTGCTGAATTCTGACCAGATATAGTAATCTGAGCTTTTACTATCTGGATGCTCCCAATTAATAATAAAAATATGAGTTGAAAAAATATTATTTTACTACGTAATCTTATAATTGTAATCATATGCCTATGAATATTTAATTGAATTTCTTATACAGACAAATTTAATTTATTTTGTAGTCTTATTCTTATTTGTGTGGTATAATATTACTTATTTTGTTGTAAAGTAATCAATTATAGTTGTGATAAGGCTTATAAGCAATAGTATATTGATGCCACATAAGGATTATTTGAATTTGATTAAGAAAGTATATAAATAAAATGGTAGTTGTAAAAACTTCTAAAAAAACCTATTATTAACTATTTCTTAAAAATTGAACTCTCAAAATTGTTGTAAGACATATAAACTCAATGCCATTTTATGCTAACAACTGAATTGGATATATTATAGCATTAGTTTTGTGTAGACTTATTCTTAAAAAACACAACAAGAAAACTTTTACCGTTAGCTTTATGAAATAATTATGCTTTTAAGTTTTTCTATTTTAAGGTATTTCTATACTTTTAGTTCTTTTCAGTATTCTACTATAAATTTAAAAATTTATAAAAATCAAACAAATCACAACCTATGAAAAAACAATCATTTTTAAGAGTATGCTCTTTTTTAATGTTCTTACTTCTTACAAACATAATTAAAAGCCAAAATCTAAAAATACCTGCGGATACAACTGTTG
Organism: uncultured Cellulophaga sp.; assembly: GCA_947491225.1. Lineage (GTDB taxonomy): Bacteria > Bacteroidota > Bacteroidia > Flavobacteriales > Flavobacteriaceae > Cellulophaga. The sequence goes on from CANLIE010000047.1 coordinate 7,025, forward strand.
TAACTAACCATACAACTACAATTAATGGTGTAAAAGTTGCTTATAAAGCTTTTACTGGCACACAACCTGTTTGGGATAAAAAAGACAATATGGTTGCAACACTATATTACACCTATTATAAGAGAACTGGTGTAGCCAATAGTGCAGAACGGCCTTTATTAATTTCTTTTAATGGCGGTCCAGGTTCTGCCTCTGTTTGGATGCATATAGCTTACACAGGACCTAAAATATTAAAGATTGATGATGAAGGTTACCCAGTACAGCCGTATGGCATAAAAGATAATCCATATTCTGTATTGGATGTAGCTGATATTGTTTTTGTAAATCCCGTGAATACAGGGTATTCTAGAATGATAGCTGATAAAGAAGGAAAAATGCCAGATAGAAAACAGTTTTTTGGTATTAATGCAGATATAAAATATTTAGCAGGGTGGATAAACACCTTTGTTACACGTAACAACAGATGGCAATCTCCTAAATATATAATTGGTGAAAGTTATGGTGGTACACGTGTTGCTGGTTTAGCACTGGAGTTACAAGAATCTCAATGGATGTATTTAAATGGTGTAATAATGGTATCCCCTGCAGATTATAAAATATACAATGCAGACGGACCTTTATCTTCTGGTATAAATTTACCATATTTTTCCGCAGCAGCTTGGCATCATAAAATGTTACCTGCCCAATTGCAACAAAAAGATTTACTAGAAGTTTTACCAGAAGTTGAAGAATATACATTAAACCATCTTATGCCTGCTATTGCTAAAGGCGGGTTTATTTCTGACAAAGAAAAACAGCAAGTAGCTCAAAAAATGGCTCATTACTCTGGGCTTTCCGCAAAAGTAATTTTAGATCATAATTTAGACGTACCACCTTCTTTTTTCTGGAAAGAATTGTTGCGCAATAAAAGTGGACACACCATTGGCCGATTAGACTCTAGATATCTAGGTTTAGATAAAATGATAGCAGGTACTAGTCCTGATTATAGTGCTGAATTAACTTCTTGGTTGCATTCTTTTACACCAGCCATTAATTATTATCTAAGAGAACATCTTAACTTTAAAACTGATCTTAAATACAATATGTTTGGTTCTGTACATCCGTGGGATAACAGCAATAATAACGTTAGGGATGGTTTACGTAAAGCAATGGCAGAAAACCCATATTTAAACGTGTTATACCAGGCTGGCTATTATGATGGTGCAACTACTTATTTTACTTCTAAGTATAGTATGTGGCAAACTGACCCTAGTGGTAAAATGAAAGACCGTTTTAGCTTTAAAGGCTATAGAAGTGGACATATGATGTATTTACGTAAAGAAGACCTGAAAACAGCCAATGATGATCTTAGAACGTTTATTAAAAACAGTCTAACAAAAGGAAAAGCTGCTAAATATTAAATTAAAAACCAAAATTATAATAATCAGTACAATAGCTACACAATGTTGGTATTGTTAATAAGTAGCAATAGTTTGCAAAGTGAATAAAGTATAATCCTATTATTTTTGCGCCCACTCTGTAAAAAAATATATGCGATATTTAAAAGTTGGTGACAAGTTATTTAATGTAAAAAGAGATGGTTTTAATGATTTTGCGCGTTACTCTTTCTCTGAGGTTATTTCACTTACCAAAACTTTAGCTGTCCTAAAAAATGGAGTTCGGTTGGTAAATCAACCTCGTAAATCTTATATTATTAGTGATGTTGGCTATGCTGTGTCTAAAAACAAAGGTACACATTGGCATATTGTAACTATTGAGGCTATTAGAGATGCGCAAGTAGAAAGCGCCAAAATTGAGGCTTATGACTGGTTTCAAAAAAAAGAATTTTCTTTAAAGGAAATTCAGTTTATACATAGAAAGTTTAAAGAATTAGAACAGCATTTAGAATAATCTAAATGCTGTTCTAATACAAAATCTCCAAAAAATCTCTTTCATTTTTCTGATTAGCATATAAAGCTTCAATTCCACCAACCATTATGTTTTCTTATGTATATAATCTGCCCTGTATGATATGCATTATGAGAAGCCATATTAGCAATATCTTTACTCCATTCATTTATTTGTTCATTCGTCGATTTTTCAATTAATTCTTCCCATTCGGTTTGAATACTATCCAATTTTCTTGCAGCAATTTTCCATTCTTTTTTATTATATTTTGAAAGTAATCTCATTATCTACATCAAAATCAGATAAATCTTCACCTTTAAATGCTTTTAAATTCATCTCATTCCAAAAAATCAAGTGCGAAACCAACTCCCAAATAGAATGATTCGCTGTACTATCTTTCCAGTTCGATTATTCCGCCGTAAGCTCCTTGACTGCTATTTTAGTTGGGACAAACCAGTCTTGGTTTGTATGCGTATTTTTTAATTGATGAATGAGTAATGATTTTATTGTGGGAACATCATTATTCTTTTTGGTTGAACAACTTAAAATGAAAAATCCAAATCCAGACACTATTAGAATTTGCTTTATTTTATGATAATAAATACTAATAAGTATTACTTTCATTTTTCCATTTGTTTAAGTTTATTACCAAAAAGATACTCGCTAGTAAAACAAGGGCAAGCATAAATATTTCAGAAATATTACCATTTTCATAAATTATGGCTTCTACAAAATGATATAGATTGTATATGCCAGCTATTATGGCCCAAATCAGAGAAGTCCATTTAAACCATTTTTTTGATAGCTCAATAGTTAACAACCCAAACAATAAACAAAACCCTTCAAACACAATTCTGTAAATGTGATGAATTAGTGGTGCTTCTCCTGTTGCTCCATCCATCACTAAAGTTTCATTGTAATAAATATTAAACAAGCCGTAGATATGATGCACTATCCATCCTATGCCTAAAAATATCCAAAGTATTGTAATTTTTGTTCTCATTGGTATATGGTTTTTATTTTCTATTTGTAATGAATTGTATATTAGAGGATTGTCTCCATTCTGTTTTTCTGCTAGTTTTTTAACTTCTTCAGCTCTTAAAGTTGAAAGGTTATTGTAATCTATGGGGTTTTTACTAAATGCGCTTTGTTCTTTGATTTTTGGTTTTATCTTACAATAAAACAGAAGTGAAAATAATGCAATCACAATCCATAGTACATCAATAAACAGAATATCGAATTGATGTTGTGTATAGGTCTTCCAAATCCAATTTCCAGAAACAAATCCGTTAGCAATTGGCACTAAAAATCCTAAAATAGCACCTAATAATAAACTGTACTTATTAGTAAAATAATTATCTCTTTTAAATCTGAAAAAAAGAATGGCTACCAACCACGTAATAAAATAAAACCAATAGATAGCGGTCTGTTTATCGTTAAAATAACCATTTGAAAATTTTACAAACAAAAATGCCAATGCAGTTACAGGAAGCATTGACAAACAGATAGACAAATAAATATGACCAACTTTAGCAGTATATAATCGTTGACCAATAGTCATACTCTTTTTATTACGAGCTTCAATCCAAATTAATACGCCTGTTATAATAACAAAACAAGTAATTAGGGCTAATATAAAATAAACCACTCGCATTATAACACCTCCAAAATTGGCAAAATGTAAACGCCCAAATACAAATTGAGAATCTTCTATATAGCTCAATTTTGTAGGTTTTTTTAAGGATTCTACTGTACCTGTATAAGGGTTAAAAGTTAAATAGCCAGTACCTATAAAACGTTCTTTATTATTGAGTTCTCCTTGTATGATATATTTCATATTAGTACCTCCATAATTTTTTATTACCCCGTGAGTTAGATGAAAATTATGCCATTTATCAGTCGTTTGTTTCGCAAAAAAATTAAAACTTGGTATTTTTTCATTAGATTTTCCTGTCCATTCATAACTTTTTAGTGTAGGTCGTAAGTCTTCCATTAGCTTAGTCTGATTTCCTTCATATAAAAAGTTTGCAGGCAATAAAACCAAAATACTTAAACAAAAATAAGCTCCTGTAACTGCAAAAATAAACTGAAACGGCAATCCAATAATACCTAAAACAGTATGTGCATCTGTCCAAACACGTTTTAAAGCAATCTTTGGATTAAAATTAAAAAAGTTAGGAATTATTTTTTTCCAATGCACAATAACACCTGTAACAATAGCAAATAAGAAAAAAAAGGAAACAAAACCCGCCAAATAGATTCCAATAAAAGGAATTTGTTGAAAAAAGTGAAGACGGTATAAAAACTCTCCTAAACTATATTGTTCTGTATAGGTTTCCGTTTCAGCAGAGTTTATATCAACATAAAAGAATTTACTTTCTTTTTCTTTTTCAGAAGCTAACGAATCTTTACTAGCTCCAATAAAAACAGTAATTTTATCAGCTTTCTCTTTAAAATTTATTTGTAAATCTCTTCCAGAAAGTTTATGAGTTTTATTTAGTTTAGATAAAATACCATCAAAATTAATATCTTGTCTTTCTGTATATGAAATAGTGTTACCTTCTTCCCAAAGTTGAATTTCATCTTTAAACAGGGCAAAAGCGCCTGCAAAAAAGATAATATAAAGAGTAACACTTATTACAATACCGCTAACAGTATGTGTGTTAAAAAAGACGTTATAGTTTCTTTTACTCATTATATAAACGGATTATTTTGATTGCCTAAATAGTATACCCCATATAAAAGAGCTGTAACAGCTGCATATAACAACCATGATTTCCACCCATTTTTAAATAAAAAAGGGACTATTAAAAGAACACACCAAACAATGAATAATGTAAATATAGATGTAATTAGAACTTCTCTTGACTTTGGTAACCATAGTGGTAAACACATATGTATTAATGCAGTAATAATATATCCTCCTAAAATGCCTGCTGAAATTTTAGCAAATCGTTGCGAAGGAGATTTAGTTAAGTATTTTGAGTTTGCTGGCATTTTTTAAAATGTTAATTCGAAGGCGAAAAGGATTATAAATATGATTAAAATATGCTTGTACGATAATTCTTGTAACGGAGTAATAATGACAACCAAACTAAGAATTGTTAGTAAGGAAACCAACCAAAATAAAATACCAGAAGTTCTTCCAAAAACTATAACGGCAATTATCAATGCAGCTATAAAACATACAATTCCTGCGTATTTTGAAATTTTAAAGTTGGTTTGCATCCATTTTTCAATAGTTAAATTCTCATTCAACCTTGCTCTATTTGATGTCTTGTACAAGAAATAACTTCCTATAAGAATAAATAATAAACTACTTGTTATCATATTGTTTTCTAAACTAAGCAACTCCAAACAAAATGCTTAGAGTTGCTTAAAACCAATTAACTTAAACTAACTCTAAAACTTAACTGTTAACGTACCTAAAAACGACCTTGGCATTTGTGGGTTTATAGTACTCCAACCTTTATAATATTCTTCGTCTAATACATTATTTGCCTTTACACCTACTCTAAACTTTTTTGCATCATAGTATAATGTTGCATTAAAAATGGTATAACTAGGTAGTTCAAACTCTCCTGAAACCGCATTATCAAATGCATTATATTTAGATGCTCCATCAAAACCAGCTCCAATTCCAAAATTTTTAAAAATGGTTCCTTCATCAAATTTATAATCTGTCCAAAAATTATATAAAGTTTTTGGACCAGCCTCTTCAGGTCTTCTTCCTTGTACAGCAACTGTACTAGCGTTTGTTTTTGTTATTTCACTATCGTTATAAGCAAAGGAACCACGAATATTTAAACCATTCACAGGGCTTGCATTAATCTCAATTTCAATACCCTGACTTACAATTTCATCCAAAATTGCATGTCCTCCAAAAGGCGAGTTAGGGTCAGCAGTACCTCTATTATTTACTTTTATATTATAGTAACTTAATCCTGCATTTAATCTTCCGTTAAAGAAATTGGTTTTAAAACCTCCTTCTATTTGTTTTGCTTTTTGGGGTTCAAATGTTTGTACTGTACCATCTGGGTTAATCACTGAATTCTGGTTTATAAAACCAGTCTGATAATTAGCAAACAAGGACAATTTGTTTTGTATAGGCTGATAAACCAAACCAAACTTTGGAGAAAATGTTGTTTTTGTATAATCGTCTTGTGAAACTGCTTTATTTCCATCTTGGTCAAAGTAATCTAAACGCAAACCTATCATTGTGGTTAGGTTAGGTGTAACATTTATCACATCAGATATATAAGCAGCAAATGTTTGCGATTTTGTTTCAATGTTTACAGCTGGAATTTGTCCAAAAATAGGATCTAGTTGTGTTTTCGTAATCTCATATGTTCCGTTTGGTGTAAATGGCGTAGGCAACACATCTCCATTAGGCAATAGAAATGAATCAAAATATGGAAACCCTGGAAGCCCCGGATTACCAAATTTATTGTTAGTGTCTAGTGTTTTGTTAACATAGTCTAGCCCTATAACCACTCTATTACGAGCTTTTCCTATTTTAAAATCGCCTATAAAATTTTGCTGTACATTTATTGTACTGGCTTCTGAATCCCTTTTATCAATAATTCTTGTAAATATATCTTGTTGTAGCATTTGAGTGGCAAATGCTTGAACATTAGGATCTGGTGATGCTAAAAATGCAGCACTTGCGCCTTCTACTAAATATTGATAATAGCCTTTAGTTTCTGTTTTACTACTAGCAAAAATAGTTTGTGAGGTCCATTCATCAGAAATTTTATAATCTCCAATAGCTCTAGTAGTGTATGTAGGTACTTCTAAAACTAAATCATTAGATGTAAAAGATTTGTTGCGATTATACCCCAATTCACTTAAATTTTTTGATACCATTGGGTATCCTCTCCGTAAAAAAAGCATTAATGGATTGGTTTGCTCTGTTTTTGAATATTCAATTCCTATAGATATATTAAGTCTGTTGTTTACTCTGTAAGATAATGAAGGAGCTATAAAAAAAGTATTTTTAAAACCTGCATCTTGAAAGCTATCTTTTGTTAAATAAGACGTATTTAATCTAAAATAGGGCGCATTTTTATTTCCCAATGGGGTATTTACATCTACAGAAATACGATGTGTACCAAAAGAGCCTCCTGTATAAGAAACACTACCTCCAAAACCTTCATACGGTTTTTTTGTAACTACATTTATCAATCCGCCAAGAGAAGTTATTGTACTACCAAACAAAGTAGCTGAAGGGCCTTTTAAAACTTCAATTCGTTCAATATATGATGGGTCAATAGCACTAAATGTATACCCAAGAATACCATCAACTATGCCTGGTTGTGCAGAAAAGCCACGAATGGAATAGTAACCCGTTCCGTCACCTGAACGCCCAGTGGCTTCCCAGCGTTTATCAACACCAGTTGCATTTTTTAGGGCATCATCAAAATTAACTACAACTTGAGATTCTAGTAGTTCAGAAGTAACCGTAGTGTACATTTGGGAGTTTTCCAAATCCTTTAGTGGTAATTTAGAAACATAGGCTGTTTTTTTTCTAGAAAATTTGTTTTTACGATCTCCGTGTACAATGACTTCTTGTAATATTTCGTTCCCTTCATATAATTGTATTTTTCCTATGTTTTTAGTTTCTCTAGAAACAATATTTAAAAAAATTTCTTTGGTTTTATAGCCTACGTATGATATTTTCAAAGAATGAGACCCTTCCTGTAGCCCACTAATTTTAAACTCACCATTAAAATTAGTTTGTGTTCCATTATTTGTATTAGTAACTACAATGTTTACGCCTAGCAAAGGGGTGTTGTTAACATCTGTTACTGTACCCAAAAGAGTGCTATTCTGTGATTCTGCTTTTAAAATAAAGCAGATTAACATTAACAAGGTGACTATTTTTTTCATTATCCTTATTTAGATTTATTTAAAATAATAAATTTTCGGCAAAAATATTATAGAAAAAATAACTACGCAAGTTAAATTAGATTAAATCTAAATAAAGTTAATGCTTTGTAAAATTAGTGTATTAAAAAGTGTTATAAATGAGGTGATTATATCAAAAAACTTAACTAAGTAATTCTGTATAATTGAAATAGTAGATAAACCAACAAACCTGTAAACAATATTGCAATTGTTAAAAAAAGGTGTTTAGAATTTAATTTTCTCCTCATTTTATGTAATAATAAAATTATTGAGGTTCAAAAGTAAATCTATATACGTAATAAGTAAATATATTGGACATATAGATTAAAAATTAGTTTAACGTAACCAATGAATACCATTCATCTATACTTTTGACATTCTATAGAAACTAACAAATAACCAAATTTCGATGTTATAATTTTATATGAGTAGAATTGTATTATATTGAATACAAATCAATTTTAAACAAAAAAGCCTTGTTATTTTAACTTGATGAAAGTTTTCTCTTTTTCTTTTTAAAAGATAATTTAATACCGTTTGTAGTTTGATTTTACTGGAAAAGACAATTAAGATTTGTTTTTTTCAGAGAAGAAGAATTGAGCATAGCAAATTTGACAGTTTTTTTAATCAAATTCTTAAATTGAAATAAGATTGATAAGTTATTTTTTATTTTATTAAACAATAGTTACATTGTAATCATATTTCTAGTATGAGGTTTTTTCCTTTATTATATATGTATTTATACAATCTATAATCTAATTTTCATTAAAATTTACCAAAGAATGATGCAAGAATTAAAAAATAGTTATGGTCATATTTTTGAAGATGAACTACTTAATGAAATTGTTAAGGCTGCTGTGTATAAAGAAATACCTGAAGGTCATAAAATGATAGAAATTGGTGATTACGTAAAATCTATGCCCCTTCTCATTTCTGGCGCAATAAAAATCTTAAGAGAAGATACAGATGGTGATGAACTTTTACTTTATTACTTAGAAAAAGGAGATACTTGTACAATGACAATGGCTTGTTGTATGGGAAACAAAAAAAGTGAAATAAGAGCAATTTCTGAAACCAAAACCAAATTAATTATGGTTCCTATTGAAAAAATGGAGATCTGGATAACGAAATACAAATCTTGGCGAGATTTTGTTTTTGAAAGTTACCATAATAGAATAAACGAATTATTAAATACAGTAGATAGTGTTGCTTTTTTAAATATGGACCAAAGGCTACTTCAATACTTAAAAGAAAAAGTACGTGTTACTAATACCAACATCATAAAAAAAACACATCAAGAAATAGCATACGATTTACATAGTTCTCGTGTTGTTGTTTCTAGACTTCTTAAAAAATTAGAGAAATTAGGAAAGTTAGAACTTCATAGAAGCCACATTAAAACAATAAACTTATAAATAGTGTAACAATTGTTACTGTAAGAACATTCTTAGCATTCTAATTTTGCCATATAATTTTAATTATTTATATGGATATTTTAGAACTATTTGGATATATATGTGCTTTCATTATTGGAATAACTTTAGGTTTAATTGGTGGTGGTGGCTCTATACTTGCAGTTCCTGTATTAGCATATTTGTTCTCAATTGATGAAAAAATTGCAACTGCCTATTCCTTATTTATAGTTGGTACGAGTTCCCTGTTTGGTGGTTTAAAACAACATTTTAAAGGGTTGGTAGATTGGAGAACAGCAATTGTTTTTGGTGTTCCTGCTATTGTTGGTGTCACTTTAATAAGATATTATGTTGTTCCTCAATTACCAGATATTATTGTAACCATTAACGGATTCAATTTTACACGTAGAATGGTAATGTTTGGTCTTTTTGCATTATTAATGTTTCCTGCAGCCATATCAATGCTTAAAAAACAAAAAGAAAGCACAATTAAAACCTCATCTTTAAAATACAATTACCCATTAATACTCATTGAAGGTCTTGTAGTTGGTGCTATTACAGGTATGATTGGTGCCGGAGGTGGTTTTTTAATAATACCTGCCTTAGTCTTATTGGCAAATGTAGAAATAAAAGTTGCCATTGCAACATCACTTATAATAATAGCCTTTAAATCTCTTTTCGGCTTTTTCCTAGGAGATGCTATAAAAATAAATATCGATTGGAATTTTTTATTGCTTTTTACAGCATTATCACTTGCAGGAATATTTGTGGGCAACTACATAAGTAAATTCATTAATGGCAATAAATTAAAAAGAGGTTTCGGTTATTTTATTTTTATAATGGCCATCTTCATTTTTTATATGGAATTTATTCTAAAAAAGTAATTTGTAACCAATGTTACTGTAAACATATACAATACATTGTAATTTTGAATAAAATAATTAAAACTAAAAAACTATGAAAATAGAACAAATTTATACAGGATGTTTAGCACAAGGAGCATATTATATAGAAAGTAAAGGAGAAGTAGCAATCATTGATCCTTTAAGAGAAACTACGCCCTACATTACCAGAGCAAAAAAAAATAATGCCAAAATAAAATATATTTTTGAAACACATTTTCATGCAGACTTTGTTAGTGGTCATGTTACACTTGCTAAAGAAACCAATGCACCAATTGTTTACGGACCTAATGCAAACCCAACTTTCAATGCTATTATAGCCAAAGATGAACAAGAATTTAAATTAGGAGACATTACTATTATAGCTTTACATACACCAGGTCATACTATGGAAAGTACAACCTTTCTTTTAAGGGATGAGAATGGTAAAGATTATGCTATTTTTAGTGGAGATACACTATTTTTAGGTGATGTTGGAAGGCCAGACTTAGCACAAAAATCTGGTGAAATAACAGAAAGAGACCTAGCTGGGTATTTGTTTGATAGTCTTCGCAATAAAATAATGCCATTGGCAGATGACGTTATTGTATACCCAGCACATGGTGCAGGTTCTGCTTGTGGAAAAAACTTAAGTAAAGATACCATTGACACTTTGGGTAATCAAAAAAAGACAAATTATGCTTTACGGTCCAATATGTCAAAGGAAGAATTTATAAATGAGGTCATTGATGGATTGTTACCACCTCCTGAATATTTTCCTTTAAACGTAAAAATGAATAGAGAAGGCTATGCAGATATAGCCGATGTATTAGAAAAAGGAACTAAAGAATTAGATCCTGATACTTTTGAAGCCCTAGCTAATTCATTAAATGCCATTATTTTAGATGTAAGACATCAGGACGATTATGAAAAAGGCCATATTCCAAGGTCTATTTTCATAGGCTTAGATGGTAGTTTTGCTCCATGGGTAGGCGCACTTATAGCAGACGTTAAGCAACCCTTATTACTTGTTACTCCAGAAGGAAAAGAAGAGGAAGCGGTTACTAGGCTATCTAGGGTTGGTTTTGATAACACTTTAGGATTCTTAAAAGGTGGGTTTAATGCTTGGAAAAAAGCAACCAAAGAATATGATACTGTAAGCAGCATAAGTGCTTTAACATTAAAGAAAAGCCTAACTAAAGACACCATTGTTTTTGATGTTAGAAAAGAAAGCGAGTTTATTTCTGAACATATGTTAACGGCCATTAATACCCCTTTAGATTACATCAATGATTATATAGGAGAGTTCCCAAATACAAAGACTTTTTATATTCATTGTGCTGGAGGTTATAGGAGTATGATTGCCTCATCTATATTGAAAAGTAGGGGGATTCATAATTTAATTAATATATCTGGTGGTTTTACTGCCATAAAAGATGTAGGAATAGAAGTTAGCAAGTACATATGTCCATCTACGCTATAAATCTATCTAAAACATTAAAAAATAGGGGTAATTTAAATAAATTACCCCTATTTGTTTTATAATCATAAAAAAAACTCATAAATTCTACTGTTTAAGTATCTTTGTACAATCTTTTTACTTAAAGATTGTACTATGGAAGATATGCTCTTTTATGATAGGATGCAATTTGCATTTACAATTACATTTCACTATTTATTTCCACAATTAACAATGGGTTTATCCTTGATAATAGTGTATTTTAAGTGGAAATTCTTAAGAACTAAAATTGATACTTACAATGATGCTTCAAAATTTTGGATGAAGATTTTTGCTCTTAATTTTGCAATGGGTGTTGTTACAGGAATACCAATGGAATTTCAATTTGGCACCAATTGGGCAAAATTTTCAGAACTTACTGGTGGTATAATAGGCCAGACCTTGGCGATGGAAGGCATGTTTTCATTCTTTCTAGAGTCTTCGTTCTTAGGTTTGTTTTTATTTGGTGAAAAGTTATTAGGGCATAAACTTCATTTTATTACTGGATTTTTAGTCTTTTTAGGCTCGTGGGCAAGTGGATATTTAATTATTGCCACGCACTCTTGGATGCAACATCCTGTTGGGTATGAGATTTTGGAAAACGGTAAATTTGTACTAAATAACTTTAGTGCACTATTTAGCAATCCCTGGTTGCTACCCTCCTACTTACATAACCAAGCAGGATCTCTAATTACAGCATCTTTTGTTGTGGCCGCTATAGGTTCTTTTTACATTTTAAACAACAAACACAGCGAATTTGGAAAACTATTTGTAAAAACCGGAGTTATATTTGGTTTAATTGCAAGTATTCTTATTGTTTTTCCAACAGGAGATTTAGTAGCAAAGAATGTGGCTAAATATCAGCCTGTCACCTTTGCCGCTATGGAAGGTATTTTTGAAACTGAAGATGGTGGGGCAGAAATTGTACTCATAGGACAACCAAACACATTAGAAAAAAAATTAGATAACAAAATAGCTGTGCCTAATATTTTAAGCTTTTTAACCTATCAAAAATGGGATGCAGAAATAAAAGGACTTAATGAGTTTGATGAAAGCCGTTATCCTACCAATATTCCAGGCTTGTATTATGCATATCATATTATGGTAGGCTTAGGTACCATTTTTTTAGCATTATTAACTATAGCAATAATACAGTTAATTAGAAAAAAACTATACAAAACAAAATGGATTTTATGGTCACTACTCTTTATGCTACCGTTTCCATATATAGCAAATACTACTGGATGGTATACCGCAGAATTAGGAAGGCAACCTTGGCTAGTATATAATTTACTGAGAACTGCTGATGGTGCTTCTCCAACAGTCTCTGCTGGCAATACACTATTCACATTATTAGGCTTTATAGGCTTGTATTTATTATTAGGTTTACTCTTTCTAATACTAGCAGGAAAAATAATCAACAAAGGACCAGAAATCATAAAACACTAATTATGGAATTATTTTGGTATATCGTATTAGTTACAATGTTGACCATTTATGTCATTTTAGATGGTTATGATTTTGGTGCAGGCATAATTCATTTATTCTTTGCTAAAAAAGAAAAAGACAAAAAAGCCATTACCAATGCCATTGGGCCGTTTTGGGATGCTAATGAAGTATGGCTTATTGCTGTAGGTGGCGTATTATTTTTTGCTTTTCCTACACTTTATGCATCTTCATTTAGTGGCTTTTACCTACCATTAATCATTATTTTATGGTTACTGATTTTTAGAGCCATTGGTTTAGAGCTACGCGGTCAAATACACAATAAACTATGGGAAACTGTATGGGACAAGGCTTTTGGTATAGCGAGCTTATTACTGGCATTGTTCTTTGGTATTGCGTTGGGTAATATTGTAAGAGGTGTTAACCTAGGGAATGTTGTAAATGGTGTATCTGCATATGAGCCTCATTTTTTCTTTTTGCCACTTTGGAATTCAACCTTTAGCCCACAAGCACAAGAACTAGGTATAATAGATTGGTTTACTCTTTTATTAGGTATTATTGGTGTTGTATCCTTGAGTATACACGGTGCCAATTGGATTATTTTTAAAACAAATTCTGATTTAAATGTTACGCTTAAAAAAGTTATTTTTAAGCTTAATTTTGTACTATTAACCCTTGTAATAGTTTCTATATTGGTATGGCACATAATTGAGCCTAAACCTTTTCATAATTTTATAGAAAAACCATGGTTATGGATTTTTCCTTTATTAACTTTTATAGGTTTGTTTGGGCTTTTTAGAGTGAAAACATTTAAAAAGGATGGTTATGGATTCTTATTTTCTTCTATGTTTTTACTTGGCGGACTAAGTACAACCGTTGCTTCAATTTTTCCAAAAGTACTGCCATCTACAAACACCGTAAATCCATCTTTAACCTTATACAATACTGCTGCTGATAATTATGGTTTAACCATTGGTGTTTATTGGTATTTAATAGCTGCTGCTTTAGTTACTGTATATATGATTATACAATACCGAGTATTTAAAGGAAAAATGGATGATATTGGTTATGGAGACCATTAATTGTTAATTAAAAACTTAATTTCCTTTTAAACGCTGCCATAAATCAATCATTAATTGCTTTCCTGCATTCTTATCTTTTGGTTGTTCCACAAAATGAACTATTCCTTCTTCATTAATTTCTATTAAATATTGAAAAACAAAATTTTGAGCATTAGACCTCATACTTAAAACCCCAAAACGTAAATCATTAAAATATAAATCATCATCTTTTTTAACAATTGTATACCATCCTTTAGTTATGGCAATCATACGTTGTACCTTTTCATTATCAATTAAGTTACCCAATAGGTGGTGATTTTTGGGGTAAGATTGAAAATGAATGGGTTTACTATCAAAAAAAGAATAATGTCCTATTAAATAGGCTTCTTTTGTTACTACATTAGCTGTCCAAAGAATAGTGTTTAATGGTGATGGTTTAGTTTCTACCTCTGTATGCACTATTTGTTGCTCTTTTAGCTCATTTTTAAATTGATTGAAAGCAATACCTTTTAATAAAAAAGTTAACATAAGGTAACTTGTACTTACGATTAACCCAATAGTATTATACTTTCTTCGTTTTGCAGTTTCCCTTTTTTGAAACATTGTTAATATTAAAAAAACTAAAAAAGGAATAGTATATAAAGGATCTATTACAAAAATGGTTTTAAAAGCCAATCTTAAATCCAATGGCCAAAACAATTGTGTTCCCCAAGTGGTATGAGCATCTAGAATGGGGTGAGTTAAAAACGCCCAAAAAAAGAGCCAACACCAACCTTTAACATCTTTATAACGTTCATAACGCGATACTAACCACCCAAAAATTGGTGCAAAAACAAAAGAAAACACAATAGAGTGTGTAAAACCACGATGTATACTTAAAGCAGAAACTGTATCTGTAAAATAAGTTGCAAAAGTGTCCATATCAGGAATAGTACCTGCAATGGCTCCATATAACATAGCTCTATTTCCTATTTTTTTTCCTAAAACAGCCTCACCAACAGCAGCCCCTAATACAATTTGAGTTAAAGAATCCATATTATATTTTTATAAAAAAACAAAGCTAATAAAGATTCACTATAATAAAACCTATGTTTTCTTTAGTAACCTAAGTTACTTATAATATTAAATAAATACTTTTTATTTGCAACAATTAAAAAACATATACTATGAATTCAATTTTTGACCCTTGGCCCTGGTATGTATCTGGTCCGCTTATAGCATTTATAATGTTTTTACTACTTATGGTAGGTAAAAATTTTGGAATGTCTTCTAATCTTAGAACGTTATGCACAATTTGTGGTGCTGGTAAGAAAAATGATTTTTTTAAATTTGATTGGAAAACACAAAAATGGAACTTAATCGTGGTACTAGGAGCCATTATTGGTGGTTTTTTAGCATCTAATTATCTATCTGAAACCACAGAAGTTCATGTGAGTAAGCAAACAGTTGAAAATTTATATGAATTAGGTTTTAAAAGTGCAGGAACAACATATATGCCTACTGAACTGTTTGATATAAATGCGCTAACAGATATAAAAAGCATCCTTTTATTGGCAGTAGGCGGACTTTTAGTAGGTTTTGGAGCAAGATATGCTGGTGGTTGTACCTCTGGACATGCAATTTCTGGGTTAAGTAATTTGCAATTACCCTCTTTGTTGGCTGTAATTGGTTTTTTTGCAGGTGGTTTATTTATGATACATATACTATTCCCTTTAATATTTTAAGATATGAGAACAATTGTTTATTTAATAATAGGTATAATTTTTGGCATAACAATATTTAAATCTGAAGCAGCTTCATGGTTTCGTATATATGAAATGTTTCAATTTCAGTCTTTTCATATGTACGGAATAATTGGATCTGCACTTATCATTGGTATTGTTATGGTACAAATTATAAAAAGATTTAATATTAAATCTTTTTATGGTGAGAAAATACAGTTTTTTCCTAAAGAAAAAAGTATAAGCAGGTATATTATTGGAGGAACACTATTTGGATTAGGATGGGCATTGGCTGGTGCTTGTCCAGGGCCAATATTTACTTTAATAGGAGCTGGTTATGTTCCTGTTATAGTTGTGTTATTTTTTGCAATTTTAGGTACGTTTATATACGGATTGGTAAAAGACAAGCTTCCACATTAATATGAATACAACATAAGGAAGTTTACGCCAGTCAGGTTGATTATTCTATACAATAAAAAATAATTATTCTTTTATTAAATCTATCTGCAAATCATAAGAAAGGCGTCATTAGAATTACTAATGACGCCTTTTTCTTTTTTTATATTTTTTTATAGGGTTACCCATTTTAATCACAAACACTTTTAAATGAGTATATTATTTTGTAAATTGTCTGTAAATACACAAACG
>CANLIE010000048.1 GCA_947491225.1 uncultured Cellulophaga sp.
ATACAACGATGTGCAATGCATCAGCCTGTCACTATAAGTAGGCTAAAACTAATTGAGAACTAAATGGGTAACCCTATTTTTTTATTTATCTAATACAAGATGGGTAATAAAAAACTCCATCATTCTATCTCTATTCACTGCTGTATGGCCTTGATCTGGGCCAATCTGAACTTCAAAACTTTTACCAGCAGATTGCAATGCTTTAATTAATTGCAAAGAATTGGCAGGGTGAACATTATTATCGTTGGTACCATAAAAAATCATTAGTTCTCCTTGTAAATTATTAGCCATATTAATTAGGCTAGAAGCCTCATAACCTTCCAAATTATCTTCTAAGGTATTCATATAACGCTCCGTGTACACATTATCATAATTACGCCAATCTGTTACAGCAGAATTAGCTACGGCTGCGTGGTAAACATCTGGATATCTTAATAAACTAGTTGCTGCAGTTGTACCGCCATAAGATGTTCCGTAAACACCAACTTTATTTTTATTAAAATAAGGTCTATTGTACAATGACTTAATACCCGCAGCAAAATCATCCATTTCAACAATACCTAAATTTCCATATAAATTATCTAACAATCTCTTTCCTCTACCTTTAACATTCCTACCATCTATATTAGCTACTAAAAAACCATATTCAGTAAGTGCATCAGGTGTTCTAAATCTTTCAGAAAAAGCATTGGTTGCTGGTCCACCATAATTACTTAAAATAAGAGGGTATTTTTTATTTGGATCAAAATTAGAAGGAAAATGTAACATACCATGTAATTCTGTTTCTCCATCAGCAGAGGTAAATGTAAATACCTCTACCTTCTTTAGTCCTAGTTCATTAAATTTGGTCATATCACTTTTACCAATTTCAGCAACCATCTTCCCTTTAATTGTCATTAAATTAGTAAAAGGAGGAATACTATGGGTTTGCGCAACATCTACAAAATATTTGTTATTTGGTGATAATGACACTGTATGATGATACGCTGGGTTGGTAAGTCTTGTGTTTTTACTTCCATTTAACTTAACACTATGCAATTGCATTTTCATATGATTATCGCCACTTCTAGCCATATAGTATAGTACTCCTTTAGCTTCATCTACACTAACTATATTAGAAACCTCATAATTATGTGTTGTTAAGGCTGTCTCCAAGGTTCCATCAAAATTATACAAATAATAATTATTAAACCCAGTTCTTTCTGATGCCCAAATAAACTGAGTACCATTATTTAAAACATACATTTCTGGACTATTTTTTGTAAAACTAGGTAACCATTCTTCTCTAACCACAACCCTAGATTTTCCTGTATTTGGGTTAGCAGCTTTAAATTCCATTATGTTTTGCTTACGGTTAGTACTATGGTATAGTAGTTCTTTACCATTAGGTGTCCAGCTAATATCATAAATATAAGTCCCTAAATCTCCGTCATTATATGGTTTACCATTTCTTAAATCTAAAGTAGTAACTTCTTTGGTTTCTAGGTCATATACCAATAAATCTACAGGCAAATTTTTTGCTCCTACTTTAGGATATGCCTCTATCTCAACAGAATCTTGAATTTTAGTTTGGTGATATAAAACATAATATTTCTTCGCATCTTTCTCTTCAAACCTATAAAAAGCAATCTTCTTACTATCTGGCGACCACCACATAGCTGTATTTTGTCCTAACTCTTCTCCATAAACCCAGGTTGCTATTCCAAATTTAATTTGGTTTTCTTCATTACCTTCGGTTGTAATTGCAACAATATTGTTACCATCAATGTCACTTAAATACATATTCCTATCTTTGGTAAACGCTTTTAGTTTACCATTTGGAGATTCTGCAGAGGCATATTGTCTTCCACGAGCAGGTCTATTTCCCCATCTTCTCTTTTTATTAGATGGTGTAGAATCATCTATTGTTTCTCCCTTGCCAATACTATATTGTTTTTTTTGGCCATCTTTCATATACATAAAAGATTTACTATCATCACTCCAATTTATATACATTGGAGCCATTTTTACAGAGCCTCTAATTTTTGGAGCAACTTCACTATATCGCTCATATCCAGGCATTTTTTTAAGTTTATCCTGTGCAGAGGTAAAAGTAATTGTTGTTAAAAACAAAACTGCAAAAAAAGCAGACTTAATAGTATTCAAATTCATCTTTATAATTATTTAATTTTTGATTGCTAAATTTACATTTTTTAAACTAAAATGTCTCTATTACGTAAAATAAATTGTTTATATAATACCATATACTAATATTTTTTAAATAAAATGGATTTATAAACTTTTAAAGACATAAACTAGAACAAACATTATCCCTATTTTTGTAAAAAATAGTTTTTATGCTTAAAGTTGGAGTTTTGGGAGCTGGTCACTTGGGGAAAATCCATTTGCGTCTGCTTAACCAATCAGATAAATATTCTTTAATTGGATTTTATGACCCAGATGTCATCAACGGTAAAAAAGTAGAAGCCGAATTTGGTTATACCTATTTTGACAATATAAATAAGCTTATGGATGCCGTAGATGTTCTAGACATAGTAACACCTACTCTTTCTCATTTTGATTGTGCTAAAAAAGCCATAGAGAAAGGAAAACACGTTTTCATTGAAAAACCAATTACTAATACTTTAGCTGAAGCCGAAGAATTAATAACCCTGAAGAATAAATATAATGTAAAAGGTCAAGTAGGCCATGTAGAACGTTTTAACCCTGCTTTCTCTGCTGTAAAAAAAAGTATTGTAAACCCTATGTTCATTGAAACCCATAGACTAGCGGAATTTAATCCTCGGGGTACTGATGTACCTGTAGTCTTGGATTTAATGATTCATGATATAGATGCTATTCTAAGTGTTGTAAACTCAGAAGTAAAAAATATAAATGCTAGTGGAGTTTCTGTTATTAGTAAATCTCCTGATATTGCAAATGCTCGAATTGAATTTGAAAATGGATGTGTTGCCAACCTTACCGCAAGCAGAATATCATTAAAAAACATGCGCAAGTCAAGGTTTTTCCAACAAGATGCCTATATATCTGTTGATTTTTTAGAAAAAAAAGTTGAAGTTGTAAAAATGAAAGATGCTCCGGAACAGCTTGGTGATTTTGATATGGTTTTACAAAATGCTGAAGGTGATAAAAAACAAATTTATTTTGAAAATCCTGAAATTAATAACAATAATGCTATTTTAGATGAATTAGAAACCTTTGCAAATGCAATAAATAATAATACTGTACCCATTGTTACTCTAGAACAAGGAACCAATGCCTTACGAGTAGCATTACAAATAATAAAATCATTTTAATTAAAAAAAGTAATGAAAAATATAGCAGTAATAGGAGCTGGAACAATGGGTAATGGAATTGCTCATGTTTTTGCTCAAAACAATTTTAAAGTAAATTTAATAGACATATCTCAAGTATCTTTAGATAAAGGGTTAGCTACTATTACCAAAAATTTGGACAGAATGGTAGCTAAAGAAAAAATTTCTGAAATAGAGAAGAAGAATACACTTCAAAACATTACATTAAGTACTGTACTTGCTGATGGTGTTAAAGGAGTAGATCTAGTAGTAGAAGCTGCTACGGAAAATGTTGATTTGAAACTAAAAATTTTTAAAGATTTAGATGCTATTTGTAACGCTAAAACTATTTTAGCAACAAATACTTCATCAATATCCATTACACAAATTGCAGCAGAAACCAACAGACCAGAAAAGGTAATAGGAATGCATTTTATGAACCCTGTTCCAATTATGAGGTTAGTAGAGATTATTAGGGGCTACAATACATCTAATGAGGTTACAGCTACTATTATGGATTTGTCTACCAAGTTAGGTAAAACACCTACAGAGGTAAATGATTATCCTGGTTTTGTGGCTAACAGAATTTTAATGCCTATGATTAATGAAGCTATAGAAACACTATACAATGGTGTTGCTGGAGTTTCTGAAATAGATACTGTTATGAAATTAGGAATGGCACACCCTATGGGACCATTACAATTAGCAGATTTTATTGGTTTAGATGTTTGTCTTTCCATATTAAATGTAATGCATAATGGATTTAAAAACCCCAAATACGCTCCTTGCCCACTATTGGTAAATATGGTAATGGCTAAAAAATTAGGTATAAAATCTGGTGAAGGTTTTTATGACTATTCAGAATCCAGAAAAGCAGAGAAAGTAGCTTCTCAGTTTACAAAATAATTAGTTGCTGTGGCAAATATTAAACCATTTAAAGCGGTAAGACCTACTAGGGACAAGGTTAGCTTGGTAGCTTCTCGCTCATATCAAAGCTATACCCAAGCAGAACGTGAAGCAAGACTAGACCATAACCCATTTTCCTTTTTACATATTATTAATCCTGGTTATAAATATGATAAGGAAATTTCTGGTATAGCACGTTATCAATTGGTAAAAAACAGATATTTAGAATTTAAAGAGGATGGCGTTTTTGTGCAAGACAATTCCCCTTTATTTTACATCTATAAAGTTGTGGATAGAAACAACCAAATATTTAATGGTATTGTTGCTGCTGCAAGCATAAAAGACTACCAAAATAATATTATAAAAAAACATGAATTCACAATTGAAAGCAGGGAAATTGTTTTTAAAGATTATTTAAAAACTGTTGGTTTTAATGCAGAGCCAGTACTAATTACATATCCTGATAATGACACTGTGACTAAAATCATCAATAAAAAACAAAAAGAACGTGCAGAATTTGAGTTCACTACAACATACAGAGACACTCATTATTTGTGGCTAATTAATGAAAAAAATAACATTAAAGCCATAATAGAAGCATTTAAAAATATACCTACATTGTATATTGCTGACGGGCACCATCGTTCTTCGTCTTCAGAACTTCTATGCTTAGACTTAAAGGAAAACAATAAAGAACATAAAGGAACAGAAAGTTATAATTACTTTATGAGTTATCTTATTCCTGAATCTGAACTTAAAATTTATGAATTTAATCGTTTAGTAAAAGATCTTAACAAATTAACAAAAGAAGAATTCCTTATTCAATTAGATGCTGTTTACAAAATAGAAAATAGAGGTTCCATCCCTTTTAAACCATCTAAAAAACATCATTTTAGTATGTATTTAGATGGAGAATTTTATTCGTTGTATTTACGTAAATCAAGTTATGAGTTTAAAAGTTCTTTAGATAAATTAGACGCGCAATTACTATATAATACCATATTAAATCCTATACTAGGCATTATAGATTTACGAAAAAACAATCGTATAGAATACATAAGCGGTAAAAAAGAAATGGTCAATATAAAGAGTAAGGTAGATAGTGGCGAATTTAGACTTGGTTTTGGAATGATACCTGCAAACATTGATGAGTTAAAAAACATAGCAGATGACGGACTTAAAATGCCTCCTAAAAGTACTTTTATTGAACCAAAATTAAGAAGTGGTGTAACTATTTATGAATTTTAAGATTTAATTAAAATTATGTCTATAAAAGAATCATTACTAAAAATAAAAGAAGAATTACCAGATATAGTAACCCTAGTAGCCGTATCTAAGACAAAACCAATTTCTGACATAGAAGAAGCTTATAATGCTGGCCAACGCATATTTGGGGAAAATAAAATACAAGAAATGGTTCAAAAATGGGAGATATTGCCTAAAGATATTGAGTGGCATATGATTGGTCATGTGCAAACAAATAAAGTAAAATATATGGCAAGTTTTGTTTCATTAATACACGGTGTGGATAGTTTTAAATTACTTAAAGAAATTAACAAACAAGCAAAGAAACATTCTCGTAATATAAATTGCTTATTACAAGTTCATATTGCTGATGAAACTACCAAATTTGGTTTAAATACAAGTGAATTGGACAAAATTATCAATTCAGATGAATTTAATACGTTAGAAAACATTACTATTGTTGGGTTAATGGGTATGGCAACTTTTACTCCTAATAAAGAGCAGATAAAAAAGGAATTTAATTTTTTGAAATTCATTTTTAATGAGTTAAAAAATAATACTAGTAATAATCTACAATTACAAATCCTTTCTATGGGAATGAGTGGTGATTATAAAACTGCAATTGAGGAAGGCAGTACAATGGTAAGGATAGGTAGTAGTATTTTTGGCAGTAGAAATTAGTAACAAATACAAAGCAGACAATAAATTATTTAATGTACGTAATCTTAGATATTGAAACAACAGGAGGAAAATATAATGAAGAGGGAATAACAGAGATTGCTATTCATAAATTTGATGGACATAAAGTTGTAGATAAATTCATTAGCTTAATTAATCCTGAAAAAGAAATACAACCATTTGTTGTAAAATTAACGGGTATAAATGATAAAATGTTACGTACAGCACCTAAATTTCATGAGGTTGCAAAACGTATTATAGAAATTACCGAGGATGCCGTTATTGTAGCCCATAATGCACAATTTGATTATAGGATTCTTAGAACGGAGTATAGAAGGTTGGGCTATGACTACCAACGAAAAACATTATGTACTGTTAGTTTATCTAAAACATTAATACCAGACAAGGAATCATATAGCTTAGGAAAATTAGTACGCTCCTTAGGTATTCCAGTAAGTGATAGACATAGAGCTAATGGAGATGCACTGGCTACGCTTCAGTTATTTAAATTATTATTATCCAAGGATTCTGATAAAACAATAATAAAAAGTGTTATTAAAAGTAGCTCTATGGGAGAATTATCAACAAGGCAAATTGACCTTATTGAACAATTACCTACAGAAACTGGAGTGTATTATATGTATGATAAAGAAGGTGATATTATTTTTATTGGTAAATCTACCAACATAAAAAAAAGAGTAAATAAACATTTTACAGGAAACTCAAACGTTGCTAGAAAACTTCAAAAAGAAACACGTAAAATCACTTTTGAAAAAACTGGAAATGAATTGGTTGCCTTATTAAAAGAATATGAAGAATTAACAAGAACAAAGCCTAAATACAATGGTAATCACAAAAAAAAGTTATTTAGTTACGGTATTTTTCAAAAAGAGAATAAAAATGGTTATATCTGTCTATACATTGATAAAACAAATTCTCAAGAAAACACTATTGGCACATTTAGTAGCCTCATAGCTGCAAAAAACTTTATGGTGAAAATAGGAAAGGATTTTAATCTTTGCAGTAAAGTAAACGAAATATCCAAAGCCAAACTCAACTGTGGTAATTATGAAGATGGTAATTGCAATGGAGCTTGTATCCAAAAAGAAGATAAATTTCAATATAATAAAAGAGTCTTAGAAGCAATACATAAATATAGCCTTGCCAACAAAAACATACTTATTAAAGATAGAGGAAGAGATATTGGAGAGTATTCTGCCATATTACTAAAAGATGGAGAATTTAAAGGCTATGGGTTTTATAATTTAAACCATCAGATAAATAATATTCATATCTTAGAGTCCTTAATTACAGAAATAAAAAGTACCACCAATACCAATCACTTAATTTCTACATATTTAAGAAAACAAAAAGGAATAAAAATAATTGAACTAGACTAATTCATTTGAAAACTGAAAATTCATATAAAGACTGGAAAAGAAAACTTCATGAAGTAATTTATGGCACACATACACCTGCGGGAAAATTATTTGATATTATTCTTTTGGTTCTTATCCTTTATAGTATCATAGTAGTAATGCTAGAAAGTGTACCACGGTTTGACACTAAATATCATAGATTTTTAAACATTTCTGAATGGGTAATAACTATACTATTTTCTATTGAATATATATTAAGAATCATCTGCATAAAAAAGCCAAAAAAATACATCTTTAGTTTTTTTGGAATCATAGATTTACTTTCTACTATTCCTAAATATTTATCTTTCTTTTTCGTTGGTTCACAGTATTTAACAGCTTTGAGAGCCTTGCGTTTACTGCGTGTATTTAGAATTTTAAAATTAGTTCGTTTTGTAGGTGAATCTAATAAATTGGCTGGTGCATTAAAAGCTAGCCGAACAAAGATTTTTGTTTTTGTTTTTTTTGTCCTCATTATTTCAGTGCTTTTAGGAACATTAATGTATTTAATTGAAGGTCCGGAACATGGTTTTAACAGTATTCCTCATAGTGTTTATTGGACTATTGTAACACTAACCACAGTAGGCTATGGTGACATATCTCCTGAAACCCCTTTAGGACAGTTTTTAGCAACTCTCATAATGATTATTGGTTATGGTATAATTGCAGTGCCTACAGGTATTGTTTCTGCTGAATACGCTTCCTCTAAAAAGGAAAATAAGAATATGGATGAAGGTAGGTCTTGCCCTAGTTGTAGTGCAGAAATATACAGGTCAGATGCCGTTTATTGTAGAAAATGCGGTTACAACTTAATAGAAGAAGAATAGTGAGTACTAAAACCTTAATTTCTATTGTAGGACCTACGGCAATTGGCAAAACTAAACTAGGCATAGAGTTAGCCAATCACTTTAAAACTGAAATAATATCTGCAGATTCTAGACAATTTTATAAAGAAATGACTATTGGTACTGCTGTACCAAATATGGATGAACTAGCAGCTGCACCTCATCATTTTATTCAACATAAAAGTATTTTAGAATCGTATTCTGTGGGCAATTTTGAAAGAGATGCTCTTAAAAAATTAGATCAACTTTTCACAAATAAAAATATTGTAATTATGGTTGGCGGTAGTGGTTTATATGTAGATGCAGTTACCAAAGGCTTAGATAGCTTCCCTGTTGTAGATATCAACGTTAGAGCTAATTTAAATACATTATTTACCACCAAAGGCATTACTGCTTTACAAGAAAAACTAGAAGCGTTAGATCCTGAATACTACAATAAAGTAGATAAAGACAATCCTCATAGATTAATTAGAGCCTTAGAGGTTTGTATTGGTTCTGGTAAGCCTTACTCTTCTTTTCTAAATCAAGCAAAACCAAAAAGACCATTTACAATTATTAGTATTGGTATTATGGCTGATAGAGAAATTATTTACAGTAGAATTAATACTAGAGTAGATATAATGGTGCAAAACGGACTACTAGAAGAGGCTAAAGCATTAGTAGAACATCAAAATCTTAATGCATTACAAACTGTTGGCTATAGAGAGTTATTTCAATTTTTTAATGGCAATTGGACTTTAGAATTTGCAGTATCAGAAATTAAAAAAAATTCTCGAAGATTTGCCAAGAGACAACTCACCTGGTTTAAGAAAAACAAAGAAACTCATTGGGTAAACTATGATAGTAATTTAAAAAACATCATAGAAAACATAGAATTAAGAATAAAAACATAAAAAACCATCCTAAATTTTTATAGAATGGTTTTATGCTTATGTAAAAAGTTTATTCTTATTCTTCTTCGGTTTTAACAACCAAACGAAATCCTTCTCCATGAATGTTTAATATTTCAACATTCTCATCTTTCTTTAAATATTTCCTAAGTTTAGCTATATAAACATCCATACTCCTAGAAGTAAAGTAATTATCATCTCTCCATATCTTAGTCAATGCTAATTCTCTTGGCATTAAATCATTTTCATGTAGCGCAAGAAGGCGTAAAAGATCATTCTCTTTAGGAGACAATTTAACAGCCTCTTCTTCTTTAAATTTTAAGAATCTTAGCTTGGAATTTAACTTAAAATTTCCAATGTTAAATTCAAACTTATTGCTATCAACCATAGCATTAGATGTTTTTCTTTGAAGTATGGCTTTAAGTTTCATTAAAAGAACTTCAGAGTCAAAAGGTTTATTCAAATAATCATCTGCACCTGCTTTATATCCTTTTAAAACATCCTCTTTCATTGTCTTTGCAGTAAGAAAAATAATTGGTACATTTTCATTTTTTTCTCTAATCTCACGTGCAAGTGTATATCCATCTTTATACGGCATCATAACATCTAAAATACAAACATCATAAATGTCTTTTTTGAACTTCTCAAAACCTTCCATACCGTTTTTAGCCAATACAACATCAAAATTATTCATCCCTAAATAATCCTTTAGAACAATTCCAAAATTTGGATCATCCTCTACCAAAAGTATTTTTTTGTTTACTGTTTCCATATTTTTCTATATTAAAGGTAGTTTTATGAAGAAAGTACTTCCTTTTCCTTTTTCACTTTCTGCATACACTTCACCTTGGTGATCTTCTATTATTTTTTTTACGTAGGCCAATCCTAGACCGTGACCTTTTACATTATGTATATCTCCTGTATGCTCTCTATAAAATTTTTCAAAAACCTTTTTTAAAACGGTCTTACTCATTCCTAAGCCTTGGTCTCTTACTTTTATAAGGATGCTATTTTTAGTGCTTTCTGTATACACATCAATTTTGGGGGCATTAGGAGAATATTTAATAGCATTATCCATTATATTTACTAATACATTAGTAAAATGCATTTCATTTGCTAAAACTTCTGTTCTAGAAGCTTCTAAATGAGTATTTATATAACCTCCTCTATCTTTTACTATTAAATCTATATGAGCCATAGCATCTTCTATTATGTCGTGCACATCTACCCTATCCTTACTAATATCCAATTGATTTTTTTCTAATTTAGATATTCTCAATACATTTTCTACTTGGGCATGCATTCTCTTATTCTCATCTTTTATCATTTGCAAATAGCGTCCTACCTTATCTTTATCTTCAATAATAGCTGGATTTTTAATAGCCTCTACTGCTAAATTTATTGTTGCAATAGGGGTTTTAAACTCATGTGTCATATTGTTAATAAAATCTGTCTTTATTTCTGAAATTTTCTTTTGCCTCAACAATTGGTAAATAGCTCCTGAGTATGTTAACAATATAATAACGGTAAACAAAAAAGTTATTACTGCCATCCCTAATATAGAACTAATTAAATATTCTTTTTTATCTGGAAAACTAACTAATAATGAAAAATCTGTATGTCCATCACTATCTCTAAAAATTGGCGTTCTATGAACGGCTACAGGGTTAAACTTAAATTTCCTAGATTTTATTGCTGTTGGCAACCCTTTACTATAAATACCATATTCAAAATCTATATCTATTTTTCTATTCTTAAATTCTTGCCCTAAAAAAAGTTCAATTTCTTGTTTAGATACTCTTTTATGCATTGGTGTTTTATTAGCGATGTCCCTAAATGATTCTTCAAATTGAAGTTTTTCAAAACGCGACATATCACCAAATTTTACTATTCTCTTTATTGGTGTATAACTATAACCCTTACCATCTAAACCAAATTCTTCTTTAAACACCTCTTCTACCTTTTTGCTAGTATAAGCAGGTATTATTCTTGTGCTGTCATCTAATATATCATTGTCAAAGAACGATTGAGGAACATTATAATTATCTCTTAATATACTATGACTGTATATGGTTAACTCTCTTGAATCATCATCTATGTCCTTAAAATATAACTGACTTATTTGAGATTCTGATGGCTCACCAACACTATCTTTTAAAGCTACAAACCTTTTTCCATAATCACTTATTTCCCTACTTTCTATTTTACCTACAACATTATTTAATACTTGCGAAACTGTTTGCTGAAATTGCTCTTCTTTATCTTCTATTGACTTTTTTATCCAATATGCTTGGACAAATATAATTCCAACCAAAGACAATGTCATTAACACAATAAGTAGGACAAATAACTTCCTGTTCATTTCAACAAAATTAACATTTTAACATATATACTTGGTCTGTTTAACCTAAACTTAACATTAAAAGTTAAACTTTAGTCAATTTAACAATGAATTAATTAATTTATTATGAATATTTTTTATTTTTAACTTAGTTTTAATAATATTCTTATTATTTACTATAAAATCTGATAATTTTTTTTTATCCAAATCACTCCATTGATTCTCAATTCTAGCAAGAATATTTTCCCTTGTTGTAGTATCTCTCTTTATTATTCTTTGTATACGGTCTTCTATTGGCGCAGTTACCAAAATGATATAATCATAAAAATCTTGATTATTGTTTTCAAAAATTATGGCACTCTCTTGAATAACATATGGTACATTTTGTTTTTTAGCCCACTTTAAGAAGTCTTTTCTTACCTCAGGATGAACTATAGAATTTAATTTTTCAAGTATATTAGAATCAGAAAAGACCTTAGAAGAAATATAAGCTTTATTAAGGTTTTCTTGTATGTATGCATCTTTACCTAAAAGTTCTATAATATCTTTTTTTATTTTTTTTGAAGAATTCATCAGCAATTTTGCTTCCTTATCTGAATCATACACAGGTACCCCCAATGCTCTAAACATATTTGCCACTGTGCTTTTCCCACTTCCAATACCTCCAGTAAGCCCAACAATCATCATTTTCTATGCAGTATAAATTCTACTTCTTCCTCATTCAGTTTTACACTGTATATCTCTTTTGGCTTCTTTACTAACTCTAATCGTAATGTTGACAAACCTTTAATCTTATAGTCATTAAAATCTGCAATTAAATCAAAATCTGATGCGCTAATTTCTTTTAAAACATTAACCTTTGCCTTGCAAAAAACGGACACCTTACTGGGAAAAGTCCTAATATTCATATCTGCACTTAGGTTAATTACTTTAATGGGTAATTCAATTTCTTTTTCTGAGAAACGAAACACTTGTCCGGATACAATAACATACTTATTGGAAAATTTTGAATTCTTTAATTCTAAGGGTAAGATTAATGGTACCTTTTTTTCAAAATTAGTTGCTATATCTACTAAATCATAATTCTCAGTATCTATACTATTTATAGAATCTATTTCTTCTTTAGGTCCAGATACTGTTATTGTACTTGGACTAATTTTCAACCCTTCTTCTAGCACGTGGTTTTGCTTTAAACTAACAGTGAGCCTAGATTTTATTGGAACCTCTTTTTTATATAATTTGTATAATTTTACAAAAAAAGTATCTTTTACTCCAACTTCAATTAATGAAACTGAATTTGACAATTGTCTTTCTATTTGCTTTTTAAAAATTGATTGTTTTAAAAAATAATTTTCCTTTTTATTTTCAACTTCTGACAAATCAACATTTATTTCTTTTACAAAAAAATTAAGCCTCAAAAACTGAAATCCCTTAGCATATAACTTTACTTGCACATCCTTTTGTAATTCATTAGTAAAGAAAAGACTATCTGGTACATTAACATAATTTAAATTAAATTGTGTTTTAGCTGTATACTTTTCTGATAAATTACTAACAAACCAGGCAAGGATTGCACATAAGAGAAAAAGTGAAAATATTTTCACTTTTCTACTATTAAGTCTTTTTTTTAATTTCTTTATCACTGATTATGATTTAAAAAACAACTTAGGAAATAATTCCTGAGCACTTTTCTTACTAGACCTTAATGTAAATGTAGACTTTACAAAGCCATACCCATAACCTGTAAATTGTATTACAACCGCTACTAATGACAAAAACGCTATTTCCACATTTTTATTTTTGATAAGTGAATCTATAAAAATTATTGAAAAATATAAACCATAAGAATATAAGAACAAAGGCAATCCAATGAACATAACAAATAACGATATTATAAACCCTAAGCAAAATAACGTAGGAAACCAATACGTAATTTTAGCAGTCTGTGGATGCCACTTATTTAATATTGGGCGTACTTTACCAAACTTATTTACCTGTATATAAAACTTGTTCCAATCTATTCTACGCTTATGGTATACGTAGGCTTTAGAAATCAATTTTGTTTTAAAACCATTATTCCAGATTCTTATGGTTAAATCAGGATCTTCACCTGGATGTATATTTCCATATCCTCCAGTTTTTTCAAAGGCCAATTTAGAAATTCCCATATTAAAACTTCGTGGTTGAAATTTATCTACTGCCTTTTTGTTACCGCGTATACCCCCTGTTGTCCAAATAGATGTCATTGCGTAATTGATGGCTTTTTGCACGTTAGAAAACGATGTGTGAGCAGCATCTGGACCTCCATAACAATCAACATATTCTTTCTGTAGAGATGTTTCTACTGTTTGTAAATAATGAGGTGGCAAAATACAATCTGAATCCAACACAATAAAATAGTTTCCTTTTGCTTTTCTCATTCCATAATTTCTAGAGTCACCAGGTCCAGAATTCTCTTTTTTATAATAAGAAATGGGTAATTCAGAAAAGCGTTGCACCTCTTGCTCTGAACTTATTGTAGAGCCATCTTCCACAATAACAATCTCATAAGGTTTTTCATAGGTTTGTTTTTTCATACTTTCCAACAATTCCCTAATCTCATTGGGTCTATTATATACTGGAACTATGAATGAAAATATAAAATTCATTTTCTTGCTGGTGTAAACATAAAAGCCATCCAAAATGGATGGCTTTTATAAGTTTATAATAATTTATTCTTCTGTAAAATGATTTATAATTTCTTGACTTACACCTGTGTTTGAAAAACCTCCATCATGAAATAAATTCTGCATTGTTACTTTTTTTGTTAAATCTGAAAACAAAGAAACTGTATAGTCTGCACAATCCTGAGCTGTTGCATTTCCTAAAGGAGACATTTTATCTGCATAAGTTATAAAACCGTCAAATCCTTTTACTCCTTTTCCTGCAGTTGTTGGTGTTGGAGACTGGGAGATGGTATTTACACGCACTTGCTTTTCTTTTCCAAAGAAATATCCAAAACTACGGGCAACAGATTCTAAATATGCTTTATTATCTGCCATATCATTATAATCTGGAAAACTCCTTTGTGCTGCTATATAAGTTAATGCCACTATACTACCCCATTTTTTCATTGCATCTGCTTTATAAAGGCTTTGCATTACTTTATGAAAAGATAAAGCAGAAACATCCCAACCTTTGGTTGTAAAATCATATTTTTCATCTGTATATGCTCTGCCTTTTCTAACATTTACTGACATTCCTATTGAGTGTAGTACAAAATCTAATTTACCTCCCAAAATTTCCATAGCTCTAGCAACAAGATTATTCAAGTCTTCTTCACTTGTTGCGTCTGCTGGAATTATTTCAGATCCTGTTTTCTCTGCTAATTTATTAATTTGCCCCATACGCATAGCTATAGGTGCGTTAGTTAATACAAAAGTACCTCCTTCTGTATGCACTCTTTCCGCTGTTTTCCATGCAATAGAATTTTCATCCAATGCTCCAAATATAATACCTCTTTTTCCTTTTAATAAATTATATGCCATTTGCTATTTGTTTTGGTAATTTCTCTCTACAAAGATATTCAAAAAAAAGTCTACTATAGTACTTCTAATTTAATAACTGTTTAGCATGTGCAATAGCTGAATCTGATAAATCTTTACCTCCTAACATTTCTGCTAATTCTACTACCCTCTCATCAATAGACAGTTGCTTCATCTGTGTATGAGTCACATTATTTTTATCTTCTTTATAGACTTTAAAATGATGATTTCCTTTAGATGCTACTTGCGGCAAATGTGTGATTGAAAAAATTTGCATTGTATCACTCATTTTTCGCATAATCTCACCCATTTTATTGGAAATCTCACCTGACACTCCAGTATCTATCTCGTCAAACATTAAAGTTGGTAAATGTTCATATTTTGCTAAAACAGCTTTTATGGCAAGCATAATACGGGAAAGTTCTCCTCCAGATGCTACTTTTCTTAATTCTCCAAAAGCTGAACCTTTGTTTGCTGAAAATTGAAATACTAATTCATCTTTACCATTATATAAAAAATTAGAAGTTGTATTTATCTCAATCTTAAAAACTGCGCTTGGCATTCCTAATGAACCCAAGATAGCTTCTAATTGTTTTTTAAGCTCTGGAATTATTGCTTTTCTTTTTTTGGATATTTTTAAACACAAATCATTTAAGGATTTTTCTATTCCTTCTAATTCTAATTCCTTAACTTTTATTGCTGTATCTATATTTTCTGTTACATCTACTTTTTCTAGTAATTGTTCTTTTATCTCAATGAGCTTAGAAACTTCTAATACACTATGTTTCTTCTGCAAATCATACAATAGTTGTAATTTAGCATTAACATCTTCTAATAACTTAGGATTAACTTCTACACCACCTTCCAAAGATTCCAACTCTTCAAATATATCATTCATTTCTATGTATACTGACTGTACACGCTCATTTAATGTTGAAAATTGGGTGCCATAATCAGCCAATCTACCCATAACCTGCTTTAATTCAGTCACTAAATTTTGGATTCCTATTTGTTCGTCAGAAATTATCTGGTGTGCTTTAGAGAGCTGCTCCATAATATTTTCAACATTATTCAATTGCCTATATTGCTCTTCTAGTTCTTCTATTATACCTTCTTTTAAAGGGGCGCTTTGCAATTCACTCAATAAAAAAATATTATAGTCATACTCTTTTATACTTTCTTGCTTTGTGTGTAACAATTCCTCTAAAACCTTGGTTTCTTTCTTAAACAGCTGTAATTTTTTTGCATAAATTTTAAGCAAATCTGTATTATTTGCCAATCCGTCTATTACTTTAAATTGATAGGCATTATCTCCTAATTGTAAGGTTTGATTTTGGGAATGCACATCTATTAAATTATCTCCCAAAGTAGACAAAACAGTAAGATTAACAGGAGAATCATTAATAAATGCCCTAGATTTTCCGCTAGGTAAAATTTCTCTCCTAATAATAGTGTTTTCCTCATAATCTAAATCAGACTCCTCAAAAAAAGATTTTAATCCATATTTTGCAATAGAAAATCCTGCTTCTATGACGCACTTTTTTTCTTTATCTCTAAGTGAAGATAAATCAGCTCGTTTACCCAAGACTAATGCTAACCCACCTAATAAGATAGATTTACCCGCTCCTGTTTCACCTGTTATAACAGT
The DNA here is from genome assembly GCA_947491225.1 of uncultured Cellulophaga sp. GTDB lineage: Bacteria > Bacteroidota > Bacteroidia > Flavobacteriales > Flavobacteriaceae > Cellulophaga. The sequence goes on from CANLIE010000048.1 coordinate 16,789, forward strand.
AAAACCGTTAGTAAAAGACACATTTAAATGGTCTATTAAAGCGTAATTCTTTATAGAAAGTGATTCTAACAATTTGTGTAATTAAAAATTACATCAAATATAATTATAATATAAAAAAGTGTGGGTTAATATTTTATTTTATTCCAAGTACTAGAATAAAAAGGAGCTGTATTATTCAAGGTTTCTTTCAACTTTACAACATCCATCTTAGGTCCATCAGAAAAAATATTTACAATCTCATCTGACTTGGCATCAAAAAAGGTTTGTAATAAAAAAGCATTTGGCCTGCGTTTTGCCATTGTGTTTAATAAGCGAATAGCACCAGATACTACCTGTTTACCTGCACTATTATTATCTGCCAATACATCCATCCCATTTCTATGGTAATTATACATTGCCACCCTGTATTCACGATATGTATTGGATAAAATATTATCTACCAACTCAAAACGTGTTCTTTCACTAGTAGATTTGCTCCAACCAGCAGAATTACTTCCTTGTGCCTGTGTTACTATACCTTGTGCTTTTTTAAAAAACTCCGTTCCTCCTTCCAAAGCAAATGTATCTGCATCCAGACCAAGTAAGATATACGCATAAAAAGACATTACCCCAACAAGATTAGAGTCAAATGAATTTTCATTGAAAGCCAATGGCTGAAACTCTATATATTGAAAATTAAGCTGATTGTCTTTATAATTAAAAATAGGAGTTTCGTAAGATGTATTAAAAACTGGTCTTGAAGATTGTATTTGTATATCTGCTGTAAATCTATTTGCTTCGTATTCAGAAATTGTAATGAACATTCTAGCGTTTACACGCTCTTGGTCTTTATAAATACGATTAGACCATTTGGTTTTATTCATAAAGTCATTAAGAGAACGTTCTAATGTTTTAAAAATCTGCTGATTAGTTTGCCCTACTTTATCTGAATTTACCGTTACAGTACAATTTAATTCTTGTGCCTTTACTGTGATAAAAAAAATAAAACAAAAAAGTATGATTAATAGTCTATGCATTGATTTTTAGAATGATTTCATTTATGATATCCAAAGCAACAGCTGTCTTTGTCTTTAGTTCAAACGCTTTAATCTCTAAATTGTTATCTATAATGGTAACTTTATTGGTAGGCTTACCAAACCCAGCTCCTTTATCGTTTAAAGAATTAAGTACCATAAGATTTAAATTCTTCTTTTTAAGCTTTTTTATAGCATTTTCAACTTCATTTTCAGTTTCTAAGGCAAAACCAACTAAGAATTGATGTTTTTTATTTTGACCAAGTGAATACAAGATGTCTTTTGTTTTAACCAAATCTATATGAAACTCTACATCACTTTTTTTAATTTTTTGATCAGCCTTAGTCTTAGGTCTATAGTCAGCTACAGCAGCAGCACATATAACAATATCCATAGCCGTATAATAGCTATGCACAGCCTCATACATCTCATCTGCAGATATAACTTTTACAAGTTTAACACCTCTATGCTCTACACTCAAATGTGATGGTCCTGAAACCAAAATTACATCGGCTCCCATTCTAGCAGCTACATTAGCTAACTCATATCCCATTTTTCCTGAAGAATGATTTCCAATGAACCGTACTGGGTCTATGGCTTCATAAGTAGGCCCTGCAGTAATTAAAACTTTTTTACCTTCTAATGGCAAATCTTTTCTTAAAAATAGCTTTATATGTTCCAGAATTTCTTCTGGTTCTGCCATTCTGCCTTCTCCATATAAACCACTAGCAAGCTCCCCTTCACCTGCTGGAATCATAATATTTCCAAAAGAATCTAATTTAGAAAAAGATTTTTTTGTAGATGGATGTTTATACATATCCAAATCCATTGCAGGAGCAAAAAACACTGGACATTTAGCAGATAAATATGTTGCTATCAACAAGTTATCACAAGTTCCATTAGACATTTTAGACAATGTGTTTGCTGTAGCTGGAGCAATTACCATTAAATCTGCCCATAAACCCATTTCCACGTGATTGTTCCAAGTAGTACCCTCTATTTTATCTTCCTTAACAAAGGATGTTAAAACTGGGTTCTTAGACAATGTTGCTAAAGTTAGAGGTGAAACAAAAGAACTGGCGCTATCTGTTAAAATTACTTTAACAGTAGCACCAGCTTTTATTAATAATCGAACAAGAAATGTTGTTTTATAAGCGGCAATTCCCCCAGTTATTCCTAAAAGAATGTTTTTACCACCTAACATTCTTATAAATCTTTCGATGTATTCCTATGGTATATTCTATTTTCCAACCACTCAGTAACTGCTAAAGCATGTGGTTTAGGAAGTTTTTCATAAAACTTAGAAACTTCTATTTGCTCTTTATTTTCGAAAATTTCATCCAAACTATCATTATATGTAGCAAATTCTTCTAATTTCTCCAAAAGCTCTTTTTTAATGTCAGAATTAATCTGAACTGCTCTTTTTGAAACAATAGAAATTGCTTCATATATATTACCCGTACCTACATCAAACTCATTTTTATTAATAGTTGTTGTAGTTACTGCTGCTTTTGAATTTTTCAAGTCATTCATATTCATAGACTATATGTGTTTATTTTGAGTAATTTTCTAGTTCTTTTTCTACTTTTCCTAAAAGATTGTCAGCTTTTTTAGCGTATTTTGTTTCAGGAAAATACTTTATTAATTTATCATATGCTTCCTTAGCATCTTTCAAACGCTGTTCTTTTTTCCTAAGAGAACTATTTAACGCTAAATTAGATGCAGCTGCAATTTTATAATACAATGCCTCTTCTCTATATACTGAGCCAGGGTTATCAACAACAAAATTATCTAATGCCTTTATTGCGGATACTGAGTATTGTAAATCATAAAACTCACCTAATTTTGTAAATTGCTTACCTATCTCTAACGCTTTCTTTTCTTTTTTTGTTATAAGCTCTTGTGTTATTTCATTAGCCTCAGCTAAATATTTTGAATCTGGATATGCATTAATAAAGTTTTGCAATTTTAATAATGCTTTATCTGTATCTGTTTGATCTAATGAATATATTGGTGATAAGTGATAGTAACTCTTAGCACTCATAAAAGTAGCCTCTTCTGCTTTTTCACTCCTTGGATAAGCCTTCATAAAACGTTCAAATTGGTACCCTGCATCATTGTATTGACCTATTTGATAATACGTATTTGCTAAAAAGAACATAACACGTTCTCCTTGTGGCTTGCCAACATATTTTGGTGTTATTAGCTCAAACAAACGGTTAGCCCTTTTAAAATCACCTTCGTTATAAAACTTTTCGGCCATTTCATATTTAGGTTTCACTTCTTCATTCTTCAGCACTTGCTGATACTCACTACAAGAAGCTACTATAACTACTAACAATAAAAGGGGTATTAATTTCCTCATTCTTAAAAACATTTTGCAAAATTAGTCATTCTATGCGGATATAAAAAACATTTTATATCACTAAAATAGCAATGTGAAAATTGATACACTAAATTTTTGGCTAAGATTTAACTAAAATTAAAAACCAATAGCTAAAAAACTAAACTAATTCCTTTTTAAAACTACGCATATAGTCATTTAATCTCGTCTTCAAATCTAATGAAGCTTCCATTAGTGGTAATCTAACTTTAGCTGTTGACAACCCTATATTTTCTAACATAGCTTTAATCCCTGCTGGGTTTCCTTCTCTAAAAATTAAGTCTATTCCTTTATGCATAGCATTATACATTTGATGCGCTTCTACTGCATTGTTTTGTAGCCCTAATTGAATTACTCTTGAAAATTCTAAAGGTAAACCTTGACCAATAACAGAAATTACACCTGAACCTCCTGCCAATACTGTTGATAATGCCGTAAAATCATCACCAGAAATTACCATAAAATCTTTTGGTTTATCTTTTATTATTGACAGTATTTGCACCATATCACCACAAGCTTCTTTTATAGCCACTATGTTTTTAAAATCATTTGCCAATCTTACCGTTGTTTCTGCCAACATATTAGCTCCTGTTCTACCTGGTACATTATAGACAATAATTGGCTTTGGAGAAGCTAATGAAATCTGTTTAAAATGCTGATAAATACCTTCTTGTGTTGGCCTATTATAATATGGAGATACTGATAAAATTGCAACAAAGTCACTTAAATCTCTCTCTTTTAATTCTGCTACTACAGCCATTGTATTGTTACCACCAATACCTAATACTAAAGGCAATCTACCTGCATTGACTGTAACTACTGTATCTATTACCTGTTGTTTCTCTTCTTTTGTTAATGTTACGGCTTCTGCGGTTGTGCCTAACACTACTAGATAATCTACACCATTATCAATATTATACTCTACAATATTTCTTAATGCTGAAACATCAACAGATAGATCTGTATTAAAAGGCGTAACAAGTGCAACGCCAGTACCAACTAATTCTTTCACACGTTCTAATTTTTAATATATTAATTAGAGAACGCATTTATAAACTACGTTCTCATTTGATTTCATTTAAAACTGAGAGGTATTTTCCCAATTCATTTTTAAAAATGTTAAAATCCTTAATAGGTATATTTAGGATTAAATCATTTAATTTTTCGTCAATCTCTGCAAAGCCAACTTTTATTCTGGCTCTAGATTGCAAAGTCATTAATTGCATTAGTAAAATATCATCCGTATAATAACTAATAAGTAAATCATATTCGTTTGATAAAAACTCTAAAGTATAGCTATTTTGAATCTTTCCCTTCCATCCCAAATCACCTTCTGAAAAAACAGGAGTAGAATATGGAGAATTTTTATCTTGTTCTTTTTTATACCCTATTATTTTTAATGCATTAGGTTGTAATGAAAATTCTTTTATAAACTCATTAAACATATTAACATTAGAAACCATATCCAAGTCAACAATACAACCTATTTTACTTACTCCTTTATTTACTCTGGAACAAGCTACTCTATTTAGCTTATTATCATTAAGATATTTTAACCCTAACTTAAACTTTAATTTATCTTTTACACCTTTTAAAAACATGTGCTAATCATTTACACAAATGTAATTATTATCTAGCACAATCTATGACAAAGATACAAAGCTAGATTGTATTTTAAATACAACATTTTGTTACATTTGTAACATTTTGGATTTTGACTCATTTTATAGATTAAATACATCTCCTTTAATTTTTCTAATATAGCAATGGAATCTGCAGAAAATATTAATTCGCTAAAAAGTGAACAATATATATTGTTAATAGTAAAACCTAAGAGTTAGAATAAGAAAAAAACTGCTGTTCTTACCAAAAATGTAGATGTCAATACTCCTATATAAAAAACTAATATAACCTGAGTTCGACCTAAACTAAAATGTTATAAAAAGCGTCAATTCGAGTGGTTTTTCATAATGAAATGGAGAAAAACTGTATCGAGAATAGTTTTTTTATATAGAAAATCACTATTCTCTATACAACCTTCCTTCGTCAGATTACTCGAATTGACGTGATTTTCTTAAGTCAAACTCAGGTTAATATAAGTAAACGCTATACTTTTAACTACTTAAAATTGGTATGTAATACACTAGAAAAAGGTGAGATACTAACTATAATATTTAACAAAGCTGTTTTAAAATAAGTTTGCGAAATAATATATAATTAAGCATTTAACGGTTTTTGCGTATGAATAGTAGCAGAGTAAAAATGCTATAGCTTTCAGTTTTTAAAACAAAAATAGCAGAAAATAACTAACGCACTTCTATGGAGTCCTTTGTGTTGAAATATTTTTGTGCCTTGAAATAACTCTCATATTTCAGTTCCGTTAAGTCGTAATTCAAAACCAGAGAATCGTTCTTTACAATGTAATGGCCTTTGGCATAACTAGTCTTTCCAAGTTCTCCTTCAACATCTTTTTCAAAAATGCCATTTTCTTTGAAGTTATATATTACACATGTTCCATTATCAACAACACCATAACAGTGAGAGTAGGTATTATTTAATAATGATTGTGAAAAAATCGGAGAATAAAAAACTATGAATATCAAAAAAATAATTAATCTCCTAATTGCATTTTGTTCCTTTTGAATCGCTGTTTCCATTGGTTTCATCACTATTTATTTTTTTAATGTTATCTCTATCGTTTTCATCAGGCACCAATTCTTTAAAAGAATCGGTGTCTTCATAGATCCGTTCTCCATTATTATCCAATATAGGCTTATTATTGGCATCTCTTTTTTACATTTACCAATCCTGCAAAAGCCATAGAACGATAATACTCCCAACCCAAGTTTCCTCCAGTGCCATATTGTGTATCCCATTCCTGCAAGGAATATGCCATGGCGTATGGGTACATAAAAAGCATTGGGCTGATCGTGCTATTTCTAATTTAGAACAAAGGAAACAAAAAAGAGCCGGACTTTTTTCCTTGGTGCCAACCGATCCCCTTTCGGCATTTGCCGTGGTCTGGTTTTATTTTGACCGTTTATTTAATGTTATCGTTCCG
>CANLIE010000049.1 GCA_947491225.1 uncultured Cellulophaga sp.
ATACAACGATGTGCAATGCATCAGCCTGTCACTATAAGTAGGCTAAAACTAATTGAGAACTAAATGGGTAACCCTATCATATTATTTGCCATATCTAGAGTCACTTCTTTTACTTGTTTACGCTTTTCTAAAGGAATTCTTTCAATAGCTTTTATCAGATCATCACTTTTAACACCTTTTACACAAGCAACTAGAGTTCCTTTTTTTCCTAGCCCGTTTTTATTGGTTAAATAAGTATAAAGTTCTCCTTTTGATAAACTCACTTCATCTAAACTTAAATGCTCTCCTATATTTTCAGGGTAAATAAGATAATCTTCAATATGAGGTTTTTGATTCCACTGTTCAAAACCACTTACTTTTTTCTTGTAATGAGGCTGTAAAGTTCGTGGGTAAACACCGTAATAACTCGCTATATTACTTATCGTATCTTCTCGGGTCTCTACCTGTTGCTTTTAAAAAATCTGAAAGTTCAACCGTTAATTTTGAACCCTCAGCAATAAAAGAATAATCATTTGTTATTTGTTTTGACTTAGTCTTTTTATCTCGCCAACGCCTTGTTTTTATATGTAAATAAACCGCTTTTCCGCGTATAGGAAAGTCTTGAATTTGTTTACTGTTACTAAACCCTTTTGATTCATATTCAGATGTTGAATAACCTTTTGGAAATTGATTCTTCTCTTCCAAATAAATATGTAAACAATCTTTTTTTACTGAAACATATCCCAACTCTTGAAAATTTACAATCTCAAAATATAACAACAAATCTTGGGGTAAAATAATGTTTAATAAATCTAAAGTCATAAGTGAAAATTAGACCGCTAAAATAAACAATCCCCATAAATTGTCGTTGAGCCGTATTTATTTCATTTTCAAGCTTCATTACAAAATTATATTGCATAAAACAGGTTTTATTTTTCTCTATTTATTTTCAGCTTCTTCCAACACAGTAGAAATTGTATCTACTGTATTGGAATTTTGCATATCTGGATCATTTCTAGGTGATATAGATTCTTCTTTTGTTTTTTTAGAGTCATCATCTATAAAATGATTGAATTTTTCTAAATACTCATTAAGTATTAGATTTTCCTTTTCTGTAAGTTTAGTATCTTTATTATCAGCAAGGGTGTTTACTATTCTTTGATATCCTTGAATGTCACCTATTATATTCTCAATATTCTCATATTGTTCATCCAAAGGTAAAGTGGAATAATATGTTAGATTTTCCTGATACTTTATTTTTAATTGTTGAAATAAGCCTCTAGCTTTTTCGGTTTCGCCAACCTTATAATACCCATCTACAAAAGGTTCTACAAAAGCATAGTACCCAAAATATTCTAAAGGTAAATTCTTCATCGTAATATCAATTACGTTCTTGGCTTTATCTATTTTATTTTCTTTAATGAGCTGTTCCATTAACCTAGCTAGGTTGCCACGATAACTTATGGCTTGAGTTCTTGTTTGTGGGTCGTGGTATATATTAGAACTTCCAGAATTACCCCATTCCCATTTTTTTACAATGTTATACATTAAGTCACTGTCTATTCTACCCATATCATAAGGACTCATATTTTCCGTTTTAATAGGGACTAGTTTGTATGCTAAACCATCTAACTGTAAGTATTGTTTCATCCACATATATTCACCATCGTCAAAACTTCCTCCAGAAAAGTATATAGGACGTTTCCAGTCGTTATTTGCTAAAATATCTAACATTAAAATACGATTTTTACCCATTGCACTAGGTAAATCAATATCTATATAGTCAACAATTAACGCAGAATCTTTTTCTTTTACTAAACCGCTTTCTAACACGTTTTTCTTGTTTACAGGAACACGTATTTTATTAGTTGGGTAGTAAACCATATCCAATGTATTTTCTGGATACTCATTAATGTTTTGATTTTGTTTTTCAAAAAGATATTTTAGCTTTGTTTGTGGTTTATCACTCCCTATCCAATTCATAAAGTCTTTAATATTCCATCTTTTATCTTTAAATTGTGGCAATGCTTGGTGGTATATTGCATCACGAGAACCGTGCTTATATTCGTTATGTGTCAGCTGAGATGGTATAGGGTCACTGGTATAAGCCTTCTTTTTCATCTGATCTATATACCAGTCTGTGGCAAACAAACTAGTGTTTACAATACGAACATCTGTACGGTAGCCCTCTATTTCTTGTAGGTACCAAAGAGGAAAAGTATCATTGTCACCAATGGTAAATAGTATAGCTCCAGAATTTTCTTCAGTTGAATCTAAATATGCTTTTGCAGTGCTATTTGCTGTAAATCTATTAGATCTGTCATGGTCATCCCAATTTTGATATGCCATTAATGTTGGTACAGCCAATAAACATACAGTAGTTATGATTGGAGCTAATATTTTTGGTGATAAAAATTTTCTAAACTCATCAAATAGCCCAATTACACCAATACCTATCCATAATGAAAAAACATAGAAAGAACCTACTAATGAGTAGTCTCTTTCCCTAGGTTGAAATATATAAGGGTTAGTATAAAATTGTATGGCGAGTCCTGTAAACATAAAGAAAACAAAAAGTGCCCAAAACTGTTTGGAATCTTTCTTTAACTGAAAAAGGACGCCAATAATGCCTAAAATTAAGGGTAAAAAATAATAGGTATTTCTGCCTTTGTTTTTTAAAGTGTCACTAGGCAGATTATCTTGGCTTCCTAAACGCATATTGTCAATGGCTCCAATGCCACTTAACCAATTTCCGTGATTGTTGTATCGTCCTTGTATATCATCTTGTTTGCCAACAAAGTTCCACATAAAATAGCGCCAGTACATATAGCCAAACTGAAAATCTATCATATATTTTACGTTGTCCCATACACTTGGGGGTAGTACTTCTATAAACCCTTCTGATTGTGCTTCTTTTAAAAATCCAATATATTGGTCGGCTCCAATTTCTCCTTTAGCATAGCCATCCTTAAGCTTATTTGTTACATCTTTTAACTCATTGCTAGATAAATGCTCTCTGGCAATTTTAAAATCTAAAGCACCATAGTATTTCATATAATTTTCTGCATGTTCCGTAGACCACATTCTTGGTAAAAGACCAATGTGTTTTTTATGGGCGCTTTGTGCTGCATTTTTATATTTGTTTACAATAACATATTTTCCTAGTTTTTTGTCTTTTTCATATTTTGGTTTTTCATCCTTTTCTTCTCCAGCAGGGGCAAAAGCATCAGAATAATATGCCCCATAAATAGGACTGTCTACGCCAGGATATTGTTCTCTATTGTAATATGCAAGTAATGATCTAGCATCAGATGGGTCATTTTCATTAATGACCACATTGGCGTTAGCTCTTATAGGTAGCATTAACCAAGACGAAAATCCTAAAAATAAAAACATTGTGCATAATACAATAGTATTGGCAGTTTTATAATTGTTTTTTTTGGTGTATCTCAAACCAAGATAAAAAGCCATTATAAAAAGTAGCCCTATAATAATAGATCCAGAGTTAAAAGGTAAGCCAATACTATTTATAAAGAATACTTCTCCCCATCCAAATAGCTTTAAAACGTATGTTAAAGAGAATTTGTATACTAGCATTAATATGGCAATAACAACTATATTAGCTAATAAAAAATTTTTAACTGTAGTTTCTTTATAGCGCTTAAAGTAAAACAAAAGGCCTATAGTGGGTATGGCTAAAAAGCCCATAAATTGTATTCCAAACGTGAGACCTACAACAAAAGAAATCATAATAATCCACCTGTTACCTCTTGGTTTGTCTAGTTCATCTACCCATTTTAGGCCTAGCCAAAGTAGTAAGGCCATAATGAAGCTAGCCATAGCATAAACTTCTGTTTCTACGGCATTAAACCAAAAGCTATCAGAAAATGCAAAAGCTAATGAGCCAACTAAGCCACTTCCTAATATTGCAATAGCCTTACTGTTTGTTAAAATAGTGTCTTTAAGAATTAATTTTTTTGATAAATTAGTAATGGACCAAAACATAAATAATATAGTAAAGGCACTAGAAGCTCCTGAAACAAAATTTACCATACTTGCAACTTTGGTTGCATCTGTAGCAAACATTGCAAAGAAGGCGCCAATCATTTGTAGTAGTGGTGCCCCTGGTGGGTGACCAACTTGAAGCTTTGCAGATGTTGCAATATATTCTCCTGCATCCCAAAAACTACCTGTGGGTTCCACAGTTATAAAATAAGTTATGAAGGCAATTAAAAAAGATATCCAACCAAGGATGGTGTCCCATTTTTTAAAACTCTTAGAGAACATATAATTTTAGGTTTATGATTGTGGCGAATTTACTAATAAATTGAGATATGATACATATTTTTTTATAAAGGTTTAACAGATTTTTTTTATTTTTTTAAAATTTGTTTTGCGTAAACCAAACTTTGTTATAAATTTGCAGCCTCTTATTAAACATTGGCCTATGGTGTAATTGGCAACACTCCGGTTTTTGGTACCGTCATTCAAGGTTCGAGTCCTTGTGGGCCAACAAGAAATAAGTAAAAACCCAATATCAAAAGATATTGGGTTTTTGTTTTCAATCATTTATATGATCTTCAGAATCATAATCTTCTTTCTTTGGTAATTCTAATGCTATACTATTAAATTTTTCTTTTTCTAATTCATCGTTTTTGTTTTCATCATTAAGCTTGTCCCATTCATCAACTTCTTCATCAATCTCATCTAAAATTGTATTCATTTTACGCTTATCTTTAATCATAGCTCCAGTCATAATTAAGCTAGTAGCTATAATTACAAAGAGAAGAATTCCAGAATCAAACGTTGTAATTTGGGCATCTATAGGAATAGCATAGAATAGTAAAACAGTAATTAATCCTCTTGGCGCAATAAAGAGTTGAGGTAAAATATCGCTTCCAACAAAAACACGTAGGATTATGAATCGGATTAAGTATATAGAAATAATAATTAAAATACTTGTAATAGCTACATTAATACTAAATAAAGAAGATAGTACAATAGTAATACCAAATATCACAAAAAAGAATGTGCGTACAACAAAAGCTGTTTCTAATGTTATAATGTGCAGTTCAAGGTAAATTTGCTCAGCACGATCTTTGTTTAAGTATTTGGATAAAAAACCTCCAAAAAATAAATTCATATTGGCAATGATAAGTCCAAATATTAGAATTATAATTAAAGATGATAAATGTAATTTTTTGCCTAGAGCATAAAGCAACAAGAGGACGGCAATTAATAAAAATTGCTTTGCCTGTGATTTAATTTGTTGAAAAACCAAAATAATGGCATAACTAGCAATTATAGAAATTACAATGGTAAGTCCTATGTTTCCAGCAAAACCAATAGCTCCGCTGCCTGTATCTTCTGTAGGGTTTAAATTTCCTGTTAAGAAATAAAACATCATTATTCCCATAATGTCAGAAAAAGTACTTTCATATATATGAAATTCTTTTTTGTCTTCAGCCAGTCCGCTTACGCTGGGGATTATTATGGCACTGGATAGAATAGATAATGGGGTGGCATATAGCCAAGCAGACTCCATTGTCATACCATCTATAAATTGATGTAGTATTAATGCAGCAGCCCACGCAGATCCTATTAAACCAGTTAAAGCCATAGCCATAGATTTTAAAATGGGAATTAATTTTTCTCTTTTTAATTTTAATTCTAGAGCGGCTTCTAAAACAATCATAATTAATCCAATAATGCCAAGTAATTCTAATGATGGAAAAAAGTCAATATCATCTTCACCAATAAATTCCAAACCATATTTTAATAGTACTCCTAAAACTATAAGCATTAGAACGGACGGTATGTTGGTTTTTTTGGATATTCCATTAAAAAGAAAGGAAATGATTATAATTAAGGAAGCAGCTATAATAAGGTTGTAGGAAGATAATATATCCATATAAAAGAAATGAATTAGTGTTAAGAAATTAAAAATACTATATAATTAGTTAAACAACAGCTTGTATTACTTTAATTTGTAAAAAAAATATGTATATTTGCGGTACTGAAAGAATATAATGTATTCATGAGGGGACTTAATAGTCCCCTCTTTTATTAGCCATACTTTTTTGGTTTCTTAAAATTTCTGTAAAAAGAATTATGTTTAAAGATAAAGTTACAGCGTTGTTAGAAAAAGCATTGGAGGAAAACCAATCACTTTTCTTAATAGATTTTACAGTAACACTGGATAATAAGATTAATGTTGTTTTGGATGGAGATAATGGTGTTACATTAAAAGAATGTATGGCAGTTAGTAGAGCTATTGAGCATAATTTAGACAGGGAAGAGCAAGATTTTTCTTTAGAAGTTGCATCGGCAGGGGCAACATCACCATTGGTTATGCCTAGACAATACAATAAAAATATTGGTAGAAAAATAGAAGTAAGAACTACTAATGGTAGTTTTGAAGGGCTTTTGACTGCTTCAGGAGAAGATACTATTACATTGGAATGGAAGGCAAGAGATCCAAAGCCCATTGGTAAAGGAAAAGTTACTGTTCAGAAAAAAGAGGTAATTTCTTTTTCTGATATAAAAGAAGCAAAAGTTATATTAAAATTTTAATAAATAAATCAATATGGAAAATATTGCGCTAATAGAATCTTTCTCAGAATTTAAAGATGATAAATTCATAGATAGGGTAACGTTAATGGCAATTTTGGAAGAAGTGTTTCGTAACGCTTTAAAAAAGAAATTTGGTTCCGATGATAATTTTGATATTATTATAAATCCTGATAAAGGGGATATGGAAATATGGAGAAACCGTATTGTGGTTCAAGATGGTGAGGTAGAAGAGCCAAATGAGGAAATTTCATTAAGTGATGCGCGTAAGATAGAGCCAGATTTTGAAGTGGGTGAAGATGTATCTGAAGAAGTGAAATTGATAGATTTGGGTAGACGAGCAATTTTAGCTTTACGTCAAAATTTAATTGCCAAAATACATGAGCATGACAATACAACTATCTATAAACAATTTAAAGATTTAGAAGGAGAAATATATACAGCAGAGGTTCACCACATAAGGCATAGGGCAATTATATTGTTAGATGATGAAGGCAATGAGATTGTGATGCCCAAAGACAGACAAATACCTTCAGATTTTTTTAGAAAAGGAGATAATGTTCGTGGTATAATAGAGAGCGTTGAGTTAAAAGGCAATAAACCTTCTATTATAATGTCTAGAACATCGCCTAAATTTTTAGAGCAGTTGTTTTTTCAAGAAATACCAGAAGTGTTTGATGGTTTAATAACCATTAAAAAAGTAGTTCGTATACCAGGAGAAAAAGCAAAAGTTGCTGTAGATTCTTATGATGATCGTATAGATCCTGTAGGCGCCTGTGTTGGTGTTAAAGGTTCTAGAATACATGGTATTGTAAGAGAATTAGGTAATGAGAATATAGATGTGGTAAATTGGACTAATAATCCGCAATTATTGGTTACAAGAGCCTTAAGTCCTGCAAAAATATCATCAGTAAAATTAAATGATGAGAAAATGACTGCGCAAGTTTATCTTAAACCAGATGAGGTTTCTAGAGCAATAGGTAGGGGTGGTCATAATATTAGATTGGCAGGTCAATTAACTGGTTATGAGATTGATGTGTTCCGTGAGGGTGTAGAAGAAGATGTTGAGTTAACAGAATTTTCAGATGAAATTGATAGCTGGGTTATTGAAGAATTTAAGAAGATTGGTTTAGATACTGCAAGAAGTGTACTGGAGCAAGATTCTGATGATTTGGCAAAGCGTACTGATTTAGAAGAGGAAACAATTTTAGAAGTTGTGCGCATACTTAAAGAAGAATTAGAAGATTAAGCTATATATTAGCAAAAATTTAAGAATACGAATACTTGTTTATGGCAGAGAATGCAACAATAAGGCTCAATAAAGTCCTCAGGGAATTAAATATTTCTTTAGATAGGGCTATAGACCACCTTTCGTCCAAAGGATATGAAGTGGAGGCAAGGCCTACCACTAAAATTTCTAATGAGGTTTATCAAGTTCTTTTGGATGAATTCCAAACAGATATGAGTAAAAAAGTTGCTTCTAAGGAAGTTGGCGAGGAAAAACGTAAAGAAAAAGAAGCGCTTAGAGTGCAATTGGAGCAAGAGCAAGAAGAAAAGCGTATTGCAAGGGAGAAAAGAGTGGCTGCGCAAGAGGTTATTAAAGCTAAGGTAGAATTATCTGGCCCTAAAACTGTTGGAAAGATAGATTTAGATGCTGGTAAAAAGAAAGCTGCTTTTGTTAAAGAAAAAGAGCCTATTAATAAAAAAGAAAAGGTAGAGCCTGTTAAAGAGGAAAAACCTGTAGAAAAAAATGAAACCAAGGAGGTTGTAAAACCAATTATTAAAGAGGAGGTTTTAGCTGAAAAGGTAGAAGAAGAGGTAAAAGTTTCTAAAGAAGAGGTTTTTAAGACTGATGACTCTAAAGATGCCAAAGAAAAGGCAGAGTTAACAAAGAAAGAAGAGGAAGATAAGCCTGCTGAAACTCCTGAGAGTGATGTAATCACTACTCAATATAAGAAATTGTCAGGGCCTAAACTTACAGGCGCAAAAATTGATTTATCTAAATTTAATAAGCCTAAAAAGAAAGAAGCTCCAAAAGCGGCAGGTGCAGGTGCAGATAAGAAAAAAAGGCGAAAAAGAATTGTTAGTAACAATAAAGGACCTGGGGGTAATCAGAGACCTGGAGGTCAAACTGGTAATACTAGAGGTAAAAGTGCGCAAGGTAAAGGTAGATTTAGTGCTCCTGTTGTTAAAGTAGAGCCTACTGAAGAAGAAGTTCAAAAGCAAGTAAGGGAAACTTTAGAAAAACTTCAAGGTAAATCCAAGAAAGGTAAAGGAGCCAAATATAGAAGAGACAAAAGGGATCAACACCGTCAACAGACAGAGAAAGATTTAGAGCAACGAGAATTAGAAAGTAAAATCTTAAAAGTAACAGAATTTGTTACTGTAGGAGAGGTTGCAACTATGATGGAAGTATCTAGTACTCAGATAATTTCAGCTTGTATGTCTCTAGGGATAATGGTTACAATGAATCAACGTTTAGATGCAGAAACATTGTCTATTGTTGCAGAAGAATTTGGTTATGAGGTTGAGTTTATAGCTGCTGAAATTGAAGAGGCAATAGAAGAGGTGGTAGATGCTCCAAAAGATTTAGTTGAGCGTGCACCTATTGTTACCGTAATGGGACATGTGGATCACGGTAAAACATCACTTTTAGATTATATTAGAAAAGAAAATGTTATTGCTGGTGAAAGTGGTGGTATTACGCAGCATATTGGTGCGTATGGCGTTACGTTAGATAATGGTCAGAAAATAGCATTTTTAGATACACCAGGTCACGAGGCCTTTACGGCAATGCGTGCTCGTGGTGCCCAAGTAACAGATATTGCTATTATTGTTGTCGCTGCAGATGATGATATTATGCCACAAACAAAAGAAGCAATTAGCCATGCACAAGCAGCTGGTGTACCAATTGTGTTTGCAATTAATAAAGTAGATTTGCCAGCAGCAAATCCAGAAAACATTAAAACTAAATTAGCGGCAATGGATTTGCTAGTTGAAGATTGGGGTGGTAAAATACAATCACATGATATTTCAGCTAAGACAGGTACAGGTGTTAAGGAATTACTAGAAAAAGTGTTATTGGAAGCGGAGTTGTTGGAACTTAAAGCAAATCCAAATAAATTAGCATCCGGGACTGTTGTTGAAGCATTCTTGGATAAAGGAAGAGGTTATGTTTCTACTATATTAGTGCAAGCTGGTACATTGAAAATTGGTGATTATGTTTTAGCAGGTACATGTAGTGGTAAAATTAAGGCTATGCAAGATGAGCGAGGTAATAATGTTCAAAAAGTTGGGCCGTCAACACCAATATCTATATTAGGATTAGATGGAGCGCCACAAGCAGGTGATAAATTTAATGTCTTGGAAGATGAACGTGAGGCTAAGCAAATAGCATCAAAACGTTCGCAATTACAAAGAGAGCAATCAGTTCGTACACAGCGTCATATTACATTAGATGAAATAGGAAGACGTATTGCTTTAGGAGACTTTAAAGAACTTAACATCATCCTTAAAGGTGATGTGGATGGTTCTGTGGAGGCGTTAACAGATTCTTTCCAGAAATTATCTACAGAAGAAATTCAAATAAATATTATACATAAAGCTGTTGGAGCTATAACAGAGTCTGATGTATTGTTGGCTTCGGCTTCTGATGCAATTATAATTGGATTTAATGTAAGGCCAATGGGTAATGCTAGAACAATTGCCGAGAAAGAAGAGATTGATATTAGAATGTATTCTATAATATATGCTGCTATTAATGATCTTAAGGATGCTATGGAAGGTATGCTTTCTCCAGAAATGAAAGAAGAGATATTGGGTACTGCGGAAATTCGTGAGACATTCAAAATATCTAAGGTAGGTACCATTGCAGGTTGTATGGTGTTGACTGGTAAAATAGTTAGAAATGCTGGTATGCGTTTAATACGTGATGGTGTAGTAATCTATACAGGTGAACTGTCTTCTTTAAAACGATTTAAAGATGATGTTAAAGAAGTTGCAAAAGGTTATGATTGTGGGTTGCAAATTAAAAACTACAATGATATCAAAGAAGGTGATATTGTAGAAGCTTTCCAAGAAGTAGCAGTTAAGAAGAAATTGAAATAGATTTAGAATAAGCACATAAAAAAAGCGATTCAATTTTGAATCGCTTTTTTTATGTGCTTATATTCTTCTACTGCGGTTTTAAGAGTTGTGCATTTGGGTATTTTTTTAGTACAATCACATATTTTTGTTGCGCTTCAAACTTAGATTTAAATTCACCTACTGTAACTTTATAGTATTCGTGGATAAAATCTAAAGAAGATGGCCATCCAGGAAAATCTGATGCAGCTGCTGTTTTTATGTTTTGTGCGCTAGATGAATTTTTGCTAGAATGTATTTGAATAGTGTAGTACTTAGAATTTTTATTATTGTCTACATATATATTCAATAAGGTTTCAATCTCTTTGTCTTGTGTAATATTTATTTCTCCTTCTTGAGAGTAACAAGATAGACTAAGTCCAAGGCACAAAACAGTACAATATAGTGCTTTCATTTACTGTGAAAATTAAAGTTAATTAGTGATTACAAATGTAATTTATTATATGTCAAACATAAGGGATAATTATTATTTAGAACAATTATAAATTATAAATTATCAATCCCTTAACATTTCCAAATTTAAGTCTATGTCGTATTTTTGCCATCAATTTAAGAGGCGATAAAGGGGAGTACCCAATTGTATAGTAATTATCGTGCCAAGATTTCGATAGAAATATTTTAAATATGAAAAAGGTTTTATACCGTAATCAACTTTCTAATTTTTTGGGTATCAATCTGGTAGCTTTTATGCTATTTTCAGTTTCCCTTTTTTCACAAACAGAAAATGCTGATCCTGTAAAAGGAAAACAGATCTTTAATCAGAACTGTGCTTCTTGTCACTCTTTAGATAGGAAAGGGACTGGTCCTGCATTAAGAAATGTAGCAGCTCGTCTTGAAGAAGAAGGTTTAGATAGTGAATGGATTTATGCATGGGTGAAAAACAGTGCTGGTCTTATTAAATCTGGAGATTCTTATGCAAATAAGATTTATGCAGAATATAATAACACACCAATGACGGCTTTTCCTACGCTTACTAATGAGGATATTGATCATATTTTAGCATATACTTCAGCAGTAGAAGATAAACCAGTAATTGCTGAAGCTTCAGGATTGGAAGGCGGAGAGGTTGTATCTAATGGTGTTTCAAATGAAATTATCTTAGGTGCTTTGGCTTTAGTTTTTGGATTATTGGTCGCAATGTTGTTTATGGTTAATAAGACATTGAGGAACATAGCTACTGCAAATGGAGTTGAGCTTGAAAAGGAAAATGCGGAAAAGCGTTTGCCAATTTGGAAGGCTTTTGTAAAAAATCAATTCTTGGTATTGGTTTCTGTCATCTTTTTGTTGTTGACAAGTGCATATTTTGTATATGGCTATTTTATGCAGGTAGGTGTAGATCAGGGTTATGAGCCAGTACAACCAATACATTTTTCACATAAAATACACGCAGGAGATAATAAGGTAGATTGTAAGTATTGTCATTCATCAGCTAGGGTTTCTAAAACTTCAGGAATCCCTTCTTTAAATGTTTGTATGAATTGTCATAAGTCTATTTATGAGTATAAAGGAAATCCAGAAGGTCCTTCAAAGTCAGATATAGAGAATGGTTATACAAATGAATTTTACACCAAAGAAATAAAAAAGCTTTATGCTGCAGTTGGTTGGGATGAGGAAAATCAAAAATATACTGGTGAGACTAAGCCTGTAGAATGGGTAAGAGTTCATAATTTACCAGATTTTGTGTATTTTAATCACTCTCAGCATGTAAGTGTGGCTGGGATTGAATGTCAAACCTGTCATGGGCCAGTTGAGGAAATGGAAGTCGTTAGTCAGCATTCTCCATTAACTATGGGCTGGTGCGTTAACTGTCATAGAGAGACAGATGTAAAAGTAGAAGGAAATGCATATTATGATAAAATTCATAAAGAGCTTTCTAAGAAATATGGTGTAGAGAAGCTTACGGCTGCTATGCAAGGTGGTTTAGAATGTGGTAAGTGTCACTATTAATTCAATTGTAAAAGAAGATAATTTCAGATATATCGTATGGCATCAAACAAAAAATATTGGAAAAACGAAGCGGAGTTAAATCCCAACGATTCCATTGTTGAGACGCTAAAACAGAACGAATTTGTTCAGGAAATTCCTGTTGAGGATTTTTTGGGAAATAAGGAAAACTTAGCTGCTAGCTCTACTAATAGAAGAGATTTTTTAAAGTATGTTGGTTTTAGTACTGCTGCTGCAACTATGGCTGCTTGTGAGGGTCCTGTTGTAAAATCTATTCCTTATGTGGTTCAGCCAGATCAAATCATTCCAGGGGTTTCAAATTATTATGCGACAACAATAGCGGATGGTTTTGATTTTGCGAGTGTTTTGGTTAAAACACGCGAAGGTAGACCAATTAAAATAGAAAATAATACTGATGCAAAAGTAAATGGGTCAGCCAATGCACGTGTGCAGGCTTCTGTTTTATCTTTGTATGACAGTAAAAGGTTGCAAGGTCCTATTGCAAATGGGGAGCCAGTTGAGTGGTCTACATTGGATGCAACAGTAAAGGCTAAGCTATTAGCTTTAAAAAATACTGGTAAGCAAATAGCACTGTTAACACAAACATATGCGAGTCCATCTACTGCTAGATTGATAGCTGAATTTAAGGAGGTATATGGTAATGTAAATCATATTACTTACGATGCTATTTCTGCTGATGCGGCATTGAATGCTTTTGAAGCTAGATATGGTGAAAGAGCTTTGGCTGATTATGATTTTAGTAAAGCAAGTTTAATAGTTTCTATAGGTGCAGATTTCTTGTCAGATTGGCAAGGTGGAGGTTATGATAGCGGTTATGCTGCTGGGCGAGTTCCTAAAAAAGGAAAAATGTCGAGGCATATTCAGTTCGAATCTAATATGTCTTTAACTGGAGCTAATGCAGATAAAAGGATTCCTTTAACTCCTTCTCAGCAAAAAGTAGCTTTAGCCAGGTTGTATGGCAAGTTAAATGGAGTTTCTGTTGGTGGTGATTTGCCTGAGAATGTTTCTAGTGCAGTTGATGCTGCTGTTAAAGAAATAAAAAAAGCAGGTAACTCAGCTGTTGTTGTGTCTGGACTTGATGATGAAAATGCACAAGCTGTAGTTTTAGCTATAAATGAAATATTAGGGAGTACGGCTTATGATGCTAAGGCGCCAAAGTATGTAAGACAGGGAAATATTAAATCTGTAGCTAAATTAGTGGCAGATATGAAATCTGGAAAAGTTGGTGCAATTCTTATGGATGGTGTTAATCCAGTCTATACATTGTCTAATGGATCAGAATTTGCTGATGCACTTGGTAAAGTGGATTTGTCCGTTGTTTTTGCTCAAAGTAAAACAGAAACTGTTGCGGTTTCTAAGTTTGCTGCTGCTGCTCCAAACTATTTAGAGTCTTGGGGAGATGTAGAAATGAAAAAGGGGCATTATAGTTTAATGCAGCCAACAATAAAAGAAATTTTTGATACGCGTCAATTCCAATCTTCACTGTTAGTGTGGATGGGGTCTGATAAGACGTATTACGATTATATTCGTGAGACTTGGAGTGCTGGTATTTTAGGGGTTTCTTCTTGGAATGCTGCATTGCATGATGGTGTGTTTACTTTAGGTACTATGCCATCTGAAGTGATTGCTGTTGTTGATGGTGAAATGGTAGATGAAGATGTGGAGGTTGTAATGCCTATTGCTTCTGCTGTTCGTAGTTTAGCTGCTGCAAAGAGTGAGGAAATGGAGTTGACTTTATATTCTAAGGTTGGAATGGGTGATGGTCAGCAAGCAAACAATCCTTGGTTGCAAGAATTTCCAGATCCTATTACAAGAGTGTCATGGGATAACTATGTGACAGTTTCGAAGGCAGATGCTGAAAAGCTAGGTTTTGTTAATGAAAATGTTGCTAATGGTGGATTAGATGGAAGTAAAGCTAATCTTACTGTAAATGGTATTACAATAAATAATGTTCCTGTTATCATTCAGCCAGGACAAGCGGTAGGTACTGTTGGTCTTTCTTTGGGTTATGGTAGAAAAGAGGGAATGAAAGTTGAAATGCAAACAGGTGTCAATGCCTATGCGCTATATCAAAATGGGATTTCTGAACAATCTGTCTCCATAGAAAAAGCTAGTGGAATGCATGAATTTGCATGTGTTCAATTGCATAAGACTTTAATGGGGAGAGGAGATATTATCAAAGAAACATCTTTGGAAATATTCAATACAAAAGATCACACTGAATGGAATCCAGTTCCAAAAGTATCATTGAATCATAATGAAGTAGATGCTGTTTCAGTAGATCTTTGGGAAGAGTTTGACCGCTCAATAGGACATCATTTTAATTTATCTATAGATTTAAATGCTTGTACTGGCTGTGGGGCGTGTGTTATTGCATGTCATGCAGAAAATAATGTCCCCGTTGTAGGTAAAGATGAAGTTCGTAAGTCTAGGGATATGCATTGGTTGCGTATAGATAGGTATTATTCTTCTGAAGATACATTTGAAGGGGATAATATTAAGAAGGATGAGTTTGATGGTTTAATAGGGGATAAAGGTTCTTTAAGTGGATTTGGAGAGTTAGAAGATCCTTCAGCTAATCCGCAAGTAGCTTTCCAGCCTGTAATGTGTCAGCATTGTAATCATGCGCCTTGTGAAACTGTTTGTCCAGTAGCGGCAACCTCGCATGGTAGACAAGGACAAAATCAAATGGCTTACAATAGATGTGTTGGTACAAGGTATTGTGCAAACAACTGTCCATATAAAGTACGTCGTTTTAACTGGTTCTTGTATAACAATAATGATGAGTTCGATTATAATATGAACAATGATTTGGGTAAAATGGTAATTAATCCAGATGTAAATGTTCGTTCTCGTGGTGTAATGGAAAAATGTTCAATGTGTATTCAAATGACACAGAAATCCATTTTAGATGCTAAGAGAGATGGTCGCACAGTAAAAGATAGTGAATTTCAAACAGCATGTTCTGCAGCTTGTAGTAGTGGAGCAATGGTGTTTGGAGATATCAACGATAAAGAAAGTGAAGTTGCTGAATTAAAAGAAAGCAACCGTATGTATCACTTATTAGAACATATAGGAACAAAACCAAACGTATTCTATCATGTAAAAGTGAGAAATACACAAGAATCTTAATTAATTAAAGTAACGTAACTATAACATAAATTATGGCGTCGCATTACGAAGCACCTATACGGAAACCTCTAGTAATTGGAGATAAAGGATATCACGATGTAACAGTGGATATCGTAGCTCCTGTAGAAGGGAAAGCAAATAAACAATGGTGGATAGTTTTTTCCATTGCTTTGGTAGCATTCCTTTGGGGGTTAGGCTGTATAATATATACAGTAACTACAGGCATTGGAACATGGGGATTAAACAAAACTGTTGGCTGGGCCTGGGATATTACCAACTTTGTTTGGTGGGTAGGTATTGGTCATGCAGGAACATTGATTTCTGCAGTACTATTATTATTTAGACAAAAATGGAGAATGGCTATTAACCGTTCTGCGGAGGCAATGACTATATTTTCTGTAATACAGGCAGGGTTGTTCCCAATTATTCATATGGGACGTCCTTGGTTAGCGTATTGGGTATTACCAATTCCAAATCAATTTGGATCATTGTGGGTAAATTTTAACTCACCACTACTTTGGGATGTATTTGCTATATCAACTTATTTATCTGTATCATTGGTTTTTTGGTGGACAGGTCTTTTGCCAGATTTTGCAATGATTCGTGATAGAGCAGTAAAACCATTTCAAAAGAAAATATATAGCTTGTTAAGCTTTGGATGGAGCGGTAGAGCAAAGGATTGGCAACGTTTTGAAGAAGTTTCTCTTGTCTTAGCAGGTTTAGCAACTCCACTTGTACTTTCTGTACATACAATTGTATCTTTTGATTTTGCCACATCTGTAATTCCAGGATGGCATACAACTATATTTCCTCCATACTTTGTGGCTGGGGCAATATTTTCTGGATTTGCAATGGTAAACACTTTACTTATCATTATGAGAAAAGTATGTAGCCTAGAAGCATATATTACAATTCAGCATATAGAATTAATGAATATTGTAATTATGATTACAGGTTCAATTGTTGGTTGTGCTTATATAACTGAGTTGTTTATGGCTTGGTATTCTGGAGTAGAATATGAGCAGTATGCATTCTTAAATAGAGCAACAGGTCCTTATGCTTGGGCATATTGGGCAATGATGACTTGTAATGTGTTTTCACCACAATTTATGTGGTCTAAGAGATTGCGTACAAGTATTATGTTCTCTTTTGCTATATCCATTGTTGTAAATATTGGTATGTGGTTTGAGCGTTTTGTAATTATTGTAACGTCATTACACAGAGATTATTTACCATCTTCATGGACAATGTTTTCTCCTACTTTTGTAGATATAGGTATTTTTATAGGTACAATAGGATTTTTCTTTGTGTTATTTTTATTATACGCTAGAACATTTCCTGTAATTGCACAAGCAGAGGTTAAGTCCATTTTAAAGTCTTCAGGAAGTAAATACAAGAAATTAAGAGATGCAGGTAAACCTTTGTATGAAATGCCAAAAACTACGATATATACTAATACAACTTCAGTACAGTCAAAAGTTGAAGATATAGTAGTTAATAGCGATGATAAAAAAGTAACTGACTTATTAAGCTCTTTAGGTGAGTTTGATGTAAATACAGACACTCCTGATGATCTTAAGCAAGTAAAAGGCATTGGACCTCAAATGGAAAAGACTTTAAATCAAATTGGAATATATAGTTTTGCTCAAGTAAGTAGAATGACTCAAAAAGAATATGATTTATTAGATTCAATCACAGAATCTTTTCCAGGAAGAGCACAGAGAGATGATTGGGCAGGTCAGGCTAAGAAATTAAATAATACAAAATAATTATGGCGTCTAAAGTTATTCAGGCATTTTATAATGATGATGATATATTGATGCTTGCAGTCAAAAAAGTGAAGGCAGCTAAGCATCATATAGAAGAGGTGTATTGTCCTTTCCCAGTACATGGGTTAGACAAAGCAATGGGGCTTGCCCCTACAAGGTTAGCCATAACTTCTTTTTTGTATGGTTGTATAGGTTTAACAATTGCTATTGTAATGATGAATTATATTATGATAGAAGATTGGCCTCAGGATATAGGTGGTAAGCCCAGTTTTAGTTACTTGGAAAATATGCCATCGTTTGTGCCTATTATGTTTGAACTTACTGTGTTTTTTGCAGCACACTTAATGGTTATCACATTTTATATGAGAAGTAAATTGTGGCCATTTAAACAAGCTGAAAACCCAGATGTTAGAACAACGGATGATTTATTTCTAATGGAAATAGAGATTCACGATAACGAAGAAGAACTAAAGTCATTGTTGGCCAATACTGGTGCAGTGGAAATTAACATTTCAGAAAAGTAGTCATAGTATTATGAATAGTTATAAAAACATAGGAATTGTATTAGGGTTGGTGGTTCTTTTTGCTTCATGTGCAGATAAGAATAGTCCAAACTACCAATATATGCCTAATATGTATGAGGCTGTAGGTTATGAGACTTACCAAAAAGTTGATTTTTTACCTAATGGTATGGAAGCAGGTTTGCCAGTTGAAAACACAATACCTAGAGGGTGGATGCCATATGAGTTTGCAAATGATGTAGAAGGTAAAGACTTAGCACGTTTACAAGCTAGTCCACTTGATTCACTTAAACAAGATGAAAACTTGATAAAAGGAAAGGAATTATATGCCATTAATTGTGCAATATGTCACGGAAACAAAGGAGCAGGTCAAGGTAACTTAGTTAAACGAGAAAAGATTTTAGGTGTCCCTAGTTATGCAGATGTAGGTAGGGATATAACTGTTGGTAGCACTTACCATACTATATATTATGGATTAAATTCTATGGGATCTTATGCGGTGCAATTAAACCATAAAGAACGTTGGCAAGTAGCTGAATACGTAATGCAATTGAAACAAGACTTAACTAAATAATACATAGATTAAGAGTATGTACACTTTTTCAAACAGACTAAAAATTGCTTCCCTTATATTAATGGCTGTAGGTGCTATAGGTATTGCAGCTGGTTTTATTAGTATGCCAGGAACAGTAAAAGAAGCAAAGGATATAGTGGCTAGCCATAGTGATGGTCATAATAATCATAATGTAGCTACTGAATTACATAATGCAGAATCTCATTCTGCTACTGGACATGATAGTAAACATGATGAGCATCTATTACATCAATTACAAAATAAACCTTGGTCAGCATTATATGTTGCCGCTTTCTTCTTTTTTATGATAGCATTAGGGGTATTGGCATTTTATGCAATACAAAGAGCTGCGCAAGCTGGGTGGTCCCCTTTATTGTTTAGAGTTATGGAAGGTATAACAGCATATATAGTGCCAGGAGGTATTATTGTATTTGTTATATTATTAGCTTCAGTAGCACATATGAATCATTTATTTGTATGGATGGATGCTGAAGTAGTAGCACATGATAAATTATTACAAGGTAAAGCTGGATATTTAAATGGAACATTTTTTTTAATCAGAGCAGCTATTTTCTTAGGTGGATGGATATTATATAGAACCGTTTCTCGTAAATTATCTTTAGCACAAGATAAAGCAGACGATAATAAAAATTTTGTAAAAAACTTTAGATGGTCTGCTGGTTTTCTGGTATTCTATTTGGTTTCAGAATCTATGATGTCTTGGGACTGGATAATGAGTGTAGATCCACATTGGTTTAGTACATTGTTTGGTTGGTATGTTTTTGCTAGTATGTTTGTATCTGGTATAACTGTTATAGCAATGATAACTATTTACTTAAAATCTAAAGGATATTTAGAAGATGTAAATGATAGTCATATTCATGATTTGGCTAAATTTATGTTTGGTATTAGCATTTTCTGGACTTACTTGTGGTTTGCACAATTTATGTTAATATGGTACGCAAATATTCCTGAAGAAGTTACTTATTTTGTGACAAGAATAGAAGATTATAATTTGCCTTTCTTTGGAATGATAGTTATGAACTTTGTTTTTCCATTACTATTATTAATGAATAGTGATTATAAGAGAATTAATTGGTTTGTTATTATGACAGGTATTGTTATACTAGCAGGTCACTATTTAGATATTTTTAATATGATAATGCCTGCAACAGTAGGGGATCAATGGTCAATAGGAATACCAGAGATTAGTTCAATATTATTCTTTGCTGGGTTATTTATTTTTGTGGTTTTTAGAGCTTTAACAACAGCTCCATTACAACCAAAGAGAAACCCATTTATAGAAGAAAGTAAGCATTTTCATTATTAATAGTTAAGTTTTAAGCATAAAATAAAATCATACAATGACTGCATTTTTAACCATAACGGTTTTAGTCTTAATAGCCATTGCAATTTGGCAAATGACCAAAATATTTGAATTGTCGCAATTAAGAACGACAAAAAATGAAGTAGCAACAGATGCTGATAACAAATACAATGGTTATCTTATGTTTGCCTTTTTAGTATTTATTTATGGAATAACAATATTTAGTTTCTATAAGTACACTAAAGTTTTACTGCCAGAGGCAGCATCAGCACATGGTGCTGAATATGACTATTTAATGCTTGTGTCATTCATAATAATATTCTTTGTACAGACTATTACTCAGTTTTTACTACATTATTTTGCTTATAAATACCGTGGTAAAGAAGGAACAAAGGCATTATTTTATGCTGACAATCATAAGTT
Organism: uncultured Cellulophaga sp.; assembly: GCA_947491225.1. Taxonomy (GTDB): domain Bacteria; phylum Bacteroidota; class Bacteroidia; order Flavobacteriales; family Flavobacteriaceae; genus Cellulophaga. The sequence goes on from CANLIE010000049.1 coordinate 20,404, forward strand.
AGAATTTATTTGGACAATTATTCCAGTAATTGTTTTGGCAGGTTTAATTTTATGGGGGTTGTATACTTGGACAAACATTATGGACATTAATGATGAAGATGATCCTTTAATTGTAGAGTTGTATGCACAACAATTTAATTGGACTGCTAGATATGGCGGTAAAGACAATGTTTTAGGTGAAGCTAATGTTAGAATGATAGATATTGATAAGGCTAACATTTTAGGATTGGATGAATCTGACCCCAATGCTGCTGATGATATAATAGTTAAAGAATTACATTTGCCAGTAGGTAGAAAAGTAAACTTTAAAATGCGTTCTCAAGATGTTTTGCATTCAGCTTATATGCCTCATTTTAGAGCACAAATGAATTGTGTGCCAGGTATGGTAACTCAATTTTCTTTTACTCCAATCAAGACTACAGCAGAAATGCGCAAAGATCCAGATGTAATTGATAAGGTAAAGAGAGCAAATAAAATTAGAGCAGAAAGAGCAGCTGCAGGCATACCTAACAATGATCCTTGGGAATATGACTATATATTGTTATGTAATAAAATATGTGGTAAATCACATTACAATATGCAGATGAAGATTATTGTTGAAACTCAGGAAGAGTATGACAAGTGGATGGCATCTCAAAAAACATTTGGCGGTGCACCAGTTGTAGCAAAATAATTGATTAAGAAACAAAGTTAACTAATAAAATAGAATATCTGATTATGTCAGGAACACAAGAACACGGAGACGATCACGGACATCATCACAAAGAGACCTTTGTAACTAAATATATATTTAGCCAAGATCATAAGATGATAGCAAAGCAGTATTTAATTACTGGTTTGATAATGGGATTCATTGGAATTGCTATGTCCTTAATGTTCAGGATGCAATTGGCTTGGCCAGGGGAGTCTTTTCCAATTTTTGAAACCTTATTAGGTAAATGGGCACCTGGAGGTGTTATGGATGCTGATGTTTATTTAGCATTAGTAACAATACATGGTACTATAATGGTATTCTTTGTGCTTACAGCTGGTTTAAGTGGTACATTTAGTAATCTACTTATTCCGTTGCAGATTGGAGCTAGGGATATGGCATCAGGATTTCTAAATATGATATCATATTGGTTATTTTTCGTGTCTGCTGTAATAATGATATGTTCTTTATTTGTTGAAGCTGGACCAGCTTCTGCTGGATGGACAATATATCCACCATTGAGTGCTTTACCTATGGCACAGTCAGGATCAGGGATGGGTATGACCTTATGGTTGGTATCTATGGCAATATTCATTGCTTCATCATTATTAGGCTCACTAAATTATATTGTTACTGTACTTAATTTAAGAACCCAAGGAATGTCTATGACTAGGCTTCCTTTAACTATTTGGGCTTTCTTTATTACTGCTATAATTGGCGTAGTTTCTTTTCCAGTTCTTTTTTCTGCAGCACTATTGTTGATAATGGATAGGAGTTTTGGAACATCATTCTTTTTGTCAGACATATTTATACAAGGAGAAGTATTACATTATCAAGGTGGTTCGCCAGTATTGTATGAACACCTATTTTGGTTCTTAGGACACCCAGAGGTATATATTGTAATATTACCAGCAATGGGTATTGTGTCAGAAATTATGGCCAATAATGCTCGTAAACCAATATTTGGTTATAGAGCAATGATTATGTCTATCATAGCAATTGCTTTTTTGTCTACAATAGTATGGGGTCACCATATGTTTATTTCAGGGATGAATCCTTTCCTTGGATCTGTATTTACATTTACAACTTTGTTAATTGCGATACCGTCAGCTGTAAAAGCTTTTAACTGGATTACTACTATATGGAAAGGAAACTTGCAAATGAACCCAGCAATGTTATTTTCAATAGGGTTTGTTTCTACCTTTATATCAGGTGGTTTAACAGGGATAGTATTAGGTGATAGTACATTAGACATTAATGTGCATGATACATATTTTGTAGTAGCTCACTTCCATTTGGTAATGGGTATATCAGCATTATACGGTTTATTGGCAGGTGTTTATCATTGGTTCCCAAAAATGTTTGGTAAAATGATGAATAAAAATCTGGGTTATATTCATTTCTGGATTACAGCAGTATGTGCATACGGTGTATTTTTTCCAATGCATTTTGTAGGTATGGCTGGTGTGCCAAGGCGTTATTATGAAAATACAGCTTTTCCTATGTTTGATGAATTAACTGATGTAAATATACTAATTACTGTTTTTGCTTTAATAGCTGGCGCGGCGCAGCTTATATTTGTAGGTAACTTTATTTACAGCATATTCTATGGTAAAAAAGCAGAGCAAAACCCTTGGAAGGCTAATACTTTAGAATGGACTACTCCGGTAGAACATATCCATGGAAACTGGCCAGGAGCAATTCCTCATGTTTACAGATGGTCATACGATTATAGTAAGACTAACGAAAATGGTGAGTATGTAATACCTGGACAAGATTTTGTTCCACAAAACATACCCTTACAAGATGGAGAAGAAGAGATGAATCACTAGCATTAGTCGCTAAAATTATAAAACAAGCCTCTTGAAGTTTAAACTTCAAGAGGCTTGTTTTTAGATTGTATTTTGAATAACAACTAATGCTATACCATTTGTAGTTTGAGATTCTGTAAAAGAATATTTTATTTCTGTAAATTCAAATTGTAAATAGTATTATAGGGTTACCCATTTAGTTCTCAATTAGTTTTAGCCTACTTATAGTGACAGGCTGATGCATTGCACATCGTTGT
>CANLIE010000050.1 GCA_947491225.1 uncultured Cellulophaga sp.
TTAATTGTGGTTGGTACTGATACTGGATTACTTAGGCTTATTGTGTATAAACCATTGGTTGATGGTTCACTTGCTTGAGTAGTTGCCACTATACTTGCCACAGAAATGTCATTATTAATAATGGTTCCAAGACCACTATTATCACTAAATGTAATTGCTCTTCCTCCAAAATCATTTTCAATTAAATTAATGATGAAAGTTTCATTTGGTTCTAAAATATTATCTCCATTGACAACAATACTTATAGTTTGTGTTTCTGAAGAAGCTCCACTAAATACAATCGTATTAGATTCACCTACATAATCTAATCCAGCCTCTGCTTCAACATTTGAAGTTGCAAAATCAATAGAAAAAGGACCATCTGCACTTTGACCACTATGTGTTACAGTAAATACATAATTTATGGTTGCCCCTGCATCTACTTCTAATAAAGAAACATCATTTATACTTATTGTTGCTGCATCATTATCTGTTATTGTACTTGTTGCGGTTGCTGTGGTAATGGATACGTCTTGACCGTTTACATTGTCTAATGCTATTGTTCCAGTAAAGGTCTCTTCAGCTTCGGATATTGCATCTCCTAATATACTTACGGGAATATCAAGACTCGTAGTTCCTGCTAACAAGGTATAACTCACTGATGTTTGTGTCGTATAATCTGACCCTTCGGTTGTGCTTATATGAGTCGTAGTGAAAGTTAAGACAATGTCTTCTTCAGCGGCTATATTATTGCTTACTGTATAGTTTGCTACTTGTACTCCTTCCGTCTCAGTGATTGTGAATCCTGTTAACGTTAGTGTAAGTGCGTCGTTGTCTGTTATTTCGCCTTCTCCTTGTCCGTCTAATATACTTACTCCTGTCTGACCATTTACATTTAATCCACTAAGGTTAATGTAATAGGTCTCTGTAGGTTCTGCTATCGTATTTTCTATTATATCAACTGTAAACGTCTGTACATTGTTGTTACTGCCTCCAAAAGTAAGGGGCGTTGCTCCTATGGATGTATAGTCTAAAACTGCAACTGCACTATTATCTAATGTGGCGTAATCTACTGTAAAATCTTCTTGTACGTTCCCTGTTAGGGTTACGGTAAAGGTTGCTGTTCCTGCTCCTTCATCTACACTTACATCATCTATGCTTAGTGTAGCTGCATCATTATCTGTGATTGTACTTGTTGCTGTCGCTGTGGTAATGGATACGTCTTGACCGTTTGCATTGTCTAATGCTATTGTTCCAGTAAAGGTCTCTTCGGCTTCGGATATTGCATCTCCTAATATACTTACGGGAATATCTAAACTCGTTGTCCCTGCTAACAAGGTATAATTCACTGATGTTTGTGTCGTATAATCTGTTCCTTCGGTTGTGCTTATATGATTTGTAGTGAAAGTTAAAACAATGTCTTCTTCGGCGGATATATTACTGCTTACTGTATAGTTTTCTATCTGAGTTACTTCGCTCTCGGTAATTGTGAATCCTGATAATGTTAATGTAAGTGCATCATTATCTGTGATTGTACTTGTTGCTGTCGCTGTGGTAATGGATACGTCTTGACCGTTTGCATTGTCTAATGCTATTGTTCCAGTAAAGGTCTCTTCGGCTTCGGATATTGCGTCTCCTAATATACTTACGGGAATATCTAAACTCGTTGTCCCTGCTAACAAGGTATAATTCACTGATGTTTGTGTCGTATAATCTGTTCCTTCGGTTGTGCTTATATGATTTGTAGTGAAAGTTAAAACAATGTCTTCTTCGGCGGATATATTACTGCTTACTGTATAGTTTTCTATCTGAGTTACTTCGTTCTCGGTAATTGTGAATCCTGATAATGTTAATGTAAGTGCATCATTATCTGTGATTGTACTTGTTGCGGTTCCTGTACTAATGGATACGTCTTGACCGTTTGCATTGTCTAATGCTATTGTTCCGGTAAAGGTCTCTTCGGCTTCGGATATTGCGTCTCCTAATATACTTACGGGAATATCTAAACTCGTTGTCCCTGCTAACAAGGTATAATTCACTGATGTTTGTGTCGTATAATCTGTTCCTTCGGTTGTGCTTATATGATTTGTAGTGAAAGTTAAAACAATGTCTTCTTCGGCGGATATATTACTGCTTACTGTATAGTTTTCTACCTGAGTTCCTTCGCTCTCGGTAATTGTGAATCCTGTTAACGTTAATGTAAGTGCATCGTTGTCTGTGATTTCTCCTTCTCCTTGTCCGTCTAATATACTTACTCCTGTCTGACCATTTACATTTAATCCACTAAGGTTAATGTAATAGGTCTCTGTAGATTCTGCTATCGTATTTTCTATTATATCAACTGTAAACGTCTGTACATTGTTGTTACTGCCTCCAAAAGTAAGGGGCGTTGCTCCTATGGATGTATAGTCTAAAACTGCAACTGCACTATTATCTAATGTGGCGTAATCTACTGTAAAATCTTCTTGTACGTTCCCTGTTAGGGTTACGGTAAAGGTTGCTGTTCCTGCTCCTTCATCTACACTTACATCATCTATGCTTAGTGTAGCTGTATCATTATCTGTGATTGTACTTGTTGCTGTCGCTGTGGTAATGGATACGTCTTGACCGTTAGAAACTAAGGAACTTAATATTCCGTTTAACGTTTCTGTAGATTCAGCTATCGCATTATCAATAATTGTCACACTTACGTTTTGACTCTGGGCATTTACTCCTCCAAAGGTTAGTGTGGTGGTTGAAATAGCCGTGTAATCTGATCCCGCTTCTGCAGATATATCAGCAGTTACAAAATCTACTGTAATTTCATCTTGAATAGGTTTATTACTACTAATTATAAAATCTGCTGTTCCTACTGATTCATTGACATTAAACCCTGTTATTGAAATAATGGCATCATCATCATTAATAATAGTCCCCGTAGCAGAAGGAACTGATAAAATGATAGCAGAACTTGGAGCAGATACTGGAATGACATTACTTAAATTAACAGTAAACAACTCATCCAATTCTATAGTATTGTCTCCATTTATAGTAATTTCAATAGTTTCTTGCTCATTTGCAGTACCATCAAAAGTTAAAGTACCTGAATTAGCATTATAATCTGAATTTGCTATAGTTGCTGTTCCATCATTTGTTTCATAATCCACCGTTAGTCCATCTTCCACTTCTCTACTCAATTCGACAGTAAAAACAAGTGTAGAAGTACCACTATCTCCTTCTTGTATAGAAACGTCAGAAATAGAAATATTTGCATTATCATCATCTTGAATTGTACCTACCCCAGTCTTTCCTGCTGGGTTTATAGTAATATTTTTTCCTGGAGCAATAATACTGTTTAGAACAACATTAAAAGTTTCATTTATTTCTACAGCTGTATCACCATTTACAGAAATGGTTACTGTTTGAGTTTCCCCTATAGTACCTGCTGTAAAATTAATTATACCTCCATTCCCAGTGAAATCAGATGGAGCTTTAGCTTCTACGTTAGATGTAAAGAAAGTTACGCCATAACCGCCTACTACTTCTGCCCCTGAATGTGTTATTGTGAATATAAAGTCTACTGTTCCTGTATCTCCTTCAGTTTCTGAAATACTATTAATTGAAACTGTAGCGGCATCATCATCTGTATTGTTTACAGAAACATCATCTGGGTTTAAAGAATCATAATTAGCATCTGTAGTTAATGTTGCATTAATAGTATTTAAAATAGTATATGCTACTGTACCATCTACTACACTATCATCTACTCCTGTTATAGTCACCGTTTGAGGAGAATTCCAATCAGCAGCAGTAAATGTTAATGAAGATTTGTCTACAGTACCTTCTGAAATATTGCTACTAGCAAGATCTACAACTACAATATAATCTTCCAAGTCTGAAGCTGGTTTGCTTAATAACTCAATTGTAAAAGTAGCAGTTCCTCCTGCTTCTGTAGTTGTTAATGCTGTTGGAGTCACCAAAAACCCTGCTGTATCATTATCTTCATTTATCACACTTACATTAGCAACAGGCAATGTATTATAATTTGGATCCAATGAAGATGAGTTACTGGTAAGTATTGTATATGTAATATCACCGTCTACAATATCGTCATCTTTACCTGTTATTGTTATTGTTTGAGGGATGTCCCAATCTGCTGCAGTAAATGTTACTGTAGTTGTACTTAACACATCTAATTCTGTAGTATCATCTGTTGATAAAGTGATGGTTACATCTTCTATTGGTTCTGTGTCTAAAACGATGCTAAATGTTGCTGTTCCTCCATTTTCTGTAGTCGCCCCACTACTATTAGATACCGTAACTCCTGCTGTATCATTATCTATATTAGTTACATTTACATCTGAAGGATTTACATTATAATACCCAGAAAGCTCATCTGTTAAAGTAGTATTGGTAGTTAAAACTATTGTGTAGGCGATGTCTCCATCCTGTATATCATCATTTACACCAGTAACGGTAATTGTTTGTGCGGTATCCCAATTAGTTGCATCAAACGTTATTGAGCTTGTAGAAACTGTCCCTTCTGCTACGTTGTCACTAACAATATTAAAGACTACATCACCAGATGGTTCAAATGGTAATACTACATCAAAAGTTGCAGTTCCTAAATCTTCTGAAGTTTGAATAATAGTTGGCGTAACTATTACCGTATTCTCTGGTAATGCATTTACAGTAACTAAGAATGTACAGCTTTCTGAATTTCCTTCTGCATCATAGGCTACATATTTAACAGTAGTTGTACCTAAGTTAAAAATTCCATTACTTAATTCGTTGATTCCCGATACTTGAGGGGCAAGTATTGTTGCTCCAGATAATTCATACGTTAAAATGGTTATAGCACAATTATCATCATATATTGGAGGTGAAATACCTGATATTGTTGCAGATGAATCTCCTGCACTAGCTACATCTTGAGCTATGTTTGAAGGACAAGAAATTATTGGATTTTGATTATCTGTAACTACAACATCAAAACTTACTGTACCTACATTTGAAGGAGACGCATTGTCAGCTACAATCCAAGTTATTGTAGTTGTTCCTGGTTCAAATATTTGTCCGTTTAAGGTTGTATTAAGACCAGTAATATTTGTAGTTGCGCCTGTTAAGAGGTATGTAATAATTGGGGATACATCACAATTATCTGTTGGGTTCCATAAATTATTTGTATGTGTGTATGTACAAACGTTAGTGTCTGTAACTACGTTTCTGTCCGATATGTCATCTAAAGTTGGTGCTTGCGTATCTTGGACTGTTACAGAAGTACTACAAACGTCTGTTAAACCTGAAGAATCTGTTACTCTTAAGTAGACTGTATTAGAACCTATTTCTAAACAATCATATGCTAAAGATGAACTATACGAAATATTATCTTTTGATATTTCAAGATTAGCTACTGTACAGTTATCCGTTGAATTATTATTTATATCAGAAGGTAAAAGGCTAGCAGTGCCATCTCTTCCTAACTCAATAGTTGCTGTTTTGCATATAGCAACAGGTACTTCTGCATCCGTTACTGTAACAGTAAATGAACATATACTACTATTTCCTTCATCATCTAAAGCGGTCCAAGTTACTGTAGTTATCCCTTCATTAAAAAGCTGTCCGTTTAAATTTTGGTTGTTACCAATTATGGTTGTAGTTGCACCTGACAAACTATATGTTATAGAGGGCGAACCATCACAATTATCAGTTGCATTGGCGTTCCAGCTATTATTTTTTTTACTAAAGGTACAAGCATTTTCATTTTTATCCATTTCAACGGATTGATCTGCAGGGCAGAATGTAAACACAGGAGCTATACTATCTACAATAGTTACGACTGCTACACAAGTCGTAGTATTACCATTGGTATCTGTAACTGTCAAGGTTACATTATTTGCGCCTAAGTCTGAACATGTAAAAGTGGTTTGGCTCGCAGATAGGGATGCTATTCCGCAAGCATCATTTGATCCATTATCAATATCGCTTCCTGCTATTGTAGCATTACCAGAACCATCTAATTGCACTGTAATATCTTGACAAATAGCAACAGGTGCAACCATATCTTCTACAGTTACCGTAGTAGTACAGGTATCTGTATTTCCTGCAATATCAGTAATGATTAGAGTTACTGTATTTGCGCCAACATCACTACATGTAAACGTATTTGGTGTAACACTTGCTACAAAATTAAGGCAATTATCTGAAGAACCTGAGGCTATTGTATCAATATTTAAACTAGATAAATTATAATTTCCTGATGCATCTAACTGAACGGTTATAGGTGAGCAGGTGGCAACTGGAGCAATTGTATCTTCAACTGTAACAGTAGCATTACATGTTGCTACATTACCACTAGTATCCGTTACTGTTAAGATTACTGTATTTAATCCAAAATCAGCACAAGTAAAATCTGTCTTACTAAGTGCCATACTTTGAATACCACAATTATCTGTAGAACCATTATCTATATCTGCGGGTATAATAGAGGCATTACCTGTGGCATCTAGTTGAATGGAAATATCTTGACAAACGGTATTAGGTAATTTATCATCATTAATAGTTACAATAAATGAGCATTGAGATGAAACTCCACTACCGTCAATTGCGGTCCAAGTCACTGTAGTTATACCATTGTTAAATACTTGGCCATCTAGTGTTGTATTCAAAGCATTGCTTGCTAATATTGTAGCACCAGACAATTCATATGTTAACGTATTTATGGCAACACAACCATCAAATGCTGTGGCATCCCAAGTTGTTCCGTTATGTTGGTATCCACAAATAGTACTATCTGTATTTTCTATCTTATCCGTTGTACAAGTAATTACAGGTGGCACATCATCTTCTACTGTAACCAAAGCTGTACAGGTAGATATATTATTATTTACATCTGTCACAGTTAATGTTACCGTATTGGTAAGTGGGTTAGCTCCTAGGTTTGTACAATCAAAAGTTGTTTTGTCAATTGCTAATGTAGAAATTCCACATATATCTGATGAACCATTGTCTATATCAGCAGTGGTTATTGTAGCAATTCCCAATGCATCTAGATTAACTGTTATATTTTGACATACTGCTGTTGGAGGTGTAATGTCTTCTACTGTTACTATAGCTGTACAGCTATCTGTATTTCCATTAATATCTGTAACTGTTAAGGTTACTGTATTTTCTCCTACATCTGAACAGGTAAACGCATTTGGGCTTACTGTATATACCAGTGAACTTAAACAATTATCAAAAGAGCCATTATCAACATCTAATCCTGTTATACTTGTATTACCTGATGCATCTAAAGCTACAGTAATGTTTTTACAAACTGCAACAGGAGATATATCATCTATAATAGTTACAGTAGCATCACAAGTTGCACTATTTCCATTTACATCAGTTACTGTTAGAGTAACCGTGTTTGCCCCTATATTGGTACAATCAAAAGTTGTTTTACTTGCAGAAATACTTGCAATGCCACAAACATCTGTAGATCCATTATCTATATCAGATGCTGAAATAGTGGCAGTACCCAATGCATCTAGATTTACTGATATCGATTTACAAACCGCCGTTGGTGGTGTTACATCTTGGACAGTTACTGTAGTTTGACAACTAGCAACATTCCCGTTATTATCCGTTACTGTTAATGTAACAGTATTGCCACCAATCTTTGAACAAGTAAATGAATTAGGAGTAACCTCTATACTCTGAATACCGTTTGGATCTGTAGTACCAAATGCAATAGCATCTATATTAACAGATGATAAGGAATAATTTCCTGTATTGTCCAATTGTACTGTTATGGGATTACAAACTATTGTTGGATCTTCATTATCTTCTATTATTACTTGATAAACACCTGTATTTGTATTTCCGTTTATATCTGTTGCCTCCCAAACTACAGTATTTGTTCCTACTAGAAAAACTTCTCCTATAATTGTAGTAGATAAATCTGTACCTACTACAGTTCCGTTATTTATTTGATAGGTTATAGTTTGTAGACCACAATTATCAATTGCTGGAATATTCCATATATCATCTGTTGGACTTTTTGCAGTATAGCTATTAAGTCCAGTGTCTGTATTTCTTGTTTGTGTTGCTATAGTTGTAAAAGTGGGATTTTCTCCATCAGATATTGTAAACTCTGTAGTACATGTTGCACTTACATTGTTACTTAAATCATATAAGCGCCATAATACTGTAGTGGTAGGATTAACTATTGTACCAACCGGAATTTGAACACTAGAAAGTGTTGTATTTAAATTAGTACCAACCTCAATACCACCATTAATGGAATAAGTAAGCTTTGAAAGACCTGCATTATCATCAAAATCAAAAGGATCATATTCTGAACCTACTACCAAATAGTAACATTTCCCTGTTTCAGATATTTGGCTAATTGTAGCATCTGGACAACTATTTATTATAGGTTGTTCTATATCTGTAACTACCACTTGAATTATACAGGAAGTTTCGTTATCATTTTCATCAGTTGCTGTCCAAGTTACATTTGTAGTACCAATAGGAAATGTCTCTCCTGTTAATGATGTTTTATTATTATAATCATTTTGAATAGTTACATCACAATTATCACTAAAACTACTTGGATCAAATTCAGTTGTTAATGTTGTATAAAATGCTTTACCTGAATCGGTATTTCTATTAAATTGGTTTCCTGAATCTCCTGTAGGACAATTAATCGTAGGTGCTATATTATCTGTAACCGTTACATTAAATCTATATACAAAACTATTACTAGCTTCATCTGTAATTGTGTAAATAACTTCTGTTTCTCCTATAGGAAAATCATACCCTGATACTGCCTCAGCAGGAGATATAACTATAGTTAAATCTTCTGAACTTGTAACATTATCTATAAAAGAAGGAGGTGTATAATTTACTATTTCGCTACAACCACTAGATGTATTTACAGTTATACCTGTAGGAGCGGTTTCTAAACGTGGAATCTCATTATCTACAATTGTAACAATAAAAATTGCAGATCCAACATTTCCATTATCGTCTGTAGCTTCCCATGTTATTGAATTATCTCCTAAACTTAGCTGTTGACCTGCAAGTGTACTTACGCCATATTCATTTACAATTTTGGTAACAATACCACAATTATCAGAAGCAGTAACGTCATCAAACTCATTAGCAGTAACTGTATGGTAATTTTGATTTACATCAGTACTTCTTGTTTGATGACCAGGAACAACAATTATTGGAGCTTCATTATCATTTATAGTAAGAACATAAGAACATGTATTTGTCTGCATATTAGCATCTTCTACTGTCCAAGTAATTTCTACCTTACCTGTATTTAATCCATTTTCAGGTCCTCTAGGAATAGTTACGCCTGAAAGTGTATTAGTTCCAGTTACTAAAGTACTTGTGTTTGGATCTATAAAACTCCATGTCAATGAAGGAGAAATACAATTATCACCAAAATCTGAAGGATCTAATTCATTACCAAATACAGTATATGAACAACTTCCAGAGTCTGTATTTCTTGTTTGATCTCCCAAACATGTTATCGTTGGAGCAGTATCTAAAACTACTACATCAAAAGAACAAATGGAAACATTACCATTATTATCGGTTGCGGTATAAGTTACCGTTGTAGTTCCTATATCAAATAAATTTCCTGGAGAATGTGTAGACGTAAAAGAAGCCATACCCGAACACTCATCTGAAACTATTAATGATGGCCACGAAACTGCTACTTTACATAAAGCACCTTCAGCAACAGCTGTTATATCAGATGCTGGACAATTTGTAATTACTGGCGATTCACTATCAACTACTGTAACACTTTGTTCGTACACTAAGGTGTTACCTGTTTCATCGGCTAGCTGCCACCTAACTATTGTAGTTCCCAAGATAAAGGTTGCAGGTGCATTGTTTGTAATTAAGATATCTCCTGCCGAAGTACAATTATCCGTTGCAGTTGGTGGTGTGAGTGTAAATGTACTTGTACAAGTACCTGAATCAACATTTATTGTTACATCATCAAAAGGTGTATCTAATACTGGTAAAGTTTCATCTTTTACAGTAAAATCAAAACTGCAAGTATTAGTATATAAAGTTCCATTAATGGTTTGTGTTGCTGTCCAAGTAATTGTTGTTGTTCCTACTGGAATAGTAGCTCCTGCCAAAGAATTAGGAGATGGTGCTCCAGCAAGATCATGTGTCATTGTACGATTATCCCCAGAAACTGAAACAAATGTAGCATCATAGTCCGTTACTCCACTAGGAATATCATAATTACAGGCAGTATCTTGACTTAGTTGGGTAACGTTATTAGGACATAATATTTCAGGTTCAAAAGAGTCTATAACTACTACGTTTACATCACAAGTGGAAGTATTTGTACCATCTGATGCTGTCCACGTAAAAGTGTAACTTCCTGCTGTTAATTGTTCTCCGTTTAAAAAACTGTTTCCTGTTCTATTATTTGTATATGATGTTACTTCACAATTGTCATAAACCGCTGGCGTAAATTCACTTCCATTTACATAATAGTAGTTTACACTTGCATTAGTATATTCTCTATAGTATGTGGTACTTGGACATGTAATTACTGGTGCTATATTATCCGTAACCATTACAGATTGTGTATGATAGACTGTATTTCCTCTTTGGTCTCTAGCAGTCCAATACACCAAAGTTTCTCCTAAATTAAAACTTGTATCATTCTTAGATTTGGTATATACAATATTTCCTGGGCTGTCACAATTATCTGTTGAAGTCGGTGTACCTAAACTTACTCCTGTAGCTGTACAGTTACCAGGGTCAACATTTACATTTACATCTGCAGGCCATGTAATGACTGGGTCTTCATTATCAATAATATAAACATTATAAGTACAGTATGAGTTTGAATTAGTGCCATTATCTGCTGACCAAGTAACTACGGTAGTTCCTTTATTAAAAACAACTCCGTTTAAGGTTGTCGTTCCTGAACCTGCTGTATCTCCTGTAAGTGTATAAGATAATGTAGTTCCTGGCGAGGTAGAGGTAACATCTATTTCTGTACCTTGTATTGTATAACTACACAAACCTGTATCTGTATTACGTCTTTGGTTTGCTCTACACGTTATTGCCGGAGAAGTATCATTGTTATCTGTAATGGTAATTGTCATTACACAAGTTGATACATTATCCAATGGATCTGTAAAAGTCCAGGTTACCATTGTTGTTCCTTGAGGAAATTGCTCTCCAGTTAAGCTACTGGTACCATTGTAATCATTAATTTCAGTTGTGCCGGAACAATCAAAAATACCAAACGGCTTAAACTCGTTATCAAAAACCGTATAATAATTTTGACCTTGATCTACTCTTCTAGTAATTGTAGATCTACACTCAAAACTTGGTGCATCATCATCTACAACTGTAACCTCTTGTGTAGCTGATGCAGTATTACCGTGTATATCTTCTACATACCACGTTACAGTTTGTGTGCCAAGGTAAAAAACACCATTTGAATTATTACTAACTGTTAGAACTCCACAATTATCACTAGTTACAGGAGTTCCTAATGGAACTCCAGTTGCTCTACAATTTAAATTAGTATTTGTTGTAATATTTGCAGGTGGCGTTATGGATGGTAACTCAACATCATTGACAAAGACATAAAAACTACATGTATTTGTATACGTTTGCCCTTCTACTATTTGTGAAGCTGTCCAAGTAACAAGAGTTGTACCGTGTGGAAATACAGCACCTGCTAAAGATGATGAATTATTAAAGTCATTGGTCAATGTAGCTCCAGTAGTAGAAGCAAACGCATTAAATTCTGTTCCTTGAACTGTATACGTACAAACACCAGAATCTGTACTTTTCGCTTGATTTCCAATACAACTTAAAGAAGGATACAGACTAGAGGCAACATTTACTGTTATTACACACATTTCTGTATTTGCAGGAGAGGCATTGTCTGTTGCCGTCCATGTAATAGTATTTAACCCTTCGTTTAATTGTATTCCAGAAATAGAAGAACCTGTTCCTGTTGTAGCTCCAGAAAGTACATATGTATAGGAAGAAATTCCACAATTATCGGTCACATCAGGATTTAGTTCACCATTTCTAACAGTATAATATGCTTGTCCATTATCATTAACTCTATTTACGGTACTAGCAGGACAATCTATAACTGGTTTTTTGTCATCTACAACTGTTACTTCAAGAGTTTTATTTGTTGTATTACCATAATTATCTGTAATACTCCAATTTACTGAAGTTGTACCAATTGGAAAAGAGGCAAAAGCTAAAGAACGATAGTTGTTGTAGTCATTAATTATGGTATAACCATTCATTGTACAGTTATCAACAATAGCATATGGATCAAACTCAGTACCAACTGTTTCATAAAAACAATCTTCAGATGATGTTGATTTTGTTATAGAAACAGAGGAAGCTGAACTATTAATTAGCTCAAAATTTGGAGCCGTTACATCTAAAACTTCTACTTGAAATTGTGTGGTAGAAGTATTACCGCCCGCGTCTGTTGCTGTCCAAACTACAACTGTAATACCTACAGGAAAAGCAAAACCATCTAAGGAAGAAGTCCCTGATTGATTATTTGTTAAAGTAACTCCTAGACAATTATCACTTACTGTTAAGGGATCAAACTCTGTACCACTAACTGTATATTCACAACTATTTGAAGGTGCATTTTTAGTTTGATTTGCTACTGCTGAAACTATTGGTCCATTTTCATCTACAACAGTAATATTAAATTCACAACTTGCAGAATTTCCTATTACATCTGTTACCGTCCAAATTATAGTATGGTTTCCTGTTGTCAAAACTTCATTAGCCAATGAAGTTGAAGCTCCACCTGAAACGCCATCTAATATATAAGATACTATTAAACTGCCTGGAGCATCACAATTATCAGCTAATACTTTAGGGTCAAATTCTGTACCATTAACAGTATAATCGCATGATGAACCTGGAATAACCACTATTTCATTTCCGTTACATTCAAAAGTAGGTGCTTGGTTATCTGAGACCATTATTGAAAATACTGGCGCAACAACTGTATTTCCATTTACATCACTTAAAGTCCATTCTACAATATAAGCATTGTCTTCATCTTTTGGCAATTGTAGACCTGATAATGAAGCTGAGCCTGTAAATACTTCTGCTCCATTTTGGGTGATTCTATAAGTAGGATCTTGAAGATCACAATTATCTACAATATTTTTTAAATCAAAAGTAGCATCTACTACAGTATAGTAGCATTGTATTGGATCTGTATTTCTGTTAAAAATACCTGTAGGAGCAGTGAAAGTTGGATTTTGAGTATCTTCAACTGTCACATAAATTACACAGGTAGAAACATTATCATTTTCATCTGTAGCAGTCCAAGTAATTACATTTGATCCAACAGGTAATTCTTTCCCTGCTAAAGTTGTTGTTCCATCAAAAGAATTTATAGCATCTGAATATGCACAACCATCAGATGTTATTGGATCAAACTCATTCCCTAATACTGTATAGAAACAATCTCCAACATCTGCATCTCTCATAAAGGGACTTGCTTCTGAACTTCCTGAAACACAAGTTAATACTGGTGGGGTTAAATCATTCACAACTACATCAAAACTCATTGTAGCTGTGTTACCTGAAGTGTCTGTAGCTCTATAGCTAATTGTTGTAGTACCTACAGGAAATGCTGAACCACTTGTTAAACCATTTGTTTGAACTAAAGTTGTTCCCGTACAATTATCGTTAACAGATGGCTCTGTCCAATTAACAACTACATCACACCCAGTTGAAATATCTTCAGTAATAGTTGAAATATTTGAAATCGTTGGAGTCTCAGTATCATTTACCGTTACTCTAAAACTTGTTGACCTAGAATTTAAACCATCACTAGCCGTCCAAACTATTGTATTTATTCCAATAGCAATAGATACTCCATCTAAAGTTGAAGCACTAACAGGAGCGTTACCATTAATAGCATAAGTGGTTGTAGTGACTCCACAATTATCTGCGAAAGATGGATCAAATTCCGTTCCAGAAACTATATAACCACAAACGCCTATAGTATTATTTTTAAATTGATTACTTACAGCTGTAACGGTTGGCGCTTCAGAATCTACAACTATTTTAGTGAATACCAATGATGTTGACGTATTAGTACCATCAGATGCAGTCCAAGTAATGGTATTTGCACCTTGTAATAGTGTCTCCCCTGCAAGTGAATTTGTACCAGAAAGTGTTGTTGCTCCTGTTACTGAGTAAGACAATATTACTCCAGAACAATTATCCTCACCAACAGGATCTAATTCTGATCCTTGTACTAAATAATTACAAGACCCTGAATCTGTATTTAAATTAGAGTTATTGGTACCAGGCGTGCTATTAAGTATTGGTACAATATTATCTGCTATAGTTACTATTGCATTACACGTGCTTTCATTTCCAGATTCATCCCTTACAGTTAATGAAACATTATTTGTGCCTAAATCAGAACAATTAAAGGTGCTTTTACTTATTGTTAGTATTAAGTTTTCTGAAATAGTACAATTATCTGTTGATCCTCCATCAACATCACTACCAGTGAGTGTTGCAACCCCTGAAGCATTTAAAAATAGTGTTGGAGAAATACATATTGCATTTGGGGCTTCATCATCAGAGATTATAACATTAAAACTACATTCTGCACTTGTGTTTCCTCCTTGGTCAGTTGCTGTATAAGTTACGGTGGTAGTACCTACAGGAAATACTGTTCCTGGTGTGTGTGATTTTGTCCAAACTATATTCCCAGGAATGGTACAATTATCTGTAACAGATGGTTCTGTCCACGAAACAATTGAGCTACATTCGCCTACATCTACATTAGCTGAAATATTTGAAGGGCAATTACTAATTATAGGTTTTTCAACATCTTCAACAACAACATTAAAAGAACAAACAACACTACTATTAGAGGCTTCATCAGTTGCCGTATAAGTTACGGTTGTAGTACCTACAGGAAATACAGTTCCTGGTGTGTGTGATTTTGTCCAAACTATATTTCCAGGTATAGTACAATTATCTATAACAGATGGTTCTGTCCATGAAACAACAGTACTACATTGTCCTGCATCATTAGGCTTAGTTATATTTGTTGGGCAATCTATTATAATAGGTAGCTGTGTGTCATTAACAGTTACCGTAAAACTGGCATCAACATTATTTCCTGAAGCATCTATTGCTGTATATGTAATAACAGTATCACCTATTGGAAAAAATGTTCCATTTCCATTTCCTATTGTTTGTGTTATTGTACTTCCAGAACAATTATCATTAGATGTAGGTTCTATCCAATTAACTACAGCTCCACAATCATCCGCATCATTACTAACTACTATATCTGTGGGCAAATTTACTATTGATGGATCTTCTATATCTAAAATGGTTATGGTAAAACTACATGTTGTAGTATTATCTGCAGCATCAGTTACTTCGTACGTATTTGTTGTTATGCCTACAGGAAAAGTAGCACCTGACGGTAAGCCTGCTATTTGATTTGTAGTAACAGTAGGACAATTATCGGTACCTACTGGTTCTGAATATGATACTATGGCACCACATATACCTATTGTAGCATTTTGAGAAATGTTTGTAGGGCAAGTAATTTTAGGATTTTGATTATCTACTACTGTAATTGTAAAACTATCTGTAGTTGTATTTCCATTATCATCTGTGGCAATATATGTTATTGTTGTTATTCCTAAAGGAAAATTATCACCATTCACTAAACCAGTAGTAGGGCTAGATGTCTGAACTAAACTTTGAACTCCACAATTATCAGTAGCTGTTGGTACTACCCAACTTGTAGCACTTGTACATAAATCTGGGTCATTATTTACATTTATATTAGCAGGTAAATCTACAATAACAGGTTGTTCTTGATCATTTATAGTTACTACAAAATTACAAGTGTCTGAATTTCCTGATACATCGATAGCTGTTGCTTCTACATTAGTTACGCCTACATTAAAATTTACACCATCTAATGTTGAACTAACAGTATTTATTGTAGCTCCTGTAAGTTCATAAGAAATTGAAGGCGTACCACAATTATCATTTATAGTAGCATTCCACCCAGTTCCTAAATTGGTATATGAACAAACCCCTAGATTAGTATTAGCTGTTTGGTTTTCAACACAGGCTATTGTTGGATTTGTATCATCAGTAATAATAACATCAAAACTACAGCTAGATGTTAATCCAGCTATATCTACAGCGGTCCAAGTAACTATAGTTGTTCCTTGAGAAAAAGTGACACCATCTAAATTAGTTCCAGTACCTGAGGTTGCTCCACTTAATGTATATGTTAGAGAACCAATTGAACAATTATCTGTAGCTGTAGCATTCCAAACTGTTCCATTATTTTCATACTCACATGAAGCGTTTCCTGCTAAAGTTTGGTTTTCTACACACGAAATATTAGGAGCTTGATTGTCTTCTAGAGTAACATTAAAATTATAATTATTCTCATTTCCTGCTTCATCAGTAGCAGTAATAATAACCGCTTGTACAGTTCCATGATCACTTATAAGATAGCCAGGTGCAGGGTTTTGTGTTAATGTAATATTCCCAATAGAGGTACAATTGTCTGCAACTATTACTGTAGTCCTATAATCTGGTAAGACCTGATTACAATTGTCTGTGTTTGGATTTATAATCTTGTTGCCTTCACCAGAAATAGATGGCGGAATATTTTCTAAAACAATACTTAAATTTTCAGTAGCTATACATCCATTGGAACTTATAGCTCTTACTGTATAATTAGTATTTGTAGTGATTGATGTATTGAATGGAATATCACCTATCTTTATTGTGTTTGCTTCATTCCAAAGCTCATAAAGATTTCCATTTACTGCTGTTGATTCAATTAAAAAAGAAGTATCATAACAAACATCATTTCCTGAATTTACGGTTGTAGTTATAGCAGAAGGATATGGGTTTACTACAATGGTTACTAGTGTTGTATTAATAGGTAATGGAGTATTAAATTGATCTGTTACACTTATTAAAGAATAGCTAGTAGTAACAGAAGGTGATACTACAATTGGATCACCTCCATATGTAGGGCTCTCTGTATCTGCGTCACTATTGTAATTGTTTATTGTAAAATTAGTAGAGCCGTCTGAATATACAACTGTATAAGGGTTAATACTTGCCCCAATAATTACTTCAAGTGTTGTACTCTCACCAATACAAATAGAAGAATTTCCATCTACTTGTAATTCTGCATCTTGAGCACTTAAAAATGAAGTTGTACTAAGACATAAAAAAACGCATATAAATAGAACATATTTCTTTCTTCCTTTATACAAATTAGCAAAGTGTTCTAGAGGGGAAACTAGTAATTCAATCATATAATGTTTATCAATCTGATAAACCCATCGTAGAATAATGGATTTGGTTCGGTTTAGGTTATTCTTTATAACTAAATTGAAAATTCTAACAATCTAACAGTTTATTCAAATATATTATTTTTCCTACACATAAAGTAAACTTATAAATTAATAATAAATAAATTTTTGTTGCAAAATACTTATTAAACAATGTAAGAAATTAAAAATCAGATGTATTGTAACAAGTGAAGGAACATAAAACAGTAGACTCTTGTATAAAAAGTGTTAATTAAAGTTTTTAGATATGAGAAAATATACAGAGAAGAGTTTATATATAAAATTACAGAGGTTTATACCTCTATTTGACACCATTAAATTTAAACATAAGACTTTGGAAATTAAAGTGTAAAACATTGTTTTTTAATATATTAAAAGTAAGGTGCGTTATTCGGTGCGTATTCAATAAAAAATTAACAGTTAATAATATGACAATCAGTTTGTTAAAAAATAAATAGTTCCTCTGGCTATACTAAAATTATATTAAATCTCATTAAAGCCCATAAAAACTATGTTTATGGGCTTTTTATATTTTCATTTATACCAATATTAATATCATATAAAAAGTACGGAATTAGGTACGCAAATTTTTAATAATGATATTCAATAACTTAAGTGTAATTTGTATTCTTATATTTTACTCTTTTAAAAGGCATAAAAACCACGTACCTATGTATAAACTACATTCTCACTTCTATTTTATCATAGAGGGAGTGATATTAACAAAAATGGCAATGCTCTTAATTTATTTAAGAATTTCATTTGTAGCAAAATGATACAGATTAGGGGTCATTTCAATCATATTCACTTACTTCCCATAGTGCCATCGCTGTTACCTTTTTGGTAACTGGAACAAAAGTTCTGAACGAGTAAGAACTTATAAAAGTGAGTGAGCGAACGGTTATGCAGTTTGTCTCGGGCAGAATTTTAAACTTTGTGCAGAAAAAGGTTGGGGTTATCGTTTTGCCAAGCGAATGCTGTCTCTTTTTCTGCGACAGGGTTCAAGATAGCGTAGTGAACCGCTTTTCTTGGAATGAAGCCCTTTTTTGGTGGAATGCAGAGGAATGGGATGGAACGAGTTGAAAAGGAATATTATTATTCTACTTCTAAGGCTAATTCATAACGTGTACTCCTACCGCCTCCAGTTGGAATAAAAATACCTTTGACAACTAAATCTTGAAGATCTCGAGTAGCTGTAGCTTTTGAGGTTTTTGTAATGCCTATATATTTGCTAGCGTTCATACCACCTTCAAAACCTTTTGGGCCTTCTTCTAGCATTCGTTGAACTGCGCGCAATTGTCTTTCATTCAATTGCTTATTATAGCGATCGAAAAAGCGAGCCTTTTTTAAGGTAAAAGCAACTTCTTGTGTAGTTTGTTCTTGAGCAATAAGAACGGTTTTAACAAAATAGGATATCCACTCGGTTATATCATTTGTTTTTTGTGCTTTTTCAAAATGATGATAGTATGCTTTTTTATCTGCTTCAATACCTCTTGACAGACTCATTAATATGGGTCTGTTTATATATTGTGAAAGTGCTTTTTCGGAAATACATCTTCCCAAACGACCGTTCCCATCTTCAAAAGGATGTATGCTCTCAAAATATAAATGCGCAATGGCTGATCGTATAATAGGCTTCTTAATAGGATGCTTTCCCAATGGGCTACTTTCATTAAACCATTGTAGAAATTGTTCCATTTCATTCGGTACAGCATCGGATGGTGGTGCTTCAAAATGTACTTTCTGCTTACCCATTGCTCCAGAAATAACCTGCATCGGTTCATTATGTGTACTCCAACTTCCAACGAGGACATTATTAGCTCCCATTATTAGGGATGAATGCCAAGCAAAAAGTGTTGACTGGGTCAATGGTTCCGAAAAGGTCTCTCAAACATCCGTGAGTAAAGCTGCCATTCCTGTTGCCCGTTGATCTGAAACCACTTCATTTGGCACATTGAGTCCCAAATTATTTCATACAGAAGATTTTACATCTTCTCGCTTTAGATATTCTCCCTCAATTTCAGATGACTTAATCGCTTCAGCCACCATTGTTTGTATAATGACCAAACTGTTCATCTCTATCTAAACCTTCTAAATACCCCTCCAATTGACCTGTACGACACATAAAATCAAACAACAAGTCCTCCACTTTTTCTAATGAATAAGTGAAGTTAGGCCACTCCAGTTTTTGCCAATTATAAATCATTATGAGCCGATTAAAATATTTATTCGGCTCAAATATAGTTGTTTTTTGAGTTGATTAGGTTGAATAATATTGGCTCAAGTTTAAAATTGGATCTAAAATGGAGCTCAATTGAAAGGTCAACTAGTTTAAAAAATAGTATAGCTAATAACGGTTATAGAGCTAAACATTATGCTGTGAGAATAAATCCTATAACAAAAGAAACATTACAAGATATGAACTTTGATATAACACCAAAGTTTATAACAGGCACAAAAAAAACAAGTATAATATCTAATGATATAATGTATTCACAGTTATTTAATAATTTTGAAAAGGCAATAAATTTAGCTACTCAAGTATTGGTATCTGGCTATTCTTACAGCGATGAACATATTAATGATGAATTGAAAAAAAGAGAAGATATTAAAGTAATCAATCAAAACCCTTTCAATCCTTATCCTTTTAAATATTCTAAACTTACACAAATAAATTCATTAGAAGAATTGTAAATCATTCAACTTTATACAACCCAAAACTAATTTTTTTATAACAATAAAAACCTTTTAGACTATTGCGAATTAGATACATTAGCAATGGTTAAACTTTATGATTTCTTAAATAATATTTAAGGTAGGTACATATTTTGTTTATATTTGGTATGTTTTTTGTACCTTTATGAATATAAGTTAATAAATTATGAGTACTAAAAAAGGGATAATTAATAAAGCCAATTCAGATTATTCTAAAATTAGAGTAACATCTAATGGTGCTTTTTATATGCGTAGTGCCGATATTTTTAATGATAAAAAAGAATCTTTGTCTTTATTATCTAAACTTTCTAAAGCTCTTGAAAGATATAAATCTATTCAAGATAAAGAAAAAGAGGAAGTGAAAAGAGCTGTAAATGCCTAAATTTGATTTACTGCTATTACCTTTATTAGGTGGCTATATATTCTTAATTACATTTACTCTTACTAAATTTTATCATCAAAGAATTGAAAGACAACGTTTAATTTTTAATTCTTTAATACTCGCTTTTTTTGTATCAATAATAGGTTTGTTATTTGATGAATATGTCTTAAAAAGCAGTCATTTAATAAATTTCAGAGAAACAATGGGTAAATTATTACCTATTGAATATTCTGGTTTAAATCAATCTATTTTAATTTTCATAATATCATATCCGCTTGCTAAACTATTAAATCTAATTACAAGCAATAGGTTTATGTTGAATTATGTAGTAAATAAATGGGGTGATGAATATGAAAAACTTTTCTGGTCTTCTTTACAAAGTAAAAATGATGAAGATAAATTATTAATGATTACTACTAAATCTAATAAAGTTTACGTAGGCTATGTTAATAGAATTTCTGAACCAATTAACAATTCACACATTACAGTAATACCTAACTTTAGTGGTTACAGAGATAAAGAAACTCAAGAATTTAAACTTACCACAGATTATATTTCCGTTTTACAACATTTCATAAATAATGATGAGGAAGACCTTATTGATAAAAAAATGGGTATTTTGATTCCTAAATCGGAAATAGTACTTGTATCTAAATTTGATTACAATGTTTTCAATAGATTTCATAACGTTATAGAAGAAGTAGATGCAAATTTTGATTTAGAAGGTCAAGAAATATAAGTCCTTGCAACCCAAAACATAGTTTTTTCGTACCTCAAAATCCTCTGTCTTTTGTGTTGTCCCGCTATCCAATGCGTTTGTAGTTTTTGGTTGCCAATGCTCAAATTGAAACTTCAAATAAAATGACGTTACCTCATTCAACTGCACAAAACCATAGTTAACCAAGTAAATTAGGATGCTTCTAACACGGCCATTAATCTATGATTAAGATATAGTTTTTCTTTACCAACCTTTTCAGAAATTAAAAACCCAGCTTCTTCTAATTCCATTAAATAATTTCCTACTGTTTTTGGTGTACCTAGTTTGGCATCAATTAAAAACTGTCGTTTCGTATATGGTAATCTAAATAATATTTCAACCAATTCTTTAGTATATACTTTAGGTAAAGTCTCTCTAATTTCTTCGGTCATTATTTCCATTAAATCGGTAACATCTTTTAAACGTTGCAATCCTTTGTTTGCAGTATATTCTACCATTTCAAGCATATAGAGTATCCAGCCTTCCCAATCGTTATTTTCGGTTACTTCACGTAATTTAGTATAGTAATCAGCCTTATTTTTAATGATATATTCACTTAAATAGATAGCTGGAGTATCTAATAGTTTTTCAAGTTTTAAATAGAGTAATAACAAAATACGTCCTGTTCTACCATTACCATCACTAAAAGGATGTATCGCTTCAAATTGATAGTGCATTAAAGCCATTTTGATTAATGGGTCAATTTTCGATTCGCTGTTTATAAAGGTTTCCAGATTTGCCATTTTCTCTCTGATAACGGCTTCGCCTGTTAGTGGGGTATAGATGGTTTCGCCTTTGGCGTTTTTCAATGCAGTTCCTGGTGTTGTTCTAATGCTTGCTGTATTTTTTTTGATAGTTTGAACAATTTCAATACACAGATTTGCACTTATAAATGGGCATTTTTCAATGACTTTCAAACCATTCCAAAGCGCTTCCTTATAGCTTATGACCTCTTTTGTTGCTGGATTATCAAATTTTTTGTCTGCTACTAAAGATTTATACAAATCGTCATTAGTAGTTATTATATTTTCTATTTCAGAACTTGCTTTAGCCTCTTGTAAATGAATAGTATCTAAAAACAATGTTGGGTTTGGTAAATTGGTAAGCATACCATTAAGTTGTGCTAATGCTCTACTGGCATCAATAGTCTTGCGTAACACTTTAGTGGTTTCTAAAGTTGTTTTAGGTGGTAATAGCGGTAGGCTGTTATAAGGTGTGTTTCTATTAAATTTCGCCATTTTAAACAAGGGTAAATATTACTTGTGTTGTCTTAACGAGGGTAAATATACTAAAAATTTACCTTTGTTTAAATAATAAGGGTAATTATTACTCTCGTTAAATAGATAAGAATAAAATAAAAAAGAAAGCAAATATAGGTAGCTTCCTTCTGCCAACGCTCAATACTATAAAGATTAAGCCCTGCTACGAGAAGTCTTTGTATTAGTTTATAGGGTTACCCATTTAGTTCTCAATTAGTTTTAGCCTACTTATAGTGACAGGCTGATGCATTGCACATCGTTG
>CANLIE010000051.1 GCA_947491225.1 uncultured Cellulophaga sp.
AAAATCAGAACTTTAATTTACTAAATTTTCTGCTTTTTTCCATGAAAAATATTCACTTTTTACGTCGAACTCACGTTTTATTTACTATAACTAAAGATACGTATTTAAATACTGACCTCTATTAACTAAAATAAGAGTGGCTCTAGAATGAAAACTTCTCTTCTTTTATGTTAACTTTTTACCTACTAGATTTGTTGCCACTGTAGTAAATAACACAATACTTATAGAACTTAATGGCATTAAAATAGCTGCAATGACTGGCATTAATTGTCCGGTTGTGGCAAAATATAATCCTACTAAATTATACAGTAAAGAAAATCCAAAACTGAGTCTAATAATGTTCATTGCACTTTTAGATGCCTTTATATATTCATTTAATTGTTTAAATTTTGATGCATCCAGAATACCATCACATGCAGGTGAAAATACATTTACGTTTTCAGATATAGCAATACCAACATCACTCTGTGCTAAAGCTCCTGCATCGTTTAAACCATCTCCAACCATAAGCACTTTTTTTCCTTGGCTTTGTAAACTTTCTATAAAATCTAATTTATCTTCTGGTTTTTGATTAAAATATAGCGGAGTTAGTTTTGGTAATAAAGCTTCTAGATGTTCCTTTTCCCCCTCATTATCTCCAGATAGGATACCTAAATCCATAGTTGCTTGCATTTCTGTAAATAATTTAGAAACACCATCTCTATATTCATTAGAGAAAATAAATCTGCCTTTGTAAGTATTATTACTACTAACATAAACAGCTGTACTTTCCTGGCTATTTGTATTTGTATTACCAACAAAACTTGCTGAACCAACCTTAATATTATTATCCTCTAAAACTCCAATAATTCCTTTCCCTAAATGCTCTTCATACTCATCTAAGGTTAAAATATCTTGTTCTGCTAACAAATTATATAAAGTTCTACTTAATGGATGATTAGAAGCCCGTAATGTATTTTTTAAAAGTGATTCTTCTTCAGCACTTAATGTCATACCTTCATAACTAGCCGTACTTTTTTGTGCTGTAGTTAGTGTTCCTGTTTTATCAAAAATAGCTGTAGTAATTTGTGCCAATTGCTCTATGGTCTGCGTATTTTTTAAGTAGAATTTTTTACGTCCAAATATACGCAACATATTGCCTAACGTAAATGGTGCGGCTAAAGCAATTGCACATGGACAAGCAATAATTAATACTGCTGTAAAAACATTTATAGCCATACTACTATCTATAAACATCCAAATAAAAGTAGATACAAAAGCAACAGTTAAAATAGCAATAGTAAAACGTTGACTAATTTTATCTGTAATAGTCTGGAATTTACTGGTTTTATCTATTGAAAAGACTGTATTACCCCAAAGTTGCGTTAAGTAACTTTGTGACACAGATTTTAAGGCTTCCATTTCTATTGCACCTTGTAATTGTTTTCCCCCAGCTAAAATTTTATCACCAGACACCTTTTCTACAGCTTCAGACTCACCTGTAACAAAACTATAATCTATTCTTGCTTTCCCCTTTATAAAAATACCATCTACAGGTATTAACTCTTCATTTCTAATTAAAAGTCTATCCCCTTCTTTAATGTCATAAACTTGTACTGTTTCTTCTTTTCCGTTAGCTATAATTCTTGTTACAGCAATTGGAAAGTACGATTTATAATCGCGCTCAAAAGATAAAAATGAATATGTTTTTTGTTGAAAAAATTTACCTAGCAATAAAAAGAAAATTAATCCTGTAAGGCTATCAAAAAAACCAGTACCCCAATCAAAAACAATTTCTAAAGTACTACGTATAAAAAGTACCAAAACACCTAGCGCTATTGGCACATCTATATTTAACATTTTAGAGGTGATGCTTTTGTATGCTGATTTTAAATAATCTTGTGCAGAATAAAAAACAACTGGTAAAGAAAAAGAAAACATTAACCACCTGAATACATTCTTGTATTGGTCTAGCCAAAATTCTTGAACCTCAAAATATTCTGGAAAAGACAAAAACATAACATTGCCAAAGGCAAAACCAGCAACTCCTAGCTTATAGATAAGACTACGATTTACATTCTTCTTACCTTTATCATAATCATCTAAAGAAATATAAGGTTCGTACCCTATTTTAGCTAACAAAACAACTAATTGTTTTAATGTAAGCTCCTTAGGGTTATACCCTATGCGAACCATTTTTTTAGGAAAATCTACTTGTGAGCTGCTTATTGCTTTTTGTAATTTGTTTAAATTCTCTAAAATCCAGATGCAAGAGCTACAATGAATGTGTGGTATGTATAAATTTATTATTTGATGTTTCTTTTCATTAAACTCTACAAGCTTGTCTAGAATTTCTGGAGTATCTAAAAAATCATACTTCCCTTCTACCTCGTTTGGCGTTGCCCCTGCAGCAGATTGTAAATCATAATAGTATGATAAATCATTAGATTCAAAAATTTCAAAAACTGTTTTACAACCATTGCAACAAAAATGCTTATCTTTAAACATAATTGGTACTACATCACAATAATCTCCACAATGAAAACATTTTTCTTTAATCATTTTAAGCAAGTTAAGCTAAAAACAAAGATCAGAGATAGAAGTGCTTTAAAATATGACAAATGTCAGGTTTAAACTATTGTGGAAGTTGTAAATTTGGTATGTTAGGTAAAAAAGCATTATGAGTAGGTGTGAAAATTGTATTATTCGTCAGTTTAATTCTTTACGAGCTATGAACAAGGAAGAGTTAAAAAAAGTATCGGACACTAAAATTTCCAAGACATATAAAAAAGGAGAGGCAATCTTTGAAGAAGGTGAACGGCTAGACGGTGTTTTTTGTGTTAGAGAAGGGGTATCTAAACTATCTAAATTAAGTGCCAACGGAAAAGACCAAATCATTAAACTAGCAACAAAAGGAGAAATTTTAGGTCAAAGATCTGTTATTGCTGAAGAATCTGCCAATTTAAGTGCTGTTGCCATTAAAGATATGGATGTTTGTTTTATTCCCAAAGAAAGCATCTTGCATACATTAAATACCAATCCAAACTTTGCTGTTGAAGTATTAAGACATATGGCAAATGATTTAAGAGAAGCTGATGATGTTATTGTAAATATGTCTCAAAAAACAGTAAAACAGCGAATCGCTGAAGCTTTTATTTATCTTAAAGATAGTTTTGGAGAAGATAGTGATGGGTTTTTAAAATTAAGCCTCTCAAGGGAAGATATGAGTAATGTAGTTGGGACTGCAACAGAATCTACTATTAGAATAATATCAGAATTTAAAAAGAAAGGAATGATAGAAACTAAAGGAAAAAAAGTGAAAATTTCCAATCTTACTAAATTACAAAGTGTAATAAGTGGTTTGTAATTTTTCTTTTTAAGCTGACTTATGTCATAGTTTTTTAATTACACCACTGTTACTTTTATTGCTTTATTTTAACAGTAATGTAATGCTAAACATTCTTTTACCAACAGATTTTTCAGAAAATGCAACTAATGCAATTTCTTATGCTCTTAATTTGTTTAAAAAAGAAAAGTGTACCTTTTTCATATTAAACACTTATACACCAGCCATTACCCACAGTAGATTTATGGCAGCTTCTGCAAAGGGGGAAATATTAGAAAAATGTGTAAAAGAAACATCTGAAAAAGGAATAGTAAATACTTTAAATTTCATTAAAACAAATCATAGAAACCCTTTACATCATTATAAATCTATTTCTTCTTTTGATTTGCTTATACATGAAATAGTGGATATTGTTCAAAGAGAAAAAATAAATTATGTTTTTTCAGGAACAAAAGGCATAACAAATTTTGAACGAGTTTTTATTGGCACAAATACAATGCGTATTATAAAAGCAGTAAAAGATTGTCCTGTTATTGCAATACCAAACAAAAACTATTTTGAAAAACCCAAGCAACTCCTCTTTCCAACAGATTTAAAAAGAAGCCTAAGTCCAGAAGCAGTAAGTGCTTTAGTGTTTGTTACAAAAATATACAAGTGTAATCTTCATATAATGCATATTAAAAATGGAAATATGTTAGATAAATTTCAACAGTCTAATCTAAAGATATTGCAAAACTATTTTCCTACTGTCTCTCAAAGCTTACACCTACTTCCATATTATGCTAATAAATCCGAGATAATAAGTGCTTTTATAAAAGACAACAATATAGATTTAATGGCATTAACTTATAATAACAGAAGTTATTTAGAAGAAATTATTAAAGAACCTGTAATACCAAAAATGGATTATCATACAAAAATACCTTTACTTATATTACCGACCTAAGTTAGATGTAATTGTATCTTCTCTTACTATAGGATTTTTCCCCCGCTCCCGCTAGTTTTTAACTAGTGGCCATACAGATTAAAAAGTTTACGCCATAAACCCTATCTCATCTATTTCCAAAACTGTTTTCTCTTCTG
Source organism: uncultured Cellulophaga sp. (assembly GCA_947491225.1). Classification (GTDB taxonomy): domain Bacteria; phylum Bacteroidota; class Bacteroidia; order Flavobacteriales; family Flavobacteriaceae; genus Cellulophaga. Next base: position 4,409 of record CANLIE010000051.1, read on the forward strand.
TAAAATTTCTTGCGCTGCTATATTTCCACTCAACAGGTGTAACTACAAAACCACTTTCTACTGGATTATTATGAATATAATCTATTTTCTGTTTTATAACTTTTTCACTCTATAATTCTATGGGTCTATTATGATGTTGCCAAAATTGATACTTACTTGTAGTGACATTCTTTTTTCCTGCTCGTTCAAACATCCACAGCAACCACTCTTTTCTACTTTCTTGAGGGTTGTTTTCTATAGCTTCTAACATTTTTTTTGATGTATGTCGCTTAAAATCTCGTAATAATTCTGATGGTTCACTATTAGAGGAACGAAATACAAAATGCACGTGGCTAGGCATAAAGCAATAACAATACAACTCCATACCTTTTTTTGCCCTGCAATAGTTTATACTCTCTGCAAGTACATCAAAATATACCTGTCTTGTAAATACATCTATCCAATTTACAGTAGCAAAACTCACAAAGTATAATCCTGACTTATTATTAAACTTGTAGTTTCTGCTCATAACTCTAAAATACAAAAAACTATCCTAAAATTATTTTAGAATAGTCCTTTATATACTATTTCTTACTCAATACGCCACTAGTAAATACTAGCGGGAGCCATTACTTTGATAAACTATCACCATCAGGGGTATTGATAAAGTCAAAGCTAGAGTAATTAATCACTTGAAAGTTATTCTCTAACATAAATAGAGCAATTAATATACATTTTTGAAATTTTAATATGTGTAGAATCTTTCTTTTCAAGTAAAGTTGTTTTTTCAATAACTCCTCTAAGATAATTTTCACCCAATTTATTGAAATTCATTTTAAAAGGGATACTATTATTTATAGGTAGACTAGCGTCTAATTTTACATTTGAGTAATTACTAAAATCTTTTTTAAGTTTATCCGAGTAGTAAAAAAAAATATAATTGTCTATATTATTTAATATTTCCTTTTCATCGTTTGAAAAATTATATTCAATTTTACCTATTACGTTCGTTTTAACTTGGACAGTATCAGGAACAAAAACTTTAAAATAAGTACTCCTTTCTTTGTTTATTTTTTCTTTATCATAAAATATTCTTTGATTTATTTTTTGAGGATTTTCTTTAGTTTTAATAAACTGCTCCTTTACTAATAATTTATTTTTTTCAAAATATTTCCAAATGCCACTTTTTTTACCATTGTTAAGAAGATAGCCTTCAGCTCCAATTTCATTATCCTTATAAAACTTAAAGTAAGTTTTTGTGGAATCATTAAAAAACCGAATGTTTTCAATTGAACCATTCTCATTATACGTTATTGAAGAGTCTATCATTAATCCGTTTTCATAATATGATAGTTCTTTTAGGTTTCCAGAATTGAAAAACTCACGATACTCCCCAACCCTATTATTATTATTTAAATATTCAATAGATTTAAGTTTATTGTTATTAAAAAATGTCTCAACTTTTTTGTCTTTTTTACACGCTACTAAAACAACAACTAATAATATAACTTTTAAAAAACTTAAATACTTAATCTTAATTCTAGTTTTCAATATCATTGATATAATTGCCTAATTAAATACTTAAAATTTAAACCTACTTTTATATAGGAAATATAAAAATAGTATTATTAGATAGATGTTAAAAAATAATCCTCATTGCTAATTAATTGTTAACATATTACTTTATTACTATTGTTTGTCAATTTAAAACTTAGTTCAGGGTGTTAAAAACGTAGAATTCTCCTTGTTCAAATTAACAAATATTTTTACCTAAAACCAAAATCCCACAAGTTTTGGACTTGATCCTATTGATCCCCTATTTAATAACGGAGCATTTTAATAACAAAAAAAGCCTCACATTTCTGTGAAGCTTTTTGTTATTGTGGGCCCTACTGGATTCGAACCAGTGACCCCCTGCTTGTAAGGCAGGTGCTCTGAACCAACTGAGCTAAGAGCCCTTACACATTTAAAGAAAATAATTTCTCTAATTGCGAGTGCAAATATAAGATAGTTTTTCTTTTACCACAAAGAAAAAATAAAAAAAATTAAACAATTTCTGCAACAACAAAAGTACTTCCGCCTATAAATATTAAATCTTCTTTTTTTGCTTGCCGCTTTGCAGATTTAAGCGCCTCTTTTACAGATAAATATATTTCTCCACGTAAACTAAAATCACTTGCCTTTGCTTTTAATTCAGTAGTACTTAAACCTCTTTCTATGTTTGGAGAGCAAAAAAAATAAGTCGCTTCTGTTGGAAACAAAGGCAAAATAGATACTAAATTTTTATCCTTTACAAAACCTAGAACAATAAATAATTTTTTATACTGCTGCTGTCTTAATTGTGTCATCACTAATGACAACCCTTCTTTATTGTGTGCCGTATCACAAATAATTTTAGGTTCTTCTTGTAATACCTGCCATCTCCCCAATAAACTTGTATTTTTAACTACGTTTAACAAGCCTTCTTTAATATGTTTTTCATCAACATTGAAACCTTTTAAAACTTCCAATACAGCCAAAACACCTTTTATATTTTTTTCTTGGTACTTCCCTAATAATGATGTTTTATATGTTTTTTTAATCACTTCTTCTGCAAAAAACAGTCTTGCTCCTTTTTCCAATGCTTCTGATTTAAAAACTGTTGCTGTTTCTTTTTGATACTCGCTCACTACTACTGGAACACCTTTTTTAATTATCCCTGCCTTTTCGTATGCTATTTTTGGAAGAGTATCTCCTAAAAATTCCGTATGATCTAAGCCAATGTTCGTTAGTAAGGAAACCTCAGGGGTAATAATATTGGTAGAATCTAACCTTCCTCCTAAGCCAACTTCCACAATAGCTATATCAACATTTTCCTTAGCAAAATAATAAAATGCCATACCTACTGTCATTTCAAAAAACGACAGTTTTTTTTCTATTAAAAAGGGTTTGTTATCATCTATAAAACAAACAACCTCTTTTTTAGGTATCTTATTTCCATTTATCCTGATACGCTCTCTAAAATCTTTTAGATGTGGAGAGGTATATAATCCTACTCTATATCCTGCCTCTTGTAAAATGGAGGCTAGCATATGACTACTAGAGCCTTTTCCATTTGTACCAGCAATATGTATACTCTTAAACTTTTCCTCTGGAGAACCCAACTCTTGAGCAAATAATTTTATATTATCTAGCTTTCCATTAAATGCTGATTTTCCTTTATTCTGATATATTGGAAGTTGTGCAAACATCCATTCCAATGTCTGGGTATAGGTCATTACGTACAATTAAAAAATATATCAAAAATAACGAATCTAAATACTGTAGAAATTATTTATTCACCCAATTTGAAGTTTACTACAACAAAACCTATTTGTTGTTTAGGAGCTTTAGAATCTAAGTTCCATTTATGCATAAAAGCAGTTTTTTTTGCTGGTTCTAACAAACAAGGATGACTATTTGTTGTACCCTTTACTCCTGGTGTTGCACTAATAACCTTTCCACTTTTATCTACAACTATTTTAACTACAACTCTTCCTTCTTCATTACAGTCTTGTTCAACCTTACCTTTATTCACTAAAGATCTCCCAGATAAACCATAACCACCTGTTCCATTTCCTGACCCTGGTGCCCCATAATAGCTAGTTGCATAAGGATTGCCTGCAGGATTCCCCTTATCACCAGCCTTGTTATCATCTCCTTCTCCTCCTTCTACTTTACCATCAGATTCACTAAGGCCTCCAAAAAGATTATCTACTTTATTCCGTTTTCCTTCTTTTTCTTTTCTAATCCTTTCTGCTTCTGCTTTTTCAGCAGCTATGCGCTGTTGTTTTTTTCTTTCTGCTTCTGCTCTTGCCTTAGTTGCAGCTATATCTGCTTTACGTTTGGCCTCTTGCTTTTGTTTCATTAAAATGGATTCTTCACTTTCTTGAGTAAGTAATTTTTCTGAGGCTTTTTCAGGAACGGTTTCTTCTTTGGTAAGTTCAGGCTCATTTACTGGTTTTTCTTCTTCAAACTTCTCTTCAACTTTTTCAGGAGAAGTCTTCGCTGGTTGAGACTTAATCTTTTCTTTGGGTTGTACTTTTCCCGTGCCAAAATCCATTTGACCAAAATTAATAGCTATTCCTTTTTCTTCAGGAGGATCCATATAAGTTAATCCCACATAAAAAAGCAATAAAAGAAGTGCACTTAACAATAGTGTTGTAAGTGTAAAAGATTTTTTCTTGTGTCTCGTATCTAAAAATGACATTAATTGGGTCGCACTGCCAAGATTACTTTATATTTATTCTTATTGGCTATGTCCATAATATTAACAGCTTCTTTAATGGCCACGGATTCTTCCGCCCTAAGAATAATGGTAGGTTTCTCTTGTCCTTCTAGTGCTTTCTTTAGTTCAATTTCTATATATTTCCCGTTAATCTTCTCATTGTTCACAAAATATTCCAAATTTTTATTAATACTAACTGAAACATTTTGAGTATTGGTCGATTTCCCTTTTGCTTTTGGCAGTAACAAATCTAGCGCATTGGGAGAATTTGAAGTCAGCATAAAAAATACCAACAACAAAAAAACAATGTCTGTCATTGATGACATACTAAAATCTGGACTTACTTTATTTCTTCCTTTTAATTTCATCTACGGAAATTTAAAGTGGTTCATTTAACAAATCTAGAAAATCAACAGCATTAGCCTCCATAGAATGCACAACCTTATCTGTTCTGTTTACTAAGTGATTATAACCAATGTATGCTATAATCCCTACCACCAAACCAGCTACTGTTGTTGTCATTGCGGTATAAATACCTGATGCCAATGATCCCATTTCTGCCTGACCACCACTACTTGCCATTTCATGGAATGCTAAAATCATACCAATTACTGTTCCTAAGAAACCAATCATAGGAGCAGCACCTGCTACGGTAGCCAAAATACTAACATTCTTTTCTAGTTTATATACCTCCAATGTGCCTGCATTTTCAATAGCAGTATTAATATCATCTAAAGGTTTTCCTATACGTGAAATTCCTTTTTCTGTTAATCTTGCAACAGGAGAATCTGTTTGAGCACAAAGCATTCTAGCGGCATCTAATTTACCATTTGTTATGTGGTCTTTAATCTGATTCATAAAGTTCTTATCAATCTTAGAAGCTGCTTTAATAGCAAAGATTCTTTCAAAATAAATATACAAAGCCACAAATAAAAGAACCCCCAATATTGCAATTATAATAATACTACCTGTACCACCATTTACTATTAAATCTATGACTGACAGTGTTTTTTCTTCAGAGAGAGACTCTCCAATTGCTGCATCTGTAGCAGTATCTTGAAACAATAACATATACTTTTTCTAATTTAAGTTGCTCTTATAACGCTATTTTACAAATAAAATTATGTATTAAGTAATAAATCCCTAATTAAAATAAAACCAATGGCACCAGCAACAAATCCTACTAATGCTAACCATGCTATTTTCTTTAAGTACCAGAAGAAATCTATTTTCTCCATACCCATAGCTACAACACCAGCCGCTGATCCAATAATTAGCATACTACCTCCAGTACCAGCTGAATAGGCTATAAAATGCCATAAGGAATCATCCATACCTTGTGGAAACATACCAATACTGGCTGCTACCAAAGGAACATTGTCTATAACCGCTGATCCCATACCCAACAACATTACTACAATATCTGAATTAGGAATTGCTGCGTTAAGCCCTTCTGCAAAATGAAACAACATACCCAATGACTCTAAAGCAGCAACTGCTAATAATATTCCTAAAAAGAAGAGTATACTAGGCAATTCTATCTTAGATAACGAATGGTGTACTGGACTGTGGTGTGAGGCAGCATCACTTTCTCCTGCATCTACTGTAGAAATACTAAATTTAGAACTACTGTACATCTCTGCAAAAGCTGCTACCACTGCTAAAGACAACATCATACCAACATAAGGAGGTAAATGTGTAATTGTCTTAAAAAATGGAACAAACACTATAGCTCCCAAACCTAGGTATAACATTGTAGAACCAAATTTTGTTTTTGGAGCCTCTTCTTCCAATTCGCTTTCAATGTTTCCCTTAAATGCCTTAAATCTACTGGCTATTAAAGTAGGGATAACCATACATATAATTGAAGGTATTAATACGTGTTTTACTAATTCTAATGCAGAGACTTTATCTGCAATCCATAACATTGTTGTAGTAACATCTCCTATTGGAGACCATGCTCCTCCTGCATTTGCAGCTACGATTATCATACCAGCAAACCACAAACGAGATTCCCTATCTCTTATTACTTTTTGTAAAATGGTAATTAATACAATGGTTGCTGTTAAATTGTCGATTATTGCTGATAATATAAAAGCTAAAATGGAGAACAACCATAATAATTTTCGTTTGCTTTTCGTTTTTATAAAGCCCTTTATGGTAGCAAAACCATCAAAATAATCAATGATTTCGACTATTGTCATTGCGCCCAATAAAAACACTAATATTTCTGCTGTTTTCCCCAAATGATGTAATAAAATTTCATCAATATGCGTAGGCGCCAATTCCCTTAAAGCCGCATCAACCTCAAAAACAGGCATATGAGACAAAGCTATAACTGCCCATAATAATGCCATCATTGCAAGTGCAGGTATTAATTTATCAATTTTAATGTTGTGCTCTAGGGTTATGGCTAAATAGCCAATGAAAAAAATAATTATTATAATGGTCTCCATCCTTTTACTTTAATTTTAAGGTTAAATTAATTGTTTTAATGCTATTTCAAATGCTGTTTTACTTAAGTGTTTTTTAGAAGCATTTTTTTTAAACACGTTTTGCATTGCTTTTTTTATGGTTTCTGATGTATCATTAAATATTAATTCATCATTCATAGCTACCCTTCTTTCCATAAAGTAAGCAAACACTCTTGCCATACCACAATTTGATATAAAATCTGGAATTAAACTAACTCGCTCATCCGTATATTCCATAATTGGTCCAAAGAAAATTTCTTTATCAGCAAAAGGCACATTTGCTCCGCAAGTTATAACTTCTAATCCCGTATCTATTAGTTTGGCAATTTGTTCCTCTGTAATTAATCTAGATGCTGCACAAGGTGCAAATATTTCTGTTTGTAACCCCCATATTCTCTCGTTTATTTCATTAAACGGAATCATATTTTCTGCAACTAAGGTATTGCCGTTTTTATTTAGATACAATTCTCTTATTTCATCAAAAGAGAAACCTTTTTCATTGATTATTCCTCCATCCCTATCAATAATTCCAACTATTTTAGCTCCCATCTGACTTAGATAAAAAGCTGCTGCTGCTCCTACATTTCCAAAGCCTTGTATTATGGCACGTTTTTCTACTACTGTACCTCCATATATATCATAATAATGTTTTGCAGCCTCTGCTACTCCAAAACCAGTAATCATATCAGCGACCGTATATTTCCTTTCTACTGATGGTGAGTATTTTTTACTCTCTAAGACTTTAATAACCCCTAATCGTAATTGACCTATACGATTAATTTTATCTGCCTCAGTAGGTCTAAAATGCCCATTAAAAACTCCTTCTTGAGGGTGCCATACACCTGCATCTTCTGTAATGGGGATTACTTCGTGTATTTCGTCTACATTTAAATCACCTCCTGTACCATAATAGTTTTTTAACAATGGTGCTACTGCATTGTACCAACGCTTTAAAACTCCTCTTTTCCTTGGGTCGTTAGGGTTAAAGTTTATTCCAGACTTTGCTCCTCCTATAGGTGGACCAGAAACTGTAAATTTAACTTCCATTGTTTTTGCCAAGGAAAGCACTTCATTCATATCCAACCCTTTACGCATTCTAGTACCACCACCTGCAGCACCTCCTCTTAATGAATTTATAACAGTCCAACCTTCTGCTTCTGTTTCAGAATCTTTCCAATTAAAAACTATTTCTGGTTGCTTATTCTCGTACTTATATAGTAAATCTTTCATTTATTGTTGATTAAAAATTATGTATTCGTATTTATGCATCCCTTAAATTATCTTTAAATTGGGGAGCTAATGCTGTCTCATAATTTTAATATTTAATCAGTTATAAATTTTAATCCAACAAATATAAAAATATTGCGGTGTTTTTAAAGGTTTAACACTCATAGAATGGTTAATTTTTCTTTAATTTTATATGAATGGCCATTGATATAAAATTAAAGAAAAACGAAACTATTTAATATATGATAACATAATCATATATTTGTATGTGTAAATTAACATTATCTCAGAAATATGGACTTTAAGTTAACAGAAGAACAATTAATGATTCAACAAGCTGCAAAGGATTTTGCTCAAAATGAATTATTACCCGGAGTAATTGAAAGAGATGATGAGCAAAGATTTCCTAAGGAAGAAGTAAAAAAAATGGGAGAGCTTGGTTTTTTAGGAATGATGGTAGATGCTAAATATGGTGGTAGTGGATTAGATACTCTTTCTTATGTTCTTGTTATGGAAGAACTTTCTAAAGTAGATGCGTCTTGCTCTGTTATTGTTTCTGTAAACAATTCTTTGGTCTGTTGGGGGTTAGAAACTTTTGGTAATGAAGATCAAAAACAAAAATACTTAACTCGCTTAGCTACTGGAAAAAGCATTGGTGCTTTTTGTTTATCTGAACCTGAAGCTGGTAGTGATGCTACTTCACAAAAAACCACAGCAATAGACAAAGGTGATTATTATATATTGAATGGTACTAAAAACTGGATAACTAGTGGTAGTTCTGCTGACATATATATTGTAATTGCGCAAACAAATATAGAAAAAGGACATAAAGGAATAAATGCTCTTATTATTGAAAAAGGAGCAGAAGGTTTTGAAATAGGTCCTAAAGAAAATAAATTAGGGATAAGAGGTAGTGATACTCATTCTTTAATCTTTAATGATGTTAAGGTTCCTAAAGAAAATAGAATAGGTGAAGATGGGTTTGGATTTAAATTTGCAATGAAAACCTTGGCCGGAGGTAGAATAGGTATTGCAGCTCAAGCATTAGGTATTGCTGCTGGCGCATATGAATTGGCTAAAAAGTATTCTACCCAAAGAAAAGCATTTGGCACAGAGATATGTAACCACCAAGCAATTGCTTTTAAATTAGCAGATATGCACACATCTATAGAAGCCGCAAGAATGCTAGTATATAAAGCCGCAATGGACAAAGATAGCCATGAGGATTATGACTTATCTGGAGCAATGGCAAAATTATATGCCTCTAAAGTAGCAATGGATGTTTCAGTTGAAGCTGTACAAATACACGGTGGCAATGGATTTGTTAAAGATTACCACGTAGAGCGTTTAATGCGAGATGCAAAAATTACTCAAATTTATGAAGGTACTTCTGAAATTCAGAAAATCGTAATTTCCAGAAGTATTTTAAGAAGTTAGTATTATTCATACAACTAATAATATTACCTTAAAAACGAGATGGTAATTTACTAAGAGGTTAGACAAATAAAATAATACACTATTTGTATAAATATTATACTATCTTTGTACTTTAATTAAAAATAAAATTATGAGTAACGGTACAGTAAAATTTTTTAACGACTCTAAAGGTTTTGGATTTATCACTCCAGACGATGGTAGTAAAGATGTGTTTGTTCACATTAGTGGATTAACTCACGAAATAGCTGAAGGAGACAAAGTTAGCTATGACGTTGAAGAAGGAAAAAAAGGACCAAATGCAATAAACGTTGAAGTCCTTTAATATATAAAGTATTTAACATATTACATTGCTAGAGGCTGCCTGAAAAGGTAGCCTTTTTTATTATCTGTACATTATCATAATCTTATTAACCTGAGTTCGATGTAAGAGAATTTATGCCAGTCTGAGTGATTTTCGATAGAAAATTGTATCGAAGACAAATAAATTTTAAACCAAAAACTTTGTCGTCTTGAGCCTGCCGAAAGGTCGATACAATTTTTATTAGTTTCACTATGAAAAATAACTCAATATGACAGCTTTTTTTTAGTCAAATTCTTAGACCGAACTCAGGATTTAAATCTATATTGATTTTGGTATTTATCACTTTTCAATTAATGGTAATTCATTACTTTTGCACAAATAAATATCATATATAATGAGCAAGAATAAAATTGCACCATCACTATTAGCAGCAGATTTTGGAAATCTACAAAGAGATGTAGAAATGGTTAACAATAGCTTAGCAGATTGGCATCATATAGATATTATGGATGGCGTTTTTGTGCCAAATATATCTTATGGTATGCCCGTTTTAAAAAGTATTGCTCAACACGCTACAAAGACATTAGATGTACACTTAATGATTGTAGATCCAGATAGGTATATTAAAACTTTTGCAGAACTAGGCGCTAATATATTGTCCGTACATTATGAAGCTTGCACTCACCTACATAGAACCCTACAAGCAATAAAAACTGAAGGTATGATGGCTGGTGTTGCTTTAAACCCTCATACTAATATAAATCTTCTAGAGGATATTATTAATGATATAGATATAGTTTGTTTAATGAGTGTAAATCCTGGTTTTGGAGGTCAATCCTTTATTGAGAACACATACAACAAAGTAAAAAATCTAAAAGAATTAATTGTTAGGAAAAACGCAAATACACTTATTGAAATTGACGGCGGAGTAACTTCTAAAAATGCCAAAGCATTAATAGATGCTGGAGCAGATGTTTTAGTAGCTGGTAGCTTTGTTTTTAAAAGTGAAGATCCCATTGCAACCATTAAAAACTTAAAAGACATCATAAGCTAGTGAATGTATTAGATATTGTAATTATTGGTGGCGGCCCTATAGGAATTGCTTGTGGTTTAGAAGCTAAAAAAAAAGGATTCTCTTATCTTATAATAGAGAAAGGTTGTATAGTAAATTCACTATACAACTATCCTTCCAAAATGCAATTTTTTTCGTCATCAGAAAAACTAGAAATAGATAATATTCCATTTATTAGTAATGAAGCTAAACCTAAAAAAGAAGAGGCTTTAGAATATTACAGAAGAATTGTTAGCACCAATGATTTAAATATTAACCTGTTTGAAAAGGTTGAAAAAGTTGAGTCTAACCAAGGAATATTTACCATAAAAACCAGCAAACAAAACTATACTGCTAAAAATATAGTCATTGCTACAGGTTTTTATGACATCCCAAATAAAATTAACGTAGCTGGAGAAAATTTGCCCAAAGTTTCTCATTATTACAACAATCCACATTTTTATTCTAAACAAAACCTTGCTATAATTGGCGCAAGTAATTCCGCTATAGATGCAGCCTTAGAATGTTGGCGTAAAGGTGCCAAAGTAACCCTCATTATTAGATCCTCTGAAATAGGAAAACGTGTAAAATATTGGGTGCGCCCAGATATTATAAATAGAATAAATGAAGGAAGTATAAGTGTTATATACAATGCTTCTATTAGTGAAATTACTGAAACAGAAATAAAAATTAACACGCCTACAGAAAAAATTAATCTTAAAAATGATTATGTTTTGGCACTTACTGGTTATAGACCTAACCTTGATTTTCTTTCTAAGATTGGCATTTTACTTTCTAATGATGAAAAAAAAATACCACAACACAATCTAAAAACTATGGAAACCAATGTTCCTAATATTTACTTGGCTGGTGTAATATGTGGCGGTCTAGAAACACATAAATGGTTTATAGAAAATTCTAGAATACACGCTTTTAATATTATGACCGCTATCAGTAAGAAAAAGAGAAATTAAAAAACAACCCTGTTTTCTGGTAAAATAAATTAACCCTATTAAGCTTTCTTTCTATACAAAAACATTTTGCATCTTTACAGTTAATTTAATTAATTATTTTTTTGATTTCATTTACAAACATATCTAACTTAAAAATAGTTGTAATCTTAGTTCTCTTTACTTCTTTTATAGTTGTAGGGCAAACTAATGATAGTATTGAAAAAAATAAAAAAACAGTAGATTTTTCCTTTTCTTGGACCAAACCACATACAGACAAATCCCTACAACCTATATACATAGCTTTAAAAGATGCAGAATATGGTGTAGAGCGATTTTCTTTATTTGAACAATTAATTAATCATCACACACAAAAAGCAAATACAGATTCTATTTTACATTACGGAAATCTTTACGTAAAAGAACTTGGGAATTGGGATAAACCTGAGAATATAAAAAAGCATCATTATACTAAGGCTTACTATTATATGTCTATTGGTAGTTTTTTTAACGGATTAATAGATAAGTCTATTGAGTGGAATATAAAAGGGTTACAAGAAGCAGAATTAGGAAAAAATGAAGAATATAAATATTTACATAAAATAGGGCTTGCTCGCAATTACATTGCACAAAAAAAACCAGATAAGGCAATAGAACTATTAAAAAGTTCCATTTCCAGCTATTCTAAAGAATACTCTAAGATAACCAATAAAGCTCTTGTTCTTTTAGGCAATGCTTACTTACACAAAAAAAAGTATAACAAAGCCAATGAGTACTATGAAGAATCTTATAGCCTTGCAGAAAAATTTAATGACTTAGAAGTTCAGTTACAAATTAAATTACAACAAGCAAAATTATTCGAAATTAAAGAAGAAAGTAATAGTGCTCTAAGTATATATGTAGATGTCAGTAATGAAGCTAAAAAAAATGGGTATAACGCCATTTACTACGAAAGTTCTTTATTAATTGCAAAATTCTATTATAAACTAGAAAATTATGACATTGCCAATATAGGTCTTTCTATTGCTTATATAAATGCCGTAGACCATAAAAATCTACAATTCCAAAAAGATGCATTATTTATACAAGCTAAGTGTTATTCTAAACAAGAAGATTATAAAAATGCATATGCAGTGATGACTCAGCTCTTTGGTGTTATTAATCAAATTAAGGAGAAGCAACAACGAGAAATAATCAAAGAATTAGAAATTCAGTATGAAACTCTTCAAAAAGAACAAGCAATCTCAGATTTAAAAGAAGAACAAATCATTCAAGAAGCTGAATTAAGTCGTCAAAAAACAATTAAAATAGCATTCTTAATTGGTTTCTTAATCATTTTAGTTCCAATAATTGCTTTACTATATACCTATTACCAAAAAATTCAAACTCAAAGTGAGCTTGCAAAAAAAAACGAAGAAATAAACCAACAAAAAGTTTCTGCTCTAAAACAAGAGCAAGAATTAAAACTAATTAAAGCTGCAATAGAAGGACAAGATGAAGAACGAAAACGTATTGCCCAAGAGTTACATGATAGTATAGGTGGCAATTTAGCTGGTATAAAATTGCAATTAGCTAGTGTTAAGAAAAGAACAGAAACTTTAGACATCATTAGTGGTCAATTAGATGAAACCTATCAATTGGTAAGGGATATTTCTCATACATTAATTCCTCAAAAATTTAGACAAAATGACTTTGCCCAACTCATTACAGAATATATTAAATCTATATCTAACACAGGTAAAATTAGTGTTAACTTTCACCCACACCCCATAGAAAAAATAAATTCTATCAATGAAATAGTGAAAATGGAATTGTTTAAGATTATTCAAGAATTAATGACCAACACTCTAAAACATTCACAAGCTTCAAAGGCAGATATTCATTTAAATTATTTTGAAGACAGTATTTCTCTTATTTTTGAAGACAATGGGGTTGGTTTTAACAGTAAAGAAAAGAAAACTGGTATTGGATTTAATAATATTGAAAACAGAGTTAAAAAATTAAACGGAACAGTGCATATAGACTCTATGGTTAATAGAGGTACAGTAATATCCATAGACATTCCAATTAAAAACATTACTAATGAAATATAACCTTATTATAGCAGATGATCATAAAATGTTCATAGACGGTCTTACAAGCATATTACAAGACGCTCCAGAATTTACAATTACAATCACTGCAAAAAACGGTGCACAAGTAGTTAAATACCTAGAAATAAATAGTGCAGACAATATTCATTTATTGATAACCGATCTTACTATGCCTGAGATGAATGGTATTGAATTAAACAGCATAGTAAAAGATAAATTTCCAAGCTTAAAAACATTGGTAGTAAGTATGCACATTGATGGTCATATGATTGATACCTTAATTAAAAACAATGTTGATGGATATGTACCAAAAAATGCTGAAAAAGATGAATTATTAGAAGCTATTAGAACTATAGTTGGCGGAAAAAAATATTTCTCTTCAGAAATAAAAAGAGCATATACAGATGCTATTTTTGCCAGTAAAAAAGAAGTTACATTAACAACAAGAGAAAAAGAGGTCTTAAAGTTAATTGCTGAAGAATTCACCACACAAGAAATTGCTGACAAGTTGTTCTTAAGCAAACACACCATAGAAAGTTACCGAAAAAACCTTATCTCTAAGTTAGAAGTAAAAAATCTAGCTGGTTTAACTAAACACGCCATAAAAATAGGGCTTTTGGATAATTAATATTATTAATCACCCCTGAAAATAGGGTATTCATTTTCACTTCATAAAGTGTACTTTTCAAAAAATCATTATTTCATCTTTGTATTGTACAAAAAAAACAAACGACTATGAAAAAATTATTTATATCAGCAATAATTACAATACTATTTATCTCTTGCGATGGTAGCATACAAAAACCACAAGTGGCAGATTTAAATTCTAAAATAAAATCTAATATTATATATGAAAATACAAAAGTTAGAACAGGTATTAATCCTAATGATGAAGAGAAATCCTTTATTATGATTATAGGAAAAACACTGCTAGAGGGCACTGCTATTATAAAAACAACCAATACCAAAGGTGAAGAAATACATTGCGAATCTTTCCCTGCCAAAAACCTAATACAGAAAGATTATAAGACAGCAAACTCTACCTTAAAAGAATCTCATTTGAGAGAAGTAGTTCAAAATTATTTTGAAGTTCACAGTAATACAGATTTAGCTAAATTTTAAGAAATTAAATATTTATCAAAAAATATTATATTAATAAGATTAGCATATAAATTACGTGTTTTTTAAAACCGTTAAATGTTAAAAAAGTAATATGTGTATACATTTTAAAGAACAAAACCTTATAAAGATTTCAAATTGATAAAAAAGTTTGAAAAGATTTAATATTAATTAAAACAAAAATATTTTATAAATAAGGGTAATATAATTTAATTTTGAAGGCCTATAACATTAAAAAATAAACATCTGCCTAACAAATTATTAGCCTTAACTCATAAACTATACATAAAAAAAGAATTAAATTAACAAAACTAAGTAAGAAAGTAAAAGTTTAATTATTTATATAGAATTTCATCAAAATACCTGCAAAATAATTAAACTATTAATACGTTAACTGTAAAAGATATCTTTAGATATTGATATTAAAAGGTTGTATTGTAGTATAACAAGAATAATTTATAATTAAAAAAAGTTTCTATATTTAAAAATAACTTTAGGGTATGAAAATATTTTACACAATAGTAGTGGTAATTTTGCTTAGCGTAGTTAGTTGTAAAAGTAAGAGTACAATTGCAAACATAACAGACAAAAGTGAAGAACAACCAGAGATTCTTCTACCTATTCAAAAAAAATATGGCAAAATTATTGGAGTACCTCCTGAGCAAATAAAAAATATACCATTATATGAGTTTATTGATAGCTGGATGGGTACAACCTATAAAATGGGAGGAGAAAATAAAAAAGGAATAGATTGTTCTTTCTTTACACAATTTCTTTATCATGACGTTTACAATAATCTTATAGAAAGAACTGCTGAAAAACAATTTAATTCTAATAGTACTGACAAGTTTTTGGGACAAGAATTTTTAAAACAAGGCGATCTCTTGTTTTTTAACAAAAGAGGCTCTCAACATAACCCTATAACGCATGTGGGTGTCTATTTAGGCAACAATTATTTTGTGCATTCTACCTCTAAACGAGGTAATTCTGGTAGTAACGGCGTTCAGATTAGTGATTTTACAGATAGGTATTGGCAGAAAATGTTTGTTGCTGCAGGAAGAAAATTAAAAGGTGAAAATAAATAAAAAGAGTTGATGATAATTTTTATTTAGTGAGAATATGGCAAATAAAAAAACAAAAGAAGTATATGATGAATTAATTTCAACGTACAAAAACTTAAAAGCAGAAGTTTTTGTTGCTGAAATTCTTGAATCTTCTAATTTGGATTTTAGCGATATTCATATTTTTAACAAGAGTACTTTTTCTAGATCATATCGTAGAGATGTCATTGATTTTAAATTGGATGCATATTCTGATGAAAATGATAAATTAAAACTAAATCTTGCTCGTAATGGAATCTATGATACTTTACCCGAAGCAATATTTCATGAACAAGTAAAAGAGGTAAATAAAATTCCATATAAAAAAATAACACAAAAACACAAAGAAGAAGAAAAAGATGCTAGATATTTTTTTGCCCCATTAGAGAATGAATTCTTTGTACAGAAAGTATGTATTGAGCAAAAAGAAAGAGATTTAATAAACGAATATATAAATCTTGAAAATAGTTTTCTTATAGATTTTTGGGGGTTAAGCAAGGACACTCCCGTAGAATATACCTTAAAATTACTAAAGTTACTACCTTTTGTTCATAACATATCTAGTAAACCAGATCTTACTGCTTTGTGTTTGGAAAAAATTATTGAAGAAAAAGTAAATATCCAAAAAACATTAGAACCTTATCATAATGAGGACACTATAAAAAGTAACAACAGCATATTAGGTGTTGATTTTGTCTTAGAATTAGATGATTCACAAGTTTTGTACCCCGTTTATGAAATAAATATTGGACCTGTTAAGAGAGAAAATATATATAAATTTGTAACAAATGGAGTAGCCTCAGAAATTATTAATGTCTTTTGTGACTATTTTATTCCTCTAGATATTGAAACCAGAATTAATATAAAATACTCAGAAAAGGAAGGTACTTTTAAGTTAGACGAATTAGATAACCCAAGACTGAGTTTAACAACAATTATATAAAATGAAAATAATTTTACTTACAGCCATTAATACAGATACACTTAAAATAGGTATAGTATTATTAGTGATTTCTATGATTCTTATGGGATTTGTAGTTGGATTAAGAAAAATATTTAAAAAAAATAAAAAGAAAATAATTATATATATGCTAGTAGTGTTGTTATTATTTGCCGCTACTGCATTATTAAGTAATGAAAATGTGTTAAATAATGTACCACTTAATAATTTTATTAGTTTTCAAATAGTATTCTTAATACTCGGTATTTTTCATGTATTAGCATTATATAAATTTTTTCCTGATTTATCTAAAACTCCTACTTCTTTTTGGTCAGAGTTTTTATATACTATAGTAACTGTCTTTATAGGATTAATTTCTTTTATGTTTGTTGTAGATATCTACAAAATAGAATATACGTATATTTTTACAGCATCTGCTTTGGCATTTGTTATACCTATTATAGTTGTAAAACTCTATGAATTTTCTATATCTATTCCAGTTCCTGTATACAAAAAATGGTTTTATCCTATTGACACAAAAATAAAAGACCCTAAAAATGAAGAACTTACCAACCCTTTAGTAATATCTTTTGAATTTAACAAAGGAAAAAGTTTAGATGAGGTTAGCAATTTTAGACTTAAAGCTCCTGAACGAATGGAGTTTGGAAAATTATTTTATTTTTTTATTAATGATTATAATGAAAGACACCCAGGTGATGAAATAAATTATATGGGTGAAAATATGACCCCTTCTGGATGGATTTTTTATACTAAACCAAATTGGTTAGGGTTACAGAAATTCATAAATTTCAATAAAACAGTAGAAGCAAATAACATAAAGGAAAATGATATAATCATATGCAAAAGAGTTATTTAAGAAGTAATTTCTTTTTATTTAAGAAAATAAAAAAAACTTACCATACAACGAAAAAACTTGCAAGACTTATTCCTTTTTTAATAAATTC
>CANLIE010000052.1 GCA_947491225.1 uncultured Cellulophaga sp.
GTACCAATATGTAAAGTGTCCTTATTCTCGGCTAACATTTTTTCTATATAGGGTTTAAATTGTTGTTGGGTTGATTTGGTGGAGTCTACAAAATGTCTTGTATAATAAATATATTCTAGACTTTTCTTTCCCTCGATTGTTTTTTTCTTGTTATTGGAAACACGTTCTATTTTTCCTTTATTAACATTATATAATTCAATACCTAAGTTTCTCCATTTAGTCAAAGAATCTTTATAGAAATAATCTATCATTATAAAAGATTCTTTTGAAAATGAATTATTTTTTATGTTAATTTTATTGGGAAACTGTATGGTAATTATTCTTTTTGAATTGTCTTTTGCCGTTCTAATTATAACATTATCATTGGTATTAATTTGTTTGATATTAATATTATCCTTAATACCTCCACAGCAAAGTGAAAGAGAAAATATAATTCCTACAAAAATAATATTGATTAATCTACTCATCTATAAATATGGTTTCTATTATGTATACAAATTTATCTCTATTAATATTTTCAATTTTTCTATAGAGTATATAAATTCTTTCATCTTCTCTTCTGTTGTCTATATTGTAATCTCTAAACTCCTCAAAAGTCTTAAACTCCCCTTGTATTAATTTATTAGCGGTTTCTTTAGAAATTGCCATTAACTCCCACTTAAATTCATCATTATGGTTCCAAGAATTAATTGCTTTTCTAGTTGCTTCAAGACCTTTTAGTTTGGCCTCATCAACTTCTAATTGTACTGATTCTTCTAACCAAGCATCCATTTCTGCTTTTTGCTCTTGTACTAATACTCCTGCCAAATCTGCAATGGGCGATAATGGTCCAAAATCCAATGGCAAAGGTTGTGAGGTATCCAAATCTTCTCCAGCACTTTTTACAAGATTAAAGATGTCAAAAATATTACCCATATTTTTTACCATACCCAACAAAGTCACTCTTTTTCCGTTTTTTGAAAAGTAATCGTATTGACTAATTCCTTTGGTAGTGTTTACCACTTTATTGTGATTATACCCAAAGTCTTTGCCTTTTTGTACATTTTCAAACAGTTCACCATCATTACTGTACATTTTTTTGTATTCATATATTAATCGCTGACCTGTATAGACTTTTCCGTTACTGTCAACCATATACCCTTTTTTAAGTTTAGAAAAAGCTATTTTTTTAATTTGTGCATTTGCTTTTTTGGTAGCTATATCCAGTGCTTTTTCTTGGATTTTACTTTTTACAAAGCCTTTACTAAATTCCATTAGCAACATTGGATCTCCGTTATAACTTATAAATTCAGGTAGGTTATGGTTGGGCGTTGGGGTTTTAAAATACAGTGTTCTGTCTGAAAAAGAAACACGAAGGTAATCATTATCCTTATTTGGTAATTCTTTACTAATGTCATTATAACTTACCTTCCAATACAATTCTAGTTGTTCATCCAGAGAAAATGCATTGTCAGTATCATCAACAATCATAGGCTCCCAACTTTCTTGTAGTTTAAGTTCTACGGTCGCTTGATTGTTATGTACGGTTACTTTTTTAACTACTTCTTCCTCCGGAAACTCATCATCATCGGGATCAAGGAAATCCCTCATAAAGATATTTTTGTCCTGCTCATAGAGTTTTAAGGTGATTTTTTCTCCATCATCAATATCTTTTGTTTCCAGAATAAAATATACGGTATCGCCAAGTTTGGCTTCTTTTAGTTTTTGGTTGTTAAATTGATCTTTGCTCCACCAACCATTAAGAATCTTGGGCGTTTTTTTTTCTTTATCCTCTTCTTGTACCGTTGGCTCAATTTTTTGTTGTGGAAATGTTTCTCTCCAATATGCAGAATATTCAGTATTAGAGTAAGAGTTTTTAACTCCCGCAGCGGTAATATGGAGTGTTTCACTCATTGGGTAATTACCTGTTGCTAAAAAATGATTATTCCAATTTACCAAATGGCAATCATAAAAATAGATTTTACGTGTTTTGCCTCCCATTATAGCAGGATAAATATGCAACTCTAATTGTTTAGCTTTGTAGGAAGCAAAAGCCCAATCGGCTAGATTTAAGTCTTTTCGGGTTTCTATTACTAATTGTAGTCCAACAAATACTGGTTTTTGAAAAGGTCTACCGTTGTCGTCTGCTTTTTGGTTAAAACCAAAGCTAAATTGTGCTACATTTATCTCTGTATTGTCTATTATTATTTTTGCCTTTATACTCATTTTTTTTTTGAGTTAGGTGTTTTTATACCTCATTAAAATACCATTAATTTAGGAGGCTGTTAACTTTCAGCAATTAATATATAGTATAAATATAATAATTTTTTTGAAAGAAAAATCATCTATTACTTATTTGTTTTTACGGTCAAAGAATTTTAAATCATTATTCTATGGTAGAAAATCTAGCATATCTTTCAGCATCTTCTAGCTTTATTACAAAATTTTACTGTATAAGGTGGGTAGTACTTAATTCATACTCATTTCTAGCAGCTTAGTCATTGTTTTGTGGTTTCTTGTTGTTGCTTCTAGCTTAAGCTTACGTTCAAATAAATTGTTATTACATTTTGCTCTTCCAAATCCGTTTAAACAATATAAATACACACAATTAGGCGTTATTTTAAAAAACTCATTAGGATAATTTTCTTCATTCAACCCAACAACCAACTCTTCTTTTGGAATGCTATTTAGTAAAACAAAGTATGTTTTTTTAGAATCCTTGTCTTTATAGGGGTTGTCATTTAAAATTTTTTGTATTGTTGATGACTTCCATACTAACACTGAAACATCAAATTTAAAGGTATCTAAAATTCCTTTTTTTATTTTTTCTGATAGTATTTCAATTTTTTCTTCTTCGCTGTTAAAAACAACATTACCGCTTTGTATGTAGGTTGTTACATTGTAAAAATGTAGTTTTTCTAGCATCTCTCGTAAATCTGCCATTAAAACCTTCTTTTGTCCACTGACGTTTATCCCTCGTAAAAATGCTATGTATGTTATCATCCTTTAGAAATAGCCTGGGCTACTATAAAGCCCCCTGTCCATGCATTTTGAAAGTTAAAACCTCCAGTAATTGCATCTACGTTTATAACTTCTCCTGCAAAATACAAATTAGGAACTATTTTACTTTCATAAGTTTTAAAATTAATTTCCTTTAAATCTATACCTCCTGCTGTTACAAATTCTTCCTTAAATGTGCTTTTTCCATTTACTGAAAACTCACACTCTGTAAGCTGGCTTGCCAGTGCTTGTAATTGTATTTTAGTTGTCTCTGCCCACTTAATGTTTCCATCTATACCAGAGGCACGAACCAAACTTGTCCATAATCTTCTTGGAAGATTTAAAACCTTTGTTCTTAAAACTGTTTTTTTAGGTTCTGATTCTTTTACTTCTTGCAAAAAATTAAAAACTGATCCTATTACCATATCTGGTAGCCAATTAACTTGTATGGTAAATTTATACTCTTTCTTATTTAATAGAGTAGCTCCCCAGGCAGATAGCTTTAAAATAGCAGGACCGCTCATTCCCCAATGTGTAACCAATAAAGGACCTTCAGATTCCAATAATGGTTTCTTGCTTATTTTACTATTTAATTTTACCGTAATCTTGGTATTAACTATTTTTTTTTCAAAAACTGAAACCCTTGCCATTGTAGTTACACCTGGTATGTTTTTAAGGCGTACATCATCAATATTGAATGTAAAAAGTGAAGGAACTGGAGGCACAATTGTGTGTCCAAATTTTTCTAATAATTTCCAGATTTTTGGACTACTTCCTGTGGTAAATACTACTTTTTTTGCTTTATATTCTTTTTTTATAGATGTAATATTCCAACCCAGTTCTGGTTTTTTTTGATTTATATATTCTACATTAGAAACCGCACTGTGTTTTAAAACTCTTACACCCAACTTATCTGCTTCTTTTACAAAACAATCTATTATGGTTTGTGATGAATCACTAACTGGAAAAACTCTACCGTCTTCTTCAATTTTTAAAGCAATCCCTCTTTCTTCAAAAAAAGCCATAGTATCTCCAGTACAAAAGGTATGAAAAGGACCTAAAAGTTCTTTTTCTCCCCTTGGATAATTCAAAACCAAATCTGAAGGATTAAACACTGCATGTGTAACATTGCATCTACCACCTCCTGACACTTTAACCTTAGATAAAACACTCTTGCCTTTTTCTAGAATGGCAACTTTTAAATGTGGTGCATTTTCTGCAATATGTATGGCCGTAAAAAAACCTGCAGCACCACCCCCAATAATAATAACATCAAACATTAGTAAATTCGTTCTGGAAAATTTGTAAATATACCATCTACATCCATACGTTTCAATTTTATTATTTCTTGTGGGTCATTAACTGTCCATGTATATATTTTAAAACCTGCCTTTTTTATCTTCGCAATATTCTCTTTAGTTAAATCTTCTGAATCTGGATTTATAGTAATTGCGTTTAGTTCCTTTGCCATTGGAATTGCTTCATCAGGATTATCTTCTGTCAATACTCCTATAGCCACTTCTTTGTTATAACTTCTCATCAGTTTTAACTCATTCCAATTAAAGCTAGATATCATAAAATTATCTATACTCCATTTTTTTTCTTTACTATATGTATCCATAATATTACTGACATCTTTTGCTGTATTAGCTCCTTTTAATTCAATGTTCAAATCAACTTTTGCATCAATAACATTTAAAACATCTGTCAATAGTGGAATTTTGTGATTTCCAATCAATGTAATCTTTTGTAAATCTTGCCAAGTATAATCTTCTATGTTTCCTTTACCATCAGTTAAACGCTCTACATTTTTATCGTGAAAAACAACAATTTCTCCACTTTTTATTTTAAATACATCTATCTCTATCATATCTACACCAAAGCTCAAGGCTTTTTCAATGGAAGCTATTGTATTTTCTGTTTCATGTCCCATAGCTCCACGATGACCTATTACTAAAACTTTCTTGTTCATTTCACCACAACTCTGTAATAAAAACAAGTAAAGTAGCATTGTTATTAATTTTATACTCTTATTCATATATTTTGTCTTACTCGTTCAAATATACACTTATCTAAACTTTTTATTATAAAGCTAACATTAACAAAAAATACTTTTTTACAATATTATAAACTACAAATAACCAGTTAAATACATTGTTAAAAAACAATTTAGTAACTATAAATTAGTGACGGTGGCCTGGGCTTTTATTGGTGGTTACATTTTATGGGGCATTATAGGTGTAAATTTACTAACTAATAATGAAGGATTTCTCATTGGTGTATAAAGAGGTACCTGATTTACATTTAGCCTTTGGTTGTGGAATTTTAATATACGTTTTCTGGTATATACAGAAATTAGGAATGTTTGAATACTACAGTATTATCAATAAGTTTAATTTTGGTATTCTAATGTATTTTAGTAGCTGATGAAATTACAACCTCATTACTGTACTGAACTATCTCCTATAAAAAATTATAAATAAAGATTTTAATTTCCATTTGCAAATATCTCACTCTTTAAATCTGAAATACGTTTATCTGTCATTACACTAAAATAAGACTTTGTTTTACTGCCTTCTACCTTCTTTTTAAAGTCTTGGTAACATTTTAATTTCTTCTTAGGATCTTTATGATATGAATCTCCGATGGCACAAATTTGATAAGCATACATTAATTGCTCTGGAGCTTCTTTTGCTGCTAACTTATAATATTTAAGGGCTGTAACTAATTTATTCTCTTCACGTGCAATACCTGCCAACATACCATATTCTTTATCTAAAACCACCACCATTTCATCAATAGCTGTTTGTACATATATTTTAGCACTATCCAATTGTCTATCCTTTCTAAAAACCTCTGCCATTTTAGTATATGTGGTTGGGTCTGGATTTAAAGACTGTATCTTTAATACACTACGATAATTATCCAAAGCCTTTTCAAATTCATACATTTTAAAATAACAGTACGCTAACTTATTATAAATATAGGCTTTCTCCTCTCCTAATGTCACTAAACGCTCAAAAAGAGAGGCTGACTCTTCATACTGATAATTATTAAAAAATGCTTGTGCCTTTAGACTTATCAACGACACATCATTCTCATAAAACTGGAGTCCTTTATCTATATATTTTAATGCTAAGATAGATTCTTTTTTGGCAATATAATACCTGCCAATCCTATAAATGCTTCGCAAATGTGTGCTATCTATTACTACTGCTTTTTCATAATCTACAATTGCTTCATCAAAATTTCCTTCATCTTCCTTTGCTCTTGCTAAATAATAAAGATATTCTGGATTGTTGGGATTGTTTTTTATCAATGCTTCAAATTCTAAATGCGCTAAGCTAGCTTTTTTTGTTTTCAGAAGAAGCTTGCCCAACTCAAACCTAGCTAATTCTATCTTGCTATTCTTAACAACTATATCTTTATATTGTGCAATTGCCTTATCATAATTACCAATAGCATTATATGCCTTAGCAATCTTCATATTGGCATTTATTGTCCCCAGTTTTGCGTATTCATTTATTGCTGCACTATAATTTCCTTTACTATATAAATCATCTGCCTGAGTTAAAACCGAAGACTGAGCTTCGGTTTTAATGACTAAAAACATCGCTATTAAAAAGAAACACTTCCTCATATCATTATTGTAATCTAAATGTAATTGGCAATGAAAAAGGAACTCTTACTATCTTACCTTTTTGTTTTCCAGGAGCAACATTTGGTAATAATTTTATAATACGTAGTGCTTCTTCTTCTAACATTTTGTCTGGACCACGCATTTGAATATCTCCAATACTACCATCTTCTTGTATAACAAAACGGATTAATACCATGCCTTGCACACCTGCTTTTTGTGCAGCATCTGGATACCTAAAATGTTTTTTAATATGCTCATTCAATTTTTTATTAAAACAAGCTCTTTTGTCTTCTGCATCTTCACATCCTGGAAAAACAGGAACTTCTTCTATAACTAAAAAAGGAACTTCTTTAGCATCTTGATATAATTTATCTGTAGCCACCTTATCATTTCTTATTAAATTTGCTTTTACCGCTTTAGTTAACTCTTTTTTATGGTCTTTATTATTTTTATTTTGCTTTATTTCTGTATTAGCAACATTAACTTCTTGTTGTTGTGTATTAGTTTCTTTTTCTTGACCTTTAGAAGATGTATAAAAAAGGATACAAATTATAGTTGGCAGCACTAACAAATACTTGCTTGCCCATATTTTTTTTGATTGATTTTTTTGTAACATTTTAATTCGTTTTTTAATTAATGATGATCTAAAAAAGTGATTTACAAAAGATAAATTTTCTGTTTGAAAAACTTGAGACAGCAACAAATTATACTGTTCTTTTCTATGTGTTTTAGCAACCTTAGCATCCGCAATAAATTCGTGTACTTCAGACACTCTACTTTGGTAAATATATACTAGCGGATTAAACCAAAGGGCAATGCGCATTACTTCAAAAAATAATAAATCTATTGTGTGCTTTTGTTTAATATGTACCAGTTCATGTTCTAGAATTACTTCTTCATTTTCTTTTTTTACTGCATCTCCCATAAAAACAGTATTATAAAATGAAAAAGCATTATTACTCTTGGGTATTATAACTTTTATGTAGTCTGAAAACTTATGAATTTCTCCTTGCTTCTTTAACCTAACTATTTGGTATATTTTAAAAGTAAATAATAAAAATGATACTACAGTTCCAATAATAAATAGAATCTGAAACCAAGAGAATTGTGTTCCCATATTTAATTTTTCTTGGTTAGCTGTTAAAATAATTTCATCTAAAACAATGGCAGAAAATTGTTGTGGCATTACCGTTTTAAAAGCAGACAATTTTACAAATGGCAAAAGCAACGACCCTAAAAATGTTCCTATTAAATACACTCTATTCCACTGAAAAAAAGTTTCTTTTTTTAAAAACAGATCATAGATTATTAAAAATAATAACTGAAATGCTATCACCAAAACTATATATTGTATCATAACTTATTTTTTATCATCCTTTTTAATATCTTCTAAAATAGATTCCAATTCAGTAAGGCTCATATCGTTCTTCTTCATAAAAAAAGAAACCATACTTTTAAATGAACCTTGAAAATAACCATCCATTAGTTTGTTAATAGATTGATTACTGTAATCAGATTTCTTAACTAGTGGATAGTATAAATATCCTCTGCCTAATTTCTCATGCCCTACAAAACCTTTGTTTTCTAAAATACGTACAATGGTAGAAACCGTATTATACGCTGGTTTTGGCTCAGGAAGCTCGTCTATAATTGCTGCTACACTAGTTTTTTCTAACTGCCATAACATTTGCATTATTTCTTCTTCTGCTTTAGTTAACTGCTTCATATTCCTCGCTCTTATTTTTAATTCTAGAATTAACTTAACATTAAATTATTACTAACCTGAGTTCGACGTAAGAAAATTACATCAATTCGAGTAATCTGACGAAGGAAGATTGTATCGAGAATAGTGATTTTCTATATAAAAAAACTATTCTCGATACAGTTTTTCTCCATTTCATTATTAAAAACCACTCGAATTGACGCTTTTTATAACATTTTAGTTTAGGTCGAACTCAGGTTACTAGCAATCTTTAAATTCTTTTGCTAATATAACTAATATTTTAGTTTAAACTAATTTTTTAGGTGAAAAAATTTGTAACAAATTGTCTTTATCTTCGTCAAACAAGAAAATAAAGAATGGACATAGCTCTTCTATTAATTGGTTTTATACTAATGCTTACAGGCATAATTGGTAGTTTCTTACCTATATTGCCTGGCCCTCCAATTAGTTGGCTAGGTTTATTAGTACTTTATTTAACCAAATCCGTACCTAACGATTGGCTTTTTTTAGGCATAACCCTCATAATTGCTTTACTTGTATTTGCACTAGATTATATAATACCTGCAATGGGAACCAAAAAGTTTGGAGGCACAAAGGCTGGTATGATAGGGACAACACTTGGTCTATTGGTTGCTATATTTTTTCCTATTCTAGGAATATTTGGTATTGTAGTATGGCCTTTTGTTGGTGCATTAGTTGGTGAACTTTTAAATAAAGCCGATCAAAAAACAGCTTTAAAGGCAGCTTTTGGTTCTTTTATTGGCTTTTTAACCGGAACCTTTTTAAAGTTCGTGGTTACAATAGTATACTTAGGATTGTTTATTTATAAGGTATGGGAGTACAATGAAGAATTATTTCCTTTTTTTTAATTAAAAAAAATCAGATGAAAAAAATTATTTATACAGTTATAATTAGCCTTGTTAGTTTTAATGCCTTTGCCCAAGACACTGCCAAATTGGATAGCTTATTTAAGGCTTTAGAGGAAAATGATAGATTTATGGGAAGTATTTCTATTACTAAAGATGGTTTGGAAATTTATTCCAATGCTATTGGCTATACAGATATTGCAACAAATAAGAAGGCTACTAAGAAAACTAAATATAGAATTGGTTCTATCACAAAAATGTTTACTGCTGTACTTATTCTAAAGTCCGTAGAAGAAAATAAAATTAAACTAGAAACCAATCTTGCTGAATTCTATCCAGAAATTGAAAATGCTAAAGAAATAACCATTGGTAACTTATTAAACCATAGAAGCGGAATTTTTAATTTTACAAATAATCCAAAATATTTAAATTGGAACACAGAACCAAAAACTGAGAAGGAATTAATTAAAATCATTAAAAAAGGCGGTAGTGTATTTACGCCAAATAGTAAAGCAGAATATAGCAATTCCAATTATGTACTATTAACTTTTATATTAGAAAAAATAAACAATACTCCATATAGTGAATTAGCCTATAAGAACATCATTAAACCTTTAAGGTTAAAACATACATATCTAGGCAAAAACATTGATTTAAATAAAAACGAATCCAATTCATATACATATTCAGGAGAATGGGTAAAAAAAAATGAAACAGATATGTCCATACCACTTGGTGCAGGTGCAATGGTTTCTAATCCGTCTGACTTGAATATTTTTATTAAAGCACTTTTTGATGGAAAAATAATATCTGAAAATAGTTTATCTAAAATGACAACCCTAACAGATAACTACGGAATGGGAATGTTTCAGTTTCCTTTTAATGATAAAAAATCTTATGGGCATACAGGAGGTATTGATGGTTTTTCATCAATGTCTGGATATTTTCCAAAAGAAAAATTAGCGATTACACTTTGCTCTAATGGTGCTAATTATAATACAAACAATATTATAATACTGGCCTTAAGCTGGGCTTTTGACATTCCTTTTACAATTCCAGAAACTAAGCAAATTAGTTTATCAGAAACCATATTAGAATCTTATACAGGCATTTATGCTAGCCTGCAAATGCCTTTAAAAATTACAATTACAAGCAAAGGCACTCTTTTATTTGCACAAGCAACTGGGCAATCTTCTTTTCCGTTAGAAACAGTGAATACTACTACTTTTGAATTTAAGCAAGCAAAAATAAAAATGGTTTTTAATCCAAAAACCAATAAAATGATGTTTTCTCAAAATGGCGCTAATTTTGAGTTTTCTAAAGAGTAGAACATTACAACCAAACTGTTTTATCTTCAACAACACCTCTAGTTGCTTCTAGAGGTTCGTCATCTGTATAACCCATATAAAAGAAACCAAGACATACTTCTCCTTCTTCCATTGCAAAAAACTCACCCATATATTTAACTAAATCTGGTGAACTCCAATAACTACCAATACCTAAATCTGTACAAGTAAGCCACATATTTTGCACTGCCATTGCAGTTGCTGCAATTTCTTCCCATTCTGGCACAGATTCTTTTGGATCTCTTTGCATACATATGGCAATTATTGCACCTGCCTTCTGCGGGTTATTAATAAGTTTTTCAACTTTAAATTGTTTTGGCTTAGGATTATTTTCCATATATTTTAAAGACAAAAAAAGTCCTAGTTTTGCTCTAGTTTCACCCTGTATCACTTTAAAACGCCAAGGTTCTGTCTTTTTGTGCGAAGGTGCCCAATTACCAGCCTCCAATACTTTATCAATTAATTCTTTAGCTATTGGCTTATTGTTATACTGCGCAGGAAAAACAGATCTCCTCTTTTTTATTATATCAAAAATCATAATTCAATTTTAAGTTTTACAAAGATATAGGTTAAGGCAATGCTCATTTTAAAAAGTATTTATAATTGTTTAGCTCTAATTATTATTACCCAGCAGCAACTGCATACAATGTTTTAAAACTGGGTTTCTATTGTCTTCTTTCCAAATAACAGACAGTACTGCGCGTTGTAGTATGTTTTTAAGTTCTATAAATTTTACGTTCGTATTAAAACCTTGTTGTAAAGAAGTAGGTACAATTGCTATACCTAAATTATTCTCTACCAACGTAAAAATGGTTTGTGCGTGTACAGACTTATGAGATACTTTTGGCGTAAACCCTGCATCTTCACAAATACTCATAACTATATCATAATACAACGGACTATAATATTGAGAGAACAAAATAAAATTCTCCTCTATAAACTGCTGAATTCCTTTAAAACTAGCTGTAGTTACATTATGGTTTGCTGGCACAACTATAGAAAATGTATCATTAAAAACAGGTTGTATACCTAAACCTTTTGGCACTCTCACCATACGCACAAAACCAATATCTAATCCGTCTTTTAAAACCGCATTTAGTTGTGCGTTGTTAGATAGTTCTTCTAAACTTGTGTTTATTTTAGGAAAAGCATCTTTCAACTTTAATAACAAATCCGGAATTACGGTTTGCATTGCAGAACCCAAAAACCCAATATTTAGCTCTCCAAACTTACCTTGACTCACCAACTTAATATATCGTTTTGTTAACTCTAGTTAACTCTAAGTGATTTAAAATAAACTCTATTTCATCTTTTAAATAAACCCCAGCTGCTGATAAAGTTACCTTTTTTTGTTGCGCAAAAAAAGTTGTGTTTCTAGAATTTCTTCCATCTGTTTTATTTGTCTACTTAAACCAGGTTGCGATATAAATAAACGTTCTGCTGCTTTTCTAAAGTGCAATTCTTCTGCTACAGCTAAAAAATAATGAAAATGACGAAGCTCTATTTGATAACCCATAGTTATTAGTAATTGACAAATATGATATTAGCAATTATCAAACTTAATCAATAAATTTATAGTATTAAAATATAAGCTATGCTTAAAGCACCAATGACATTTAATTTTGGAGAAGATCACTTAACTGCAGGTATTGCATTAGCTATTGCTAGAGGTAAAACCAAAGGATTAATTTCAGATTTTTCTCGTATAAAAATAAGAAACAGCAGTAAAACTGTTGCTAACATAGTAGAAAAAGGAGACCCTGTTTATGGTATAAACACTGGTTTTGGTCCCTTATGTACTACTAAAATATCTAAAGAAGAAACTAAAATATTACAATCTAATATTTTAAAAAGTCATAGTGTTGGGGTTGGAGAGCCAATAGATAAAGAGATTGCTAAACTTATGCTTATCTTAAAAATGAATAGCCTTGCACAAGGATATTCTGGCATTGCAGAAACAACTTTAGACCGCATTTTATGGCATATAGATAATAACGCTATTCCTATTGTACCGTCTCAAGGTTCTGTTGGTGCTTCAGGAGATTTAGCTCCTCTTTCCCATTTATTTTTACCATTAATTGGTTTGGGTAAGGTTGACTATAAAGATGAGATAATGGAAACCTCATCTTTGTTTAATAAAGCTGAAATACAATCTATAGATTTAGGCCCTAAAGAAGGACTGGCCTTAATTAACGGCACACAATTTATTGTCGCGCACGCTGTAAAAGTAGTAGAGAAGCTACAAAGTTGTCTTACACAAGCAGACATTATTGGAGCAATGATGATTGAAGGTTTACAAGGTTCTATTAAACCTTTTTACAATGAATTACACGCATTACGACCATTTAAAGGCAATATATATGTCGCAAAAAAAATAAAACGTTTATTAAAAGGATCTGAAATTATGGAAGATCATGCAGACTGTAATCGTGTACAAGACCCGTATTCTTTACGTTGCATACCACAAGTACACGGCGCATCTAGAAATGCCTGGTTGCATTTAAAGGAATTGTTAGAGATTGAGTTAAATTCTGTTACAGACAACCCTATTATTATAGATGAAGAACTAACAATTAGTGGTGGTAGTTTTCACGGGCAACCATTAGCTATGGCTTTAGATTATGCGTGTTTAGCAGCATCTGAAGTTGGTAACATATCTGACCGAAGAATATATGTAGCTCTAGAAGGTAATAGTCCTGGAGTTCCTAAATTATTAATGAATGAAACCGGAATTAATTCTGGTTATATGATTTTACAATACACAACAGCTGCGTTAGCTAGTGAAAACAAAGGGCTCTGTTTTCCGTCTAGTGCAGATAGCATACCAACATCTTTAGGTCAAGAAGACCACGTAAGTATGGGTTCTATTAGTGGTCGTAAAGCGTTACAGGTTATTGGAAATGTTGAAAAAATACTAGCCATAGAAATGCTAGCTGCTGCACAGGCTTTTGAATTTAGGAAACCTATGAAATCTAGTATATTTTTGGAAGAAGTACATAAAGAAATTCGTAAAAAAGTCACTTTTGCTGATAAAGACCGTGTTTTTTCTACGGATATAGAAGCTGGAATAGAAATGATACAAAACCAAACTATTTTAAAGACTATAGAAGAAGTAAAAGAACGCGAACAACTGAGCATAGAAATACCGTTTGCTGAAAAATTTGAAATTTATTAATATGAAACAAACACTTATAGGTCCCTTTACACAACTACTACCAATGACAGGAATTACTGTTAATGGAGCATTAAAAGACGAGCAATTATTAGTCATAGAAAATGGTGGTATTATAGTAGAGAATAATACTATAATCGCTGTTGGCCAGTACAAAGACTTAGTAAAACAGATAGATATAAAAGATACGTTACTAGAAAAAGTAAGTGGTGATTTTGTGTGTTTACCTGGTTTTGTAGATTCTCATACCCATATTTGTTATGGTGGTTCTAGAGCTAATGATTATGCTATGCGTAATGCAGGAAAAACCTATTTAGAGATTTCTAAAGCTGGTGGTGGCATTTGGGATACCGTTACACAAACCAGAAAAGCTAGTATTTTAGAACTAGAAGAAGGCATTACAAAAAGAGCTAACAAACATTTAAAAAATGGCGTTACAACTATAGAAGTTAAAAGTGGCTACGGTTTATCGGTTTACGAAGAACTTAAAATGTTACGCGCTATAAAAAATGTAGATAACAGAATTAAAGCCGATTTAATCTCTACTTGTTTGGCTGCACATATGCAGCCAAAAGATTATCCTGGTACCGCAAGTGAGTATTTAGAAGAAATAAGCATTTCTCTCTTCCCTATTTTAAAAGAAGAAAATCTAACAACTAGAATTGATGCTTTTATTGAAGAAGGTTCATTTACTGCTAAAGTAATTAAGCCTTACTTTAAAAAAGCAAAGGAAATGGGTTTTACAATTACGGTACACGCAGATCAGTTTTCTACTGGTGGTAGTAAAGTTGCAGTAGATTTTAATGCAATAAGTGCAGACCATTTAGAGGCTAGTACAGATAAAGAAATAGAAATTTTAGCAAAAAGCACTGTCATTGCTACTGCTTTACCTGGTGCAAGTATTGGGTTAGGTTGTGCATTTACACCTGCTCGTAAAATATTAGATGCTGGCGGTGCAGTAGCTATTGCCAGCGACCACAATCCAGGATCTGCTCCTATGGGAGATTTACTTACTCAAGCTTCAATTTTAGGAACTTTTCAAAAACTAAGTAATGCTGAGGTTTTATCTGGTATTACATTTAGAGCTGCAGCTGCTTTAGATCTTAAAGACAGAGGTAAATTAGAGAGTGATTTATTAGCAGATTTTATCGCCTTTCCTACCTCAAACTATAAAGAAATTTTATATCATCAAGGGCAACTAAAACCAGAAATGGTTTGGAAAAACGGAAAGCCCCTCTAACTCCCTAAAGGGGAGAATACAGCACTTAATTTTGCTTTAAAATAAAAAAACATAGTATAATGGATTTTAAATCTCAAATTCTTCAAGGTATTCCATCTTCATTGCCTGTAAAAAAAATATATGCGCTAGATGCCAATCACGTTCCAAAAAGAAAAGATATTCTTTCTTTAGATGAGAAAAAGTTAGCGTTAAGAAATGCTTTGCGTTATTTTCCAATTGCTTGGCATACAGAATTATCAAAAGAATTTGCAAGTGAGTTACAAAATTATGGTCGTATTTATATGTATCGGTTTAAACCAGACTATAAAATATACGCAAGACCAATATCAGAATATCCTTCAAAAACACCACAAGCAGCTGCTTTACAATTAATGATTCAGAATAACTTAGATCCTGCTGTTGCACAACATCCAGAAGAACTAATTACATATGGTGGTAATGGTGCTGTTTTTCAAAATTGGGCGCAATATCTGTTAACAATGCAGTATTTAGCATTAATGACAGAAGAACAAACTTTACATATTTACTCTGGTCACCCAATGGGACTTTTCCCTTCTACTAAAGAAGCGCCTCGAGTTGTAGTTACCAATGGTATGATGATTCCTAACTATTCCAAACCAGATGACTGGGAAAAATACAATGCACTAGGCGTTACACAATACGGACAAATGACTGCCGGTTCCTATATGTACATTGGACCGCAAGGCATTGTACACGGAACCACAATTACAGTTATGAACGCATTTAGAAAAGTATTACAACCAAATGAAACCCCTTCTGGAAAAATATTTTTAACTGCAGGTTTAGGAGGTATGAGTGGCGCACAACCAAAAGCAGGTAATATTACTGGTTGCATAACTGTTTGCGCTGAGATTAATGCTGCAGCTGCTACAAAAAGGTATACACAAGGTTGGGTAGATATATTAATAGATAATATTGATGAACTTGTAGCAAGAACAAAAAAAGCACAACAAAATAAAGAGGTTGTTTCTATTGCTTACATTGGTAATATAGTAGAGGTTTGGGAACGTTTTTATGATGAAAATATCTTTATTCATTTAGGGTCAGACCAAACATCTTTACACAACCCTTGGGCAGGTGGTTATTATCCAGTTGGTATATCTTTTAAAGATGCTAATAAACTAATGAGCACTAATCCTGATGCTTTTAAACAAAAAGTACAAGCGTCTTTAAAAAGACAAGTAACTGCAATTAATAAACATACTGCAAATGGCACCTACTTTTTTGATTATGGCAATGCCTTTTTATTAGAAGTATCCCGTGCAGGCGGCGACGTTATGGCAGAAAACAATATAGATTTTAGATACCCGTCTTATGTGCAAGATATTCTAGGGCCTATGTGTTTTGATTATGGCTTTGGACCTTTCCGTTGGGTATGTTCTTCTGGTAAGCCAGAAGATTTACAAAAAACAGATGCTATTGCTTTACAAGTAATGGAAGAAATAAAAGCAACTGCTCCAAAAGAAATTCAGCAACAAATGCAAGATAACATTACTTGGATTAGAGAAGCAGAACAAAATAAACTGGTTGTAGGCTCACAAGCCCGTATTTTATATGCAGATGCAGAAGGAAGAGCAAAAATTGCAGAAGCGTTTAATTTAGCTATAAAAAACAAAGAACTTTCTGCTCCAGTAGTTTTAGGTAGAGACCATCATGATGTTAGTGGTACAGATTCTCCTTTTAGAGAAACTAGTAATATTTATGACGGTAGTAAATTTACCGCAGATATGGCAATACATAATGTAATTGGCGATAGTTTTAGAGGCGCAACATGGGTATCTATACACAATGGCGGTGGCGTAGGCTGGGGAGAAGTAATAAATGGCGGTTTTGGTATGGTACTAGATGGTTCATCAGAAGCATCTAAGAAATTAAAAAATATGCTCTTCTATGATGTAAACAATGGTGTCTCTAGACGAAGTTGGGCACGTAACAAAGAAGCTATTTTTGCTATAGAACGAGAAATGGCAAGAACACCAGAATTAAATGTTACTGTTCCTAACCTTGTTGAAGATCAATTATTAGATACTTTATTTTTGTAGCGATACACTACCATTTGTAGTTTGATTTTACTGGAAAAGAAAATTAAGATTTGTTTGTTTCAGTGAGAACAAAAATTAAGCATAGCAGGGCTACAATTTATTTTTATTCTGATGCGGAGGTAAAAAAGAACATTGTATTAAGGTAAATTCAAAATGTAAATAGTATCAGTACAATTATTTTTAAAACCTCTTATAAAGAAATACCTAGTCTATATTTCTATAAAAATATCTAATAGAGCAATAGATAATAGGTATAAGTCATTGTTAAGGAAATAGGAATTTATTTGACTAACTTTGTATAATATTAAAAAATAAAATTATGGCATTAGAAATAACAGACGCAACTTTTGACGAAGTTGTTTTAAAAAGTGATAAACCAGTTCTTGTAGATTTTTGGGCTGCTTGGTGTGGTCCTTGTAGAATGGTTGGTCCAATTATTGACGAAGTTAGTAATGAGTATGAAGGTAAAGCCATTGTTGGCAAAGTAGACGTAGATGCAAATCAAGAATTTGCTGCAAAATACGGTGTACGCAACATACCAACTATATTAGTGTTTAAAAATGGTGAAATGGTTAGCAGACAAGTTGGTGTTTCTCCAAAGCAAGTTTACACAGACGCTATAGACGCTTTATTATAGTCTAAAACATACAATTATAAAAAAGGGTTTGGCGTTTGTTAAACCCTTTTTTATTTTTACTACTTACCCTTATCTATTTCTTGTATGAAAAATTATACGCTCCTTGTTTTACTAGGTTTAACTTTAGTTGGCTGTCCTCAAAAAAAAGAAATGCCTACTAACCTACCTTTAGAAAAAGGTGTTTCTTTAAATCTGGCAAATTACAGAAAAGAGCAAATTACAGATTTACACTATGCGTTAGATTTTTCTATTTCCAAAAACCTAGAAGATCCAATACCTACGACACTAACACTTACTGCAACTATTGTTGACTTACAATACAATTTAATTTTAGATTTTAATGAAAACAAAGACCACCTAAAAACGCTCAGCATAAATGGTAAAAGCACTCCAATTAAACATATCAAAGAACATTTAATTATAGATAGAAACATATTAAAAATAGGTGAAAATAAAATTGATATTTCTTTTAATGCAGGTGAATTATCTCTTAACAGAAACAAAGATTTTTTGTATACATTAGTAGTGCCAGACAGAGCTAGCACATTATTTCCATGTATAGATCAGCCTAACTTAAAAGCAACTTATGACTTAACCATTACAGCTCCTAAAGATTGGAAAGTGCTTTGTGGTGGCACCAAAAAAGAACAAATTAACAAAGAAGGTTATACCACTCATATATTTAACACCACAGATAAGATGAGTACATATTTGTTCTCTTTTGTTGCTGGTAAATTTTCTGAAGAAATTAAAAACCCTGGTGCTTTTGATATGCGCTTTTTATACCGAGAAAACAATAAAGAGAAAATTGCAGAAAGTACAAACGAAGTTTTTAACATTCACCAAAAAGCATTAGACTTTCTTATAGACTATACCAACTATGAGTTTCCGTTCCAAAAAATGGATTTTGTCAGTATTCCTCCTTTTCAATATGGAGGTATGGAACACGTAGGCGCTATACAGTACAGAGAATCGTCTTTATTTTTAGATAAAAATGCTACACAAAACCAAAAACTATCTCGTGCTAAATTAATAGCACATGAAACATCACATATGTGGTTTGGAAACTTAGTCACTATGCAATGGTTTAATGATGTTTGGATGAAAGAAGTGTTTGCAAATTTTATGGCAGATAAGATTATGAATCCTGTTTTCCCAGATATAGATCATCAATTAAAATTTATGATGACACACTACCCTAGTGCCTATTCAGAAGATCGTACCAAAGGTACTAACCCAATTAGGCAAGATTTAGACAATCTAAAAAATGCAGGTTCTTTATATGGTCGTATTATTTATAACAAAGCGCCTATAATGATGCAGCAATTAGAAGCTGTCTTAGGCAAAGATATTTTTAAAAAGGGTATACAAGAATATATAAAAACATATGCTGACGGTAATGCAGATTGGAACAATTTGGTTTCTATCTTGGATAAAAAATCTAAAATAGATATTAAAAACTGGTCTAACATTTGGGTAAACCAATCTGGCAGACCTGTTTTTACAGATAGTATTGTATATAAAGACAATAAAATAACCGACTTTACACTTGCACAAAAAGCAGAAGACGGTACAGGTAAAATATGGCCACAGTCTTTTGAAATACAGTTTGTATATAAAGACAGTATAAAAACTTTTAATGTTGCCATAAATAGTGAAGTTCTAAAACTTAAAGAAGCTGTGGGGCTTGCTAAACCTGAGCAAATTATTTATAATTCTAATGGTTTTGGATATGGTGTTTTTCCGGTTGACTTAGCTAGCATTGCTAAAATAAAAGATATTAAAGATGATATTACACGTGCTTATAGCTTTATTAATTTATATGAAGTATTCTTAAATAATAAAGTATCTGCTTTAGATGCCTTTAAGGTATTTTTAAACGGAATGGTATCAGAAAAAAATGAACTTATTCTAGATTATGTTTCAGGTAGAACCAGAGATTTATACTGGAGTTTTTTATCAGAAGAAAGCAAAAAAGAAATACAAGCTATAACAGAATACACACTCTTTACGCTACTTAAAAGTAACATTCCAGTTTCATTTAAGAAAACCACTTTTAATGTATATAAATCTATAGTTACATCTCCTGAAGGAGTTGCTAATTTATATGCCATTTGGAACAAAGAAGTAAATATACCACAGTTGTTTTTAAACGAAGATGATTATACTAGTATTGCTTCAGAATTAGCCATAAAGCAACATCCAAAAGCTATTAAAATTTTAAAAGAGCAAGAAATACGTATTACCAATCCAGATAAACTTACTAGATTTAAATGGTTATTACCATCTTTATCTAATACTATTGCAGAAAGAGATGCTTTTATGAGTTCTTTATTTGATGCTAAAAACAGAGAAAAAGAATCTTGGGTATTGGTAGCATTGGGTTATATACATCATCCCTTACGCCAAAACGAAAGTAAAAAACACTTAGCGAAATGTTTAACTAAGTTAGAAGAAATACAACTAACAGGTGATATATTTTTTCCTAAGAATTGGTTAGCAAGTTCTATTGGACAGTATACATCTAAGGATGCATATCAAATACTTAAAGGTTTTTTAAGTGAAAATCCTAATTTTAATCCTATTCTATTAAAAAAATTATTGCAAACTACGGATGATTTAGAAAAAGCACAAACCATAAAATTATAAGCTTATGAACCTAAAGGACAATTTAAATGCGCAACCACTATTAAATTTAGAGCTTTTAGCCAAACAAGTAGTTGAAGGTTTTATTAGCGGAATACATAAAAGTCCGTTTCATGGGTTTTCTGCTGAATTTGCAGAGCATAAAATTTACAATAACGGAGAGAGTACTAAACATATAGATTGGAAACTTTTTGCAAAGACAGATAAGCTCTACACCAAAAAATACGAAGAAGACACCAATTTAAGATGTCATATGATTTTAGATAACTCTGCCTCTATGTATTATCCTGATGTAAAAAAGTTAGATATAAACAACCTAAATAAAATAGGTTTTAGCGTATTGGCTATTGCTGCTTTAATGAATATCTTAAAAAAACAGAGAGATACTGTTGGATTAAGTATATACTCTGATGCGTATAATTTCTATTCATCAGAAAAAAGTAGCGAACGTCATCATCAAATGTTATTAGCAAAGCTAAGTGAGGTTGCTACAGATACTAATCCGGCACAGAAAACAGAAACTTACACCTATTTGCACCAAATAGCTGAAAAAATACACAAACGCAGTTTGGTATTTTTATTTACAGATATGTTTCAGACAGTAGAAGAAGATGAAAAATTGTTTGATGCGTTGCAACATTTAAAATATAATAAACACGAAGTTGTCTTATTTCACCTATTAGATAAAGAAAAAGAGCTTAATTTTAATTTTGACAATGCCCCAAAACGCTTTGTAGATTTAGAGACAAATGATTACTTAGATGTTTATGCAGATACTATTCAGGAGAACTATAAAAAAGAGCTAAGTAGCTTTATATCAAGTCTAAAATTAAAATGTGCACAATATAAAATCAAATATGTATTGATTGATATTCAAAAAAACTTTGCCAAAGTTTTAAACACATATATGATAGAGCGACAAAAATTTTTATGATTTTTTAATTTTTTAATGAATTTGTTTTGTGCAATTAAATAACCAATGTATATTTGCAACCGCTAAACGCCACGGTCTGGTAGTTCAGTTGGTTAGAATACCTGCCTGTCACGCAGGGGGTCGCGGGTTCGAGTCCCGTCCAGACCGCAAGTAAATAAAAGGGCTTCCGAGAAATCGGGAGCTTTTTTATTTTTAGATTGCAAGCGGTTTGTCAATAAAATCAAAACAAATTCTTCTAAAATAAACTGGACGTAAGTTTCTTGTTATCAGTGTCAAAGCCTTGATAGTAAATAGTCGAGCCTTAAAAAGGTGATATTAGTTTGTTAGGGTACTATTTTTGTTTTTGAATATTGATAGAAATGGCCAACTGCTGATATTTTGGATTTCAAAATAGAACCAAAGTGTTTCTTTTTTGAGTTTGTTCATCAATTTTTTGAAGTTGAATCCTGCGGCAGCCATGATAAAATTGATACTATCTCCTTTTTGTCCTTTCAAGAAGTTCCTTGCTGCTCTGTGATCTGATTTAAGATGACCTATTACAGGTTCAATAGCAGCCCTTCTTCTAAAATGTTTACGTTTTTTTTGTTTTTGATAATCGTTGTCTTTCTTTAGTGGAGGTTTTGGAATATTGATCCGTGTCTCCCCTACCATCTGTTTTCCCTTGTAACCTCTGTCCACCGTAGCTGTTTTGGGTGTTCTCCCAGTAAGTTCACGGGTTTGGATCAAGACATTTTCTAAGGTATGTCCATCGTATAGATTGGTGCTGAAGGTCATCGCCCCTACAATTATACCCGTCTTTTGAGTAAGCACCACCGATGCCTTGCAGCCATATTCATATTTTTTATGTGCCTTGCCCTTACTCATACAATACACCTCTGGTTCGTGCAGGCTATAGAT
>CANLIE010000053.1 GCA_947491225.1 uncultured Cellulophaga sp.
AGAAGTAGAAATACAATATTGGAAAAATAATAAAAAAGTGGCTTGAGAAAATAGTCCAAAATTTATTAGGTACTCCATTGAGTTTAGCTCCTGCTATCGCACTCTTTTTGATAAGGATGCATTTTTTTCCAGCAGTTAAGCTTAATTCGTCTCCTGTAGCCCAAATATCTTGCGTAATGGAAATTTCTAAATTAGATTTAGTTTTCAAAAATTCACATATTTTTTCTAGTGAATTGTAGTCATTTGTTGTTTTAATATTCATTTTTTGTTTTTAATATGTTTAGTTCTGAAATATGTTTACAGGTTAAAATTAAATATACAAAGCCAAATTTACATTTTTTATTTTTAACTTTCTTTTGACTAGTATACAAAATTAAAAATTTGCTGGACTTCATAAATAAGCAAAAACCCTTGATATTTAAATGGATTGCTATAACTGTCCAACAGAACTGACGATTCTGTAATATTCATAGCTTTGAGGATTGGGTCATTGAATTGAGACTTGCCTTTCTCGCTATATGAAACTTGATTAATTGTTAATGGATTTATTCTGGTATATTCTTTAAGTCTTTCAGCCATTGCCTTTTTCCAAGATTTATGAGTTCTTTCTAAAACATAGTCAAAACCACAATGAGTTATGAACTTTTGTTAGGATTAGCATCAATAATTTTTTTTATTTTTTTTCGCTTGACCAATTTCTCTTAACTTACCATTTGATTCTCTATCAGTAGTCTCATAAGGAAAAAATATTATAGCCAATCTCAATTACTTCTCTGATTAGATTTCCAAACTGTGGATTTTTAATGTAGTAGCCTGTTTTTTGAATTAGGTATTTTCTTATCTGTTGAAGTGAGTCTAAATCATCTTTGTATGATAATGCCTCAATTTTAATGTTACTAAATTAATTAAAATTGTCAGATTAAATCTTAACTATTACAACTTATTGCTTACAGCTTTCTGCCAAAAAAACAAATCAAATTTCAAAAGCAAAACACTAACCAAATATGCCTGTTTTAATAATCGAACTCAGGTTTTTACCACAGCTATAAATTCTAAAACATTAGCTAGCTTATAGGTTTGCTGATCTCCTTTTTCCATATTTTTTACAACAAAATTACCATCTGCTAGTTCTTGTTCTCCTATTAATATTACATAAGGAACATTCCGTTTGTTTGCATACTTCATTTGTTTTTGCATTTTAACTGATGATGGATACACATCTGCCTTAATTCCGTTTTTACGCAAATCAGTTACCAATTGTAATGCTGCAAAGGCTTCTTTACTTCCAAAATTTACACAAAGTACCTCTAAAGACTTATCTATTGCTTCTGGAAAAAGATTTAATTCTTCCAGAACTAGATAAATTCTATCCAAACCAAAAGAAATACCAACACCGCTTACATCTTTTAATCCAAATATTCCAGTTAAATCATCGTAACGGCCACCACCACCAATAGAACCCATTTTTACTCCACTTGGCGCAGCAACTTCAAAAATAGCACCAGTATAATAGTTTAAACCACGCGCTAATGTAACATCTATAGTTAAATTGGCTGACATCAAGCCTAGTTTCTCAACAGCATTTATAATAAAAGTAAGCTCTTCTACTCCTTTTTTACCTTCTAGAGAATCTTTTAACAATTCAGCTAAAACTTGTAACTGCTCTATATTGGTGCCAGATAATGAAAATAATGGTGTCGCCTTCTTTATAGCTTCTTCTGAAATACCTTTTTCTAGCATTTCTTTTGTAATACCCTCTACTCCTATTTTATCTAACTTATCTAAAGCTACCGTAAAATCTATTAGGCGCTCTTTTGCACCAATAACCTCCGCAATACCTGCTAGTATTTTTCTGTTGTTTAGTTTTATGGTTGCGCCAGTTAGTTTTAAGTCTGTAAAAACAGCATCATACAACTGCACCAATTCTATTTCTTGTAATAAAGAATCTGACCCAACCACATCTGCATCACACTGAAAAAATTCTCTAAAACGACCTTTTTGAGGTCTGTCTGCTCTCCATACCGGTTGTATTTGATATCTTTTAAACGGAAAATCTATCTCATTTTGATGCATTACCACATACCTCGCAAAGGGTACAGTAAGATCATAACGCAATGCTTTTTCTGAAATTTCAGAAGTTAAAACTGTTGATTTTTTTTCATCATACACTTCATCACTTACCTTACTTAAGTAATCTCCCGAATTCAAGATTTTAAAAATCAATCTATCTCCTTCATCACCATACTTACCTAATAAGGTTTCTGAGTTTTCAAAAGATGGTGTTTCTATGGGTTGAAATCCAAATGTTTGAAAATGTTTTTTTACTATATCAAAAATGTAGTTTCTTTTTGCAACTTCAGAAGGAGAAAAATCTCTTGTTCCTTTTGGTATACTTGGTTTTTGTGCCATATTTATTACTCACCCTCCATCATCTTCAAAAGAAGCTG
Source organism: uncultured Cellulophaga sp. (assembly GCA_947491225.1). Taxonomy (GTDB): domain Bacteria; phylum Bacteroidota; class Bacteroidia; order Flavobacteriales; family Flavobacteriaceae; genus Cellulophaga. The sequence continues at coordinate 2,448 of CANLIE010000053.1, forward strand.
GGCTAAACCTTGCTCAAAACAAAATCTAATTACGGGTAATTTTAGTTATTTTAAAGTATCAAAAATACAAATTTCCCTTTGTGATTAGGGGATTTTATCCAATGATTTTATCAAACCATTTAAACAAATCTCCTTTGGTTATAACTGCCCCTTGCTTTATAAGATTAAACTTATCTAAGTTTTTATCCTCCGTATAAACTTTGGAAGCTGTAAGATACTCAACAAAATCTGATTGCCAGTTTTTCTTAAACCAACCAAAGCCAACTTGTGTGGTTAAATCTACATCTGGATTCATTACTTTCACAGATATAAGCCTCATTTCTTTTTCCAACAAATAAAACAAATGCATCTGTTGTGCAGATATATTTTCTAAGAACTCTACTTTAGTTAGCACCCCTTCCCAAATTAAATCACTAAAAACATCTAACTCATCTTCTGCAACTTGTGGCTTCTCTTTTTTTAGAGTTTCCCACTCTTCTGCAGTAATGGTTTGTGATGCCAAAAAATTAATGAATTCTGGGTGTAATTCTTCTAATTGTTGTTTTGTAAGTCTTGTGTATTTCACAGTTACTGCTTTTATTCTATAAACAAAAAAAAGAGCTATGCAGGCATAACTCTTTTAACAATAATTTAAAATTATTTATTACTTTTTAGCTTCTGCTACTACTTCAAAAGGGAAATCTACAACAACTTCTCTATGTAATCTAATTTGAGCATTGTAAGGTCCAACTCTTTTAACAGCACCACCTTTAATAGTAATGAATTTTTTATCTATTGACTGACCCGCTTTTTCTAAGACAGCAGCTAAATCTATATTAGATATAGATCCAAACAATTTAGAACCAACACCAACCTTTGCTGGTATTTTAATTTCCAATTGCTTTAATGCTTCTGCATTTTTAGTAGCCTCATCAATAATTTTCTTCTCTTTATGAGCTCTTTGTTTTAAGTTCTCTGCTAAAACTTTCTTTGCAGACGGTGTAGCAAGTGCTCCTAAACCTTTAGGTATAAGAAAGTTTCTTCCGTATCCGTTTTTAACTTCAACTATATCGTCTTTAAAGCCTAGATTCTGTACGTCTTGTTTTAATATTAGTTCCATGTTCAGCTTTTTTTATTTTAATAAATCGCCAACATATGGCATTAATGCTAAATGACGTGCTCTTTTAACAGCAACAGCCACTTTTCTTTGATACTTCAATGAAGTTCCAGTAAGTCTTCTTGGAAGTAATTTACCTTGCTCATTTACTAACTTTATTAAAAAGTCTGGATCTTTATAATCTACATATTTGATACCAGATTTTTTAAACCTGCAGTATTTCTTCTGCTTATTAGTTTCAATGTTTAACGGAGTTAAATACCTAATTTCTCCGTCTTTTTTTCCTTTTGCTTGTTGTTCAATAGCTGACATAATCCTTAAGCTTTAGTTTTTAATTTTGTTCTTCTTCTTTCTGCCCAAGAAATTGCATGTTTATCTAACTTTACAGTTAAAAAACGCATTATACGCTCATCTCTTCTAAATTCTAGTTCGTAGCCATTAATAACTTCGCCTGGTGCGGTAAATTCAAACAAATGGTAAAAACCACTTTTTTTGTGTTGAATAGGATAGGCCAATTTTTTAAGTCCCCAATTTTCTTTGGCAACTATTTTGGAACCTTTCTTAATTAAGAAATCTTCAAATTTCTTAACTGTTTCCTCTATCTGAGTATCAGATAGAACGGGATTCAAAATGAAAACAGTTTCGTAATGATTCATATTATATATTTTTAGAGTCTGCAAAAGTAATTATTTTTTTTGGGTTATAACAAGAAAACTTAAAATTATTCGTTATACAATAAAGATAGTTATTAACAACAAAAACCACAATTGAAACCTATATCTCGCATAATGCTAATTACACAACAAAATAGTGCATGTTCACATCTTTTATTGCAACTCAACTGACATTTTTAGTATTTTAGCCAAGATTTAACCCCACAAATCAACTTATTTATGAAACTTAAATGTATAATTGTAGATGATTCATCCATGCAGCGAATGGCAGTTGCTAAGCTGGTCAACAATCATCCTAACTTAGCAATATTGGCTGAGTATAGCAATGCTATAGAAGCCAAAAACGGATTAAAGAACAATGAGATAGACTTGATTTTTCTTGATGTTGAAATGCCAATTATTAGTGGATTTGATTTATTGGAGTCCCTTGAAAATCCTCCGCAAGTAATTTTAATTACTGGAAAACCAGACTACGCATTAAAAGCTTTTGATTATGATGTAACAGATTACCTACACAAACCTATTACAATGAGTAGGTTTGATGCCTCTGTAAAAAGAGCTGTTGCTAAATATGAACAATTTCATAAAATTTTAGAGGATGAAGAACATATTTTTGTTAAGAGTAATCTTAAAAAACGTAAAGTTATACTTAATGACATAAAATGGATTGAAGCCTTAGGTGATTATATTAAATTAGTAACTGATGAGGCTAACATTGTAATTCTATCCACAATGAAATCTTTTGAAAAACAGTTGCCAGAAGAAAAATTTCTAAGAATTCATAAATCATACATTGTCAACTTAGAAAAAGTTGAAAAGTTTAATAGTAAAAACGTTGAAGTAGACGGAAGACAAATACCTTTAAGTAGGAATAAAAAAACAGAGTTAGCAGATGCCTTGAGCAATGTTTAACTACTACAATATATCTATATCTCAATCAAAAAGCCAGCAAACGCTGGCTTTTTGATTCTTTAAACTTTTTTATATATAATCTACATTATATATAACCCTTACACCTCTATATTGAGAGATGGCATTAAAGGATTTCTCTATTCTTCTAATGTTGCTTTTTGTTTTCTCTAGATGTTGATTTTTCTCCATTTTTAAAATAACATTTTTTATATATTGATTTCTAATCCTAGAAACCACTGGAAACTCAGGTCCTAAAACATTATCATTAAAAATCACTTGTAATGATTTAGCAAACCAACTAGATGCACTTTCTACCTTATTAAAATCTTTATGCTTAAAGGTTACCTTTATTATTTTATGTAAGGGTGGATATTTAAACTGCCTGCGCTCATTTATTTGATCGCTATACATAGCTTCATAGTCATTAGTAGAAACTTGTTGCAAAATTTGATGATATGGATTATAGGTTTGTATTAAAACCTTACCTCTTTTTTTTGCTCTGCCTGCCCTACCTGAAACTTGTGCTAGTAATTGATAACTACGCTCGTGTGCCCTAAAATCTGGAAAATTTAAAAGGCTATCTGCATTCATTATACCTACTAAGCTTACATTACCAAAATCTAACCCTTTTGTTAGCATTTGTGTACCCACTAAAACATCTAACTCTTGCTTCTCAAAAGCGGTTATTATCTTTTCATAAGCATATTTACCTCTGGTTGTATCCAAGTCCATTCTACCAATTCTAAGATGTGGCATTAATTCTTGCAATTCCTCTTCTACCTGTTCTGTACCAAAACCCTTGGTATTTAAGGTAGGCATACCACAAGCTAAGCAGTTTTGCTGTAATGCAATATGATAACTACAATAATGGCAGCGCATTTGTTTTTTGTATTGATGATAGGTTAAGCTAACATCACAATTGGGACATTGAGGAGAGTGTCCACAAGTTACACATTCTACAATTGGCGCATACCCTCTTCTATTTTGAAATAAAATTACTTGTTCCTTTTCTTCAATAGCTTCTGTTATACCTTGCAACATACGCTCAGAAAAATGCCCTTTCATTCTCTTTTTTCGTGTAAGCTCTTTTATGTCTACCAATTCTATTTCTGGCAATAAAACATCTCCAAAGCGGTTATTTATTTGTGCATAACCGTATTTTTCTTTTTTAACATTATAAAAGCTTTCCACACTTGGTGTTGCTGAACCTAGTAATACATTAGCATTACTTAAATTTCCTAAAACAATAGCACTATCACGTGTATGATATCTGGGAGCTGGATCATATTGTTTAAAAGAAGGCTCATGTTCTTCATCAATTATAATTACGCCTAAATTAGAAAAAGGCAAAAACAAAGCGGATCTTGCTCCTATTACAATTTTTGCTTTTGGTTTATTGGTCAATACATTGTTCCAGACCTCAACTCTTTCATGAACGGAATATTTAGAATGAAAAACTGCTACTTGCTCTCCAAAATACTCTTGCAACCTAACAATTAATTGTGTTGTTAAAGCTATTTCAGGCAAAAGGTATAGCGCTTGTTTTCCTTCTTTTATGCAATCTGAAATTAATTTTACATATACTTCTGTTTTTCCTGAAGATGTTATACCATGTAATAATGTTACCTTATTTTTAGTAAAATTATGCTGAATATCTTCTAGCGCTTGCTGTTGATATTGATTTAATTGTTTTAATTTTATTGGTTTCTTAACAGTATCAAAAACTACTCTATCTGTCCTAACCAAAAACTCTTCTAAAATTTCTTTCTCTATAAGTGTTTTTATGATTGAGGATGAAGCTCCACTTTTCTCCTCTAATTCTTTTACTGTTATTTTTTTCTGATTTCTGCCCTGTAACTGAAATAAAGACAATATTACTTTGCTCTGCTTTGGTGCTCTGGAAAGTGAATCTAACAAAACACCCAAAGCTTCATTAAACTCATATTTTTCTCCTAATTTAACATACCTAACCAATTTAGGTTTGTATTGTTGGTATACTTCTTCTTTGGTTAGAACAATGTTTTTCTCAAACATACTTTTTAGAATGGGCAACACGTTCTTTTTATCTAAGATTGCAGCAATTTCTTGAACCTTTAACATAGATTGATGCTCTAAAGCTTCTAAAACCAAGAATTCTTCATCAGTTAGCTTATCTTCATCTACTATGGCTTCTTTATTTTTTAATATTAAAGTTTCACTCTCTAATAAAAAAGCACTAGGAACCGCACTTCTAAAAACTTCTCCTATTGAACACATATAATAAGAAGCTATCCAATTCCAATGTTTTAATTGTAACTCTGTTACAATTGGCGCTTCATCCAAGATTTGATGAATTTCCTTAGCCTCATAAATTGTAGGTGCTGTATTGTGTATTTCAACAACAAGAGCTGTATATATTTTAGTCTTACCAAATGGAACAGCCACACGCATTCCTATTTTTAAAAAATTGGCTTCTGCTTTAGTTACGCTATAAGTAAATATCTTTTCTAAAGGAATTGGCAATATTACATTAATAAAATAGCTCATAACAAAAGTTATTCCTTTACACGAATCCAAGTTTGCGTTCTGTAGATAAAGGACAAATAGCCACGTACTTTTAACTGGTTATTATCTTTAGGGTTTAACCATATCTTACATCTAAAGGTCATAGCCTGTTCAGGGTCAAAGAGTGTTTCTCCTTTATACTCATTCACATCTGTTTTTTTAGCGGCTGTAATAATTTCCATTCCTAAAATGGGTTTATTTTTACGGTCATCATTACACTTTATACAAAGTGCTTCTTTTTTACCTTCTTCTAATATTTGTAATACTTTCCCATATAACAATCCATCTTTCTCATAGACTTCTATGATTGCTTTTTCTACGCCATTTCTATCATCAATAGTTTTCCATTTACCAAAAATAGATTGAGAAAATAGCATTTGAGTAATAAAAAAAATAATTATTAAACTTATATAGTTATTAAACTTCATCATTCTTAATCATTTTTTTCTTTAAAGAATTTAAGGTTGCATTCAACTCAAATCCCAACAATAAAATATTGGCATTTAGCCAAATATAAACCATCAAAATTAACAAACCTCCTAAAGCTCCATACAATTCATTATATCTTGCAAATTTATCTACATATACCCCAAATAAATATGATGTAAGCACAAACAAAATAGTTGTCATTAAAGATCCTGCAGAAAAAAATTTAGCCTTTTTACCTTCTGCTGTACCAAAATAATATAGAATGGAAATTGCTAAATAAGACAGGAACGTAAAGTAAATTATCTTAGCAACTTGGGTTGTCCATATATCTGTAGCTTCTAACTGTGTTCCAAAATATGCTTGTGTTGTATCTGATATGTTTTCAATAACATAAATTTCAAAATACATAAAAACAATTGTACTCACTATTATTAATATAGACAACAATAAACCAACCATAAGGGCATAAGCATATTGTCTTATGAAATGACGTGTAAGATTAACATGGTACGAATTTTCAAAACCACTAAAAATTGCATTTACTCCATTTGCTATCAAAAAAATAGATATTAAAAATGATGAAGAAAGCCATCCGCTACGCTTTTGGCTCATTATTTCATCATAAATCTCTTCAAAAAAATAATCGTTTATCGCATTGGGTAAAATATATTCAAGATACGCCATAAACTCAGTATTTAAATTAGTATCCGGATTTCCAGAATCTACATAAGGTATTAGAAAAGGTATTAAGGTAACTAAAAATATTAATAATGGGAAAAGAGCCATAAACAAGCTAAAAGCAATTGCGCTGGCTCTTGTAGACAATGTTCCTTTAATAATTCCATACAGGTACATCTCTAATAAATCATATAAAGACAACCCTTCAAAAGCTGGTAACTTTATTTTTTTTAAAAAAAGTACCACCCAATTTATAATAGGAATTCTTGCTAGTTTATCCTCTACTTCTACTGACATTAAATTGCTTTAAGACTTAAATCCATATTATAAACAGAATGTGTTAAGGCACCGGAAGATATATAGTTTACACCACACTCAGCATAATTACGAATGGTTTTTTCGTTTATTCCGCCAGAAGATTCTGTTAAGCACTTATTTCCTATTAACGCTACTGCAGTTTTGGTGTCTTCATAATTAAAATTATCTATTAAAATACGGTAAACACCATCTGTCTGTAAAATTTCTTTAATCTCATCTAAATTTCTTGCTTCAACAATAATTTTTAAATCTTTACCTGTTTCTTGCAGATATTGCTTTGTCTTTTCTATTGCTTTGGTTGCTCCGCCTGCAAAATCAATATGATTGTCTTTTAGCATAATCATATCATACAAAGCAAATCTATGATTTTCGCCACCTCCTATTTTAACGGCCCATTTTTCTGCTGCTCGTAAGCCTGGTGTTGTTTTCCGGGTATCCAGAATTTTAGTACTGGTACCTTCTAATAATTTTACAAAAAAATTGGTTTTTGTAGCAATAGCACTCATACGCTGCATTGCATTTAAAACCAATCTTTCTGCCTTTAATATACTTTGTGAGCTACCTGTTACATAAAAAACAATGTCTCCATAAGCTACTTTTTCTCCATCATTAATGAGTGTTTCTATTTGTAAATTTTTATCTACATACATAAAAACTTGTTTAGCAAACTCCACTCCTGCAATTATACCCTCATCTTTTACCAAAAGTTTTGCCTTGCCAGTTGCTGTTTCTGGTATGCAAGCCAACGAACTATGATCACCATCTCCTACATCTTCTCGTATGGCATTACTAATTATTAGGTCTATCTCTTTTTGAAACTGCTCTTCTGAAATCATTAATTCAATTTTGTTTTCCGCTAATTTACTAAAAAGTTAGTTTGAGTTTATATGCTTATCCCTTTATTTGTTTAGAAAACGAAATATGAAATTTGTGTTTTGGAATTTATCAAATTACATTTACAATATGAACATTAAACTCCTCGCCATTGGCAAAACAGATAATAAAAATCTGCAATTACTAATTGCTGAATATGAAAAACGATTAGCACATTATGTTAAATTTGATTTAGATATTATACCTGACATAAAAAACGTAAAAAACTTATCTGAAACGCAACAAAAAGAAAAAGAAGGAGAGTTAATACTTAAAAGAGTAAACCCAACCGATATTTTAGTATTGCTGGATGAAAATGGAAAACAGTTTTCTTCTATAGATTTTTCTGATTACCTACAAAAAAAAATGAATGCCAGTACTAAACAGTTAGTTTTTGTTATTGGGGGCCCTTATGGGTTTAGTGATACCATTTACAAAACTGCACAAGGAAAAATAAGTCTTTCTAAAATGACATTTTCTCACCAAATGGTACGCTTATTTGTGGTTGAGCAAATCTACAGAGGCTTTACCATTTTACGAAATGAGCCTTATCATCATAAGTAAAAGCTTAGTTAAAAACACAACCCTTGAGAAGGAAAGATATAAAATTTAACCAAAAATTAACAATCACAATACTATATAATTAGCTGATTTATAATAACTTCAAAGCTTAATATTAAGAATTTTCTTAAAAAATAAGCTATGGATAATTATATTTCTTCTACCAAAAAAATACTTCAAACGCTTCAGCTAAAACATACTAATACCTACATAAAAGACAATATATTATCGCATCCAGATTATCCTAGTTTGCTATCTGTTTCTGACACTCTTGAAAAGTATAATATAGATACACTTGCAATTAAAATAAATGCAGAACGATTGGAAGAAGCTCCTCTACCCTACATTGTACAAGTAGAGGAAAGAAATAACCCTTTGTTTTATGTTTTAACAAAAATTGACAAAAATACTATTGCCTATTATAATGAAAATAACAAAATATTTAACGAAACCAAAGATGGATTCCTGAGTAAATGGACTGGCATTTGTCTCTTAGTTGAAAAAACAGAAAGCTCCCAAGAACCAAACATTGAACAAAGCATTAGATGATTGGTATATATGGCAGACAAAAAGGATTATAAAACATTTGCTCATAAATACCCTATGAATGGTGAATTACAACAACAAAAAGAAAAAATACAAAAAATGAGCGATTGGTGTGATGCTGAAAATATAACACATACACCAACCATATACATTAATGGTTACAAACTAACCAAAGAATATAGTATAGAAGATTTAAAAAAGGTACTACAATAAAATTGAAAAATATTCTCTCGAGAGGAATGGACACAAACCTTGGGTGACCTTAACTGTCCAAGGCTAATTAATAGTAAAATAATAAATATGAAAAAGTTTAAATTAGAAGCCTATGAAGTGCTTCAAAGAAATGAATTGAAATCTGTTTTGGGGGGAAATATGAAAATGGATGTATGCATATTTAAGGTTTTTAATCAGGATGGTAGTATGGATGAAGTAATGTTACTTACGAACGCCACTGATTCATCTCAATGGGCAAATAATCAATGTGTGGACCATATGATGCAAAATACAGAAGTAAGCAGATGCTATTATGATTGTGCACATGACGGATTTGGTCAATAATAAAATAGTTATATGAAAAAATATTTTTTTATAGAAAGTAGGTCATATGACCTGCTTTCTTTTACAATAATAGCATTAATGCTATTTTTTGTTTCCTGTAAAAAGAAAAACAAAGACAAAAGTTTTATTAAAACGATGAATGAAACAGCAATAGAGAAGGACTTACCTATTACTGACTCTATATCTATATCTTTTAAATTTAAAGAAAAAGGTGCAGTTGCATTAAATTTATTGACTGCTAATTTAGATAGTTATGCACTGTATTTCTTCTCTAACAAAAAAGATACAATTATTACTAAAAAAATACCCAGACTACCATACGGGCAAACTATAAATGGTTTTAATATAAGTGCTAAAAATGAATTTCACTACTTTATTAAAAAAGAGGCGTCCCATATTAATTTCGAATATAATTTACCACATTTTTATTTACTTAGCGGCAAAGGTATTTACAATACACGTGATTTAAATGAGTCTTACCGTCTATTACAAAACAAAGCCACGAAAGTAAAAAAGAATGATAAAAAAAATTTAAAAAATGAATTGGACAGTATTTTTAATTATCATCAAAATAATATTATTCAAAACAAAACACCCTTTTTAATCAATTTAAATAAATCTTTACAAATACAAACGCTTATTAAAATTGACCCCTTGAATGAAAAAATAGATAACTATGTAATGGGAATTAAAAATCCAATTGTTAGTAAATCCCTTTCTGCTATACTTTACTTATATGTTAAAAATAGATTACCAAGTCTTAATTTTAAAAAATTAAATACACAAAACTATTCAACCAATTATATTAATGCAGTAGCCTTAGGATTAAAACTTTATCTCCCTGAAAATAAAAACGATCCTAATTACGAAGTAGCTTTTAATTGGTTTAAAAAAACGATTTTATACAAACAAAATAAAACTAAAATTAATAACGACACTAAGTCAATTGACACGTTAATATTTGCTAAAAAAATAAAAAAATTAAGGATTTTAGACACATCATTTAAGGAAAATTCATTTCAAAACATAATTAAACAGAACCCGTCTAAGTATTATCTTTTAGATTTTTGGGCTACTTGGTGTTCACCATGTATTACTGAAATAAACAAAATGAAAAAAATGACTTTTCCTAGGGACATTAAGGTTATTACTTTAAGTGTTGACAAATTAGATATAAAAGATAAATGGGTTGCTAAGTCAAAAGAATTGGGATTGCATTCAACTTTTCTTATAGAAAATAGTATTCAAAATAAGGAGTTTCTAAAGATGATAAAACTAACAACAATTCCAAGATATTTAATTATTGATAATAATTTTAACTTAGTAAATTCTAGTTATTTACGCCCTAGTGATACAAAATTTTTAAGTGAATTAAACAAACTTAAATAAATTGAAAAAATTCCCCTTCTACAAACAACCAAATTTCAAGGACTGTGACCCCACTTGTTTGCTCATTGTTGCTAAGCATTATGGTAAGCTCATCTCTTTGGAAAAAGTTAGAGAGTTTTCTGAAACCACCAAGGATATGAAAAAGTTTAAATTAGAAGCCAATGAAGTGCTTCAAAGAAATGAATTGAAAACAGTTTTTGGGGGAGGTGGTTGCCGTATTATGATTGGTGGTTATGGTGGTTCAATCTTTTCAACTGATTCAGAAGAAGAATCTCTAAGAGTTCTAGGGAAAAATGGAGGAGGAAGATATTGCTGTGATAGCTGTGATGATGCAACTTGGCTATAATGCCTAACATCTTTTGCTTGAAGAGGTGTAAATCCATATATCTCTTCAAGCAATTCTAACTAAAATTAATGATTATGAAGAGTAAAATTAAATTTTTATTTAGCATTAGTATTCCTTGTTTATTTTTTCTTTCTAATTGCAACACTAAAGAAAAACCAAGTACTAAAGAAAAATCTAACACTATAGTTCTATTATATGACAATGTTTCAATTAAAGATACTTTGATAATAATTCCCAGAAAAAAAGAACCCCCATTAGCGAAATACAATCCTGTTATTTCTTTTACTTCGAATGAGTATTTTTTTGATGAAAAAACAATAATAGAAAACTCGAAAGATTTAAAAGACACAATCCGGCTTAATTCAGATTCGGAAATACTTATCAAACATAAATATAATGTAGAAGATTTATATTTTATAGCAAAACCTGGCGACACATTAACTTATAAGCCACTTAATGGAATACCTGCATATGATTCAAAAAGACATACTAAATTAAACTTACTTGATTTTAAAAGTGAAGCGTTATTAAGAAATAAAAATTATGAAGATGATTCAAATAATTTTTATTTTAACCAGATAAAAGCATTAATTTATCAAAATGAGAATGAAAATAAATTTCATAAAGACTATCTTAAATCAAGAATAATTGAATCAAAAAATAAAAATAAAGTATTAGATTCCTTAAAAAGAATTAAAAAAATAAGTAAGCAAACGTATCTATTACATAAAAACAAATTAAAGTTTGATTCTATTAACTTATTTTATAATAAAAATATTTTTCCAAATAAGGATGTAAAGCCCTTAGAGGTTTTTTTAGAAAGTAATGGTAATTTACTAATTTATGGATTCTACAAAGAATATCTTCATAACTTAATTAAGAGAAAATTTAAAATTGGCACCAAAAAATATGGAAATGCAACCCTGTTGGATGCAAAACAGGCTTATGACTCAATAAGTAATAACAGTGAAATATTTACAAAAAAAACCAAAGCATATTTACTCTATTATTATTTAAATCAAATTATAGAAAACGATTTTGTAGAAGTATCTAAGAAGTATATTAATGAATTCAAAAAAACTAATTCTTTTGAATCGTTAACTACTCATCTTAATAATAAATATTTAGTTGATTTTTATGAGTTAAAAAATGAAATAGACAGTGTATACTTTGTTAATGAATACAAAAAGAAAATTGTATTTAAAGATTTCCTTAATAACAATAAAGGAAAGATAATATTTGTTGATTTTTGGGCTAGTTGGTGTGCCCCGTGTAGGAAAGCTATACCAGATTCTAAAAAATTAATCACTAAATATAAAAATAAGGATATAATATTTGTCTATATTTCAATAGACAAAAACTTTAATGACTGGCAGAAGGCATTAAAACAGGAAAGTTTGTTATCATATAAATATAGCTTTATGGCTGTTAATTATCCCAAAGCAGAATTTTACAAAAATATTAGCTTAAAAAGCATTCCCAGATATTTGATTTTTGACAAAAACGGTATATTAATTCACAATAATGCCCCTAGTCCTACTAATGAGAACTTTACAAGAGAAATAGATAAGTATTTTTTAGATTAAGTCAATGAAAAAATTCCCCTTCTACAAACAACCAGATTTCAAGGACTGTGACCCTACTTGTTTACGCATAGTAGCCAAGCATTATGGTAAACTCATCTCTATGGAAAGATACAGGAATTTTCTAAAACCATCAAGGATATGAAAAAGTTTAAATTAGAAGCCTATGAAGTGCTTCAAAGAAATGAATTGAAAATTGTGATACTAGTAGCCTAGGAACTGCTTGGTTTCCTTCAGGTTCAAATAACCCTAACAGAACAGGTTTTTGCTGTATTTATAAGACTTAATTCTAAATTAAAAAAAAGTTAGCTAGTATTTACTGTCAAACTCTTTATAAAAAATTTAGTATAGAACCCTAAACTTAATAGTGTTATCTACCTTTTTTAAGGCTTTTATAACCTCTTTGTTATATTCCTTATCTAAATCTGTAATTACATAACCTACATCACTGTCTGTAGACAAATACTGACCAGTAATGTTCATCTCATACGCTGCCAACACCTTATTTATCTTAGCCATTACCCCAGGTACATTTTTATGAATATGCAAGAAACGGTGGGCATTGGTTTGTCTAGGTAAACGTATACAAGGAAAATTAACAGCATCTACAGTATTACCAGAATTTATGTAATCCATTATTTTGTTAGGTACAAAGTTTGCAATATCTCTTTGTGCTTCTTCTGTACTGCCACCAACATGTGGTGTTAATATAACATTGGATAATCCTTGAAGCTCAGAGAAAAATTCACCGTTACTACGTGGTTCTTCTGGATAAACATCTATTGCTGCACCACCAACTTTGCCGCTTTTTAATGCCGCTACCAAAGCTTGTATGTCTACAACAAAACCACGAGAAAGGTTAATTAGCATTGCTCCATTCTTCATTTGCCTTATCTCTCTTTCTCCAATAAAATTTTTATTCGCTTTATTATCGTCTATGTGAAGGGTAACAACATCAGAAACATTTAATAAATCTTCTAATGTATTACATTTTATGGCATTCCCTAGAGCCAATTTATCATTTACGTCATAATAGTATACACGCATACCTATAGCCTCTGCCAAAACAGACAATTGTTTACCAATATTACCATACCCAACAATACCTAGTTTCTTACCTCGTACTTCCTTTGAATTTACAGCTGTTTTATTCCATTGCCCATTATGTATTTCTTGACTTCTTGGAAAAACGTTACGCATTAGAGTAATAATCTCACCAATGGCTAATTCTACAACGGAACGAGTATTGCTATATGGAGCATTAAATACGACTACTCCTCTTTTCTTGGCGCTTTCTAAATCTATCTGTGTGGTACCAATGCAAAATGCTCCAACCACTAAAAGTTTATCAGCAGCTTCTAGTACTTTTTTGGTAACTTGAGTTTTAGAGCGGATACCTAAAACGTGTACTCCTTTTAATTTTTCTATTAATTCATCTTCAGATAGACTATGCTTTACCAACTCTACTGAAAAACCATCTTCTGACAGATTATCAAATGCCGCAGGGTGAACATTCTCTAACAATAATATCTTAATACGGTTTTTTGGATATGATATTTTTCTAGGCAAATCATTTACAAACAAAAACTCATCCATATTTGGTGCAATATGATCTGCATTTGTAGTTGCTTTATCCCTACTTACATTCTCTGTATATGCAAAAAACTTATCAGCAATGCCTGCTTCACGCATAACGTAATCACTATAGCCATCACCTATTACTTGTACTTCTCCTTCTAGATCCAGATTTTTAAGACATTCTATTTTACCATTGTGTGATGCTAAAACATTAGCCTCATCAAAACCTACTATATTTCCATCTTCATCAAACTTAAATGTATTGGCATATACCTTATGTGATGGTATGTCATATTCTGTAACAATAGGATCTATAAATTCCTTAAAACCACATGAAATAACATAAATATCATCTGAAAAATTCTGAAAAAAATCTTCATTAGTTTCTATGGATTTAGAAATTTTATCCTTTAACTCATCTACCAATAACACTAGATGATCTTTATGAGCTTTCAATAATTTTATACGCCTTTCTAGAGATTCTGTAAAAGATATATCACCATCTATTCCTAAATTGGTGATTTCTTGTATTTCTTTAATTATCTCATTCTTATCTGATTTTCCTTGCAAGGTAATTTCTGCTAAAATATCCAAGGCTTCTACTCTTGTAAGCGTACTATCAAAATCAAAAACATACTTTCTACCCACGTCTACCATTATAAAAATTAAGACGTAAAAATAGAAAATTATCCCATTGCTATCACCTAATTAAACTTAAAATTGAAGTGAAAAATACAGACACATAACTATACTATTAAATTCATATTTTATAGACCTCATATTTTAGCATATCACAATTAATATTAGAACCAACGGCGTACTTTTTTACAATACAGCCTATAATTCTTACCAAATTTATCTGCTAAGGTTTTTTCTTCAGGTATTATTTGATAAACATTCATATAGGAAACAAAACCCGCAGCTAGTAAAACGTTAAAAGCATTTCCTAAATGCAGTGCCCAAGCTAAAAGCAGTATTAACATTGCCAAGTACATTGGATTTCTGGTATACTTATATATACCAGAAGTAACCAAAACTTCTGTCTTTTCTGGTTTTAAAGGATTTATTGAGGCTTTGGCTTTAAAAAATTTGCAAAGGGACAATATTAAAATCAATATCATTATCACTAATAAAATTTTCACTAACTCTAACCTTCCAAAAAAATCGAAATACCCAACAGGTAAATATTTTGCTAAAAAGTACATAGCCAATGCAAAAACAAACAATACTACTACTGGTGGAACTTTTAATTTCATATATAATGGAATTTTTCAGAAAATAAAATTACTATTTTTGAAACAATGAATCTCATTTTTTTTAAATTAAACAATTGAAATCCACTATGAAAATTGTATTTGCTACACATAACAACAATAAACTCACAGAAGTTAAAAGACTTGTACCCAAATATATTACCTTACTTTCTTTAGCAGACATTAATTGTTTTGAGGATATTCCAGAAACAGCAGACACAATTGAAGGCAATGCCAAACAAAAAGCAAATTATGTAACCAAACATTACGGATTACCTTGCTTCTCTGATGACACTGGCTTGCTTGTAGATGTTTTGAATGGTGAGCCTGGTATATATTCTGCCCGATACGCTGGTGAACAAAAAAATGCAGATGATAATATGAATAAACTGTTAAACAATTTAAAAAATAATACTAATAGAAATGCTCATTTTAAAACTGTTATTGCCTTAAACCTAAATGATGAGCAGCATATCTTTACAGGAATAGCGAATGGAGAAATAACCACAACAAAACAGGGTAAAAAAGGTTTTGGATATGACCCCATATTTAAACCCAATGGATACACAAAAACTTTTGCAGAATTACCATTAGATGTAAAAAACAAAATTGGGCATAGGGGAAAAGCAGTGGAACAATTAATTACTTATTTAAAGTCTATTAACAGCATCAATAGTCTAAGAAATACAACTAACATCTAGGTTATAATTCTAATTCAAATAAATAGAGTACCTTTGCCGCTTTATTAAACGCCGCTGGTATAGCATGTGTTACTCGGAGTCATAAATTTATGATAATTGCTCTATGTAACATACATATTTGCGATTAAGTATAACATATTATGACAAAATTTGAAGCACTAGGGCTAGACAAGCCCCTACTAGATGCTATTACAGACCTTGGGTTTGAATCACCTTCTGAGGTACAAGAAAAAGCAATTCCAATTCTTTTAGAAAACGACACAGATCTTGTGGCATTGGCACAAACTGGTACTGGTAAAACAGCAGCTTTTGGTTTTCCGTTAATTCAGAAAATAGATAGTAAAAGCAGAACAACTCAAGGGTTGATCTTATCCCCAACACGTGAGCTTTGTTTACAGATTACCAATGAAATTAAACTATATTCCAAATACGTTAAAGGACTTAATGTAGTTGCCATTTATGGTGGTGCTAGTATAAGTGAGCAAGCAAACCAAATAAAAAGAGGCGCTCAAATAATTGTTGCAACACCAGGTAGAATGAAAGATATGATTAATCGTGGAATGGTTAACATATCTAAAATAGACTATTGTGTTTTAGATGAAGCAGATGAAATGTTAAATATGGGCTTTATGGAAGACATAAAGGACATTTTATCCAATACACCTGATGAAAAATTCACATGGCTATTCTCTGCAACAATGCCAAGAGAAGTTTCTACAATTGCCAAAAAATTTATGCACAACCCACAAGAAATTACAGTTGGCGCTAAAAATTCAGGAGCAACTACAGTACAACATGAATATTATGTTATTGGTGGTAGAGATAGATACCCAGCACTAAAAAGGTTAGCAGATACAAACCCAGGTATATTTTCTGTAGTTTTCTGTAGAACCAAAAGAGATACACAAAGAGTAGCTGAAAAATTAATTGAAGATGGGTATAACGCTGGTGCTTTACATGGTGATTTAAGCCAAAACCAAAGAGATTTGGTAATGAATGCCTTTCGTAAAAAGCAAATACAAATGCTAGTAGCAACAGATGTTGCTGCACGTGGTATAGATGTAGATGATATTACTCACGTAATAAACTACCAACTACCAGATGAGATAGAAACATATACACACCGTAGCGGACGTACAGGTAGAGCTGGCAAATCTGGTGTATCTATGGTTATTGTAACACGTAGTGAATTACGTAAAATTAAAGCTATAGAAAACAAGCTGCAAACAGAATTCTTATCAAAGAAAATTCCAACCGGAATGGAAATTTGCGAGATTCAATTGTATCATTTAGCCAACAAAATAAAAAATACAGAAATTAATGAGCAAGTAGACAACTACTTACCAGCCATTAATGATGTATTACAAGGTATAGACAGAGAAGAACTTATAAAAAAAATTATATCTGTAGAATTTAGTCGTTTTTATGACTATTATAACAAAACAAAAGATCTTAATATCTCAGATCGTGGTGAACGCAGTGAAGGTCGTGATAGAAGCAAAGTAGAAATACCTACTAGCGGATCAGTTCGTTACTTTATAAATGTTGGTGAACGCGATGATTATGATTGGATGACTTTAAAAGATTTCATAAAAGAAACTGTTGGTCTTGGCAGGGAAGATGTATTTAAAGTAGATGTTAAAGAGAGTTTTTCTTTCTTTAACACAGATGCAGAACATTCTGAAAAAGTATTATCAACTTTTACTGAGTTTAAAGTAGACGGTAGATTTGTAAATGTTGAAGTATCAAATAACCCTGGAGGCGGCGGTCGCGGAAGAGGTGGCAGAGATCGTGGCGGTGATAGAGGTCGTTCTTCTTCACGTAGCAGAAATAAAGGAGGCGACAGAGGTAGAGACCGCTCTAGAAATAACGATAATAGAGGTAGTCGTGATAGCGGTGGAGGCTACGGAAGTAAAAAAAGCAAAAGAAGATATTAATCTTTTTTACGTTAATAGAACATTAAAAAAATACGCTTCAGCGTATTTTTTTTGTTTATTTACTACCTTTATATAAAATTAACAAAAACTCTTAACTCTTTTATCAAGAGTCAAGCTTTAATATCCTGTGTTTTTAAACATTGGATAAATTATTTACGTATGAACAAATACCTACTTCTTTTTTTTAGCTTAATCTGCTTTTATAGTTTTTCTCAAGACAAAAAGAAGGCTTTGCAAGAAGATAATGAATTTACTGCCACTGTCATAAATGCGCAAACAGACGAAGTAATGCCAAGCGTACACATTGTTAATTTAAATCAAGTAAAAGGTACAATTACCAATGCTGAAGGTACGTTTACCATACCCGCAGTTGCTAATGACACTTTATATTTAACATATTTAGGTTTTAAATCCCAAAAAATAAGGGTAACCAATGATATGTTGAAGTTTAAGAACACAAAAATCACATTAACAGAATTAGCCTTTGCACTGGAAGAGGTTGTTGTAAAACCATATCAACTTACTGGATTCTTAGATATAGATGCTAAAAACATTACTATAAATGATTCTTACCAATATGCAATTTCAGGTTTATCTAGTGGATATGAAGCTGGTAACAAAAACCCTAGCGCAGTAACCAAGGTATTAGGTGCCATATTAAACCCAGCCGATTTACTCCGTAATTTGTTTGGTAAAAAACCAAAACAGATGCGTAAACTACGCCAAATGAAGGAGGATGATCGTATTAGAGACTTATTAGCTGCTAAGTTTGACAGGGAAACCCTTACTGAGCTATTACAATTAGAAAAAGTAGATATAGAAGATATTCTTAACAACTGTAATTACTCTAAATCTTTTATATTAACGGCAAACGATTTGCAAATTTTAGATGCAGTAAGTGGTTGCTATGAAGAATATAAAGTATTGAACAGGAAAAAATAATTATAGTTTTTGTTCAGAGTAACACTTATTAAATATTTTCAGTCGGAAAAAATATGAGCATATTGACTCTTTGCTTTATCAGTTAAATACGGGAAAATACTTTGACTTATAAGTAATGAGTATTCTTGAATAGATTCTTCTGACAAATTATCTGCTTGAATTAAAACTGAAGAAAACCAAAAATTACTTATAACTTCAATCCTTTTGAATAAATTCCGATATTCATTTTTGAGTAATTCTTCTCTAAACAAATTATTATTAATTAAAATAGCTACCATTTTCAATGCTTCAGTCTCTCTTCGTTTAGAAAGTTCAGAATAATGATTTTTTATCTTCTGATTTTTTCTTGTTATGGTTATAAAATCCAATAAAAAGAAATTATACTTATAGGGTTACCCATTTTAATCACAAACACTTTTAAATGAGTATATTATTTTGTAAATTGTCTGTAAATACACAAA
>CANLIE010000054.1 GCA_947491225.1 uncultured Cellulophaga sp.
ACTTTAATTTACTAAATTTTCTGCTTTTTTCTATGAAAAATATTCACTTTTTACGTCGAACTCACGTTAAATTAGGACTAAAATATATACTTTAATCAAAATAATATATTACGAATCTATTTTTGAAAGACTTTAACCTTTTTTCATTATAGTACTGCATATTTTAGTGTATTAATAGCTGAAAAAAATCTTATTCTTTAGAACTTATATACTGGTTATTCTTAATCAATTTTCTAAAAGAAAAAGCCTGCTAAAAAGCACATTATATTTTTTAGCAGGCTTTTGTTATCTATTTCTAATTTTAACCTAAAATGCGTACTACATCCTTAGCAAAATAGCTTGCGATTATATTTGCTCCAGCTCTTTTTATTGCCGTAATCTGTTCTATTACAACTGCATCATGATCTAACCAACCTTTCTCTACCGCAGCTTTTACCATTGCATATTCACCACTAACTTGGTATACGGCAATTGGCACATCTACTTCGTTTTTAATTTCTCGTACAATATCTAAATAACACAACCCTGGTTTTATCATTACAATATCTGCTCCTTCATCAATATCCATTTCTGTTTCTCTAATGGCTTCAAAGCGATTTGCATAATCCATCTGATATGTTTTTTTATCCTTGGGAACATTTTTCATATCTACTGGTGCAGAGTCTAAAGCATCTCTAAAAGGACCATAAAAAGCAGAAGCGTATTTGGCACTATAACTCATAATACCTGTATCATAAAATCCATCATCTTCCAAAGCTTCACGAATACTTAAAATACGACCATCCATCATATCACTTGGTGCAACAAAATTAGCACCAGCTTCTGCATGCGATATGCTCATTTCTGTAAGTACCTCAACAGACTCATCGTTTAAAACTAATCCGTCTTCTATAATACCATCGTGACCATAAGAAGAATACGGATCCAAAGCTACGTCTGTCATTACCAACATAGCAGGGCATATATTTTTTACCGTTTTTATGGCACGTTGCATTAATCCATTTGGGTTTATAGCTTCTGTTCCTTTATTATCTTTTAACTTATCTGGAACTTTTACAAAAAGTAAAACCGATTTTAAGCCCATTTTCCATAGCTCTTTCACTTCTTTTTCTAGTAAGTCTAAACTATACCTATAATAATTTGGCATAGAAGATATCTCTTCTTTAACCCCTTTACCTTCTACCACAAAAAGCGGTACTAAAAAATCATCTGGAGATACTATGGTTTCACGAACCAAAGAACGTATTGCTTCATTACTACGCAATCTTCTATTTCTTATAATGGGATACATTTGTGTGGTAATTTTATAGTTAGACCAAAGATACTACAACCAACATAATTTTTTAAATCATAATTATACTAAGTTCTGGTTATTCTAAATAAAACCCATAAAATTGTAACAATACTATATTTTTGATTACTAATGAGTC
Organism: uncultured Cellulophaga sp.; assembly: GCA_947491225.1. GTDB lineage: Bacteria > Bacteroidota > Bacteroidia > Flavobacteriales > Flavobacteriaceae > Cellulophaga. The sequence continues at coordinate 1,431 of CANLIE010000054.1, forward strand.
AATATCATAAAAACAAAAATATGCTTTCCATAAAAAACCTTACTAAAACCTACCCAAATGGGACACAGGCATTGAACAATGTAAACCTTGAAATTAATAAAGGAATGTTTGGTCTGTTAGGACCAAATGGCGCTGGTAAATCTACCCTAATGCGTACTATTGCTACCTTACAATTAGCAGACACAGGAAGTATAGAATTTAATGGTATAGATGTTTTTAAAGCCCCTGAGGAATTACGTAAGGTTTTAGGGTACTTACCACAAGATTTTGGTGTATACCCTAAGGTTTCTGCAGAAATGATGCTAAATCATATAGCAAAAATAAAAGGTATACAAAATAGTGGTGAACGTAAGTCTTATGTGGCCGATTTATTGAACAAAGTAAATTTATATAAATTCAGAAAAAGAAACCTAGGTGATTATTCTGGAGGTATGCGCCAACGCTTTGGCATAGCACAAGCCTTAATTGGTAATCCTAAACTAATAATTGTAGATGAACCTACAGCAGGTTTAGATCCTTTAGAACGTAATCGCTTTCATAATTTATTAAGTGAGCTTGGTGAAGATGCTGTGGTTATTTTATCGACTCATATTGTAGATGATGTTATAAACCTATGTACTAATATGGCCGTATTTAATGAAGGTAAGATATTAATACAGGGACATCCTGTAGAACTTACAGACTCACTAAACGGAAAAATATACAGGAAGAGTATTAAAAAAGAAGAAATAGAAACCTATGAGGAAAATTATACCGTTCTTTCTTCATATTTACGTAGTGGTAATTTTAACATAAATGTATTCGCTGATGAAAACCCTGGTGAAGGTTTTAAAGTCATAAACAACACATTAGAAGACTTCTATTTTTATAGTATTAACCAGAAAGCGGAACAAACTGTGTAATTATGAAAGAGATATTTTTATTTGAACTAAAGTACAGGTTGCGCAGACCTGTGACCTATGTGTACTTTTTTTTACTATTTATAATTCCGTTATTACTATCTGTTTTTAAAGATTCTAGTACTGCACAGTTTACAAATAGCCCTAACGCCATTGCTGGTATATTAGGTAGTTTAAGTATTCTTGGTTTATTTTTCTATGCAGCAATTATGGGAGTTCCTGTATATAGAGATGAAGAGCATAAAACAGCACAAACTTATTTTACATTTCCCATAACAGAGAAAAACTACATTTTAGGACGCTTTTTTGGTAGTTTTACCATTGTAACCTTAATGAATATTGGTGCCGTACTTGGTGCTATGATTGGTTTTTCTATTGGCGCAATGCTAAACAGACCAGATTACGGAACTTATACTGGTTTCGATTTTATGGCTTACTTACTACCTTTTATATTTTACCTTACGCTTAACTCCTTATTTATAGGCATTTTATTCTTTAGTTTAATGACTTTCTTTAAAAGAATGTCTATTTTGTATTTAGGCGGAATTATAATATTCATACTAAGTAGCGTAGCAGGAAATTTACTAAGTAATATAGATAACCAATGGCTAAGTGTTTATGTAGATCCATTTGGTTCTGAAGCCTACAAATACATTAAAAAATATTGGTCTATTAACGAGGTTAACACATTGTACTTACCAATGTATGGTGAGTTTCTACTAAACCGATTAATATGGCTTGCAATTAGTGTTGGTATTTTTGTATTTACCCTTTTTAAGTTTTCGTACCCGAGTTTTCTAATTCCTAAAAAAACTAAAAAATTAAAAGAAGGTAGCGCAGTTCCACAAAGCACAGTTACAATAGAAAACATAAAACAGGTGTTTTCTAAAAAAACAAACTGGAGCAATTTATGGTCTTTAAGTAAAATTGAATTTTTGTCCATTGTAAAAGAGAATGCTTTTAGGATTCTTATACTAGTTGGTATTATTTTTTCTGTATTTATTGCCACACAATCTACACAAATCTATGGTACGCCTTCTTTACCATTAACACGGTTTATGGTACAAGAGTTAAGTGCAGGTTTACTAGTTTTCTCTATTATTATACTTGTTATTTATGCGGGTGAGGCTGTACACAGAACTAGAAGTAATAAAACTTTTGAATTTTATGATGCATTACCTGTTACAAATGCAACATTATACATCTCCAAAATTATCTCCTTAGTTGGCGTTGCTGTATTACTTACCTTAATTACTATAGTTATAGGTATGTTGTACCAAACCTATAATGGGTATTTTAATTACGAGTTGGGTATGTACCTTATATTTAATTTTACCAATATTTTTCCAGCATATATAACAACCGTATTACTTGCCTTTTTTATTCACGTACTTGCAAATAACAAATTTTTAGGACACTTTTTAGTTATAGTAATTTCTTTAGGCTTACCTGCATTAATCACCTTAGTTTTTAAAATAAATAATCCGTTGTTTATCTATGGCGGTGTTCCCAGCAGTTTTTTAAGCGATTTAAATGGTTTTGGACATTATTTAACTGGAGGATTCTGGTTACATCTGTATTGGATATTGTTTAGCTGTATTTTAGCAGTTATAGGGTACGTTTTCTGGAACCGTGGGTTTTATTCTTCCAGTAAAGAAAGATTACGTTTAGCTAGTAGTCGTTTTAAAGGAAAAGCTATTGCTGCTACATTATCATTTTTAGTTCTATTTATTGCCGTTGGTGCTTATAGCTATTACAACTTAGAAGTTCTAAATAGTATAAAAAGTACTGATTACAGTAATAAAGTTGCAGCCAATGCAGAGAAAAAATATGCTAAGTATATAAACAAGCCACACATACAAATAGTAGACTTAAAAGCAAAAGTAGATATCTATCCAGAAGAAAGAGATGTGTATGCAGAAGGTAACTTTACAGCCGTAAATAATTTTAACACCCCAATAGACACACTTTTAATGGAAGTTAAATTTGGTGTTGCAGATACTAAAATAACTAGGGTTGTATACAACGGCAAAGAACTACATCCCTTTTTAAAAGATAGTCTTTACAGGTTGTTTTTATACAAATTACCCCAACCACTACAACCTAAAGATACAGCCTCTTTGGTTATTAACACTAGAGCTATTACTAAAGGTTTTTCTAACGGATTAGAAACTAATGTACTTAATAATGGCACGTTTTTCAGGGATGATATTTTTCCTTCTTTTCATTATGAAATTTCTTTAAGTGATAATGGCACTCGTAAAAAATATGATCTAGAAGAAATGGATTATTTATTTTCTCCTAGAACAGATAGTATTGCACTACGCAAAAACTTATTTAATGAAGATGCAAATTATATGAACTTTGAAGCAACTGTAAGTACCTCTAAAGGTCAAACAGCTATTGCTCCTGGCAAGCTTATTAAAAAGTGGGACAAGGACAACAGAAGTTACTTTACATATAAATTAGGAGAGAAGACAGATTATTTCTTCAACTTTGCTTCAGCTGCATACGACATTAAAAAAGATACGTGGACAGCTCCTAGCGGAAAAAAGGTAAACATAGAAATTTATTATTCACCTAAACATAAAAGAAACTTAAAGCATTTTATAAATGGAGTAAAAGTATCCCTTGATTATAATTCCAAGAACTTTTACGAATATCCACATTCTGTGCTAAGAATTGTAGAGTTCCCTGCATATTCAACATTTGCACAGTCTTTTGCTACTACAATACCTTACTCTGAAAATTTTGGTTTTGTAGCAGACTTTTCCAAAGCAGAAGATTTTAACTATGCCTTTAGAGTAACGTCTCATGAGGTTGCTCACCAATGGTGGGGACATATTGTTACCCCTAGTAAAACCTCTGGAGCTAATATTATTTCTGAAACTTTAGCCGAGTATGTGTCTTTAATGACAATGAAAAAGGAATATGGTGAAAAAGGAATTAAATCATTTTTAAAAAACTCTTTAGATTCTTATCTAAGTAGTCGTCAGTTTAGTTTTAAACCAGAGCGCTCTTTACTAAATGTAGAAACAGGGCAGCACATTTGGTATCAAAAAGGCTCTATGGTAATGTATGAGTTACAAGATGTTATTGGCGAAGACAAAATTAATAATGCATTAAAACAGTTTTTAAACGAGTATAAATACTTTAACAAAGGTGTATACGCCACATCTGAAAATCTATACGATGCCATTTATGCCGTTACACCAGACTCTTTAAAGTATAAGGTTACAGACGGGTTTAAAGAAATTGTTTTATACGAAAACAAAGTGGTAGATGCTAAAACTAAAAAATTAGAAAACGGAAAATGGGAAACTACGTTTACGGTAAACTCATCTAAAATTTATTATGATAATAAAGGAAAAGAAAGAGAAAAAGATACTAAAAAGAATTTAGTTGATGTTGGTCTTTTTGGTCCTGATGTTAAAAATGAAGACAACGTAACTCTTAAAGATCCATACTATTTTGAACTAAAATGGTTAGCTCCTGGAGACAATACATTCACAATTGTGACAGACAAAAAACCTGAAAAAGCAGGTATAGATCCGTACAACAAATTAATAGATCGTAAGTCTAATGATAATTTAAAAGTTGTATTAGAATAAAATATAGCTCTACCTTAAAACATATGAAAGTGCCCTTTTAGGGCGTTTTATTTTACCCCATTTTATGCTGTAGAAAATCTATTACATATTATAGCTGATGCAAATTATAGATGCTATGCTTCGTTTTTTAATTTAACCATAACCTAGATAAACTCAGGGTAAACTGTTATGCTAAAAGTAAGAAAACAACTGTATTTATGACATAAATCTTCATTACGAAATTCTACTGCATAAAGCGGGTTTAAAAAGAGAAGGGTAGATAACTTTATCAAAATCCATATTTTTTATTGAAATTATCCGCCTTTTTAATCCACTTTTTAGGAGCTTTAAAACGATACCCAATATAAAATTCTAAATATCTAATTACATCATGTAGTACAGATGGTTTATCAAAATAATGTTGAAGGAATAAGATATTTGAGTTAATTCCGCAAAAAAACGTTGTCGAATTATAACTTAAGGCTCCCCTACCTGAAAACTGGTACAATATGGAAGTTTCTTTTCCTTCTCCTAAATTATTGGAATAATTAAGTCCAACCCCTAGTGAGCCACCTAACGACAATAAAAAATGCTTTTTCAGTACCAGATTATAATAATATGCTGGAGCAATAGCAATATTATATGTGTAAGCATTATAATTTATATCATCCTCAATTTCAGAATATTTTGTGTAATAATAATAAAGCCTAGGGACAAAACTTCCTGCACTTTTCAATTGTTGCTCATTCTGAAACCCTATTGCCCTAAATGAAAAATTCTTATTAAAAATATATGAGGTAGACCCTCCTACTTTTAGGGTCTTAATTTTAGGAAAATCAATAATGTCTTGATCTATTAAAACAGAAAAACCTTTTTGATCATATAAATCCAAGGTTTGCATCCACTGATTATAAAACATCCTAAAATTTAAATTAAATAGCTTTGAGTTTTCATTATCCCTATTTCGTGAGAGAAAATTTGGAGAAAATCCATAAGTTAATTCCAGACTTCTAAAAAGTATAGATACTCCTACATAATCCCTTATATTGGGTTGCATATCATAATAAATATGATCCTCATCATCATATAAAAAGAAACTATTTGAAGTATTAATTAAAGATAGTCTTGTAGATATTCTATCTTGAAACTTGGTAATATATACATCATTAGTAATACTATCTATTTGAGAATATGAGCAAAGCCCAGAAAACAAAAGTGTAATTGCTAATACATTCTTTAAGTCCATTCTTTCGGTTTTTTTAGAACTTTTAAAAGCTTTTCTTCTTCACTACCAGCTTCAGGATTATGATCATAAATCCACTGTACGTGTGGCGGTAAACTCATTAAAATACTCTCTATGCGCCCATTTGTTTTAAGTCCAAACAATGTTCCTTTATCGTGTACCAAATTAAACTCTACATAACGACCACGTCTAATTTCTTGCCAATCTCTTTGTCTTTTAGTATATGACAAGTATTTTCTCTTTTCTACAATAGGTACATAGCATTCTAAAAAACTATTTCCAACTTCTGTTACGTAGTTGTACCAGTCTTGCATAGACATTGTATCTGTAGCTTTACAATAGTCAAAAAATAAACCTCCAATACCACGAGCTTCATTTCTGTGAGTATTCCAAAAATACTCGTCACAGCGTGCTTTATATTTTGGATAAAAATCTGTATTGTGCTTATCGCATACAGCTTTACATACCTTATGAAAGTGAGTAGCATCTTCATTAAACAAATAATAAGGCGTTAAATCTTGTCCTCCACCAAACCATTGGTCTACAATACAACCTTCTTTATCATACATTTCAAAATAGCGCCAATTGGCATGTACGGTTGGCACCATTGGGTTTTTAGGATGTAACACTAGACTTAATCCGCAAGCAAAAAAATTGGCATCTTTTACGCCAAAATACTGCTGCATACTCTCTGGTAATTCACCGTGAACTCCAGAAATATTTACTCCTCCTTTTTCAAAAACAGCTCCATTCTCTATAACTCTTGTTCTACCGCCACCGCCTTCTGGACGTTCCCAAATATCTTCTTTAAATGTAGATTTTCCATCTACGGCTTCTAACTTATGAGTTATAGTATCTTGTAGTTCTTGTATATATTTATAAAATTTTTCTTTCATCACTAACAACCCAAATATTTTGTTTTAGTTTATTCTTCTACTAATTCTCCAAAGGCATTATATTCAGACTCAGAAAAAGTATATGTTCTATCATTTCCGCTTCCATTTATGGAAACTCCAGTAGAATTTGTTTCTACTTTAACGTTCCCATTTCTATCTATTAACTTATATGTTTCATTATACTTAACACAAGCTACCCCGTTAATAAACTCATCTGCATATTCATAAATAAAGGGTAATACAATTTTTCCTTTTTTATTAATATAACCTTCTAAATCTGAATCTGGCTTTTTAACATTTGCAAGACCATCACTAAAATTGTCAACTTCATCATAAATCATAGGAACCGTAACTTCTCCTTTTTCGTTTACAAAACCATACATACTATCTTCATTGAGTATAATAGTCATCCCTTCTGTACTTTCTTTAATACGATCTACATTTTTTAACAATGTTTCTTTTCCATTTTTATTTATGAAATAAAAGTCATCATTTCGGTTTCCAAATAATACACCTTCATTGTCCACTATATATTCATATTGATGATCATTTACCTTTTTATACTCTTCTGAATATAAAACGTAATCATCTTCTTCTTGATTTTTTAAAATCTTAACCAAGCCATTGTCACAAGCTGTAATATCATAAACCAACAATGTGTCCATTCGTTTTTCTTTCAAATTTAAATGATAGTAATAATCATCATCTTCAAAATATCTATTTGTTATAGATTCATATTCAGATCCTTTTACAGTAAATAATTTTTCTCCTTTTATATTAAGGAATGCCATACCACTATCTATGGGCATCATATTTAAATCTTTAAATTTTGTTTTATTTTTTGCTGTAAAATGTACTTTTTGCTCTCTCTTTTCTTTAGAAAAAAATAATTTTACTGTTTCTATTGTCCCTTTAAAGTATAATTCTCTATGAAATAAACCATCTGTATCCTTAAAATACTCTAAATCACCTATATCCTTACGTATATGATTCTTATACTCTTCAACGGTGGCAAATTTATTGTTATTCAACTCTTTTTTTGTTTTCTCTAGATAGGCTATCATTTCTTTAAGAACTCCTTCTTGCTTTCCTGGTTTTATGTCTGAGTTACTGTATCCATTTGAGTACAACGATTTTCCATCTGCATTATATGCCTGTATTTTTATGGGAGTTCTTATTGTATCACTTTCTATTATGTAAACATAGTTACCCGTAATTTCCTCTAAACTAATAACTCCTCCTTTATATTTAACCTGAGGAATGTCTTTAGACAATGTAATTTCATCATAGTCAGAAGTATATTTTATGGTATACATAATGTCTATACTATCAATTGGACTTGTATTCTTCCATTTACCATCAAATTCAAATTCGATCTCGCAATCAGAAATACTATTAGTTTGGATAGTGCCATTCTTATAATATATTTTTTGAGGTATGAATTTTTGACTTATTTTATCTGATAATCTAATTACTTTTTTATCACTATCATTTTTAAAACCAAACATTAATTTAGAGTGATAATTATAAAACCTTTGAGTAAAAATTACATTTTTAAATTGATTAAGTGCTTTGTTTATAATAATTGTATCTGTCTTAAAAACAGGTTCAAATTGCTCATCTTCTTTTTCTATATGTTTTATTTTATTTGAAGATAATACCTTATTGTAGAAATTATCGTAAGATTTTAGAACTCCATACAGTTCTGTTATTTCTTCATTTATTTCTTCTAAGTTTTTTCCGTCCATATTAGAAATATAATCTTCAACGCTTTTATTCTGTTCGGGATTAGAATTTTCACAATTATATAAAGAAAAAGCTAAACTGATAAAAACTATGTATCTACTAATTATTTTCATATTCTTAATTATCTTATTATTTTTAACTCATTACTACCTTTAGGCATATAAAGAAAATAATTAAAATTTTCACTAACACCTTTTCCAGTTAAAATTAGCATATCTGACAGATCAGGGTATGTATATATTAAACGCCCATTTGCATTTATCTCTATTTTAAATTCGTTGCTTACTGTATATCTATAGGTTTCTAGAGCGGTTTCTAGATATTTTTCCCAGTTGTATCTATTAATCTCATAATCATTATTATATGTTGTTTGCATTACTTCAAACTCTTTTTGTATAAATAAGTCATTTAAAGTAGCCATATCTTTTTCTAAGAAAGCCTTACCAAGCTTATTATAAAGTGCAATAACCTTTTGTTCTAAATCTTTAACTTTCCTTAAATCCTCTCCATTTGACCACCCCTCCAATTGATAAGGTATTTTAGAATTGAATGAAAATTGGATTAAGGTCTTTTTGGGATCATTCGCCACTGATATTCCTAGACTATTAACATCAATTGGGTTACCTCTTTTTTTATCCTTTATACTAACGTTTACAATAAAATCATCTGTAAAATCTGATCCTTTGCTAATTTCAGTAGACAAAACCTCTAACTCAATTTTATTTGCTTCTTTGTTTAATAAGTATTTATTTATAGGTACCTCTATTTCTTCATTTAATTCAATATCTGTAATAATAATATCATTAAGAATTACTTTACAGTTATCATAACCACTTTTAACGGTTAATATATATTCTGGTTCATTCTCAAATTTTTCTATTTTTTTGTACAAATTGACTACAGGAGAATCATATTGTTTAAAAAAAATAACTTTTAAACTCTCATAAGTAGTACCATAATTGCTTAGTTCTATTTTTCTTAGGCTGTTTTTCCATACAAAAACTGAATCAGCATACTCCCCCACTTCCTTTATTGCTTTACCTTCTAAATTAGTTACTTCGCCTAAAAGACTTTTTCCAAAAGGCTTTATAGAGTCTAAGAATAAAACAAGCCCATCATCTCTTTTTATAATAGAATTAATAGGAACTTCATTATAATGCATCCCTTTTGCCTTTATCTCTTTATAGAATTGAGAGTTTTTGGTCATCACTGTGTCCACATCCATAATCCTAATTATGCTATCTAGTTTTTCTTCTGAATTTATGGTAGAAAAATCATAGATGTAGTTTTCTTCTGTTTTACAAGAGATAATACTTACTATTACAAGTAATGTCACAAATAACTTTGTCTTATAAATAGCTGTATTAAAATTAATGATACTTTTTAAAATCATTTTTTTCCTTATTTTATTGTGTAAATATTTATTATTTTAAAAACTAAGATTAAATTTTGTGGTACTTATACAACTCCATATCTAATGACGCTTTACCAGTTGGAGTAAATTCGTTTTTTAATGTTTTTTGCCAAGTAAAACCATTAGTTTCTGCCACCTTAACACTTGCTTTGTTTGTTTTATGTGTGATAATTATAAGCGAGTTTAAGTTTAACTTCTTAAAAGAATAAGCACATAACTCTTTAACTGCTTTAGCAATTATACCTTTTCCTTTGAATTGATATCCTATACCATAAGCAAACTCGGCCTCCTTTTTATCGTCATCAAAGTTTTTTAAATACACTAAACCTACCAATATATTTGACTCTTTTTCTTTTATTAAAAAAAGAAGTTCTTCTGATGCATTATATTCTTTAACTTTTTTAACAGCAAATACCTTAGATAAATCCGGAGTTAAGTTTTGCGCCAATGTTTTTGGCATATACAACTTTAACCTATCTTCATTAACAACCATAAAGTTACACAAAGACCAAGCATCTTCTTCTTGTATAGGTGCTATGTAATAGGATTGAAAATCTAAAATCATCTTTATAGTTTATTTTGAAGTAACTAGCGTATCTTGTTTTAAAGCTTCTACAGTTTTTACTGTAGCTGCTGTAACTGACAATGGCAAAACCAGAATAATACCAACAACCGGAATAAACAAAAACAATATAAAAACAATACCGTTACCAATTGCTATGCCTCTGTTATTTTCAACAAACTGTATGCTATCCTTATATTTTAAATGCCGTTCTAGGGTATAGTCCATATTACCAAAACCAGCATAGTACGCCTGCATTAAAAATAATAGTATAGTAGATACTATACCTATAACTGGTATAAACCCAAGAAGCATAATTGGTATGGTAAAGAGGATTTCTTTTACTAGGTTTCTAACATTTATACGTATACCACGCCATAATTGCTCGCTAAAAGATGTATTAGTATGGCTATGTGCAGGCACACCTGTTAAATGTGCTTCTATTTTTTCTGAAACCGGACTCATAAATGGAGCAGCTAAAGCCATTACAATATGTTTGTATAACAATAACCCAATAACTACAATTAAGACTGCCCCAATAAAATTAGAGAAGGTAACAAAGATTTCTTTACCCCATTCCCAAACCCACATCTTAGCAATATAACCTCCTATAGTATCTGAAAATTCGTAGGCTAAAAAACCAATTACAAATGCTGTAATTACACTAATTAAAATAGGAATAAAGAAGTATTTCCAAAGTTTTAATTTAGAGATTAAAGCAAAGCTACTACCATATGCTTTAATTCCTTTTAGTATATTTTTTAACATACATTATACATTTTTGTTTTCTAAGACTAAGATACAATATATACCATATTTGCAGGATACTTTTTAATGTCATTTTCGGTACTAATTTTTTCTGCTACTTTACTTTTTTTAAGAATAAAATTTACCATTTCTACTTCGTCCTTATCCGCATAATTTAAAAAGTATAATCTACCAACTGCATTATTCTGAAGATCCATTTGCTCGTCTAGCTTATTGTTTTGTGTAACCTTCTCATATAAATCGGTTACCGTTTGCGCCCAAAACACACTTTTTTGTTTGTTTTTGGTTTTTTTAAATGTGTAGGCGCACAAGAGTGCATTCCATACTGCATGTCTAAAGGCATTGCCTTTATTACTTTTGCTATGCTTACCTGGGTAATATGTATTACTAAGCACAATTGCTTTTTTGGTAGCTCTTATGCTAGGAAACAACAATAACGGATGTCTTAAAAACAGTAAAGACAGTTTAAAAAACTGCCTTATACTTAATTTTCGTATTCTGGTCCAGATTTTCACTAGTTTGCTTTATACTCTTTTACAGCTTCTATAAATGCCTTTGCATTTTCTAGTGGTATGTTTGGTAAAATACCGTGACCAAGATTTACTATGTATTTGTCTTTGCCAAATTCATTAATCATTTGGTGTACCATTTTTTTAATATCTGCTGGTGGAGATAATAGCCTAGACGGATCAAAATTACCTTGTAACGTAATATTACCTCCTGTTAAGTAACGTGCATTACGTGCAGAACATATCCAATCTATTCCTAGTGCTGCTGCCCCAGACTTTGCCATATCACCTAAAGCAAACCAACATCCTTTACCAAAAGCAATTACAGGAGTCTCACCTTTTAATGCATCTATAATTTGCTGTATGTATTGCCAAGAAAACTCTTGGTAATCTGTTGGTGATAACATACCTCCCCAAGAATCGAATATTTGAACGGCATTAACACCAGCTTTTACTTTCTCTTTTAAGTAAGCAATAGTAGTATCTGTAATTTTTTGTAATAATTGATGTGCTGCAACTGGGTTTGTAAAACAGAATTCCTTTGCTTTATCAAACGTTTTGCTGCCTTGGCCTTGCACACAGTAACATAGTATTGTCCAAGGGGAACCTGCAAAACCAATTAAAGGAATATCATCATTTAACTTTTCCTTTGTCATTTTAATAGCGTCCATAACATAACCTAATGTGCTATTTATATTTGGTACTATAACAGATTCTAAATCTTTAGAAGTACGAATAGGGTTTGGTAAATATGGTCCAAAATTTGGTTTCATCTCTACCTCAATATTCATTGCTTGTGGAATAACCAAAATATCTGAAAACAAAATAGCAGCATCCATACCGTATCTACGTATAGGCTGTACTGTTATTTCTGATGCCAATTCTGGTGTTTGACAACGTGTAAAGAAATCATATTTTTTCTTGATTTCCATAAATTCAGGTAAATATCTACCTGCCTGACGCATCATCCAAACTGGAGGTCTGTCTACAGCTTCCCCTTTTAATGCTCTTAAAAATAAATCGTTTTTTATCATATTCTCTCCCTAACCCTCTCCAAAGAAGAAGGAATTTGTATTAACTTAAACTCAACTTACTAATAAACTAAAATCCAACAGCTAACAGCTATTTATTATAATGTTTATTTACTAAATCTATTACACTTTCTACTGTTGGTAATTTTGCTACTCTAACATCAGAAAAATGCTTTTTTGCTTCTGCAGCTGTTGTATTTCCTATACAAAAGGCGATTGTATTAGCTTTATTTTCTTTTAAAAAGCTTTCTATGCCAGACGGACTGTAAAATAATACTGCTTCTACAGTTCTTGGCATCTTTTTGGCATCAAACTTTGTTTGGTAAGCTTCTATTTCATTAATTTTAATATTATTATTTTCTAAAATAGAAGGCAAATCATCTAACCTTAAATTTCCAGAAAAATAGGTTACTTCTTTTACCTTTAAATTAGTGGTTAAATACTCTGCCAGTTCTTTTGCACTTTTTTCAAAATGCTTAACTGGACCAATATTATTTTTTATAAAGCGTCTGGTTTTACGACCCACACAGTATATATTATTAAACTGAAGTTCTGAACCTGTATAATTGGCTAGTACAGATTCCACTGCATTTTTACTGGTAAAAACTACGTTTTCAATCTCTTTTTTAAATACTCTTGGTGGTATTCTGTTGGAACTAACTTTTATAAAGTTGCTACTTTCTACAACAATACCATTTGCAAATCTATCCTTTTGATCGTTAGTAAGTAGTTTGGTAGAAAAAACAGAAGTTTTCTTTTCTTTGCTATGCAAGCCTTCCATTATATGCTTACCACCACGTTCCAATACGTACTCTGCTACAGTAACAGCTAAATCTTGATGCTTCCCTAATTTTACAACTCTGTCTGCCTCAATCTTTTTAGATCCGTCAGGGCTTAAAAGTATTACTCTAAAAACTACTTGTTCACTTTTTATGTAAGCCAAAGCACCTATTGGAGCTGTACAACCCCCTTCTAATTTATTTAAAAATGTACGCTCTATTGTTGTACAAATTTCTGTTTCTTTATGATTAATTTCTGCACAAATAGCCAAAATATCTTCGTCTATTTCTCTAGCAGCAACCATTATTGCTCCTTGTCCTGGTGCAGGCACCATCCAATCTAAATTTACAGCTTCTTCTGGTCTTAATTCTAAACGTCCTATACCAGCAGCAGCAAAAATAGCACCGTGCCAAGTTTCGCTATCTTCTAATTTTTGTAAACGTGTGTTTATGTTACCGCGTATATCTTCTACAGTGTGTGTTGGGTAACGGTTTAACCATTGTGCTTTACGGCGCAAACTGCTAGTAGCTATAACACCATTGCGAGCGCTTAAGAACTCTTCGTTCTTTTTGTAAACCAATGTGTCCCTAACATTGCCTCTTTCTAAAACAGCAGCTTGTACTATACCTTTTGGTAATACTGTTGGCACATCTTTTAAAGAATGTACTGCAATATCTATATCCCCTTTTAACATAGCTATGTCTAAGGTTCTAGTAAAAATACCTGTAATTCCTAACTCATAAAGAGGTTTATTTAGCTCTAGATCTCCTGTAGATTTTACTGCAACAATTTTTGTCTTGTGACCTAATTTCTCTAGTTCAGATTTTACTCTGTTTGTCTGGTACAATGCAAGTTCACTGTCTCTAGTACCAATACGTATTATTTTACTCATTTTGTTTCCACTTGTAATTGAAAAACCTTCTGTATTAGATCTAAACTATTATTAGCATCTGTGTTTTCATCCTTTAAGTGGTTGGCAAATTGCTTTGTAATTTTCTGAATAATACGGTCTGATATTATATCTGCTTCTTCAGGATTAAAATTAGATGCTTTTTTACTATGAAAGTCTAATTCTTCTTCCTTCATTATATTCAATTTTTGTTTTAGTGCTTTTATCACTGGAGCAAACTTTCTGGTCTCTAACCATTTTATAAAATCTGCTTTTATTTCATCGTTTATTTCTTCTGCATGCGGAATAAACTGTTTTCTTTTTTCCAAAGTTTCATCTGTCATCTGTGACAAGTGATCTAAGTGTACAACAGAGACATTATCTAACTCTTCTACATTATCTGACACATTCTTGGGAATGGAAAGATCTAAGATTAAAAGCGGTTTTTTTGTGTATATCAATTCCTTTGAAATAGTAGGTAAAGATGCACTTGTTGCTACAATTAACACATCTGTGTTTCTAATCTCGGCTTGCAAATCACCATAATCCTTAACCACCAGATTAAACTTACCAGCCACTTTTTCTGCTTTATCCTTAGTTCTGTTTATTAAGGTAATATGTGAGTTTTGCGTGTGTTTTATTAAATTTTCACAGGTATTTCTTCCTATTTTTCCTGTTCCAAAAAGCAAAATGTTCTTTTCAGATACATTAGGAACATTTTTAATGATATATTGTACTGATGCAAATGCTACAGAGGTAGCTCCACTAGAAATTTCCGTTTCATTTTTAATTCGTTTACTAGCCTGTATAACTGCATTGCATAAACGTTCTATAAACGGATTGGCTAAATTATGTTTTTTAGACCTATTAAAACTTTGTTTTAACTGACTAATAATTTCAAAATCTCCTAAGATTTGACTATCTAAACCGGTACCTACTTTAAACAAATGACTAATGGCGTCATTGTTCTTGTACACATAGGCTACTTCTTGAAACTCTTCTACAGTCCCTTGCGCATTGTTACACAATAATTTTATTAACTGAAAAGGGTGTTCTGCAAAACCATGTAGTTCTGTTCTGTTACAAGTAGAGGTAACCAATAAGCCATCTATATCATCTTTAACCGCTTCTACCAGTAATTTATTCATTGCATTTTCATCTAAACTAAATTTTCCTCGTATCACTGCATTTGCCTTTTCATAATTAAGACCTATGGTGTAAAAAGAACTGTGTTTAGAAATATGATAACTCTTCATTCGGAATTTTTCAATCGGTTACAAAAATAAATGCCGACAAGCAATAAAAATAACGCTAGAGGAACAATAAATGTCGATTCCCGTTTTTTAACCATAATCAGACCCTAAAATCACTCAAAACATCTATATTTGCTATGATAACAATGATTTTTATTTTTCTATTTAGAACTTTTCTAAATAGAAAGAAATCATAACAATATTTAAAATGGAAACAAAAAATACCGCTCAAGGTTCTTTTAAAGAAGTTCTCATAGAAAATGGTTTTTATGTGTTAAAAATTCAAAATGATAGTATTGATAATCAAAAAGTTGAACGCGAAATTGACAGTTCTTTTATACAATTTCATTACTGTTTAAAAGGCAATGGAAAGTTTATTTTTAATGATGGTAATTATGCCTTGGAAGTGTCTGAAGAGAACTCTTTGTTATTGTACAACACCCAAAAAGATTTACCATTAAACTTAGAGATTAGTCCTAATTCTTGGATGGTTTCTGTGGTAATGACTATACGTAAGTTTCATTCTTTATTCTCTAAAGAGGCCGATTATATTCCTTTTTTAAGTACGGATTTCAAGGACAAAAAATACTATTCTCAGGAAAATGTTGGTCCAGCCACAGCAATAGTACTTAGCCAGATTATGAATTACAATTTACATTCTTCTATAAAAGAGTTGTACATAAAAGGAAAAGTATATGAGTTAATTGCTCTTTATTTTAATAAAAGTGAGGATGCAGACGTAGAACAATGTCCGTTCTTAGTAGATGAGGACAACGTAAAACGGATACGTAAGGCAAAGGAAATAATAATTTCCCGTATGGCAGAACCGCCAACTTTAAATGAGTTATCAGAAGAAATTGGATTGTCCTTAAAAAAATTAAAAGAAGGGTTTAAACAAATTTATGGCGATTCTGTATATAGTTTTCTATTTGAGCATAAAATGGACTATGCACGTAAAATGCTAGAGACTGGCCAGCACAATGTAAACGAAGTGGGCTTAAAGGTTGGTTACAGTACCGCTAGTCATTTTATTGCTGCATTTAAAAAGAAATATGGCACTACTCCTAAAAAATATGTAATGTCTTTAACGAGTGGGTAAAACCTTGCTCACTTTCTCTTTCTTGTTTTAGTAGACTAAGCCTCCAAAAAAGACCAAATTTTTTAAACAATTTGGTCTTCATATAACTCTTTGCAGAGCTTTTCAACTGTATTAGCTATTTTGGACAGCATATCTTTTAGGTATAAAATATCTCCCTTTTAAAATAAATTCATCCAATTAAAACGCACAAACCTTTCGGTTTAGAACAAACAAACGCCCTATGTTTTTTATACAGTATTGTGAATAGTTTTCTATTTTATAAATGATATTATTTCGTCATAAGTTTGTCCTGTTATAGTAGCGTATAAAGAAACAAAGAATAGAATGACAACCAAAATCAAAAAAATAGGTTTATATCTAAACTCTTTACCTTTTTTCATTGCATAAAAATAACCAACTATTGTTCCCATAATAATAAGGATAGTAACAATTAAGAGAGCATAAGTTACAAACCTTTTCTGTTTTTTAGATTTATCTATTTCTATTATTTCACTTGGTGAGTTTGGGCTATATAGAATAGTTATTTTATCGTTCACTTTTTGGATTTTCATATGGTCATAATCCATATTCCCTGTTCGTTTCTTGCCATTATTATCTGTATATTCAATTACAATATAACCAGGTTCTTTTTTTAAAATATCTTTTTTCTCTATTTTAATAATTGTTCCGTCTGTCTCAATATAATTTTGATCGGATTTATTACAAGAGATAGCTGTAAGCAAAAGTCCTATAAATAGAACTTTTCGGGATGACATTTTTTTTAATTTTGAAATCATATGACGTTTTTTTTAATATCTAGTCCTGAAATATGGCTACAGGTTAAAAATTGATTTATGCTGTTTTTAAATATACCATATTAGGTGTTTTATAGTCTAAAGATAAATATAATCTTATTTGGTTGTATAAATTAATTGCAGATATTTCTACCAGATTGGCAATGGTATTCTCATCAATTTTAGGAATCGCAGGAATGATTACGGCACTTATGATTGTCTTAACAATCTTCTCTTGGGGTATTTTAGCTCTCTTTACGGACCACGGATGGGTACTGTGATGACTTATGCTGGATGGGGTGATATAATTTCTGGAGTATTATCGGTTTACTTTAACAGCCTGGCATATATCAAAAACCTTCATGATGCAAGTACGGCGACTACAGCACGTGAGCTTTTTGGTAATACCGAACAAATGAAACAAAATACCACCGATGGTTTTCAAGGGGCAATGGCTGTGGTAGAAGGTATTGGTGCTGTGAAAATGGGACCAAGCCTAAGTAGTGGTGATTTTATTGCTAATGTACCACGATCACCAGGAGCTTTTGCCAGATAAACCATTAGTGGTGCCAGAAATGGGTTATCTGCTGTAGCAAGTCTACCAGGCCGAGCGGCCAGAGGTGCTAGAAGGTTATTAAAAGGGGGTAGACAAGGATTAGTATCATTTAAGAGTAAGATTCAAGGATTTTTTAGAAGAACCAGAAGAGCTGATGTGGATGTAGATACACCTAATAGAAGAGGTCTGGGTGATGATAGTTCTGATTTGCAAAGAACAAGACATAAAGATGATCTTAGTGGAGAAGATTTTGATTTAGAAATGGAAGGAGTCGAAGGAAGAAGACCAGGAAGGGAGATAGATAGAAAAATTGATGGGATAAGATATTCTGAAGAGATTCAATTACCAAATGGGCATACTTGGAGGCGAAGAATAGATGGTGGATGGTGTAGATTCTCTAGAAGAAAATGTTTTCCAAAAAATAATACTAAAAGAAGACAAAGAAGAGCAAGAAGAAATCATGAAATCAGACAATTAGATCCTAAAAAATTTACTAAACAAGAAATACAAAGAATAAGAAGTAAAGTAACAGGTAGAAAACGTGTTGATGGAAGCGATATAAATGAAGTTGGACATTCTGGAACTACTTCTCATCAAGTTCCAAATAACGTTATTGCCGATGTTATCAATAACCCACAGGTTGTTTTTGTTTCAAAAAATGGCAATTTAGTGTTCTTTAAAAGAGGAACCATAGTTATAACCAAACTTAATGATGTATCCGAAGTAGCCACAGCTTTTGGTAGAGGAGGAAGAATTCCTTCAAGACATGTTGAGCCTGACAAAAGGTTCCCGGCTGGCTCAACGGGGGCTCCAGAACCTCCTGTTGTTTTAAAAGATTATATTGCAGAAGTAAGTAATAGCCCTTATCCTGTAGCTAGGATTTGGCCTTAACAATAATATAAATGAAAAGAAAAATTCCTTTTATTAGTTTTAGAAAAATTGATAATGAAGAAAGTAGGGTTAATTCACATGTATGCATACATTATTTACCTAGTTTTTTTGGGGTTTTTGTTGATTTAGATAAATCTATTGAAGCTGATAATGCTGATTTAATATTAGGTCATACAGGTTTGGGTTGTGAATTTT
This sequence comes from uncultured Cellulophaga sp., assembly GCA_947491225.1. Classification (GTDB taxonomy): domain Bacteria; phylum Bacteroidota; class Bacteroidia; order Flavobacteriales; family Flavobacteriaceae; genus Cellulophaga. The sequence continues at coordinate 20,525 of CANLIE010000054.1, forward strand.
ACTTTAAGAAAAATAACTTGTTCAAAATGTATTTAGAATTTTTGCCTTACAACTGTGTAAAAATATTGGACAAGGATTTAGTTGGTTTAGTTGATAAGGCCGTCAACAACAAAAAAATCAATAAACAAATTCAATTAAATGATTTTATCAATGGTGCTTTTCATCCATTATCCATATGGTTAAGTTATTCTTTTGATTCTGTAATTCTTTTTTTTGAAGAAGTATCTGATGAAGATGAAGCCGCTGTTTTAGATAGAGTTTTTAGAAATAATGAATTTTTTTCTGATGCAAAAGATGTTGTCTTTGGTATTAATAGTAATACAGAACATTTGAATTGTATTATAATTAGAGGTTTTGAAAAGAATTTTTTGTATAAAAATGTAGAAATATCCAAAGATAACTTAGGAGAAGAAAGAATGAAATTATTACAAAAAATTAGCTTGAAATTTTTCAAAAGTACAAACATAGAAGATTTTGATAATGAAGTAGAAAAATATCATTCACTATATAAAAACTCAGATATTGATAAATCTTTAAAGGAATTAACACTAAACATTCTTAAAAAATATCAGAAAAGTTTGGAATATTTTAAGTCAATTCATACTAGTTAAATTTATGAAACAAAAATGCTAACAAAACTAGATATTCCAATTCTAGGATTCTAGAATGGATGAGAGATCCAGATAATTATGAATTACAACATTTTGGTTATAATAGGCATTTAGGAGGTAACACAACCAGTAGATATTTACCCCCGTTAGAATAAAAAAATAAACTATTTTTAAAATAAAAATGGCAGACTTAAATAAATCAATGAAATCTCAAGTTGAAAAATTAATAGATGAGGCAATGAGTAATTTTAACCCTAATGATATTGATAATACTATTTCAATATTGAAGGAAGCTTGGGAATTATTACCTGATCCTAAGACAGATTGGAGTGACAGCTTTTTAATCTCTAAATATATTACTCATGTGTATTTTAATTCTAAGGATTTTGATAATGCACTTAAATGGGCAAGAACTTTTAATGAAAGTGATCCAGGCAGAGATTTTGGAGAAAGTGAATTCATATTAGGTAAAGTCTTATATATAAAAGAATAGGGTTACCCATTTTAATCACAAACACTTTTAAATGAGTATATTATTTTGTAAATTGTCTGTAAATACACAAAC
>CANLIE010000055.1 GCA_947491225.1 uncultured Cellulophaga sp.
GTTAGGCCTGCCGCTAGCGTTCATCCTGAGCCAGGATCAAACTCTTCATCGTTGTTTTGTATATATTATTTACAACCAAAAATCTTTCTTCTCCAAAACTCATTCTCTTTTTTTTAATTCTATAATACTATCTTAGATAATACTATAATTGCTGTCTCTCCAATATGTCATATGAACTTTATATCTCTTGTAAGAACACTAGAATTGAACTAGTAGATTTAACAACGTAAATCTTTCCAAAATTCCTTATCGCTTTACCTGCTCGCAAAGCGGATGCAAATGTAAAAACTATTTCTTAATCTCACAAAATAAAAATGAAATTATTTTTACCTTTTTAAAAACGCTTATTTATACAAATCCTAAACCGTAAATAATAAATGAAACTTGTTAAAAAACCATTTCTTAACTATCTCTTTACTCATTATTCACAACATTCTAAATGAACTTCACTAATTTTAAAACCTAATAGACTCACATTAGCGGCTGCAAATATACATACCTTTTTGGTACTCACAATATCTTTTATAACTCTTTTTTAATTTATTTTTAAATACACACTTACACGACTGTTTCTTAATATCTTACAACTATAAAAAAAATCAATTTAAAACAAAACATTAAAAAATCATTAATTTATAGATTAAGATATGTTATCTTTTTGGAGAAATAACCAAGACCTTTCTTAGCCAATATCTTTGACACATTACTACTAATAACATACATATCTATTATATACAGTAAAATATATAGTTTATTATTGGCAAGGTTACTACAACATATTATCTTTGCAATCTTACATTAATAAAAGGTATGATTAAAATTACTTTACCAGATGGTACTTTAAGGGAGTTTTCAAAAGGAAGCACTCCAATGGATGTAGCAAAAAACATTAGCGAGGGTTTTGCTAGAAATGTTATTTCTGCAAAATTTAATGATACTAAAATAGAAACAACTACCCCTTTAACCAAAGACGGTTCTCTTATTTTATATACTTGGAATGATTCTGAAGGAAAACAAACATTTTGGCATTCATCTTCTCACATAGTAGCACAGGCTATTGAAGAATTATACCCAGGCGTTAAACTTACTATTGGACCTTCTATTGAAAATGGATTTTACTATGATGTAGATTTAGGAGATAAAACCATTTCTGAAAAAGATTTCCCTATAATTGAAAAGAAAGCAATAGAAATAGCCAGAGGTAAGCATAATTTTAAAATGCGGTCTGTCAGTAAATCTGAAGCTTTAAATTTATACAAGAATCAAGGTAATGAATATAAGGTTGAACTTATTGAAAACCTTGAAGATGGAACCATTACTTTTTGCGATCATGATTCTTTTACAGATTTATGTCGTGGTGGACATATACCTAATACTGGCATTGTAAAAGCTATAAAAATATTAAGTGTTGCTGGAGCTTACTGGAGGGGTGATGAGAACAGAACACAACTTACACGTGTTTATGGCATATCGTTCCCTAAACAAAAAGAGCTAACCGAGTATTTAGAGTTACTAGAACAAGCTAAACAAAGGGATCATAGAAAATTAGGAAAAGAACTAGAGTTGTTTACTTTTTCACAAAAAGTTGGTGCAGGCTTACCTTTATGGCTACCTAAAGGGGCTGCTTTAAGAGAACGCTTGGAAAATTTCTTAAAAAAGGCTCAGAAAAAAGCAGGTTATGAAATGGTGGTTACGCCACATATTGGACAAAAAGAACTTTATGTTACTTCTGGTCATTATGCTAAATACGGCGAGGATAGTTTTCAACCGATAAAAACCCCTAAAATGGATGAGGAATTTTTATTAAAACCAATGAACTGCCCTCACCATTGCGAAATATTTAATTTTAAACCTCACTCATATAAAGATTTACCCAAACGTTTTGCAGAATTTGGGACAGTATATAGGTATGAACAAAGTGGGGAATTACATGGACTAACTAGGGTTCGTGGTTTTACACAAGATGACGCGCACATTTTTTGTACTCCAGATCAATTAGATCAAGAATTTAAAAATGTAATTGACTTATCTTTATATGTACTAAATTCATTAGGTTTTGATAATTTTAAAGCACAAGTCTCTGTAAGAGATCTAGACAACCTAGACAAATACATTGGTAGTGTTGAAAATTGGGAAAAAGCAGAAAATGCAATTATCAATGCTGCAAAGGAAAAAGGCTTAGATTATGTTGTAGAAAGCGGCGAAGCTGCTTTTTATGGCCCTAAGTTGGATTTTATGGTAAAGGATGCCTTAGGTAGAAATTGGCAATTAGGCACTATACAAGTAGATTACAATTTACCAGAACGATTTAATCTCACCTATAAAGGCAGTGATAATGAATCTCATAGGCCAGTAATGATACATCGTGCTCCTTTTGGCAGTATGGAACGTTTTATAGCTTTATTACTGGAACACACTGGAGGAAACTTCCCTTTATGGTTAATTCCAAATCAAGCAATAATACTACCAGTTAGCGAGAAATATGAGAAATATGCGAAAAAAGTTTTAAATTCATTAGAAAATAACGAAATTCGCGCGCTGCTAGATAATAGAAACGAAACAGTTGGTAAAAAAATTAGGGAAGCTGAAATGAACAAAATCCCTTTTATGATTATCATTGGCGAGAATGAAGAAAATACAAATACCATTTCTGTTAGAAGACATGGAGGTGAAGATTTAGGCTCAATCGCCATAAAAGATTTTACAGACTTGGTAACTAATGAAATAAACAGTAACTTAAAGTCGTTTTAAAAAATAGAAGTTTAATCTAAAAATTATTAGTCATAGCAATTAGAAAGAGATTTAGGCCACAACCTAGAAGAGAGAACAAAAACCCACACAATATCAACAACGATATTAAGGTACCTAATGTACGTTTAGTTGGTGATAACATAGAGGTTGGAGTATACTCAACAAAAGAGGCTTTAGCAAAAGCAGAGGAGTTAGAATTAGATTTGGTAGAAATCTCACCAAAAGCAGATCCTCCTGTGTGCAAAATTATTGATTACAAAAAATTTCTTTACGAACAAAAAAAACGTGAAAAGGTTATGAAAGCCAAAGCGTCAAAAGTTGTTGTTAAAGAGATTCGTTTTGGACCACAAACTGATGATCATGATTACGAGTTTAAAAAGAAACATGCCGAGAAATTTTTAAAAGATGGCGCTAAGTTAAAAGCATATGTATTTTTCAAAGGTAGGTCAATAGTTTACAAAGATCAAGGAGAAATATTGTTATTACGTCTTGCTCAAGAATTAGAAGAATTAGGAAAAGTTGAGCAAATGCCTAAATTAGAAGGAAAAAGAATGACAATGTTTTTAGCTCCTAAAACAAAAAAATAATAATATTTACTAATTAGTAAGTATTAGTAAAATAAACCAAACTTTAGTTTGGTCCACACTAAGCGAGAGGTACCGAGATTATTTTTCGGTATTTAATTTATTAAATAGGAACAAATGCCTAAAATGAAAACAAAATCCAGTGCTAAAAAGCGTTTTAAGCTTACAGGTTCTGGTAAAATTAAAAGAAAGCACGCTTTTAAAAGTCATATATTGACTAAAAAATCTAAGAAGCGTAAGCTAGCATTGACTCATAGTACTTTAGTACACCAGTCTGATGTAAATAGTATTAAAGAGCAATTACGTTTAAAGTAATAGATTCTTTACGGTAATTAGTATTAACCATGGAGTTGGGCTTAAAAACAAAGTGTCTTATATAGACCGCCTACTACAAAAAAAATTAAATTTATGCCAAGATCAGTAAATTCAGTTGCCTCACGAGCTAGAAGAAAAAAAGTGATGAAGCAAGCCAAAGGTTATTTTGGAAGACGCAAAAACGTTTGGACAGTAGCCAAAAATGCGGTTGAAAAAGCAATGTTATATGCTTATAGAGATCGTAGAGTTAAGAAAAGAAATTTCCGTGCTTTATGGATTACCCGTATTAATGCGGGTGCCAGATTACATGGAATGTCTTATTCTCAATTTATGGGAAAAGTAAAAGCTAATAATATCGAATTAAACCGTAAGGTTTTAGCTGATTTAGCAATGAACCACCCGGATGCTTTTAAAGCTATTGTAAACAAGGTAAAATAAGAATATTCATCTCGCTTAGATGAGATTAAAGCCTACTCTTTTGAGTAGGCTTTAATATTTACAATCTACCTGAATAAATTATATTTCAACTTATTTTTCATTATCTCACAATAATATTACTTACATAAAAAATCACCCTAAATGGGTGAATATAAAGTGCGAAAATGATAATATTTTTGTATCAAGAAGATTAAAAAAGTGCAAGAATTACTTTAAAAAGCAAGGTAGCCTCTTTTACTTTAATCCTGTATTTTCTTATAATAAATACAACATTTATTCACATTACCAAAATCACAAATGACTAGAGAATTTAGAGAAATAATATTATTCATAAAAAGTAATCCTTTATAGTTCTTTGCATAATAACCACTGTATTATTAACGTTGTATGAAATATACTTTAAACAACGTAAAAAAAACTAATGAAAGAATACAATTTACAAGAAGATTATAGCTCAATATCTTTAATGCATTATTCACAGTTGCTTAACTTTTTAGGTCCACTTGGTATAATAATCCCTATCGTATTATGGTCATCTAAGAAAGAACATATTAAAGAGATGGACATACATGGAAAAGCAGTAATTAATTTTCAGATTAGTTTGTTATTATATTCTCTTATTTTTTTTATTTTACTTTTTATTTCTGCTTTTTTAACATTTTTTTTTATAGGCTTTTTATTAATGCCCTTATTATTTGTTGTAGGCTTAGTACTGATACTACTTATTATTATACCACCAATATTAGGAGGTCTAGCCGCATCAAATAAAAGATTCTACAAATACCCTTTAAGCATAACTTTCTTTTAATTTTAGTTAGATATATATTTGATAATTTCACAGAATGATTAAACTATATTTATCTAAATAGGTAAATATATTTTTATCTCTTAAAACTAATACAGCTTATGGATTTATCTAAAATAAAAATGGTAGTTACTGATATGGACGGTACATTGCTAAATTCTAAACATAAGGTTAGCCCTAAATTCTTTAAAATATTTAAGAAATTAAAGGAAAACAATATTTTATTTGTAGCAGCTAGCGGAAGACAATATCATAGTATTGTTGATAAATTATACCCAATAAAGGATGATATTCTAATAGTTGCAGAGAATGGAGCAATTGTAAAAAACAAAGAAAAAGAATTAGTTAATACGGCATTAGATAAAAACACAATACTTAAATTACTAAAACTGGTTAACAAAATAGATAATGTGTATCCTATACTGTGTGGTAAAAACAAAGCATATCTAAAATCCAATTCTATAGACTTTACTGAAAAAATTAAAGAGTACTATACTTCGTATGAATTATTAAGCAACTTGGAATCGTATGATGATGAGATTCTTAAAATAGCTATTTATCATAGCCAAAGCTCTGAAGAATATATATATCCAAAAGTAAAACACTTAGAAGAAGACTTGAAAGTAAAAGTTTCTGGTCAAAACTGGTTAGATCTATCTCATAAAAATGCACATAAAGGCTTTGCTTTAAAAAAAATACAAGATTTATATAATATATCTCCTGCCGAAACAATGGTATTTGGTGATTATAATAATGATTTAGAAATGCTAGCCCTTGCAAATTATAGTTTTGCAATGGCTAATGCACATCCAAATGTTACAGCTATTGCCAATTACAGAACAGCTAGCAATGATGAATATGGTGTAGAACTTATTTTAGAACAGCTAATAAGTAAAAACTCTTCTTGGATTAATAATTATTAAGAATCTGGCTAATGTCTGGTTTAAAATAGTTTGGCCCTTTTAATATTTTTCCATCTTCCCTATATACAGGTTTTCCGTCTATACCTAACTTACTCATATTACTTCGTTGTATTTCATTAAACACTTCTTCAATCTTGTACTGCATACCATGTTCTAATATTGTTCCACATAATATGTACAGCATATCACCTAAAGCATCAGCAACCTCTATCATATCATTAGCATTAGCAGCTTCTAAATACTCTTTATTCTCTTCATCCATAAGATTGTAGCGAAGCATATTCTTCTGCTTGCCAAGGTTTGCCTTTAACTCATTTGACACTCCTGCTCCAAATGATTTATGAAACAATTCAACAGCTTTAAGTTTATTTTTCATTTGTGTTTTTTTAAGTTAGTTTTGCACAAAAATAGAAATATGTTTAGTAACGGACAATATATATTTGCCGGACTTTTTATAGTGGTTTTTGCAATTATCACAATCTTTACATATAAAAAAGATAAAAGAATGCACTTGAAAAATTATTCTGGTGTTAAATGGATTTTTATCACCTTCTTAATATTTGTAATCTCGCTATTTGTTATTAAATATTTTTTAAAAAATTAACAAATTACTTAAATTTGCAACAAAAATTAAGTGCCACACAACAAAAACACAATTTTATTCGTTATAATGTAAGAAAAGACTTAATTTTGCGTTATAGAGATAAGAAAAACCGTTAAATGACTACTTTCCTTAACATATTGTTATTATTAGTTTTAATAAATGCTATCCTTTTGATATTTAGTGTTAACCGTAATAGCACTAAAAGCAAAAAAGCTATTAAAAGTAGTAATAAGCCTTTACCTACTGCAAGAATCTACCCAATGGATTTAGCTCCTACTGAGTACAAAAAAGCAATTTAGTTTTATACCTTTAGCGTATGAAACAGATATTACTTGTTTTTATTGGTGGTGGTTTTGGTAGTGTTTTACGCTTTCTAATAAGTAAAACTTTCAATAACACATTTCAATCTTTTTATTTAGGCACCTTTTTAGTAAATATAATAGGTAGCCTATTCATTGGTATTATATTAGGTTTAGCACTTAAGAACAATTATTTTACTGAAAACCAAACATTGTTTTTGGCAACAGGTTTCTGCGGAGGATTTACCACATTTTCCACTTTTGCGTATGAAAATCATTCCTTTCTTAAAAATGGTGACTTTATACACTTTGCAATATATACTTCTTTAAGTATTATCATTGGTATTTTCGCGGTTATGTGTGGTATATGGATTTCTAAATCCATATAATTTTTAATTTATCTTCTATATGTTAAGTTAGATGTAATAAAATTTATGTCTGTCAGAGTTTTGGAGACTTACTTTTTTTATTTCTTAAAAGCTTTTATCCCAGCTTTAACTTCTATATTTAAAGTATTTACTACAGGTACAATAGGACATGAGTATTTTTTGTTATAGGCGCAGTATGGATTATAAGCTTTATTAAAGTCAATTTCAATAAAATCTCCTTCTGGTCTAACAAGATCTATATACCTACCTCCTCCATATGTATCTTTACCATTACTGTTATCTAAGAAAGGTAAAAACAAATGATTTTTATACTTTTCTTCTAAAATTAGTTTTTGATTTTGATATACTTCTAATGTATGCTCGTTTCCATTTAAAACAAATGATACTGTACCATACAATTCATATTCTGGTCTTCTATCTGTAGTTGTTGGCATAAAAAAAGGAGTTGCATTTATGGCAGGAACAAAATTTGCCTGAACCACATAATTTGTATCAGGCTCAAAAAAATCTAAGCCTTCAAATTCTTTTCTAAACCTATCTGGCAAAGGTGAGGTTTCAGGATCTTTAAACTCTTTATTCAATTTTTCTTGATACTCCAAAATACTTTTCAACTTATCTGATGTAATAACAGCTATTTCCTTTTCATCTTTATGGTATTTCTTTTGTCCATTACAACTTACCAAAATCAATAAAAAAAATACAAAGAAACCTTTCATTACTTTAAACTTATTCATACAAAAAAATCTAGTTACTATTTTCAAATGTACAACTTATTACTTTTTTACTTAAATTTGTTTTTTCAATAAAATAAAAAAATGCAAAGATTATCTATTTATAAATCAGTTAAATGGTGTACCAGAAATTGGGACCGGTGCTGTTATATCTAAATTGGAAATCTAATTTTAATATTAAAAAGCCTGGCGAAAATTCGTCAGGCTTTTTTATATCAATCAAAATGAGAAAATTATACATTAACTACATAGATTCTTTTAAAGGACTTTCTAAAGAAGTATGGTGGCTAGCATTAATTACATTAATAAACAGGGCAGGCACAATGGTGATTCCTTTTTTATCCTTGTATTTAACACAAGATGTTGGAATCACACCAAAAAATGTAGGCGTAATTATGACTTGCTTTGGATTGGGTTCATTTATTGGCACTTGGTTTGGCGGTAAACTAACTGATGTATTTGGTTATTATAAAATTATGCTATTTAGCCTATTTACAACTGGAATTCTATTTGTTGGATTACAATTTTTGCAAGACTACTATACTATATGTGCTGGTATTTTTTTACTAATGATTGTAGCCGATAGTTTTAGACCTGCTGCATTTGTTGCGCTTATTGCTTACAGTAAACCTGAAAACAAAACAAGATCCGTGACACTTATTAGACTAGCCATTAACTTAGGTTTCTCTGCGGGTCCTGCATTGGGTGGAATAACAATAACTTCTCTTGGTTACTCTGGATTATTTTGGGTAGATGGGAGTACTTGTGTTTTAGCTAGTATATTACTTTTGTTTGTACTACACCCTAAAAAAGCTAAAGTAATGGACAATACAAAAAATAAAAACCCAAAGTCTGCCTACAAAGATGTTAAGTACCTTGTTTTTATAGCTTCTATGGTTCTGTTTGGATTTTGTTTTGTTCAATACTTTTCTACTATTCCTATTTTCTATAATGATATTTTTAAATTAAGTGAATTTAAAATCGGCTTGCTATTGGCAATGAATGGATTTTTAATATTTGCCTTTGAAATGCCTTTAATTAAATATTTAGAAAGCAAATCATACGCTAAAATCAGCTATGTTATTTTTGGACTTATGTTAGTGGGCTTAAGTTTTATAATTCTAAATTTGTTCTCTTGGTCTGGAATATTGGTTATAGGTATGCTTTTAATGACTATTGGAGAAATGATTGCTTTTCCTTTCTCTAATGCCATTGCAATGGAACGCTCTAAAAGAGGTAACCGTGGTGAATATATGGCTTTATATAGTATTGCTTTTTCAATTTCACATATCTTTGCTCATAATTTTGGTATGCAATCCATAGCCAATTATGGTTACAATACAACTTGGAATATAATAACAATTATATCTGTAGTAGGTGTTTTACTACTTTTGATTTTAAAAAGAATAACTAAATTAAAACAATGAAAAAATTAATCATTATACCTATACTCTTATTTTTTGCTGTAATGGGATGCAAGAAAAATACAACCACTATTGTAAAATCTAAAAAAATAGATAGGGTAAAACCTGATATTAAACCTAACCAATATAATGTTGGGTTTCTAATAATGAATGGTACATATAATACTGAGCTTACTGCTCCATTTGATATTTTTCAACATACCATTTTTAGAAAAAACATTAAAGCAATGAATGTTTTTACTGTTGCAAATACATTAAAGCCAATTAAAACTTTTGAAGGAATTAGAATATTACCTGATTTTGATTACACAAAAGATACTATTCCTAAAATAGATATACTTGTTGTACCAAGTGCTGAACATCATTTAGATTCTGATTTAAAGGATACAATTATGCTCAATTTTATAAAGAAAGTTGATAAAGAGGCTCTTTTTATGACTTCTCATTGCGATGGTGCATTTGTACTTGCAAAGGCTGGAGTATTGGATAGTGTTACATCTACAACTTTTCCTAGTGATATAGGCACTTACAAGAAAATGTTTCCTAATTTAAAAGTAAAAGACAGCGTGCTTTTTGTACACGACAAAAAATATATTACCTCTGCTGGTGGGGCTAAAAGCTTTGAAGCTGCACTATATTTATGTGAAATTTTATACGGAAAAGAAGTTGCAGATGCCTTAGCTGGCGGCTTAGTAATAAATTGGGATATTACTACTGTACCACATCTTATTATTCCTTGATTAAATAGCGCCCCTTTTTAAGATATTTTTCAATTATTTGGTTGTATTCTGGTGATATTCGTAACAATGTGGTATGTTCTAAATTGTATAATTTATCAACATCTGTGTATCCATTTTTCAATAGCTCTTCCAAATAAAAAAGAGAAGTTCCAAAGTCATTGTTATTAGAACTGTGGGATATTAATTTTAAATAGACTTCATAATTTTTTGGAGAAATTATTGTCTTTAACATCCACAAAAAACTAAGAGCATCATTATCTATTTTTTTTTCTAAAAAGATTATATCCAAATTATCCTCAACTAATGCTTTTATATAAGCTTCTAACCTTAATCCCATTTGTTGTTGTTCTACATTAGGGCTATTCTTAAATTTCTCAATTTCTTGTATTTGATATGTCCACCATCCAAGGTTATTAAAATTGTATGTGTATATATCTTCTTCTAGATAATAATCATAGTCATCCTTTAACAACTTTTCCTTAAAAAAAACGTTAGTTTCAGCCCTTTTTAAAGATTTATATATTTTAGTTTTTTTTATACGTTTCTTTTCTTCTTTTAATAACTCAATGTCTTTAAAGGGTTTATACATTGAAATGGTTTCCGTTATTAAATCTTCTGCTTTATTCAATTTATTAGCAACTATATATTGTTGAATCTGAACTTTGGATTTTTCAAAATTCTCAGTAATAAAATCATTTAGTTTAGGTATATTACTTTTTGTAATAGTAGAAAGCGTAAAAATAAGAAATGCCTTGTCTAATACTTCTTCTGTTGGCCACTCTTGGTTTTCGTCAAAAACCAACAACTCATTAGGGAATTTTAATTTATTCAACTCTTTTTCATTACGTAACATCTCTAGATAATTAAAGCTGCCCTTGCTTACAATACCTACGTATTGGAATGGTTTTTTAACATTTAAGATATTAACGTTACTAATAGGAGAGTTATAAGATAAAACACCAGCTATATTGTTTATAAAAACTGGCATAGTTAGTGCCAATCTAGCACTTCTGTTAAAACCAACAGCAAAAATTTGATTGTTATTAATAGGCAACATACTAATGATTGTATTATAGGCCTTGCTAAATGTCTGAACATTTTCTGAAACAGAAAGCGAATCTTTTAGATTATTTGACGCAGCAAGTATGTACCCTCTATTTTCAGCAGTTTTTGCCAGTAAACGCATTACTTGCTTTTCCTTACCATTAAAATTAAACACAAAAAGAATTGGCCATTTTTTATTGGTGTCAAAATTTGAAGGAATAAAGAGTGAAAAACTTTCTGAAAGAGAATCGGAAACCTTTATGGCATCCATAACCACTCCTTTTTTTAATCTTAACTCTTGCGTATACATTTGCAAGGTTCCCATAACAAACAGTAGTAGTAATAGTTTTTTCACAGACTTTAATTTGTTTTTATTTCACATAAAATTAATCATAAAAAAATAAAACAATTACTATATATTTAATTCTTTTACACAAAATAAAGTATCAAAAACCTAGCCAAAGAAAAATTAAAATATTTATGAATAAAATTAATTACCAATAAATATTATTTCCACTCCTTCTGAGTAAGCAACTTTAATTATGTTTTACTAAACATATTTTTCATTACTCCATTGGCTTCAAAATTTACTGACCAATAGTCATCTAGTTTTATAAAAAATCTTATCAACAGCTGTATAGTAGTAAGTATCAAAAGTTGTATTCCAATATCTAAATTAGGATTTTTAAAACACCCTGCAAGGACAACAATGCATCAATAATTATCTTTTTCATCTTATGCAACTTTTCTTAGTAAAGTATTATACTAATAACTCTAAACTAATCATTGTTTTTTCTGAATAAATTGGTGACTACAGAATCTATCATTTTAGAATTAGGTATAATTAAAACTTTATTTCTACTAGACGTTGAAATTTATTATCTAAATTGTGTATAATCATTAAGGTTTTAAGGTTAGTATTAAAATACCTGAAGAAAATTTTTCTAATAACCTACAATGCCATACCTATTGCAAAACCAGTAGCTAAAAAAATAGTCATTAAACCTGTTAGGCCTTCACCCAATAATGTAATCACTAAAAAAATATTGAATACTTTAATACTACACTGGCAACAGATGAGACAAAAAACTTTAGTGTTTTTGAGAATCCTACTTTTTTTTCCAAAGTTAATTAACCAATTTTAACACTTGTTTTACAACTTTAAGACCTACCATAAAACTAGTCTTAATTCTACAATGCGTGGTAGAAAAAAAATACAGTTTTATCTGTAGGTTAATTTGTATATATCTATTAATAGTATCTAACTCTTCTGTCTTTATATCAACTCTTTATTTTATCAATTCTTTTAATCATTTGCAAATTACAAATTCACCGCTAATTGTTAATTTTAGAAGTCTATTTTTTTTATGGGTGCATTAGATATTATGTCTGATAAAACAATATGCGTACGAGCTTCACCATACTGTATGAGTCTATCTATAAACTTTTCTAAATGAAACTGATTCTTTAACACAACTTCCATTATAATATTTTCATTACCAGTTATTCTATAACAATTAATAACCTCATCAAAAGTACCAACCAACTCTAAAAAAGGTCTTAGTTTACCCATAAAAGCTCGTAATGTAATTATGGCTTTTAATTGATAACTGGTTTCTGTATGAGAAACCATTGCCTTGTAACCAGTAATTATACCCAAATCTTCCATCTTCTTTACACGTTCTGCAACTGCTGGTGCAGACAAACCTACTTCTCTACCTATATGAGCTAATGATTCCCTTGCATTTCTTTGTAGATAGTTGAGTATTTTCCAATTAATAGTGTCTATTTTATTATTCAAATCTTTTTTGTATTAAAAAATTAATAATCAAAAGTAAATATTAAATTTTACTTTATAACGTTAATTGTACTAACAAAAATAAGGATGTAATTTTATAAATCAATCAAAATGAAATGTCATATAAAAATCTTAGATCAGTTCCTGTATATAAAAAAGCCCTAGAGCTTTGCAATACCAGTAGGGAAATTGCTTCTTATATTACTTACAACAAAGATTTATTGCATTTATACAAATCTAATAGTTTACGAGACATTATGGCAGATTCTATTTTAACGGATGCTATTTTATTACCTATACAAATTGAGCAAGCAGAACGCTCAAGTTCACCACAAGTGCGCTTTAATAGTATACAGTTCATAAATATCATTACAAGGAACATATTATCATATTGTAATGGTTTAGAACATGATGGTATTAAAGAAAAAGAATATTTGAACTTGTTACGTACTGATATTAAAAACTTCAGAAAATCATACAAAAACTGGAGAAAATCATTTGGGATATAATTCGTGTGTGATTGTATTAAAAGCTGTAAAACACTATTCTAAATTTATTTCAGAAAATTAATATGCTTCTTTTTATCTGAGTTCAACATAAAAACAAAACTCATTAAATTGAGTATTTTTTTCATAGTGATACAAATAAAAATTGTAACGATGTTGAGCTTTTGTTTTGAGATTTACTTGTCTTAGATACAATTTTCTATTGAAAACCACTTAGACAGGCATAAAATTTCTTACATCGAACTCAGGTTTAATTAGAACATTACTACATATTTCTACGGTACTGCCCTCCTACTTCAAACAAAGCATTTGTTATTTGGCCTAATGAACATATTTTGGTTACTTCCATTAATTTTTCAAAAATATTATCATTCTGTACTGCCACCTGTTGCAGCTCTTCTAGAACCAACCTTGCCTCTACATTTGCTTTTTGTACATTTTGCAATGTTGTTATCTGTGACTGCTTTTCATCTTCTGTTGCGCGTATTACCTCGGCAGGTAATACTGTTGGAGATCCTTTGGAGCTTAAAAACGTATTTACGCCAATAATTGGAAACTCTCCTGTGTGTTTTAACGTTTCGTAATACAAACTTTCTTCTTGAATCTTAGATCGCTGGTACATAGTTTCCATTGCGCCTAAGACGCCCCCACGTTCAGTAATTCTATCAAATTCAAGTAAAACAGCCTCTTCCACTAAATCCGTTAATTCTTCTATAATAAAAGAACCTTGTATTGGGTTTTCGTTTTTAGCAAGTCCTAATTCTTTGTTTATTATTAATTGTATTGCCATTGCACGTCTTACGGATTCTTCCGTTGGTGTTGTAATTGCCTCATCATATGCATTGGTGTGCAATGAGTTACAATTGTCATAAATGGCATACAAGGCTTGCAACGTGGTTCTAATATCATTAAAATCTATTTCTTGCGCATGTAAACTACGTCCAGATGTTTGTATATGGTATTTTAACATTTGTGCTCTTGGATCTGCGCCATATTTCAATTTTAAGGCTTTGGCCCATATCTTACGGGCTACCCTACCAATGACTGCATATTCTGGATCTATACCATTTGAAAAGAAAAAAGATAGGTTTGGTCCAAATTTATTGATGTCCATTCCTCTACTCAGATAATATTCTACATATGTAAAGCCATTAGCCAATGTAAATGCCAATTGGGTTATTGGATTTGCTCCTGCTTCTGCTATATGATAGCCAGATATTGAAACTGAATAGAAATTACGAATTTCTTTTTGTATAAAATATTCCTGTACGTCTCCCATTAAACGGAGGGCAAATTCTGTTGAAAATATACACGTATTTTGTGCCTGATCTTCTTTTAAAATGTCTGCTTGTACGGTTCCTCTAACTTGATTAAGTGTAGTTTTCTTTATCTCTTCATAGACAGCAGTTGGTAACACCTGATCTCCTGTTACACCCAACAATAGTAAGCCCAAACCATTATTACCTTCTGGCAGCTCTCCATTGTATGCTGGAATTGGCAATTTTTTGGCTGTATAAATGGACTTTATTTTTTCTTTTACTTCTTTCTCTAATCCGTTTTCTTTAATATATTTTTCACAGTTTTGATCTATAGCGGCATTCATAAAAAAACCAAGGAGCATAGGTGCTGGTCCATTGATAGTCATACTTACAGAGGTCATAGGGTTACTTAAATCGAACCCAGAGTATAGTTTTTTAGCATCATCTAAACAACATATAGAAACCCCCGCATTACCAATCTTACCATAAATATCTGGTCTATAATCAGGATCATTACCATAGAGTGTAACCGAATCAAAAGCTGTGGATAGCCTTTTTGCTGGCATACCCAAACTCACATAATGAAAACGTCTGTTTGTTCGTTCTGGTCCCCCTTCACCAGCAAACATTCTTGTTGGGTCTTCTCCTGTTCTTTTAAACGGATACAAACCAGATGCATACGGAAACTCCCCTGGTACATTTTCTTGTAAACACCAACGCAGAATGTCTCCCCAAGCTTGATATTTTGGTAATGCAACTTTGGGAATTTGTGTATGTGATAATGACGTTGTATGTGTTTCTAATTTAATTTCTTTACCTCTTACTTTAAATGAATAAATAGGTGCTTTGTATTTGTTTACTTTAGTATCCCAATTAAGTATAATTTCCCAATTGTACGGATCCAAATCCATCTTAACACGATCAAACTCTTTAAAGAGAAGTTGCAAAAACTGTATGTCTTCATCTTCTTTCACATTTTGCAAGATGACCTGTGTGTCTAATCCTATTTTCAATAATAATGAACTTTCATTTATTGTACTTCTAGAAACAGATAATATGGTTTGGTATATTCCATACAATCGTTGTGCTACCTTTGTTTGTGTTTTTACAGCTATATCATACCCTCTATTGTTTTCTGCTATTTCTGACAAATAACGTGTACGCGCTGGCGGAATAACAAAAACCTTCTCTTCCATTTCATTGCCAAATTTAAATGTAGACTGTAAATCTGCATTTGCTTTGGTTACCAATGTTTCCATTACTTTGGTATACAATTTGTTCATACCAGGATCATTAAATTGACTAGCCATTGTACCAAATATTGGCATCTCATCTTGTGGTGTATTCCACAAATTATGATTGCGCATATATTGTTTTTTAACATCCCTTATGGCATCTAAAGCACCTCGCTTGTCAAACTTATTTATGGCTACTAAATCTGCAAAATCTAGCATATCTATTTTCTCTAGCTGTGTTGCGGCTCCAAACTCTGGAGTCATTACATACAATGAAACATTACTATGCTCTATGATTTCTGTATCTGATTGACCAATACCTGATGTTTCTAACACAATAAGATCATACTCAGCTGCTTTTAAAACCTCCACGGCTTCTTCTACATATTTAGAAAGTGCCAAATTAGATTGTCTTGTTGCCAAAGAACGCATATATACTCTTTCATTGTTAATAGCATTCATCCTAATACGGTCTCCCAATAAGGCTCCACCCGTTTTTCTTTTGGAAGGATCAACAGATAACAATCCTATTTTTTTATCAGGAAAATCTAACAAAAAGCGTCTTACTAATTCATCAACCAAACTAGATTTACCTGAACCACCTGTTCCTGTTATTCCTAATACAGGAACATTCTTAGTAGATTTTTTTACTTTAGCAAAATGCGCTTCAAACTCTTTATGTCTATTTTCGGCAAGACTAATTAAACGAGCTATTGTATTTACATCCTTATTTTTAATGGCATCGGAAATTTTTACGCCTTTTGGTAATTTCAATGCAGGAACTGGAAAATCGCTCTGCTTTACCAAATCATTTATCATTCCCTGCAAGCCCAGTTTTCTTCCATCATCCGGAGAATATATTTTGGTAACACCGTAATTTATTAATTCCTTAATCTCTTCTGGCAAAATTACGCCTCCGCCGCCACCAAATATTTTAATGTGTCTGGAGTTACGCTCTTTCAGCAAATCATACATATATTTAAAATACTCATTATGCCCACCTTGGTAAGATGTAATTGCTATTGCATTGGCATCTTCTTGTATGGCACAATCTACTACTTCTGTAACACTACGATCATGACCTAGATGAATTACTTCTACTCCTGTAGATTGTATTATACGCCGCATAATGTTTATGGCAGCATCATGACCATCAAACAATGCTGCTGCGGTAACAATTCTTATTTTATTTTTTGGGGTGTATGGTTTTTGCTGCTCCATTAATATTTGAATAGATAATTTTAGGATTGCAATTTACGAAAATTGCAAAAAAAACAACTAATAACACTTAATATTATAAAAATGATATTAATATTAGCCCTATATTTATTAATACTCTAATTAAAAAAGGTGAAAAATCCCTTCTATACAAATTTAATTTACTTAGGTTTATAGGTAAACAAGGAAAGTTTTATATTTTTATAAACTAAGGCTTAAAATTACATAAAAACAGAAAAAATAACAGAACTATAATTTTTAACCAAATAATTAACAGGTTAATAAATTCTATAATTTATCACTATTTTATTATTTTCATACACTGAAAAACAAATATGAAAGAAGTAAAATTATCTTCTTTTTTGCATAAAAAAGAGGAACAAATTGCAATTAAATTTAAATATAACGATGAAATTAGATTACACATTAAAAAATTAGATGCTGTAAAATGGAGTAATACACATAAGGTATTTTATATAAAAAAAACTTCAGAAAACAAAAAAATAGTATATACACATTTAAGAAATATTAATTGTTACGTTGATTATAGTGAAATTAAAATACATAGAAAGGTACTTAAAAAAGATAGTGCCATACCATTACCAAAACTGTATGATTATCAAAATAAAGATTTGGCAAAGTTTAAAAAATGGTTACAACAAAAAAGGCTTAGTCCAAATACAGTAAATACGTATCTAGAAGTAACTGCATTTTTTATAAGATATAGCAGCTTAAAAGCAGTAACCAATTACACCAAAAGATTAATAGAGTCTTTTAACTATGATTTTATTGTTAAGGCCAACAAATCTATATCTTACCAAAACCAATGTATAAGTGGTATAAAAAAATATCTTGATTATAAAGGAATTGAAGTTGAGAAACTAAACATACAACGACCAAGAAAAGAAAGAAAATTACCAGCTGTTTTAAATACAGATGAGATAAAATTACTTTTAAATGCAATAGACAACCTTAAACATAAAACCTTATTAAGCCTTATCTATTCTGCTGGATTACGAATTGGTGAGGCTATTAATTTAAAAATATCGGACATAGATAGTAAACGAATGTTAATACACATAAGGGGAGCTAAAGGAAAAAAAGACAGGTATACTTTACTTTCTGAATCATTTTTAGAATTATTAAGGGTTTATCATAAAAAACATAAACCAAAAGAATATTTATTTGAGGGACAAATTACAGAACAATACACTAGTACAAGTGCACAAAAAGTATTGAGAAATGCCATTAAAAAAATTGGAATAAAAAAACACGTTACCCTACATACATTACGACATAGTTTTGCAACTCATTTATTAGAAAACGGAACAGACATTAGATATATTCAAGAGCTATTGGGTCACAATGATCCAAAAACCACTATGATATACACACATATTACAAAAACTAGTATTAGAAAAATTAAAAATCCGTTTGATAATTTATAAAACATATCTATATTGTAAAATAGTAAGGAACTTTAATTGTTGTGATATGCAGAATGAAAAAGAGCAAAACTTCCGCATATCCCACCAAATAAGTGGTATATACTTACCAAAGTTCCGCATATAACCAAGTTACCATTCATTAAAAAAAACATTACGAACATTAAAACAAACAGATTACGAATGAAAAAAATGAAATTAACCTACGGATTTTTAATTGCAATTATGATTTTAACATCGTGTTCGAGCGATGACAACAACGACAACGGAACTGATGGTTCAATAGTCGGAACTTGGACAGGAGTTTCAAGTTCTTTTAATGGACAAAATTCTGGAGTTCCTGACAACAGCATTGTAAAATTTACGTCTGACAACCGAACTGAATTTATCTATGAAGGTTTTGGCAACAATGGACAAGATATTTCTGAATTTGGAGATTGGTCGAAAAGCGGAAATACCTTAACAATTACTTGGGACGACGCTGACCCAGGTTTAGAAACTTATATTTTAACAGTTACAGAACTAACCGAAAACTCATTAAAATGGCAAACGGAAATTAGTGGTGAAGGAACTTTAAAAGAATCATTTGAAAAGTAAATTTACACAAATTGCTTAAAATCATATCTATGAAAAAACTAATAACTATTTTACTAATTTCTTTATTTGCAAGTTGCAGTAATGATGATACAAACGGATTCACAAACAATGAAAGTTACTTTCACGGAAGTTGGAACATTACAGCAGCAAATAAAGAAACAGGAGAAAATTTATTAATTCTATGTACCAATGGAGAATTGCCTTCTTATACTTTCACTTCCAATAATGAATTAAACACTCTTCTTTATTTAGGTTCTGCTTCAAATACTGGACCTTGTCAAAGTGAAGTTGTATTTTATGATTATTCATATAATCCAGAAACAAAAATCCTAACATATACAAATCCAGCAAGTAATAGTCCTGAATATAAAAGCGAGGTAATCGAAATGAGTGAAAATCGCTTTAAAACCCGTTACATTTCGGGTAATATTAATATGCAAACAACTGTTCCAAATTTCACGAGAGTTTACGAACGAAAATAATTTTAAAATGGCTTTTAAGAACATATTTGAAAATTCCGAATTTGAAGAAAAATATCAAAATCTAAAAAATACAATTGAACAATATCTATATAAATACAATTATGATTTGGACGAACTAACAATCGATGAGATAATATGGTGGAAAGATATTGGCAAAACCAGAATAATTGAGATTACCGAAAAATGTCCTTCTGATATAAAAAACATAGTAACTGAATTGATAAAGAAAGAGTTCCCAAATAATAATTAGCAAAATAACGTATGGTAACACCGTATATAATTTATTGCTAGTGCAAGCCTACTTACGAAAATCCTCGCGGATTTTCTATTCGGTTTTTATTTGCTAAATTACGTGCTTAACCACGCAACAAACCATATACAAACACGTTGCCACACATTTAAGAAAAATTGAACTAAAATTGGAAAAAGACTATATTTTTAAATCACAAAGACTCGGATTT
>CANLIE010000056.1 GCA_947491225.1 uncultured Cellulophaga sp.
ATCAATGCTTTAATCTAATTTTTTGACAATTAATTTGCTGATTATCACTTGATTCTGTTTTTTGTCATGTACTTAGAAAAAACACACTAAACTTTGGATTAAACACTAAAACCCGTATTAATTATAGCCATTGTTAGGCAACGTTATTTTTCTTAAAGGTATTGTGTCTATCTCTTTATTGATAAATCTATAATCAATATTTTCTCCACCATGAGCATATACAGATTTTATTGTATCAGTCAGATAACCTTCTTTTGAAAAGATAAGACTAGTTATCGTATTAGGTGATTTAACTAATTTAAAATATCCATTCTCATTTGTAGTTGTAATTTCAGGTTTTGAATATCTCGTCTTAACTAATACACCTGATAATGGAATTGAATTACTATCAACTACAACACCGTGGTAGTGATTTAGAGTTTTTTCTTTACAAGAGACAAAGTAAGTTGTTAATAAAAAAGTAAATATTATTTTTTTCATTTTAAATTCAATTTAGTCAACCACAACAGTCCTAATGCATCTTTTTCAGCAGCTACAATTCTGTTTTTAATGTCTAAGTCATTATGATAATATTTCATTAAATCCACTTCCTTTCCTAAAGGAGGATAGTTTTCTCCTTTTGTTTCTTCCATAAAATCCCTATTAATGTATTCTTCTTTAAAGGATTCTTTACCTATTGGTTTTTTATCTTGAGGTAAATAATAAGAACTTCCTTTATGTTGCCAAGAATACACGTTACCTGCATATGCTTGTAAAATTTCATGACCTATTTCATGGGCAGAAGTGAATTTAAATTCACTATCTTCATCAGAAGAATATTGGTAAAACCATCCATTACTATACTTTATATAGCCGACATTATAAGAAATACGTTGTACAACTCCATCAGGTAATATTTTAGCAAGTTCATCCATTACGTTACCATCTCCGAACTTACTTGATCCCGGATTTCCAGAACGAGACCAAGTATTATTTGTGTTATAAATTAAAGGAATATCATCTAAGCTAATACTAGAATCATTTGTATTTACGGCAGTGACAATTATTTCCCAATTTTCGTCATTTATTATTGTGCCTTGTGTATTTGTATATCTTCTACTCCAATAAATATTTATGCCTTCTAAAACTAACTCTTTTAATTCTTCAAAACTTTTGGTTCTAGTTGTGATAGGATTTTGCCCATGCTTTTTCAAATCTTTTTCAGGGATTTTCTCCCAAGGACAAACTGCTTTTGAAGATTTTAGTCCAGGATTTAGGTAATCTATTTTTACTTCTTCTTTACAATCTTTTTCAGTACCAATTTCTCCGCCATCTGTTAAATTTACACGCAGTGTAACATCAATTCGTTTGGTGTTTTTATCTATTTTAATATCTACCCAATTTACTTTATCGTAATTGACTTCAAAATCGGTCGAACTTCTGCCTATGTTTCCATCATTGTCTTTTCCTGTAGCATAAAAATTTAAACGTTTTGCTTGGGTAAATTTTGCAGTATCTAAAATCCCGTCATTATCAAAACCGTTCCATTGCCAAATATGTTCTCCTTGTGTTAGTTTTGAAGCATCTGTAATTGTTTCTTCGTACCATACAATATTTCCATTTCTAATTTGCACAATTAATTCACAAGCATCATTATCTTCAATATGGTAAGTAAATTGAAAAAAGTCTCTTTCCTTTTTTCCGTTAAAGTCAGGTATTCCTAAAGGTATAAAAAAAGGCATTTTATGATATATTAGTTTTAACTTTTAGTTCTGTTGTTTGATTATTGTTTTGGTTTTCTTGAGAATTATCTTCTGGATAAGTTTCTCTCCAATATGCAGAATATACTCCGTTAGAATTAGAATCTTCTACACCAGCACACGTAATTTCTAAAGTTTCAGACATTGGGTTTGAACCAGTTGAAGAAAAATCATTTTTCCAATTTACAAGATGACAATAATAAAAATACAATTTACGTATTTTACCACCCATAACAACAGGGTAAATATGTAGTTCTATCTGTTTTGTTTGATTGAGAGAAAACGACCAATCGGCAAGATTTAAGTCTTTTTGAGTTTCGATTATTAATTTAAGTCCAACAAATACAGGTTTTTGAGACGGTCTGCCTGTTGTATCTGCACCTTGGCTAAACGAAAAATGAAAACAAAGTACATTTATTTCTTTTCCGTCTATTATTAATTTTGCTTTTACCATAGTTTTCTTTTTTCGATTTCAGTTGGCACGTTTTGATTGGCATTAATGTTGCCTAACGTTTAATATAAGAATATCACGTAGTTTTAATACAAGAATTTTCCGTCATAAAAATCAAATATAAGCAAACAAGCATTAGCTTTAGATTAAGGAATAAACTTACGAATTATTTTATACATTGTTAGCCTTTCGTTGTTTTAATTCCTCGTAATTTATTCTAAATCTGTTTTATATTCCGAGTTTGAGTCGGCAAAATTCCGTTGCGTATTTTTCCGTTCTGCATATCAGTCCTCCGTAACAGTTGCGTTTTGCTTTGGTCAGTTAGATGTTTTTTTATTCCGCAAACTTGCTAAAAATCCGATGTGTTTTTATTCGGAGTTCAAGTGGAAAAGTCCGAGTAAAATTCAGTTTTAGATTCCGTTATTTAATTCCAATTTTGTTAAATTTGAGTGTGTTCCGCAATGAATGCTAACGTTTACTATATGGTTGGTGGGGTGTAAAATTCTATATCTTTCAGAAAGTAATGACCTTTATAAGAAATCTTTTTAGTTTGAGTTTTGCTCTTTATAGCCTTTAACTATACAGATTGTTGGTAGCCGTTTTTTATTATAGTTTATACGTAACTTTAAACATAATTATTCTTGGTAAAATAAATATTTTTTCATCAGAAACCAATATGCTTGAAAAAGAGTTACGTTGTTTAAATTCAATATTAAATATGTTATTTGCAGAAACCTCTATACCCCAAGGATTATTTTCCTTTTGATAAAACAGGGAGACATTTGCGACATCAAAGGTGTTTGTTACATCAAAGGTTTTGTTCTCGTAATTTTCAAATTGATAATCTCCTTTTAAAATAAAGTCATTGAACAAATCATATTCTACATAGGCAGAAAAGATATCAGTTTGAAATTTAGAAATTGTATTTGCTTTATATTTTGAAATAGATTTGGTATAGCCTAATTCAAAATTTGGAAAGTTTTTAAATCGTGTTTCGATGCCACCACCAAAAGAATAGTTGTTTGATGTGTTGGCAATTATTTCAGTATTTATGGGATTCTCATAGTCGGCAAGTGACAGGCTTCCGTTTACTGAAAATTTGTATTTTCCAAATCCTTTCTTGATGCTTCCATTAAAATTCCATACTTTATCCTCAAAGTCAGACAATATAGTTGATGAGATAAAATCAATACCTTGTATGGTTGTTGTATTCTTAAAGTTATCTTCTTTTACACGGTAACTTGCTTTTAGGTTATAAAAAAGATCTTTAAATACACTAAAACGATAAAACCGTAATTGAGCGTAGTGATAAAGTTCATTTTCTAGGCGTTCATTACCTTGATAGATACTGTTAAATGAAAGTAGAGTAAAACGGTTAGCCAGCTGCGAAATATTAGGAAACTGTGTTTTTAGATTATACTTGAACGTTAGTTTTTTGGTGCTGTTAAACTCAATGTCAGTAGTTAGTTCAGGTAATAAAACAACTTTGTTATTTGTTATGCGTTGTTCAAATTGGGTAATATTCCAGTTGTAATAATGGTAAAATAGTGCAGGTTTGAATGTTATCTTACCTTTCTTAACTTTGTAATACATTCCAACAAAGGTATCGTTGAAATTTAACCCTGTATCATTACCAAAATTTGCGGTGGAGAAGTTATTAGCGTTACTATTTTCCAATAGTTGAAATTCATTTGTTAGATTTTGGTCAATAGATAATTGTGAGCCTAAGGTAAAATAAATATGGTTGAAACGGTTGAGTACCCAATAATGTTTGAGAACTATGTTTAGATTATGTGATTTAATTTCTTTATCCTTAAAGATATTGTAGGTGTCTTCCTCTATTACTGGAATTAATCCTTGTAGAATGGTTTGGTCTGTTAGCCAGTTGGTATTTGTTGTAGCTTTTTGATATTGATAGTTGAAAACAGCACTAGTGGTATGTTTTGCACTAAACCTTCTGTGCCATTGTATATCTTGCTTGCTTGAAACGTTATCAGCATCAACATAAGTATTGATAATGTTACTATTTTCCTCTGTTATTGTTGAGATATTATTTTGTAAATTGTTACTTGATGCTTTTATAAAACTTTCAAAAGTTATATCCGTATCATTATTAGGTTTAATTTTAAGTTTAATTTTTCCAATGCCAAAACGGTTCTTTTGATTTCCTGTATTAGTTCTATTTTCAATAAGATTATCACTTACGAAATAATCATTAAATGCTTCTTGACGTGTTGAGTTCTTTATATCAGACCAAATAGCGTAGGTTGAAAAAACAGTATTCGTGTTGATATCTTGCGTTAAATTAATTGCTCCAAATTGATTACGATTAGATGTAAAATCTTGATTGCCTAAGAATTGGCCAAAATCATTATTTAATGATGTAAAATAGCTTTTGGAATTAGTTAAAAGTTTACTTATATCTCCCTCAAATTCGAGAAATTCTTTAAACGTAAAGGTTTTAGCTCCAATATTATTAAAATTAAAGATAGTGTTAATTGAGGTTTTTGGGCTATAGTAATATAAGGATGGGTGAATGAGGTAACGGTTTTCAATGCCAGATCCAGCATCTATATCACCAAATACAAATTTCTTTTTATTTTCTTTTAGTTTAATATTCATAGCCATATGTTCGCTTTCTTCCAAACCTTTTAGAAAATTAATATCATTAAAGTCGTCTAAAACTTCTATCTTATCTATAACATCTGCAGGAATATTGTTAACAGCTAATTTTGGGTCTCCAGTAAAAAACTCTTTATTTTCAACTAATAATTTTGTAACCTTTTTACCACGCACAGTAACATTGCCTTCTCGGTCAACTTCAACCATAGGTAGTCTTTTAAGAACGTCTCGCAATTTTCTCTCATTTCCAGTAGTAAATGCATCTGTGTTGAAAATAGTAGTGTCCTTTTTTATAATTATTGGAATTTTATAACTAATTATAACTTCGTTCAGTTCATTTATGTTTTCTGAAAGATTGAAATTTAGTTCGATGTTTTTTTTGTGTGTCGTTAATTTAATAGTTTTTGATTTATATCCTAAATGGTTAATTTTAATATCATAATCTTGGCTCTCAAATAATTTTAATTTAAAAACACCTTTATAATTTGATATGGAATATGCAATGTCTAGATCACTAGATGTTGGGATTGCTAATATGGTTGCATTAATAACAGGTTTTTGTAAACTATCTTGAGCTTTACCAAATAAAGTTATTTTTTGTGCGCTTAACATTGCGGTGCTAAAAAAAATAGAGAAGAAAACTAATGCCCTCTTAATTTTGTGTTTATTCATATGAATTAATTTTTCATATAATTTTCTTTCTCCAATCTGTCTTTTCTCTCTCTCATAATTTTATAAATTGAGTCATATTCTTTAACAGAAACTTCTTTGCCAATTTTAGGTTTATTAACTATTTTTTCATCTTGTTTTGGTATGTTGAATGCAATTTCTTTTAGTGTATAAATAAAAATATCATCTTTTAATACTATTACTAGCCCAGGAAGCCCACAATACCCCAAAGGGCCTACTCTATAAGCTAATTCAGGTGTATACCAAGCTACTGTTTCGTTTTTTTTGTTATTTTTATTTTTAAGAATTGCTTTATAACAAGTATAGTTACCTATTTTAATGTTCTCTTTTGTTAAAATCCATTCATTATTATTTAAGTTGCTCTTTATATTAAAAACCTCTCCAAACTTTTCTTTATGCTGCACCACTTCTTTAGTTTTTAGGTTTACAAATATTTTTCCTAGAATTTTAGCCTTTATACTTACAAAGTCAACTTTTTTACTTTCTCTTTTTAAAGCTTTTTCAGCAAAAAAAACGGACTTTTCATTTTTGAAAAAGAGTTTAAAGTTTATACTGCTTTCTTTTCCTGAATCTTCAAATATTTTATTTAATACTTCTTTTTCATTTACTTTTTCAATGTTGTCAAAAGCATAACTAGTCTTTGCCCTATATGTTGCAATTCCTTCATTTTTTTGCGAAAAACAATTGACACTTGAAATTAAAATAATAGAGAATAATAGATATTTAGTAATTTTAAATTTTATAATTGAGAACATAACTAATAATGTTTTACGTTTTGCGTTCTTGTTTACTTTTCTGAAATAGTTGTTAAATGAGGCCGTTTTAAATATAAAACGGCCTAATAAAAATTTTATTAAAATAGACCTAAATCACGAGCTATTTCACACAATTCATATACCGCATCTCCAATTTCGTCAATCATTTCATCTTCATCACTTACTTGTCTAAGCTTATGTTTAACCCATTGTTTAGCAGCCCAACACTTTATAGAAACTACACTTTCAGAAGAACCATTTAATTCTAGGAAAATACTTTCTTCTAGTAATTCAGTTTTAGATATTTGATTCAATGAAACAACATTTTCAATAGTCACATTGTCATCAATTGTTTCAACTTCTACATTGTTAGCAAAAGTTAAAGTTCCTACTAGCATAAAAGCTAGTGCAAAAAATACGGTTTTCATTTTTAATAATTTAATTGCCCCATTAAGGTCTTGGGCGGTTAGGTTTCGACCGTTGTCGGCTTTCATTCATCACTTTCAGAGAGTCAATTTACGTTTTCCTTTCAAATTCCGTAAGTCAGATGGTCTTTAAATTACTCTGTTTGGAGTTCAAATGGCTACCAACGGTTACGTATAAGAATAGTGCGTAGTTTGAGTACAAGGATTTTCTGTCAGTAAAATCAGATATAAGCAAACAAGCACTAGCTTTATATTAAGGAATAAACTTACTAATTATTTTATACATTGTTAGCATTTCGTTATTCTTTTTTTAGTAATAGCATCCATTTCACTCGCATTAAATCCTTTAGTTATCAACCATATTGCCAGAACTATTTCCAATAATGCTGTAGGAAAAGCTAGAGCAATATAAACAGGTGTAATAATGTTGATGACGTTAAACATAAGAAGCAGGCTTGCCCCAACACTACTCAGTAAAGTTGCCATAAGCCCCATACGGATAGCCATCTAGGTACAATTTTTGATTGATACAGAATGTAATAAAACATTAAGTTTCCCACGCTCATAATTAAGGGCATTGCCACATGGTTTATTAAATCTCTTGCTGAACGTAATAAATTATCTATCGTTTGAAAATACGATAATTCAGGACTTCCTGCTTTTACAAACTCCTGACCTAAATCCACTATCAACAGTATGCTTAACCAGCCTATAAGTATGAATACCACCGTAGCCATTCTAAAAGCGAGAAAACCAATTGCAAAACTATTATTGATTTTTTTTAATATTGAATATAGGACAATAGGAATACTAGCATAAATGAATGCTAAGATAAATTGCATAAAAGCCCTAATTAATATTGGGTTTGTATTTTTAGAAATAGCTGGAAGGTTATCTAACGTATCAATAACTGTATCTATACTTAGAATACCTACAACTATGCTAAGAATTAATAATACACCAACTACAATTGATTTTTTTCTGATTCCATTCATCATATTTTCATTTAGTAAAATTTGCGAATTCTCTTTTAAATAATCAATTCCAATTATTTAAAATTAGGCAGTAATTCAATCACGAAAATATGGTGATGTAATTTTTAACTCATTGACTTAAGTTAAGAAATCAAATTATTTTTTCATCAATCTTTTTCTAATTCGACTCAAAGATTCTGGCTTTATCCCCAAGTAGCTAGCTATTTGATATTGAGAAGCTCTTTGCATTAAATCCGGTCTTGTTTTTAACATATATAAATAGCGCTCTTCGGGATTCGAAGTTTTAAATTTAGTAAAAGTCTCTTGGTGCTTTGTTATTATTACTTCAGCAATTATCCTTGATAAAGATTCTAATTGCGGATACTTTTTAAACATTTCTTTTTCCAAACCAGGATTGGAAACATTTACAATAGTATCTTCTATGCATTCTAAGTAATACTGAGATGGTATTGATTTTGCATAATTGGCAGGTGTAACAACTTGTTCTTCTGTATAAAATTCAATCGTTTTTTCTTCTCCATCTTTCAAAAAATAACTTCTAATGCAACCTTCTAATATGAAATAACATTCATTTGAAAAACCACCTTCTTTAAGTAGAACATGCCCCTTTTTATAACTTTTGAAAAAAGCACTTTCAGTTATTGCGTTCTCTAACTCTTTTGTAATTACAGTGTATTTTGAGAGGTATTCTATTATTTGTTTTTCCATAACTTAATGTTCTTAGCTTTTATATGGAATGAACTCTAACGACGATTTTGTGTATGGTTAGTTGCGTGGTTAAGCAACTTATCTAGCAAATACAAACCGAATAGAAAATCCGCAAGGATTTTCGTAAGTAGGCTTGCACTAGCAATTATTTTTATACGGTGTTCTACGCAGTTTTTATTCCGTCATTTTGTTAATTAGTTGAATCCCTTTTTCTAACACTTCATCTTTTTCAGTTGTTGATTGTTTGATGTAATTCGTTGGGATATATTTTTCTCTTATTGTTCCGTTTACGTGATATAGTTTCGCTGTTGAAAGTTTGAAACCATATCTTTGGTGTTTAAAACCAAAATCATAAACTTCTCCAGCTAATCTTCTCATTTCAGAACCTACGATTTCGGCTCTTTTCATTCCTTCAAAACCAATAGCAAGTCCTTCTCCCATACTTCCTGTCCAACGACCAACTAAAATAACAACAGGCTTTTCATATTGTTCCAAGCGAGGACTGACATATTCAACCCAACTTCTCTCAATATCAGGATTGTTTTCTGATTTTTCAATGAATGAGTGTTTTTGATATGGTTTAGGCTCTTTTATAAACCTGCTCATAATTCCACGAGCTTCGTATGAGTCGCCACCAAATATTGTGTTTCTTAAATCTATAATAAGACCTTTTGTGTTTGAAAGTTGGTTTAAAGTTTTGTCAAATTCATTTACCAAATTATCATTTCCAAGCGAGTTGTTTATTCTTATAACTCCAATCTTATCAACTGTTTTTGAAGTTAAAAGGCTTTTATCGTTTGTTAGTGTGATACTATCTAAATCATACTCAATTTCTTTATTATTAGGTAATTTTAAACTTAAAATTCTTGGTTCGTTATATCTACCTGCTAAAATTTTATTAGTAATCCATTCTTTAGTTTCTAGAAAATTTTTGTCATTGCAATGAGTTGGGAAATTTTCAATTACTTGTTGAAAATCAATTCCATTAAATGTTAATATTTCGGCTCCAATTATGTTTTGGTTCAGATTATTTATTTGCGTTTGCCAAACATTACTTATAATTGGCTTACCATTTTCTATTGTCGCATAAATTGGTGCGAAAAGGCGAAATGAAGATTTTCGATTTGTTCTTAAAGTAAGATGATTGTCATAAAATTCATCTAGTAAATACTCAAAAAAGAGTACGGTTTCTTCTTCCGTTTTTATGTTAGGGATTTGTTTTTCGTAATAATCTCGGATGCAATTTAAATCTACATTTTTTTCTTCTAGGTAAATGTAATTGTTTGTTATATCAGTTATGATTTCGTTCAAATCTTCTTTAATTTTAATCTGGTCAATCTTATTTTCCTGTGAATTAGCACAAGAAAAATTTAGAAGTATTAAAATTGTTAAAATCAGGTTTTTCATAAATATTTCTGTTGTTGATTTAAATTGCGTAGAACGTGTTTGTGTATGATTTCGTTGCGTGTTTCAGCAACTAATTTAGCAAATAAAAACCGAATAGAAAATCCGCGAGGATTTTCGTAAGTAGGCTAGAACTAGCAATTAATTTTATACGGTGTTGCCAGTAGTTTTTATTCCGAATAATTTGGTTTAACTTCAGTCTTCATTGGTGAAAACAATACAAAATCAAAACCAGACAACAATATTTTTAGGTCTTTATTCAGATTTATTTTTTTCTTTCTCACAATTTTTAAAATTGGTTTTGTGTCAATAAGAACCCATTTATCTTTTTTAGCAAGCTCTAAAATCGGTTGATATGCTTTTCCATCTTTATCGTCTAGATAGTCATAAATAGTTCCATCATTATTTTTGTAGTATCTTGCAAAACAGTTTATTGAAGTTGATTGAGTTCCATTGAAATACGCTAATTCTTTAATCATATTTCCCAAATCATAAATTCCTAACCAGTTTTTGCCTCTTGCAAGATGCATAGAACCCATTTTTATAAAAACTTTAGGAAGTGAATCTTTTTTTTCAGCTACCTTGTAGTTCTCACCAAAGTTTCGTTTCATATACTGCATTCTTGTGAAATTATTTTCTCCATACTTTTTATCTTCATTAAGAGCGTAAATTTTCCAAGAAGTAGTTAAATCAGTTATAATTTTTTGTTGCTTATCTGTATTACATTTTTTAAAGAAAGACGTCAAAATTTCGGATGCTAAAAGATTCGTAAACATCGGATAATTCTTGATAGTTTTCTCTTTTTTGAATTCTTCTTCAAGAAACTTTTTTGCATTGTTGAAATCTGATTTTACATAAGAATTATTACTCGATAGATTGTAAATCTCATCAATTAAAAAAAGTTGTGATGACAAAAATTCTTGGTCAATACCCCAAATTTCAAAGTTTTCATTTATCGCTGTTTTGAGAAAGAGTTCATCTTTCATACCATCAAAAAAAGGAATTGGAATATCTTTGTAATTTGAATAAAAATCTGTATTAAATTCAAATAAAGATTTTTGCTCTTTAATTACACTAATCATTTTATTAGTACTGTTTGGGCCAATTTCAGCTACAAAATACTTAAAATTAGACTGTTTTAATTTGGGAAGTATTGCATTTGTAAATTCAGATATTTCAGGCGAATAATGCTGTTCTCCTAATAATAAAAATTGATTTTCCAATATTTTATTTTCCAATAATTTTGCTCCTAAACCTACAATATTGTTATTGTTAATTTCAAATGTGTAGGCAAATTCAGAAATATCAGCTGATTTTAACTTTTCTTGAGCAAACATTGTAGTCGATAAAATCGAAAATATAAGAATGAAGATATTTTTTGTCATTATTTGTTTTTTATTAAAGAGTACGATTTTTTTGGTTCGTTACAGTTTCTCAAATTACAGCCAACAGTTTTGTGTATGATTAGTGGCGTGGTTAAGCAACGAATTTAGCAAATAAAAGCCGAATAGAAAATCCGCAAGGATTTTCGTAAGTAAGCTTGAACTAGCTATGTTTTTTATACATCTTAAGTTAGCAATTTAATAAAAAGGTTAAATTTAAGAGATATAAATCAGGAAGAATAAAAGAGAGAATTAAGGTTAATTTATAGGGTGAAGCATTTGACTTCGACAACATTGATAATCCTCTCTCTTTTCTACTAAAAATCACGTTCAGTTGTGTGAGACCTAGATCTCGTTTTCAAGTTGTTGTGAGTCAAGTAGTTTATTCTTTCATAAAACAGTCCTTATGAATAAATATAAGGAAATTTTTGGATTTGAGATTAGTAAAGATGTATTTGATGTTTATGGAAGTAAAAGTGGTCATAATCAATTTAAAAACAATGGATCTGGTTTTAAGTCCTTTCTAAAAAGCCTTCCTAAATAATCATTATTTGTAATGGAGGCAACATGGTATTATCATTATCGATTAGCTCAATTTTTATACAAACAAAATATTATTGTCTCAGTAGTAAATCCTTTATCTGTAAAGCGATTTATTCAAATGAAATTAGCGAAAGTAAAAACAGATAATAGTGATGCGAAAGCAATTTGTGAAAATGGTCAAATAAATGATGTTCCGTTATACAATGCCTTAACCGATGTTCAAAGTGAATGTTTTGCAATTGTTTAGATTGATGGATAGTTGTATCAAGAAACGTACAGCTACAAAGAATAAAATCTATGGTGAGGAAGTTTTAGGCATTCCATCTAAATATGTATATCGTAGTTTAAAACGGATTAAAAAGTATTTAGATAAAGAGATTTTAGGGATAGAAAAAAAGCTATTATCATTAGTAAAACAAGAGCAGCAAGTACAATTAACTTTATTGACAAGTATTCCAGGAATAGAGTTTAAAACAGCCTTATTTATGATTTTAATAACCGATGGTTTTACCAAGTTTGAAAACTCAAAACAACTCTGTAGTTATGTTGGGATAACGCCTACAATACGAGAGTCAGGCAGCAGTGTCAGAGGTAAAAGTAGGATAAGTAAAGTTGGTAATAGAAAGTTACGTAACCTCTTGTTTTTATGTTCTTTTAATGCGTGTAAACATAATAAAGCATGTAGAGATATTTATGAGCGTATTGTAAACAAAGGAAAGGGTAAAAAACTAGCTTTAATAGCAGTTTCTAATAAGTTAATCAAACAAAGTTTTGCGATTGCAAAATCAGGATTACCTTATGATGAAACTTATGTTTCAGTATTGCCAAAATAAGTAGTAATTATATAAAAGATATAAGCTCAAAATAGGAAGAATAGTACTTTGAGCTTAGTATAGTATTGCATAAAATTAATGAAGAATTTGTTTGGTTTTTACCTCAGTTCTTTGTTGGCAGTAGTTTTTTATATTCATAAACTTCCAACGAACTAATTTTAGTTCTCGGTTTGTCTTTTATACTTTTCAATGTTGAATTTGTCATAAACTCTTCCTTCACATTTACATATCCATCACTATTTTCTGAACGTTGTTTATTTTGGTTTGTAGCTGTATCTTTTAATCCATTCAAAAAGGATTTTGTCAATTTGTTGTTTAAATTATCTGTTCCAATATAAAAAGCGAATTCACCTTCTTTTCCTAACCCATACTCTGCAAACATTTCAAATGGTTTCAATTTATTATTCTTTTCAAATTTTATTATATAACCCATTATAGGATTTTCAGATGGCGTTCCGCAACAAATACTGGAATAACCAATAACAATATAATTTTTATTCGTTTGTGAAAAAGTAAGGATAGGAATAAATACTATGGTAACAATTAAAATCTTAAACATTCGTATCATTTTTTCTTAATTTTCTATTGTGTTTAGAGGTTTCAAATTACTGCCAACGTTTAGTATATGAAGCGTAGCATCCCGCAGGGTGCTATGATTTCATATACAGTGTTACCTACTTTTTTTTGTTTTCTTTAGCTAGGACTCTTGTTTCCAAGTAGCTGTCATATTTTATTTCTTCTCTTATTTTATCGGTCAATACGTTATTTTCAATCAGAATTTCGATAAGTCCATTTCTGTGAATTCCGCAATTCATCTTCCCATACAAAGTTTCAAGTGGCTCTTTGCATTCGACTGTCTTATTAGACGTAAAAATATCTGAATAACTGCTAGCTAGACTCTCAATTATATGTTCATCTTTAAACTTTTTAGCAATGTCATTCAATAGTTTGTAGTCTCCACTCTGGTAATTAGATACTAAAATATCTGTGAAAGTTGCTGGTCGCCTTGCATTTGATATTCGCTCTAATGCAAATTCTCTAATACTTTTACTGTTCAAGAATTTTAATGAATCAATTGCATATTCATTTATTCTATCTGTCGAGCTGGCTCTTTTTTTTGCAAAATTCAAAATAACCCCAGCGTCAAAAGGAAATTTATGATAGGTGAAAACATAAAGTAATTTTTCAATTTTGGACTTGTCTTTTTCCTTTATTAGCTTCTTTCCAATCTCAGATAATTCCGCTTCATTTAGTTCTTTCCTTCGCTTAAATGAAAGAAATGGTTTGCTGTATATTACTTCATCAATGATGTCATTGAATTTTTGCGGTTTAGTTTTAGACTTTTTCCAACTGTTTTTGGTTCTTTCAATATTATCAAGGTAGATACGAATATGTTTATTTGATTCAGCAACCTTTTCAAGTTCCCTATATACTTTGATTTTTGGATTGTCGTCTTGAAAATGTCTAATAATTGAGTTGTCTTGCCAATCTTCCGGGTCTTGCTCAATTACTTTTCCAAACTTCTCAGCTATGTAAATAAGTCCTTTTAATCCGTCAAGTTCTAATATCTCTTTGTATCCAACCCAAACAGAACCTTCGATTGGGCTATTTAAGAACCTATCATAAATTGCTTGCCGTGCTTCATTGTCGCCTTGTTGAGCAAACAATTTTGCAAGGTCAAACAAGTGAGTTAAACTCCAAGTATCGTCTTGTTCCGTTTCAAGTCCTTCAAAAACAGCATTTCTAATTTTTTCTTTATTATTTGATATTGAGATAAGGTCAAAAATGTAACGTGCTCGACTATCTTCTGACTGTCCGTCATAAGCGAAATTCTTCAAAGCACCTTTTATGATATAGTTGGAAAAGTCAACTGACGGATTATTATTAGCTATTAAATACGCTTCTCCTGTCCCACGTTTCAGAGAGTCATAAAATTGTCGTTTTATGTTTGTGGTCTCGTTCATTCTAATTGCAGGTAACGGTTCTTGTATGGTGCGTTTGCATCCCGAAGGGTGCATATGCAATATACAAATTGTTGTAATACGTTTTATTTTTTTTCAGAATATTCTAATTTTCTAACTATTTTCATACTTTTTGATTGATAGAATTTAGTTGTCCAATTATCATGAATATCGTATTCATATTCATACTCTAAGTCATCATAATTGTATTTTAATTTAGATTGTCTATTATCGTTATTTATTAGACTAAGGAACTTGTTCAACATTGTTTTTTCATCAAAAGGATTTTCTTCAACATAAGCTTTATAAATATTTTTCTTAATAATATCATATTTGTCATTTAATACAAATGTTTTCATTTCGAATTCATAGAACTCATCGTTATGGTAATGATATATATCTTCACGTATTAAATTGCCATTTTCATCATAAGAATAATTATGACTCCGTCTAATGCCATTAAAATTCTCAAATTTTTCAACTTTACCAGAAGTATTATATTTGACTTTATATCTTAATTCTTTTGAAACTAAGTTATTGCCATTGTATACATCACCTTTTTCATTAAATATATATTTAGAACTATTCTCTATAAAATAAATGTCTAAGTTGGTTTTATTTCTCTGATACATAAGACCATACTTATCGAAAAGACTTAACGTTATTTTCTTATCAGAATAATAATCCCAACGAAACTCTACTTCTGTTTTTGCTTTTTCTTCCTTATCTATTTGAAAATATTCATGACATAGGTTTATCTTTTTAGTATTTACTTGATATCTTTTCGTAACTTTATAATAATCAGCATAAGTGCCTAAAAAGATTCTTTCTATGATATTTCCTTTTTCATCTAAAGTATACTTTGATGGCTTATACCCTTCAGGATATCTAACTGAAGATTCCTTGTATTTTTTAGAACTGTAGTCATAGGTATATAACTTAGTAGTAAAAACTTTCACATTCCCTCTAACTCTATGCAAGTTTCCTTGATTAATTTCAACATCATATATGTTGTCTTCAGCATCATATTCAGTAACTTGAGAGAAACAACTATAATAATTAATAAATAGAAATATTGTCAAGTAGAAATTAAAGAAATTTTGTGATCTTTTCATACTTTAATTTTATTCGTAGAATGTCTTGTCCTGAAATATGGCTACAGTTAAAATTGAATTTACGCTGATAATTTATATACCATATTTGGTGTTTTAAAGTCTAAAGATAAATGTAATCTTATTTGGTTGTATAAATTAATTGCATTTTTTGTTGCTCTTTTGGCGTGAGCCACGTTATCAAAGGTTTGGTCGAGATAAAACTCGTCTTTTAGGATGCCATTTACACGTTCAGCCATTGCGTTTTCATAGCAATAATTTTCTTGGGTCATGCTAATACCTATCTTTTTTCTGTTTAGTATTTGAGTGTATTGGTTGCTACAATACTGTATGCCTCTGTCTGAATGATGTATTAGGTTTTTAGCTTGATATAATGCTTTCTTAAGCGCTCTAACGCATCCAATGAGTTCTAAGCTATCACTA
Organism: uncultured Cellulophaga sp.; assembly: GCA_947491225.1. Lineage (GTDB taxonomy): Bacteria > Bacteroidota > Bacteroidia > Flavobacteriales > Flavobacteriaceae > Cellulophaga. The sequence continues at coordinate 16,044 of CANLIE010000056.1, forward strand.
AGGTCGTATCCTATGATTTTTCTAGAATACATATCAGTTATAAGAGCTAAGTAACAAAATCCTTTTACAGTTCTGATGTATGTAATATCGGATACCCAAACCTGATTAGGTCTATTGACAAGTACATCTTTGATGATGTTTTTATGTTTGTAAAACCTATGAAAAGAATTGGTAGTTCTGTAGCTAGGTTTCTTTCTGGATATAAGCATATTGTGTTTTCTTAGGATGTTGAAAAGCGTGTCTCTGCCTACTTTGAGGTCAGCATTATCGAAATCGTTTTTCAAAGATATTTTAAGTTTGCGCACGCCTTCTTTGGGCAAGGATCTGCGTTTTTGGTTTACAATTTGTAAGACCTGTTGTTCTAGTTTTAAACGCTTGTCAGCTCTATATTTATACTTGTAATAAGCATCACGTTTAAGTCCGAAAGACTTACAAATAGTTGTTAAAGACGCAAATCCTTTAGCTTTGTCTTTAGTTTTATTTACCGCTCTATATTTAGCTTTTTTTTTAATTCCGTTACAGATTTATACCCCAACTGCTCAGCAGCTACTTCTAGATAGGAGTCCAACACCAAAGCATCTAAATCCTTTTTAAGTAAGAGTTGTTTTAGCTGTTTAATTTCTTTTTGGAGTTCTTTGATTCGTGTAATTTCGTCTTTAGTTTCCACTTTAATTCTGGTGTTCATTAGGTCTTTCCGGTTGTACTTTTTAATCCACTCATTGATGGTGGTTGGATTAATCCCATAAAGTTTACCTAATTGGTTTTTGTTTAGTTTACCTGTGGTAATTTCGTCTAAAATTTTCAGTTTAAAAGGTTCTGAATACCGTCTAATTACTTTGTCATTTTTGTACATAATGTTTAAAATTATGTAGCCTTTATTCAGGACGGGTCAAAATTGGCTACAACGGTCTCGGCTATGAGTAGTTGCGTGGGTTAGCACGAAACTTTGCAAGTACACACCAAACTGAAAATCCGCGAGGATTTTCAGAAGTAGGCGAGAACAAGCAATTACTTATAGCCATTGTTGTGGGCAGTTTTTTTAATAATTATACATATCTAATTCATCAAAGTCTTTTATTTCAGACAGTTTGATTAGATTTTCTATTTCAATGTTATTCCAAGTTTCCTTAAATGTTTCATCTCCACCTTCTGCATTTTCATTGGTGTTCTCTTTGATTAATTTCTTTTTAGTCAAGAAGTTAATACTTGTTTTTGTGTTTGTTACTGGTCCACGATTACTGCTTGAATCATATCCAATTAGTTCAAAATTCGAGTTTTGAAATCTGAAGGTATATTCCCAATATCCATATCTGCCGTGTCCATAATGAACATACAATTTCTCTTTTTTAATTTCAATCCATAAATCTGGCGGAAAATAAACTCCACCATCTTCATTTTCTGACGAAAAGCAGTTGTAATTTTTATCGGCAAGTTGATAACCGTTTTTAGTTTTAAATAAGACAATAATTCCACGTCTATTTCTATCAACTTTTTTGTCAAATTGATTTATAACAATATTTGTTGTATCAACTTTTTTAATTATTAGAACACAATCATCTAATCCATCTTTATTTAAGTCTCCAAAATATTTTTCAAATTCCACATAATCTTTAGGGATAAAATCAGATGGTTCATTACGCTGTGCTTTACAGCCAAAGATTATTAGCAGAAAAAAGGGTAATATTTTTAAAGATTTATTCATTCGATTATTAATATTTTCGCAGTTGTTTTTAATTGCCCACAACGCTAAATGTATGAATTGGAGCAAGGCAAACATACATGAACCAATTGATCTATCTACGCATTTTTATTTCTTGTTTAATTTATAAAAATCTAGCGCCATTGCAAAAAGGAAATAATCTTTCGATCTAGCACTGAACTTTTGCTCTGATTTCATATATAATGTTAGCAAATTGTTTTCAATTAACCCAAACGGAACAGTTTGGCAACTTCTTTTTTATATCATTTTCTGTGATCCCTACCTTTTTTAGAATGTTTTCTGATATATATAATGTTGTTAATGTTTTTAATGAATATATTTCATAAGGGAAAGATTCAAGATTTAATCCATACAAATTTAACATTTCTAAAGAATGTAGTTGAGAAATAGCTTTTGGTAGTTTGGTTATTTGAGTCGATTCAAGAAATAGATACTTAAGATTTTTCATATTACCTATGTCTTCTGATAAATATTTAATTTTTGAATGGCCTAAATCTAATTTATTCAATTTTTCGAGTTGATAAAAATCACTAGGTAGTTTTTCAATGTCTGTATATCCAATATTCAATACTTCTAAATTTTCAAGATAATTGAAATGATTTGGTAATCCTTTGAGATTTGTGTATTCTAAATCAAGGATTCTGAGATTTTTAAGTTTAACAAAACTTTTTGGTAAATTACTAACTTCGGAAACTTTTAAATCAAGTACTTCTAAGTTTTTTAGTTCCCCAATGGTCTCAGGCAATTTTTCAAAATCCGATGCACGAATTGTTATTTTTTTAAGATTGACAAGGTTACTAAATTCATTTGGTAAAAATTTAAACTTTTTATCCGGAGTAGATATATATAGTTCCTTGAGGTTAATTAGATTAGAAAATGATTTTGGAAACTCTTGAAGATAATGTAATCCTAAAATTCTAATTTGCTTTAGTTCGCCCAGATTGGTTTGATGAATATATTGTCCTCCAACTTGAAGTACTTCCAGACTTTTTAAATTTTTTATAGGGTCAAAAAAAGAATTAGGATTATCCGGATTCAATGTATTTTCTATACTTAGAACTTTTAATTTTTTAAGTTGACTCATTTTTTTAGAAAGTCTCTTGAAAAGGTCTCCTGAAAAATATAGCTCTTCGAGTTGATTTTTAGATTTAAATACTTTTTTAGGAAGTTTTTTTATTTTCTTACCTGTGGTTTCATATGTAAAGTCAAGTTTTTTGTTTTGAGCTAAACCAAAATTTGATAAAAAAGATGAAAGAATAATGAATATTAATATTTTCATTGACTGTTCAAAATGTCTTGTCCTGAAATATGGCTACAGGTTAATAATTAATTTAAGCTGATAATTGATATACCATATTAGGTGTTTTATAGTCTAAAGATAAATGTAATCTTATTTGGTTGTATAAATTAATTGCATTTTTTGTAGCTCTCTTTGCGTGCGCCACGTTATCAAATGTTTGGTCGAGATAAAATTCATCTTTTAAGATGCCATTTACACGTTCAGCCATAGCGTTTTCATAGCAATGATTTTCTTGGGTCATACTAATATCTATCTTTTTTCTTTTGAGTATTTGTGTGTATACATTACTACAATATTGTATTCCTCTGTCTGAATGATGTATAAGTTGTTTAATGTTTTTAGCTTGATAAATGGCTTTATTAAGCGCTCTTACACAACCTTTAAGCTCAAGACTATCACTCAGGTCATACCCAACAATTTTCCTGGAATGCATATCTGTTATTAAAGCCAAGTAGCAAAAGCCTTTTACGGTTCTTATATAGGTTATATCAGATACCCAAACTTGGTTTGGTCTGGTAACTTCTATGTTCTTTATCAGGTTATTATATTTATAAAAACGATGATAAGAATTGGTTGTTCTAGCACTAGTTTTCTTTCTAAGTGTAAGCATATTGTGTTTTTTAAGGACGTTAAATAAGGTGTCTCTACCCACTTTAAGATTGGCTTTAGTAAACTCATCATCTAATGATTTTATGAGTTTACGTACCCCTTCTCTAGGAAGGGATTTACGTTTTTTACTGACTATGTTAATAATCTGTTGTTCTTGTTTTAAACGCTTATCAGCTCTATTTTTTACTTATAGTAGGCATCACGTTTTAGGCCAAAACAATTGGTTATAGTCGTTAAAGAAAC
>CANLIE010000057.1 GCA_947491225.1 uncultured Cellulophaga sp.
ACATAGAAAAACAACCTATTTACTAAAAATGACAAAGGGTTCTTCTCTATTTTGAAAAACTTTCGGATGATTGTGATAAAAAGTGAAAAGATTAGAATATTGTAATGTATTTTCATTAGTTTTCTTTTGGTTCTTCTTGAATAGGGACAACTGATTTTATAACAAGTAATGCATCTGTATCATTTTTTTTCTTTAATTTAAAATGACTTCTAATTTCTTTTGGAATATTGTCCCAAATTTGAGCATTTTTTTTAGGAATCAAAGAAATAATGACATTGCCTTCTTCATAACCTTTTGATATTTTTTTGAGATCCTTTCTGTTTGTTAAATTTTTATATAATTTATTTATATACTCGTTGTCATAATCAACCTGTAAAATAGTTATGGTAAATGAATTTTTAGATTTGTTCTTTTTCTTTCCATTACCAAAAATAGATCCAATGGCATCTTTAACCTCATTTACGGTTTCTTTAGTTGTGCTTACACTATTTTTAACAGAATCTCCAGTTTGTGAAACGGTTTCATTTGTCTCATCTACTTGTTTTATTACTTTAGGTTTTTTTACTTCTTCCTTTCTATTCCTGTTTTGGGATAAGGCTGTATGCGATAATGTAAATAAAATTAGAGCAAAAACCTTGGATAATAAATTGAATTTCATATCATTGTGTTTTATTAGTATCATTAATAAAACTACGTTTTACATAGGTATTGGAATAGTTAAAATTACTAATCGTTACTTTTTTGTTGTTTTTTGTTTTTGTTTTAAATGAAAGCGTTTTTTGTTGTATGTTACTAAGGCAATTTATAATCTATAATTTGAATAAAAAACGAGAAATGAAGCGCACAAGTTTGTTTAAAATTATTTTAATACTAATCATATTTGCTAATTATAGCTGTATGGTAGAAGAAGATGAAATATTTAATACTCTAGAGCAAGAAGCTAAGTATTTAGATCAAGTTGAAAACCCTACGCAATCCCCATTGAAAAATAGTAATGGAGTTAATAATTATATCAAAAATTCGTCACTGAATGCATCAGACGGCGCTATTAGATTATGTGCAGGAGGAACAAAATGAAATATCTATTACTTTATTCTTTAATGTTACTGCATTTAGTTTGTTTTGCACAACAACAGCAACAAATAGATTCTTTAAAACAAGTGATTGATGGATATGCAGAACCAGATACAACATATATAAATTTAAGGTTAAATTATAGTAGAAAAAGATTCATATCAGCACCTAAAGATTCTAATTTATTAGATTATAATATGAAAACTCTAGAACTTTCTAAAAAACTTATTTTTAGAAAAGGAGAGGCTCTTTCTTTAAATAGGATTGGTGTAATTTATCAATATGTTTTTTCAAACCCATACAAAGCTTTGGAAAGCTTTCAAGAAAGTTTAACAATAATAGAAAAGTATGGGTTGCCAAATAGATATATGCTAGGTAATATAGGAAACATAGCGAGCATATATTATGAGCAAAAAGAGAATGAAAAGGCGTTAAGCTATTATAAGAAAATGCTTGATTATCCTGCATATAGAATTAATGCCTATGGATATATTGGAAATATTTATGGAAATTTAAAACAGTTGGATTCTTCCATACATTATTATAAGAAAGCGGATAAAATTGCAAGGGAGACAAAAAATATTTTGCATATAGCAAATAATCAAAGTAATTTATCTGTTGTATTAAGTGATGCAAATAAAAAAGAAGAAGCAATTACAGCCATTGAGGAAAGTTTGGACTTGATTGATAAGCATAAGTTAGAACTTATAAGGGCAGCTACTTACTCAAATGCAGCTAGCGTATATTTTAAAAATTCTGATTTAAAAAAAGCTGAACAATATGCATTAGATGGCTTAAATTTAAAAGATGCATTAAATAATCTATTTATTGAAGAGAAATTATGGGAAATTTTGTCTAAAATTTATGAAGCAAAAAAAGAATATGCTAAAGCTCATAATGCTTATAAAAGATATGTAAAGTTAAATGATAGTATTACAAGTTTAGATAGAAAGTTAGAGATTTCTAGAAAGGAAATGCAGTATAAGTCAGATAAACAGCAGACCATAGCTCACTTAGAAATTGAAAGACAACGATTCATTAAAAACACATCATTTGTAATAGGAGGAGGACTTTTAATTTTTGGTTTAGTTGGTTATTTTTTATACAAACGAAAGAGAGATGCTTTGGAAGCTAAAAAAGTATCTGATTTTAAGACCAAAGTGGCAGATACAGAACTTAGAGCCTTGCGCGCTCAAATGAATCCTCATTTTATATTTAATTCCTTGAATTCCATTAGTGATTATATGGATAAGAATGATGTGGAAACTGCAAATGATTATCTGCTTAAGTTTTCTAAGTTAACAAGGGCAATCTTAGAAAATTCTGAGAAGAAATGGGTATTGTTAAAAGAAGATATTGAGTTAATGAAACTTTATATGGATATAGAGAGTCTTCGTATACCAAATAAGTTGGTTTATACTATAGATTTGGACAACGAATTGGACTTAGAAAACGTAATGGTACCACCATTAATGTTGCAGCCATTTATAGAGAATAGTATTTGGCATGGTATTGCTCAAAAAAATGGTATTGGTACAATTAGAATTAATGCTGTTAAAGAAGAAGAATTCATTATTTTAAAAGTAGATGATGACGGAGTAGGAAGAAGCAATGTTCTTGATAATATGATAGAAAAAACTTCTATGGGATTAAAGATTACCAAGAGTAGGTTAGAGGTAATAAACCAGTTGAAGAAAACCAAAGGAGAATTAAATATTTTAGATAAACCTGAAGGAGTACAAGTAGTTTTAAAGCTACCTTTAGAGCTTCGTTTTTAAAAATAGAATATGTTAAAAGCAGTTATTTTAGATGATGAAAGGCACTGTATATCTAGATTAGAAAAATTATTAAAAGGTTATGATAGTTTAATAGAGGTTGTGGCTTCTTGTACATCTATTTCCAATGCAAAAGCTGCAATTAATCTGCATAGCCCTAATGTGATTTTCTTAGATGTAGAATTACAAAACGAAACTGGGTTTGATTTGTTGTCGCAATTGACCAATGTAGATTTTGAAATTGTTTTTACAACTGCACATAATAAATATGCTGTAGATGCATTTAAGTACAGTGCAATGGATTATTTATTAAAACCTATTAGTAAAGAAGACATTAAAAGAACATTGTCAAAATTAAAAGAAAGTATATCTCTAAAAGATATGGCTACCAAGATTGAAGTTCTTTTTTATAATCTAGAAAAAAAGAAAAGTGGTTCTAAGAAAATTACAATTCCTACTCAAGAGGGTTTAACGGTAGTTAGTAGTTCTGATATAATTAGGTGTCAGTCAGATGCCAATTATACACATCTGCATTTTAAGGATAAAACAAAAATAATGGCTTCTAAAACACTAAAATATTTTGAGGAAAGCTTAGAGAATACTGGCTTTTTTAGAGCACACCAGTCTCATTTAATAAATATGGAATGTGTTAGTAAATATGTTAAAGGAAAAGGAGGTTATGTTATAATGAATGATAACTCCAACGTAGAAATTTCTGTTAGAAGAAAAGAGGAGTTTTTAAGACGTTTAAATGGTAAATAGTATTTGTTGTTAATATTCTTTGGCTAATTGTACTAATTCCAAAGTTGTATGATAGAGTTTTTTGTTTTCCATTTTGCTTTTTAACCAAGCATAAAAACTCATAACAAAAACATCTTCTTTTTCCTTTTCAACCCATTCAAAGGAACCTTTAACTTTGTTTTTAAATCCTTCGGTTTGGATAGATTTTGGATTCTTATAGTAGTGTTCAATAAGTGATAGATATGTTATAACACGTTGCTGTTTAATTTGTTTTAAATAACTAAGATGCTTTCTCTTAAAACTAAGGAACCTAGATTCTACTAAATTTGTATTGTTTAGTTCTATGTGTAGAATAATTTCCATTAAATTCTTTTTAATAACCCACTCTTTACCTGCTTTACTTTCATAATAATTATCAGTATGATAAAATTTAGAGAAAATATTGTGAGCGTCTTTAAGTCTATTTGCTTGTATGTAAAACATAATTAAGCTTAAATGTATCTTTAAAAGAGAATCTAAATCTTCGTGTTTCTTGTTTATATGTTGTTCTAATATTTCTATAGCTATTTTTTGTTGGTTGGTGTAGTTTGTATTTAATGCTAGTAAAAAATGATATTTTAATTTAAAAGCAGTGTAGTGCTTTTTTCTATTTAGTAGCATTTGGGTTTCCATTTGCTCTAAATAATTTAAAGACTCGTTAAATTTTTTATTTCTAAATAAGGTATTTGCAATTAAAAAAAGTACTTGAATATGATAGTACAATTGTTTATTCTGACTTTTGTGTGTTTTTAAAATAGAGTAGGTTTCAATTATAAAAGGTTCTGTTTTTAAATAATCGTTTGTTACAAATGCGGGTATGGTTACCAATGTAATTAATTGATATAAAGATTTAAAAGACATAGACTCGGTTACAGAGATGTGGTAATCTTTTAAAGTGGTCTTTAGTAACGTTTCTATATCTATAATATCTCCTTTGTAAGTAATGTTTTGTAGTGTCTGTCGCATTTTAGCATACACAATGTTTAGTTGGTCTTCTATAAAAAGGTTTTTCTGGTTTGCTTTAAACGTTTCAATAAGACTATTAATCTCTATTTCAGGATTTGCGTATGCATATTGAATTTTTGTATGGTAAATCTCATTTAGTATAGAAAACAAATAATGTGCCTCTGCTAAAGCTTCTGCTTTGTCTAAAATTTTATAAGCCAGTTTGTATTGCTTGTTGTGAAAAAAAGAACGCGACGCAAGTATGTATTTAATTACTTGCATATCTACAGAGTTTTCTTCCTCTAAGTTTATATTTGCTATAAAGTCTATTAAAGATTGATAAATACGTTTTCTTAACGCATGATATGCATTTTTCTTATTTGACTTATATAAGGTAAGGCAAATTTCTGATGATGACAATTCGTTTTTTTGTAATAGCTTAAAGAGTTGAATGTTTTTAATGTCACTTCTTTTGTTCTTCTTCTTCAAATAAGTAACAAATTGCTGTTGCTCTTCAGTAGTAAGTGTAGAAATAATTAAGTTTAAATCAGTCATTTAATCGTTAGCTATTTTGTTAAAAGATAGTATAAACATAATTAATTTTATGATTTATGTTTAAAATATATCATAAGTTTTTAATAAAATTTGTGTTGCTGAAACTTTAAAAGCGTTACATCTTTACATCGTAATCAAAACAAAAATATTATGGATTATCAAACAAATGTTTCAGTAGAAAAAGAGTCAAAATTAAAAAAGAAAAAAGTTAAAAAAGTGTACAATCAAAGACCAACCCAGGCATTTGTTGGGGCTGCTTGGACATCTTTATTTGTAGGTATGGTTGCTTTCTGTGTTGGTTTATGGAATGCAGAAATGCTACTAAATGAAAAAGGATATTACTTTACAATTCTTCTTTTTGGATTATTCTCTGTTATATCTCTGCAAAAAACAGTGAGAGATAAGTTAGAAGGGATACAGGTAACAGATATTTACTATAGCATTAGTTGGTTTGCCGCAACAGCATCTATAGTGTTATTGGTTGTTGGTTTATGGAATGCCGATTTGTTACTAAGTGAAAAAGGATTTTACGGAATGTCGTTTTTATTATGTTTATTTTCTGCTATTACGGTGCAGAAAAACACAAGAGATATTAAGTATATAGAAGAGAATGAAAAAAATGAAGAGTAGTTTAAAAAATTATTTTTAAAGTTAAAACAAACACACGCTCTTTGTTTTGATGAAGGTTATTGGTTTAACCAAAAACAGCGTTACTTTTTAGTAACGCTGTTTTAAATTTATATTGTTTTGTAGTCTAGTTAAACAAGTTCAACAAATAGACCCTCTTCTGTTTTTGTTACTTTAGCGGCGTTATTTTTAGTTAATTCCTTAATGGTTTTGTCCCATTTTTTATTACTTAAACTAGAAGCAATTTTTAATTTTTCTAATGGTAATTTATCAGATTTTTTAAGAATGCTCAATACTGTTTTTCCTTCATCGCTTAAAGCAACAGCTTTACGCTCTGGTCTCATTTGTGGAAAGAAAAGAACTTCTTGTATAGATTGGTTGTTGGTTAAGAACATAATTAATCTGTCCATTCCAATTCCCATTCCAGATGTAGGGGGCATACCATATTCTAAAGCACGCAAAAAATCGTGATCTATAAATTCTGTAGCTTCATCATCCCCTTTTTGAGCTAATTTTAATTGGTGCTCAAAACGTTCTCTTTGGTCTATTGGGTCGTTAAGCTCAGAATATGCATTTGCAATTTCTTTACCACAAACCATAAGCTCAAAACGCTCTGTTAACTCAGGGTTATCTCTGTGTTCTTTACAAAGCGGACTCATTTCTTTTGGGTAGTCAGTAATAAATGTAGGTTGTATATAATTGCCTTCACATTTTTCACCAAAAATCTCATCAATAAGTTTTCCTTTACCCATTGTTTCATCAACTTCAATCCCTAGACCTTTAGCGGCATCACGAATTTCATCTTCTGTTTTTCCTGTAATGTCAAAACCAGTAAAGTGCTTAATGGAATCTGCCATTGTTACGCGAGCATACGGTGGCTTAAAATTAATTTTATGCTCACCAAAAGTAGCTTCACTAGTACCGTTAACAGCAATTGCACAATGTTCTAGTAATTTCTCACAGAAATCCATCATCCAATTGTAATCTTTATAAGCCACATAAATCTCCATTGCAGTAAACTCTGGATTATGTGTTTTATCCATTCCTTCATTTCTAAAGTTTTTAGAAAACTCATAAACACCATCAAAACCACCAACAATTAACCGCTTTAAATAAAGCTCATTAGCAATTCTCATATACAACGGAATATCTAAACTGTTATGGTGTGTAATAAATGGTCTAGCCGCAGCACCACCAGGAATAGGTTGTAAAACAGGTGTTTCAACTTCAAAATAACCAGCGTCATTAAAAAAATTACGCATAGCATTAAATAGCTTAGTACGTTTAATAAAGACCTCTTTTACATTAGGGTTAACAACCAAATCTACATAGCGCTGACGATAACGCATTTCTGGGTCATTAAACTCATCAAATATCTTGCCATCAGCATCTACTTTTGGTAATGGTAATGGGCGTAAAGACTTATTAAGGATTGTAAAGTTCTTTACCATTACTGTTTTTTCGCCAACTTGTGTTGTAAACAAATTGCCTTCAATACCAATAATATCACCAATATCTAGTAATTTTTTATAAACATCGTTGTACAGTGTTTTGTCGTCACCAACACAAATTTCATCACGATTAAAATATACTTGTATTTTACCTTCACTATCTTGTAGTTCTGCAAAAGAAGCTTTTCCCTGTATTCTACGAGACATTAATCGACCAGAAATAACCACTTGTTTACCTTCTTCAAAATTCTCTTTAACTTGTTTTGATGTTGTGTTTACTGGGTATAAGGCTGCAGGGTATGGGTTTACACCCATTTCTCTTAGCGTACTTAGTTTTTCCCTTCTAATGATTTCTTGTTCCGAAAGCTGCATATATCTATAATTAAGGCTGCAAATATAGTTACAATGTAGTAATCTTTCAATAGACAGAGTACAATTGGAGTTAAACGTTTAGCAAACTGTTAATATACTTTTGTTTATAAGTATAATTCATTAATTGTTATCAAATCTTTTTGTATTAAATTCTTGTAGATTATATCAATATTATTTATAAAAGTAAGAGCTTTAGGGCATTGTTATTTTCTTGCAGTAAAGATTGTGTTTGTCTATAGTATCGTTATGTTTTGTCTTTACTAATTCATAAATACAAAAAAACCACTTTTGAATAGTAACAAAATAATTATTTTAACGTCATATTATTACATCAATCAAAAAATAAAAAATATGAGTTTCTGGAGAGTTTTATTAGCTATTTTGTGTCCGCCTTTAGCTGTTATAGGTAAAGGTTGTGGATCTATATTTATAGTATTCTTATTATGGTTGTGTGGTTGGGTTCCTGGTGTTATAGCAGCGCTTATAATATTGAATAATCCTGATAGATAATTGTATCTTTGTAGGATGAACAAGAAAGTAATTCTACATAATTTAGGTCTAAAAGATTATAAAGAAACTTGGGATTATCAAGAGCTTCTTTTTAAAAAAATTATAGATATTAAAATTAAGAACAGGAGAGAAGATGTTAGCCTAGTAACACCTAATTATTTTATTATGGTAGAGCATCCGCACGTCTATACTTTAGGTAAAAGTGGTGATAAGGCTAATTTACTTATTAATGAAGAGGAGTTACAAAGAAAGAAAGCAACATTTTATAAAATTAATAGAGGGGGAGATATTACATATCATGGCCCTGGACAAGTTGTTGGTTATCCCATATTAGATTTAGATAATTTTTTTACGGATATTCATAAATATCTAAGGTTTTTAGAAGAGATGGTTATTTTAACGCTTGCAGAGTACGGATTAAAAGCGGAGCGTTCTAAAGGGGAGACAGGAGTGTGGTTAGATGTTGGTACGCCTTTTGCTCGTAAGATTTGCGCAATGGGAGTGCGTGCCAGTAGGTGGGTTACTATGCATGGTTTTGCTTTAAATGTAAATACAGATTTAGGTTATTTTGATTTAATGATTCCTTGTGGAATAAAAGATAAAGCTGTCACTTCTTTAAATGTAGAACTTGGTGAGAAAGAGGTTAACATAGTTGAAGTAAAAGAAAAACTACTAAAAAATTTTACAACACTATTTGAAGCTGAAATGTTAGTTAAATAAAACATCTAAACCCGTTCGCATTTAGATTTGGATAGCTTCCTAAATGTTGGTTCATGCGCTTTTGAAGATTAAAAAAGTGTATCGAGAACCAATTTAAGAGTAAATGTTCTTATTCTCGATACAAATTTTACTTATTTCCACTGTAAATTTTACTTGAATTGACAGAATCTTATCAAAATGCACAACGGGTATCTAATTTATTTTGTAGACAATTATAGAGTTGTCTGTGTCTTTTGATATCACCTCTAATTTTTCATCATTATCCATATCAGAAAGATCAATTTTAGAGCTTCCGTTGATAGGAAAATTTTGAATTGCTTTAGCGTTACTGTCAAACAAATATATTTTTTGGTTTTGTATGTCTGTAATGCTGATATAGATTTTATTTTTGATATAGAATATCTGAGGCTTATTAAATACACCTAATTCTAAATTTACTTTTTTTCCTTTAATACTTACTTTGTTTTCATCAATAGTTACCATTGTATTGTTGGTAGCTTCAAAACTATGATTTTTACTTAATTTAAGCTTTGTCTGTAAAGTTTTTCCATTTGTGGCAATTTGATGCAATGTACCTTCATTGTCTGTTATTGAAAATTTATTTTTATAAAGTTTAATTCCATTTTCAGAGAAATTTATTTTGTTTTTAACATTAACTCTCTCTTTTCCAATTCTATTTAAAATTTTTAAATCCCCGTTTTCCAGCATAAAGGTCAAGTAATCTTTATTGTTAGTTCTAAAATGTTCTGGTTTTTGTATAATTGGGCTTTTTGATTCAATGTAAGTGAATCCGCTTACAATATTACCACTACTGTTATACATAAACACTTTTTGCCCCTGAGTAACTACAAATCTGTAATTTTTGTTGTTCTCATAGTCAAAAACAGCTAAAGGGTTTAAATTTCCTCCTTCGTACATTATGTTAAAAGGTTCTACATTTTTGCCATTTCTGTCCAATATCAAAAATTGATTATTTGTTGTAAAGGCTAATTGTAGCTTTCCATTTTTATAGATATCTACTTGTTCTATTTTTCCTTGTACTTGTCCATTAAGCTTTTTTTTCCAAATTACTTTTCCTTCGGTAGATATTAAATAAAGTTGGTTTTCTGTGTCCTGAACAACTATTTCCTTTTTATTAGTTCTGTGATTTACTACAAACTGAGGGTCTGTTGCTAAATCATTATCTAGTTGTATGTTAAAAATTGGAGAAATGGTATTGCTTTTGTTCTCTTTTTTTATTTTTTGAATTGTTAGGTTAATATGATAGAAATTTTTATCAGCTACAATCTGTTTTGCAAAAAAATAATCAGATAATTTAATTTTATCAAAATCGTTTAAAGAGGTTTTTGATAGATTGGAAATGTTTTGCTTTAATTTTTTATTTTTACAGATATAGAGAATTGAAGATTCATTAGCTATAGTTTCTTTTGCTGAAGAATAAATTGAAGATTTATTAAATGTTGTGCCATTTTTAAAATTGTCAATAATATTTTGTAGTGTTTCTATATCTTCAGAAAAGATAAAAGCGTTACCAATTATAGTATAGTAGTTAGACTCAAAGCTATTTACTAAAGGATTAAAATTGCCACTTATAATATTTGGATTATTTAAAGCTGTTATTTGACTGCTCTTAAAATCAATATTTGTTTTTCTATATTTGGTTAAGTGTTCAGAGATATTATCAGCTCCATAAGTTTGTAAAATAATAGATTTTTTAGAGTTAAAATAGATAATGCCAATTTCTTCTACAGTACTGAAAATTGTATCTAATGATTTCTTTAATCTTAAATGATTTAGACGGTTTTGGGCAAATATGGAATAGTCATTAAATGAAAATGAAAGAATTGCTTCTGACGTTTTTGGAGCATATTCTTGTACCGTGTTGTGTATTGGAGTTGTATTTTTGAATAAGCTAATAGTATTGGAAATAGAATCAAGACTTGTACCAATACCAATAAAATTTAATTTAGATTGATTAATATTTCCGTCCAAGGAGATCCAGTCCCCAATGAAATTAGAGTAGCTAAAGTTTTTGGTTTCAGGTTGGTTGAAAAAAAGATTATTTTCTTTTGTATTTATGAGAATGTTACAAGGTTTAAGATTGTTTGTTGTTTTGTAGAGCTTTTCTAAGTTTTTATTTTCATCCTTTATTTCTTTATTTATAACTTCTTCAATTAGGGATTTTGATGAGCTAAGCATAAAATTGTTGTCTAAATTAATGCAATAAAACAAAGAGTTTTTCAGCGTAAATTCATTAATGGATTTGTTTTTATGAGAAATAAGTTTCTTTTTATTGATTACACTAGCTAGTTTTTTTAGATAATCTAATGAATCTTTTGTAATAAAAAACATATCTACAGTTGTGCCGTCTTCGCTATTGCTAAATGCAAGTAAACTTTCAGATGATGGAGAAATGTATTTTAGAATATTAGTTTTATCACTTATCTCTTTGTAGAGTTTTAAGGATTTAAGGCTATTTAATAAATCATTGTTTTTAATTTCACTTTGTAGGTTGTTAAAATTGTTGATTTTAATTAAAATGGAAGTTTTTTCTGGAATAAAATCTAATAAAGAAGATTCGTTTTTTAGCTGGGGATTGCAGGCAATTATAAGTAGTAATATAAGTACTGTTATAAATTTCAGTTTCATAAGAATCAACTTTTAAAGTAAAGCAAATTTATGTTAATTAATTATATGTTAAGTTTTAATTGATCTGGTAATTGTTTAAAGCTTTTTCTATGGTATTTAGTAATACCATATTTTCTTATAGCCTCTCTATGTTCTTTAGTAGGGTAACCTTTATTTTTTTTCCAATTATACATAGGGAATTCCAAATGAATTTTTTCCATATATGCATCCCTATACGTTTTTGCTAATATAGAAGCGGCAGCTATACTCATAAATTTAGAATCGCCTTTTATAATACATTGGTATGATATGTCTTTATAAGGATTAAATCTATTGCCATCTACAATTATAAATTCGGGTTTTGTTTTTAATTTATCAATACTTTTGTGCATTGCTAATATAGAAGCATTTAAAATATTTATTTCATCTATTGTATTAGGGTAAATATGAGAAACACCATAACAAACAGCTGTATTTTCTAAAATTGGCTTTAGTAATTCTCTTTTTTTTTCTGAAAGTTGCTTAGAATCGTTTAAGATTTCATTTTTAAATCCTTTGGGTAATATAATGGCAGCTGCTGTTACAGGACCCGCCAAGCAACCCCTACCTGCTTCATCTGTTCCCGCTTCATTTATGAGTTTTAAATAGTTTTTAAGCATATAAATTTTCGGATTTATTTTTATAACAATATATTGTGTCCATAACTTCTTATTCTAGATAATAAATTTAGTTGTTTTAATACTTTTAGAATTAAAAATGCTAGTTTTTTTATTGCCAAAATCTGCTTTTGATAAAAAAATTAAAAATAGTAGTGTATATATAAAATTAAAAATGTTAAAATTTTAAATAAAAAACACAAAAAACACTTAAATATTAAGAATATATTAATTATACTTGTTTTTTTAACATAGCATTCTCACCTTAACTTTATTTTTTTGGTTTCTTAACTTTAATTTAAGATTTTTGTATAATACTAACTCGAAAAACAAAAATATATGAGAACAAAAGTAGCTTGGATATTAACACCACTATTGGTGTTATTTATGAGTTTCTCTTATGGACAAGAGAAGACAATTACGGGTAATGTTACAGACCATAATGGTTTGCCATTGCCAGGTGTGTCAATTTTAGTTGTAGGGACAACAACTGGAACACAAACAGACTTTGATGGTAAATATACTATTAAGGCAAATAAAGGTCAAGTATTACGTTATAGTTATATAGGTCAAAAAACAACAGAAAGAACAGTTGGGTCATCCAATACCATTAATTTACAAATGGAGGAAGATGCAGAAGCATTAAAAGAGGTTGTAGTCGTCGGTTATGGTACTGCAACTAAACAATCATACACAGGTACAGCTACGGTTGTTAAAGCTGAAGAACTAGAAAAGAAAAGTGTCTCAAATATTTCTCAAGCTTTGGCAGGTGAGGTTGCTGGTGTAAACGTAATCAATACGTCTGGTCAACCAGGTACGGTTGCTACGGTGCGTATTAGGGGGTTTGGATCTGTAAATGGTAATAGGAGTCCTTTATATGTTATTGATGGAGTCCCTTTTACTGGAACACTCAACTCTATTAATCCTTCAGATGTAGAAACTTCTACAATTTTAAAAGATGCTACAGCAACAGCTATATATGGAGCTAGAGGTGCAAATGGTGTTATTTTAATAACTACTAAATCAGGAAGGGTAGGAGTTAGTAGTGTTGAAGTAGATGTTAAAACTGGAGTTAACTTTAGGCATATAGATGATTATGAGGTAATAACTTCTCCAGATGAGTACTTGGAATTATCATGGCAGGCTATGAGAAACTCTAATACTGGTAGTATGACAGATGTAGATTATGCGAATGCTAATCTTTTTGGGAATAAAGGTATAAATCAATTGTATAATTACTATAATACAGATGATGTTTCACAATTAATAGATCCAACTACAGGACGCCTAAGACCTAATTTAACGAGAAAATACACTCCTGAAAATTGGAAAGAATTTGCTTTTCAGTCTTCTGTAAGAACTGAAGCAAATATAAAAATGACTGGAGGAAATGAAAAAACTAAATATTTTACTTCTTTTGGATATTTAGATGATATTGGATATATAACTAACTCAAATTATAAAAGATATACAACTAGATTAAATTTAACTCAAAAGCCAGCAAAATGGTTAGCTGTTAATACAAATATTTCATATTCGTATGGTAAAACAACGGCTAACGGGCAGGGGTCTAGCTCAAACAGTGTCTTTTGGTTTGTAAATAACATACCATCAATTTATCCCTTATATTTGAGAGATGCTAATGGTGATTTTATTCCAGATAATAGATATGGTGGAAATCAGTACGATTATGGAGATGTTAATGGCAGAGGGTTTGGTTTAGGTACTAATGCTATTGGTGATGCAATTTATAATTTGGATGGTTCTGATCGTCACAATTTAAATGGGAACGCTTCTGTTAAAGTTGATTTGTTTGAAGGACTTACTTTTGAAACAAAATATGGTATTCAGTATTATAATTTAGTAGATAATAACGTAAATAACCCATTTTATGGTGCTATTTCAGCTTCAAAGGGAAGATTAACCCAAAGAAAAATTTCTAGAGTTACTAAAAACTTACTAAATATGTTTACCTACAAAAAATCATTTGGTGATCATAATATAGATATTTTACTTGCTCACGAGTCAAATGAAAGTAATTTTCAGCGTAATAGTGTAACAAAAGATAAAGTTGTTAACCTTGCTAATGGATTAAAAAGTTTAAATAATTATATTCTTCAACCAAACCCTGCATCTGGCTATGAAACGGAAAGATCTTTGGAGAGTTATTTTACTAGAGTCAATTATGGTTTTAATAATAAATATTATTTAACAGGATCTTTAAGACGTGATGGTTCATCTAGGTTTGCTAATAATAAGTGGGGAACTTTTGGTTCTATAGGTGCGTCATGGGTACTAAGTGAGGAGTCATTTATGCAAAATAATAGCTTTATTGATTTTTTAAAGTTAAAAGCTAGTTACGGTTTAATTGGAGATCAGGCAGGAGTGAATACCTACTCTGGACAAAACACATATTCAATATCAAATTTAGGAGGTAAAATTGCTTTAGCTGTTAATGCTATTCAAGACCCTAATTTATCATGGGAGAAATCAAAAATTTTTCAAGTTGGTACTGAATTTACTTTATTTAATAATTTCTTAGATGGAGCTGTTGATTATTATATAAAAGACACCGAAGATTTAATTTTTGATAGAAGAATTGGACCTTCTATTGGTGATGCTCTTATTCGAGCAAATGATGGAGTATTAAGAAATTCAGGCATAGAGTTTGAACTTACAAGTCATCTAGTAAGAAAGGGAGATTTTAAATTAGATTTTTCTATTAATGGTGAACTTCTAAATAATGAGATAATAACTATGCCTATAGAACCTTCTACAGATTTACCTAAAATTTTAGATCAATCTGGTAATTACGGTAGAGCTCAAGGGCGCAGCATCTATGATTTTTATATAAGAGAATGGGCTGGAGTTAATCCAGATAACGGTAGAGCATTATGGAATATATATTATTATGATGCTAATAGTAATGGCGCAATGGATTCTGGAGAAAGTATTTCTAATTTAACAGAATATCAAGATGTCAATCCAAATAATGCAATTAGTAAAACAACAACAGAAACCTATACATATGCTACTCAGAAATTCATAAATAAATCTGCTATACCAAAGTTAAGAGGAGGTTTTAAATTAAATGGGAAATACAAAAACTTTAGTGTAAGTACACAATTTGGATATAGTATTGGTGGATATTCATATGACAATAGATATGCTTCATTAATGTCTAATTCTCAAATTGGAAATAGTAACTATAGTGTTGATATTAGAAATAGTTGGAAATCCCCAGGAGATATTACTGATGTTCCGCTTTTGCAGAGTGGTGAGAACCCTCAAGTAAGTAGTGTTTCATCTCGTTTTGTCAGATCTACAGACTATTTAGCTATGAACAATTTAAGATTTGGTTATGATATACCAACAAAATTAATAGCAAACTCAGGCATATCTAATGTGAATTTTTGGCTGTCTGGAGATAATCTATTTTTAATGTCTGATAAAAAAGGATTTGACCCTAGATTAAGTCAATCAGGTTCAAATAGTGTTTACGCTTACCCTCCGTTAACGACAATAACTTTAGGAGTAAGAGTTAAATTTTAAATAATTAAAAATTTTAAATCATGAAAAAAATAAATATAAAGACAATATTTCTTTTGTGCTTATCTTTAGTAATAATTAGTTGTGAAAGCGATTTTTTAGAAAGAACACCTGAGAATGATACAATTGCGGTAGCAGATTTAGAGGAGACAGCTATAATCTCACCAGAAATTTTAGATGCAACTTTAAATGGAGCATATACATTATTATATGATTCTAATACTGGGGGTATTCGTGGTCATAATGATTTTGGACATAAGGTTCATGATATATACAGTGATATACTTTCATGTGATATGGCATTATCTAAAAATACTTATAATAGATTTCTGACTACTGCTCAAAATATAATCACCACAGATTATACCCAAACTCGTGGTAATTATCAAATTTGGAGAACTAATTACAAGTTAATAAGAGCATGTAATCTTATTATTACCGCTTTGGGTGGTAATGATGCTGTTATTACTGATGATAATAGATATACTATGGGGCAGGTCAAGGCTCTTAGAGGGTATGCTTATTTTTATTTAGCTCAATATTATATACCTGAATATTCAGATGATTCTAAAGTCTTACCTATTTATATAGATTCTGAAATTGCAGATAATCAACCCCAAAGTACTACAAAAGAAGTTTACGATTTGATAATTGACGATTTAACAACAGCCGCAAGCTTGTTAGAAACATTTACAAGAACTCAAAAATTTGAAATGAATGCAGATGTAGCTAAATCTCTATTAGCGTATACTTATGCTGCTCGTGGAAAAAGTGGGGATAATATACAAGCTAAAAATTTAGCAGAGGAAGTTATCTCTTCTGGATACCCTTTAACAACAAAAGACCAAGTAGTTGGAGGCTTTAATGATGTTTCCACCCCTAGTTGGATATGGGGAGTAGATATTATTCCAGATTTTGGTTTACATTTAAATTCTTGGTGGGGGCAAGTTGATTTTTATTCTTACAGTTATCAGTATTTTGGTGATACTAAGTCAATTGATTCAGAATTATTTAATGCTATTAGCCCAAATGATATAAGAAAAACTCAGTTTTTGGACGATCCAGCTGCCAACGATTTACCTTCTGGATTTCTTTTGGCACCGTATAATAAGTTTTACGATCCTGCAAGAGAAATAAATGGTACAACTACTATTACTCAGAGTGATTATATTTTTATAAGAGTGGATGAAATGTATTTATTATCTGCTGAAATGTCTGCTAGGGAAGGAATGGATACAGATGCAAGAAATAGATTGAAAGATGTTCTTATGCTAAGATTTGATGATGCCGCTGATTATGCATATGTTGATGCTTTGTCAGGGAGTGCTTTACAAGACGAGATTTATCTACAAACCCGTATAGAGTTTTGGGGTGAAGGAAAATCTTATTTAGCTATGAAGCGCAATAAAGCTACAGTATCACGTGCTATTGGTAGTAACCATTTGTTCTTACAAGGACAATCATTTAAATATAATTCAGATGAAATGACTTTTAAAATTCCACAAAGTGAAATTCAAAATAATATATTCATAAATGAACAGAACTGATAACTTATAATAGTTCTTATACATTATCAAAAACCACCTTGAAAAAGGTGGTTTTTTATTTCAGGATAATAGACTTTACTTGTTTGCTAATAGGCTAGCTGGATATATAAACAGAATGTGATTATATTAGGTTTAGTTATTTTCGTTACCCAAGTAGAAAATAATACATATACAATCTAAAAATTAAAAAACTCAAGGTGGTAACTTTGGTTTGTTTTTAAATTAATTGAATATCCGTAATTACGCCTATAATTAATATATTGTATTAAATTAGAAAGAACTATAGTTATGGAGTACCTAATAAAATTTGGACTATTTTCTCAAGCCACTTTTTTATTATTTTTCCAATATTGTATTTCTACTTCTAGAGGAGTTTTATATCC
>CANLIE010000058.1 GCA_947491225.1 uncultured Cellulophaga sp.
CATTAAAAGAATACAATAAAGATTGATGTTTCCCAGACCCCCGCTAGTTTGTAACTAGTGGCGGCAAGAGTAAAAAAGATATAAAGCTTTTGTATGCCCATCGATAAACAAACCATCATCAACATACCGATGATCGATAAAAATAGTCGTGAGAGCAGTAGGCATACCGCGGGGATTGATAAAAACAACGCGGGGAAGCGGTCAAACATACCGGGGATCGATAGAAAAAGTGCGGGGGAATGGATGATTATCTCGGTGGTCGATAGGAAAGTTGAAGGAGAAGCCAAAGAAAATGCTATCAATGAAGCTGAACAGAGATTAAAACGTTTGGCTGATAATATTGCAAGAATTGGAAATGAATATAGTTTAGTTGATTTGCAAGATGATTATGATACAGAGGAATTTGGAGAATTAGAAGTTGGATTGCACCCTTTAACAGGAGATAATAGAGAATCTCATCATGTCGCTGAAAATAAGTTTATGGAACAAACCAAGACTTTTTATGGACAAGTAGGAGGTAATACATTAAGCGCAAATCAAAACTTTAAAGATTTAGGAGATAAATTAATTGCTAGACAGAGAGGAATTGAAGGAAGGTTTCCAGGAGGTAATAATCTTTCAGCTATACTTATTCATGAAGATACACACAGGTTAGCTGAAAATAAAGCAGTTCATAGCATTGGTTTACAACCGGATGCTCTGAGAAATATAGAATCCTTTGCAGAAACAAATAAGACCATAGTTTTAGTGGGAATTGATTCAAGTACCAAAGTTAAAAGAGCACAAATGAATGAGGGTGCTTGGAATACTCTAATAAGAAATGCCTATTTTATGACTGCGAATAGTGAATTTGAAGTTAAAGATGATGGGCAAGAGTTAGTAGTTAAATCTGAGGGTAATGACAGAGAGGCGCTAAATGAGATTTCTGTAGATCTAGATAATAGAATTGAAAATACTGTAAACCTAAGTAGAAGAGGGTTGAACGAGAAAAAGAGAGAAATAAAAGAACTTATTAATAATACTGCTAAAAATGCTTATAATAGTGCTTTAACATCTGGCCTGCAAACGGTACGAGCGGCACTAAATTCAAGTGATAAAGATGGTGATAAAGCAAATTACCCAAATGCTTTAAGTCAATTGGAAAGATTAGCAGATAGAGTATGGAATAACAATATTGTAAAACAGATTGATTAAGATGGAATTAAATAATATTCATAAAGACCTAAAGATTTTTTATAAAGATTATAGTAATACTTATGAAATTATTGGATTTTGTATTGAACCTAAAGACATTATTAAAAGAAATATCGATGTTTTTAGACTAGGTTATTGGAGTTTAGCTCCTTTTGCTTATAGTCCAGCATATAATTATTGTATTAGATTAAATCCAAGATTTAAAACATCTGAGTCTTCAATAGTGTATTTTAAAAATAGCGACCCAATAACAATGGCTCCTAATTTCAAATGCTTTTTACCATTTATCAATCTATTGTATTTCGATGATATTGATTTTATTGAAGAAGATATAAAAGCAAATTGGACTAGATTCATAGAGTTGTCATTACCTTTTCAAAAATACTCGAATAACTTAGAACCTTATAAGTTCCTTAAAGAATATATAGACAGTAGTAAAATTAATGACTTATTAGAAAATCCAGATAAGGGATACCCTAAGATATTTATGGATTTTTGGAATCATTATAATAATACTTCTAAGCAGCAGTCTTATTCAGAAATGATTTTTAAATTGGTTAATGATAAAAGATTTTTACCAGAATTGGAAGAAATTGATTATGGTATTTGGAATGATAGAATTAACTGTGCCTTAGCTCAACGTGCATATAGTAAACTAAAAGTTGATTTTAATAATGTTGAGAAATATTACTGGAATTATTTGACTCAACAACATGGATTTGATGCATTGAATCAAGATTTTGGAATTGTACCAAATCCAAGCTCGGACACCTATTTGTCTATGAGAGGGATATTAAATCAATTCGATACGGATCCTAACCTAGAAAGAACTTTTTCTGAGGAGGTTTTGCAACACCCATTATATGATGCAGTTCAGGATTTAAGAGTCAAGAAGTCTGGATATACAGGGGATAAGCATTTTGAAGCAGCAAAAGTATTAGACAAAGAATATGAAGATCCATATGCTTCTTGGGATGCTTTAGTAACGGCAAGTTACTGGGCAGGCAAAAATAAAAATGAAGCAGTTGAAGCAATATGGGAAGCTGCAATTTTACTTTCTAAAAAGGAAAAATGGATAGATATTTATGAGATTTTATTACAACAATACGAGTACTATACTTTTTATAAAAACAAAATATAATTTTAATGTACTACTCTTATTCCCACTTTCACTAGGTTTTAACTAGTGAAGACAACAATAAGAAGATAACCTACTTTATGCGGTATTAAACTTCGTAAGAAGTAGTACAAAAACACAAGTAAGTGTTTTTGATGATAATAATAGTAAGAATGATTGATTATAAAAAAGAAAGAGAAGAACGATACAATACAATAATTACACAAAAATCAGTACTCATGGCAACAAACAATAATTACACACCAAGTAAGGCTCATGTATGGAATCGATTAACCTGTGATGCTATCCATTATGTAAATATGTCTCCAACAGTTGCAGCTAGAGCATTGGCCATGGTGCATACCGCCATGTATGATGCATGGACCAATTATAACGACGGGGGCTGTGAGGTAACACCAAAAATACAAAAAACAGGGAGAGGACGAATTAATAGAAGGTCCTCCTATGCCCAATCATACACCTGTAGAGCAGTCAGGGGAAGAATGTACTGATCTTATCCCTGATTATCCAATGGAGTCAGAAGTGGCACCTGTTGGAAAGTCTGAGGCAGATGAGTCATTTTATCAGAATCTTTTAGGTTTCGCTGGTGTAGGATTGGTATAGTAATGGATGGGCTTGTAGGTATTGTACAGCTTATCATTGATTTATTTTGTTTTATACCCAAAATCATAGACTTTTTCAGATCCCTCAAAAACTTTTTTGAACAATTACCAGAAGAAATGATGCAATTGTATCATAATCTGGCAGAAGTAAGAGCTCGTACAGAAGATGTATTGGTTAATGCCATAGATGAGTTTTTAGAAATCGTCAAAGATCCGAGAAGAGTAGTAGGAATATTGAATGCCATTTATGATGTAGGAGCCTCTGCAGCCGAAAAGGCTGGGGAAGCAATGGCAAGCGGAATGATAAGAATGATCAGGTTGCCAGCGTTTTCACTGGGAGAAATAGTAGGCAGGATAGGCGGACAGATTATTTTTGAAGTTATTCTGGCAGCATTGACAGCAGGAGGAGGAGTAACTACCACCAAAGTAGGGTTGAATTTAGTAGCTAAGTTTTTTATGAAAGCAGGGGGGTTTATTTTTACTATAATAAGATATCTTTGTACAGTACTCCTAAAAATAGGTGCAGCATTAAAAGTAGTAGGAAGGTACTTGTCTCGAGGTCTTAGATCTCTGTCACAACCTATCCGAAGTGTCATAGACGATGTATTAGAGTTGTTTGGTAAGTTTCTAAGTATTGTAGAGCAGGGAGTATAAGATGCTTACTGGCAATAAAAAAATATTGCTTCTATAATAGGTAAAACAGGAAGGCAAGCATTTGGAGAATTAAGATTTAGAGGTTTAGTTCAAAATAAAGCTTTAAGGTCTTTAACTCATCAGGATATTTATAAAGCTTTTAGAAATTTACCGTTTACACCTTCAAATTATGCAATAATGCGGTTTAAAGATATAAGAACATATAATTTAGGGGTTAGAAGTTTGAATGACTTTGCGCAAATTATTAATAATGATGTTATTAATGACTCAGGTAGAGGTTTAATTTCAATATCTTATGGAAGTTTTGAAGCTATTGTTAACCCTAGGACATTTATAATTGTAACATTTAAACCAATATAAGTATGCATGCTATTCCAGTATATTTTTCAAAAAAAGAATTTAAAGAACAAAAAGATTTTACTAATAAACTTTGTCATTACGATACATTGGATACAGTACCTTCTGATGATTGGGTTAAATGTCCACTTATTGATAATAACCCTATCAGTTTAGGATGCTGTATTGATTTTCAAAGTGCTGCAAGAGCAAAGGATTTTAAAAATTATACTCTTAGATATTTAGTCGAAGATTTTTCAAAAAAAGATGGAAACAGTATTGAGTCTGTGAGAGTGAAATGTTTAAAACATCAAATGGAAATACTTTCAAATCCAAATTATGAAGTTATAGATAAAAAGGGCTTAAAAGATTTGATAGATAAAGTAAGAAATCTTATTGATAGTTTGGATTAGAGAATTATTAACATATGAAAATTGATAATAACATAAATGAATTTATTAATTCAATTAGTAAAACTATTCCTGAGTTGGATATGATTTTAAAGGAGCATATAGAATATTATGAAGAAATATTACCTTATGTTCTTATGGATGAATTTTCTAGTGATGTCATAGAAAGGATAGATCAGGAATTATCATTTGAAAAATTTACTCAAATAATAGAAGAAGAATTATTAAAAAATAATTCAGAAACTTCTACTTTGATCAAAACAACTTTTAGTGAGACAATTGATAGTTACGCTGCAGAGGATAAGTCATTGCACACAAAAATTTTATCTTGTTTAGGTTCTAAAGAAAAAATAAAAGAAACTTTGATTTATAGATAATTGAAGATAACCAAAACACATACAAGTTCTATAGCCCATAGTCAAATCTAGGTAAAGCGACAACCTTTCTTTAAAAAAGAAGGAGAAGGAAGCTTTTTTTCAAAATCTGCAGAAAAAACAACCCCATTTTTTAATAAAAACACACCCTCTGTTAAAGGGGAACAGGGAGGTGTACAGCCCAAACTAACCATAGGCAAACCCAATGACAAGTACGAAGTCGATGCCGATGCAATGGCAGATAAAGTAGTATAAAGGTTAAGCGAGCCTACCACAAAAGATAGTTCCCCCTTTGGGGGTCAGGGGGCTTTACAAAGCCGATTAAACTCCAGTAAAGGAGGAGGCAGTCCATTACCATCAGATAACAAACCTCTATGGAATCTGCTTTTGGAGTAGATTTTAGTACTGTACGGATACATATTGGTAGCGAGGCTATACAAATGGATAAGGATTCGGGAGCACAAGCGTTTACCCATAGTAGCGATGTTTATTTCAATTAAGATAAATACGATACTAATTCCAGTTCTGGAAAACATTTATTAGCCTATGAGTTGACGCATACTATACAGCAGGGAGCAAGTGAGGTGACACCAAAAATACAAAAAACAGGGAGAGGACGAATTAATAGAAGGTCCTCCTATGCCCAATCATACACCTGTAGAGCAGTCAGGGGAAGAATGTACTGATCTTATCCCTGATTATCCAATGGAGTCAGAAGTGGCACCTGTTGGAAAGTCTGAGGCAGATGAGTCATTTTATCAGAATCTTTTAGGTTTCGCTGGTGTAGGATTGGTATAGTAATGGATGGGCCTTTCAGATTATACATCTAATTTAACGTAAAAACATAATTAAGTGTAGCTGACAACTTGGTTAATGGTGACTTAAAATCAGAGAAAGGGACTTCATCTCTAAAATGTGTTGTAAATTTAAATATGTTCATATCTTTAACTAACTGTAGTTTAATACAAGATATGAAATTTAGGCTACTTTGCAGATATTAAATAAACTAGGGCTGTAAGTTTATATCTCTATAGTAATTTTATCCTGGTTTTTCCAAAACTCAGGAATCCCGGTCCAACCATTACCTGAAAATTCAATATAATTAAGGCTATGCATTTCCAACAATTCTTTGGGCAACCTATCCAGGTCCGTATCATTTAAAAACAATTCCTCTAATTTATTGAGTTTAAAAATTTGTTCCGGAAACTTCTTAAAAGGATTGTTGGATAATGAAAGAGTCGTCAAGTTTTGAAGCAATTCGAATTCGTTAGGTAAAAAATTCAGTCCACAACCATCGATTCTCAAAACATCTAATTGCTTAAGTCTGAAAATCCAAACAGGTAGCTCTCCTTTAAACAATTCATCTAGTTGCAAATTCTCTAATAATTTAAAGTCACCTATCCAGCTAGGAACATCATTTATTGGGTTAAACCCTAATGAAAGTCGGGTTAAATTTTTCATTTCCTTTAAACAAACAGGTACCTCTTTTATGAAATTTTCCCTAAAATCAAGTTGTTCCAAATTTTTTAATAAACATAAAAAGCTAGGAATAGAAGTTAATCGATTTTCTTCAAAAGATAAATCGGTCAAATATTTTAGTTTGGTGATTTTTTCTGGAATATCAGTTATCTTGTTATTAATAAAATTTAGAGAGTTAATCCCTGTTTTATAAAAAACCGCTTCAGGAATTTCATTTAAGTTACAAGAATCAAATTTCAGTTCGGAAGAATCCGCATCCCTGCCACCCAGAATTTCTTCTGTAATATCCACCTCAGACAAATCCAGGTTATAGATCCAAACAGAAATGGTATTCATTTCTACTTACCTCCTTATTTCATTTAATATATCCTCGTTACTCATTATCTATTTCTGTTTTTTTATCGTTATATAATGTCTTTAATTGTTTAACATCACTTCTTGCGGAAAACGGTTGCTGCTTTGCCCGGATTTGACTTTGCGAAGTGGTACTTTTATTATACCTTATTTTTATTTTTTGTTCATTTCACTAAAACTCTTTATTATATAGATTTTTATCACGTTTGAGATAGAATAGAAATATACTCTCTCATTTTAACCTTGATTAAATATTCTTTTTTCATTGCCCCTCCTAAAGCAGGAATTGGTGCAAATCCATAACATTCATCAACAGATAATGGCTCAAGTTTTTTTAAGGCAGTTTTAAATAATTTTTCCATTAAAAAATCAGTTCTAAAATC
This sequence comes from uncultured Cellulophaga sp., assembly GCA_947491225.1. GTDB lineage: Bacteria > Bacteroidota > Bacteroidia > Flavobacteriales > Flavobacteriaceae > Cellulophaga. The sequence goes on from CANLIE010000058.1 coordinate 6,925, forward strand.
TTTATTAATAAGTGTATAATTAAAATGAATGTCTGGATCTGGGTCAAAATTTGTAGTACGACCACTGTAAATATTCAACCATAAAAACTCATTGTTTTGTAGTGTGCAAACATCACCAAATGCTGTACGCATTATTTCGAACCCTGAACCATCCAGTGGTGGCCAATCTTCATATGAAAGTATTGATTCGTTGGGATCACAAGTCCAAATCAAACCATTATTATACCCACGGAAACCAAACTCTTTCCATTCTGTCACCAAATCTTCTGGCGCTTTTGATATATATTTTTTATGTTTTATTATATCAAAAGGTATAAATTCCTTGTTAGGTAAATAGGATTCATGAAATAGGTAAAAAGGATTTTTATTCATAATTAAGCATCTATTACAGGTAATTTAACATTTACTTTATTTTGTACTAATTACCAAAAAAAAAGGGCATTCAATTCCTGAATTTCGAACTTTATAAAATAAACTTATTCTTTTTTTGACAATCGTAATGATTCATACTTTTGCACAAAAGAATCCCAGTCAAAATCTTCAAATATTTTGGGCATGTGTTCTTTGAAAGCTTTAGTTTCAGCAGATTCATAGTTTGCTTTTATATCCAAAAGTACTTTGGGCCAATACTGAAAAATTTTTGCCTCATAAGCCATTTCCATATATCCTGCAAAGTCTAAATCAAGATCGTAGGTTTCCGGATCAGGGGAGTTATGGCAATAAATGGATGTACTTACAAAATCTGGAGTTATCAAAAAACCACAACTAAAGGTCTCTGAGATTAAGTCAAAAGGTTTATAATATTGTATAAGATCATTCATTTGAATATCCTGATCGTCATAGAGATTCCCTTTTTGATCAGCCAAAACGTGTTTCATCTCCATAAAATGTATATTTCCCCCAATACCTTTTTCTTCATCTGAAAACCACTTAATGCGAAACCCATCAGAAATTTCTTTATAAAACTCTAAGAGATTTACATCTACTTTTTTCTTTAAAGCATCATCTAAAAAAGGTGACTCTATTGTCATATTATAATTTTCCTCAAATTTTAATTTCTTTTTTTCTTGAGCTTTAATCAAACTATATTTCATTTCATCATAATAATCGATAACATCCATGATAAATTAATTTAATGTTACATTTCTTTTATTTTTTAATTTTTCAACTGTAAGGTTAAGTGTAGCTTTCATCCCTTCAGATAAATCTGAAGCCTCAATAGCATCTTTTATCTGTTGATAACGGTGTAACGAATCAATCTCCTTTGCAAAATCTTGTATTTTTTGAACATTTCTCTTTGCTAAATCACTTGTATTCTTCAGTATTTTCTCCACACTACTATTCATTATACTTACATGTTCTTTGGATTCTCCTTTGCCAAGTTCATAACTGGATAGATTTGTATCTATTGGATTGATCACAATCGGAAAAACTTTATAAAACATAAAATTACCCTAATATTATTTTTGTTAGTAATCTATCTTTATGGATGTCATAAACATCGAAAGGTTTATCTGCTTCCATTAGATTTTTAGGCATCAAAGTATCCTTGTCATATTCTATAAAATGATTCTCCCATTCTAGTTCTATTTCAAATTCTTTTGAATATGAATCGAGTATAAATTTAATTAGTCTCTCTAATCTATTTCTATTTGATTTAAGATTCTTATTATCATAACCTTCTAAACTGTATGGTAACCAAACATCATATTTTGAGGTAATAGATATATAAAAAGAGTCTAATCTTTCAATTTTTAATTCTACTAAGTCATTGATAAGTATTTTGCCATTTCTTGTATCGATAATCCCTTTTCCTGTAATTTTTATTTCGTTTACTTGTTTTTCTTTTAATAAATTACATAAATAGGTAATTAAGCTATCATTAACATCAAACTCTTCAAATACAACAGTTTCAACAGGAAGGTTTGAATTTAAAAAATTAAAGACTAAAGAATGAACTATAAAACCCTCTTCTTTTATTTTTTTTAAAATAAGTAGCCCCTTCTCCATCAAAGCTTTCATAGTAGAATAAGAATCTATTGAAAAAGATTGATGACTTATTAAGAGATATTTGAAAATAGGATGATTCTTACTTATAGATTGTATTATCTGCATCTTTGATTAATATTTTTGTGTTTGATCTGTAAAACTTATTTCAATATCAACATTAGTAGGTTTACTTTATTTTGTACTAATTACCAAAAAAAAGGGGCATTCAATTCCTGAATTTCGAACTTTATAAAATAAACTTATTCTTTTTTTGATAATCGTAATGATTCATACTTTTGCACAAAAGAATCCCAGTCAAAATCTTCAAATATTTTGGGCATGTGTTCTTTGAAAGCTTTAGTTTCAGCAGATTCATAGTTTGCTTTTATATCCAAAAGTACTTTGGGCCAATACTGAAAAATTTTTGCCTCATAAGCCATTTCCATATATCCTGCAAAGTCTAAATCAAGATCGTAGGTTTCCGGATCAGGGGAGTTATGGCAATAAATTGATGTACTTACAAAATCTGGAGTTATCAAAAAACCACAACTAAAGGTCTCTGAGATTAAGTCAAAAGGTTTATAATATTGTATAAGATCATTCATTTGAATATCCTGATCGTCATAGAGATTCCCTTTTTGATCAGCCAAAACGTGTTTCATCTCCATAAAATGTATATTTCCCCCAATACCTTTTTCTTTATCTGAAAACCACTTAATGTGAAACCCATCTGATAATTCCGAATATATTTGAATAAGGTTTGTATCTATTTTTTTTTCTACTAATTCATCTAAAAGAGATTCTGAAATTGTCGAATGAAAATCAGACACATAATCTAGCTCTCCTTTCTTACTTGCTCTCTTAAAAATTCTTAAGAAATCACGAAATTGTTCAATCATATTTATAAATTAATTAAGTGTTACATTTTTTTGATTTTTAAGATCATCCACTGTATCATTCAGGGCTTCTTTAATCCCTTCTGATAAATTTGAAGCATCAATCAAATCTTTAATTTGCTGATATCTGTGAAGAGAAGTAATTTGTTTAGCAAATTTTTGAATCTGATCTATATCGGATTGTAGTAATCCTCTAGTATTCTTCAGTATTTTCTCCACACTACTATTCATTATACTTACATGTTCTTTGGGTTCTCCTTTGCCAAGTTCATAACTGGATAGATTTGTATCTATTGGATTGATCACAATCGGAAAAACTTTATAAAACATAAAATTACCCTAATATTATTTTTGTTAGTAATCTATCTTTATGGATGTCATAAACATCGAAAGGTTTATCTGCTTCCATTAGATTTTTAGGCATCAAAGTATCTTTGTCATATTCTATAAAATGATTCTCCCATTCTGGTTCTATTTCAAATTCTTCTGAATATGAATCGAGTATAAATTTAATTAGTCTCTCTAATCTATTTCTATTTGATTTAAGATTCTTATTATCATAACCTTCTAAACTGTATGGTAACCAAACATCATATTTTGAGATAATAGATATATAAAAAGAGTCTAACCTTTCAATTTTTAATTCTACTAAGTCATTGATAAGTATTTTTCCATTGCTTGTATCTACAATCCCTTTTCCTGTAATTTTTATTTCGTTTACTTGTTTTTCTTTTAATAAATTACATAAATAGGTAATTAAGCTATCATTAACATCAAATTCTTTAAATACAACAGTTTCAACAGGAAGGTTTGAATTTAAAAAATTAAAGACTAAAGAATGAACTATGAAACCCTCTTCTTTTATTGTTTTTAAAATAAGTAGCCCCTTCTCCATCAGAGTTTTCATAGTAGAATAAGAATCTATTGAAAAAGATTGATGACTTATTAAGAGATATTTGAAAATAGGATGATTCTTACTTATAGATTGTATTATCTGCATCTTTGATTAATATTTTTGTGTTTGATCTGTAAATACTCCTTGCAATCCAAATCTGTTTTGAACCAATCAGAGAACTCTAGAAGAATTTGACCTTTAAAAATGCACATAATTTATTGTTTTTAATACATCTAAATATAGTTTTTTAAATGTTTACCTCTATTAATTATTTAGTCTTTTAATCAAATACTTTACATTATCTTTAACCCATTTGGAAGAATCCCTTTTAAATTTATCAATAAAATTTAAAAAATACTCTTTGTCCAAATGGTTTGAAGCGAAAGCTAATACTTGCGCACGAGTACTTTCGTTTTTATCGTATGAAAAAGTATGTATGAGTATTCTTATATGCTCCTCAGCATTTTCTAAATTCATACTTTTACGGTGCGATAGAATTTCAAATAACATTTCCATTGTATTTCTTCTTACATTTTCCTCATCATCTAAAAGACCTACTCTTAATAAAATAGTAAAAATTTCAGATGTAAAATCCTTATTGGCTATCCTCCTAACCAAGCTAATTCTATCTGTTTCTCCTAAATCATAGTTATAAAATAAGTCATCTACTATTTCATACAAATCTTTATCTTTCATTATTTTTTATTTAAATAAATAACCCAAGTTTCCAAAAGGAGGGAGTAAATAAGTTTATTATTAAATGCTCTATGACAAAGTTATATTAATCTATTGTGTAATAATAATCTATTAAAAGAAATGAACTATAAAGAACATAGCAACTGTAGGTTTTTAGATAGTCAAGTACTGACTACTGCTATAATTTCTGCACTTTATTTAAAGGAAATAAAAGTCTAGCTTTATTCTATTATGAAGATCCATTTTTTTTCAAAAACACTATTAAAAAATTGGTTTTACTAAACGTTTACACAAGCTTAAAGAATTATTGCTATTTCTATTTTTTGAATATCCTTATTAATAGGTGGGAGAACAATATAGAGGGTATAAATTTCTATGGAAGAAAAATACATTGATTACCACAACAGATAGAATTCCTATAGAAATATACTTAGTAGAAGGTAGAGAACACTATTCACAAATATTTTAGAAAATGCATCACGATTTACCACCAAACAGTACTCTTTATGGCGGTAGTAGAGATAGAAGACCTTTTTAGTGAAACAGAATTGGTAGACTTAAAAATTTGTAGAAAGTCCAATTCTAAAAAGAAAAGACGAGTCCTTTACTACTTTTATTAAAGAAACTCTGTAAGATAATTGAAACATCCATTAGTTAAATAACCAGTTTAATGCCTAAGCATATTAAGAATGTGACAACATATGGATTCATCCTCAAACTTATCTTATTTGTAATGGTCTTCAGATTAAACATAAAATAAGAAACTCAGGTTGTTTATCTAATTTCAAAATAAAGCTATGCAAATATTCCCCATATTCATACCTAGAAATCAATCTGTAAGAAAGATAAAACTCTTGTATAGCAAAAAAAATGCAAGAATTCCTAATAGGAGTAATCTCAAATTTTTTCGATTCTGATGAACTGCAAAAGGAACTACCATAGGAGCTGAAAACAATAAGGCAATCCACCCCGAATATTGAAACAACACACTATCGAACCAACTACCAAATAACATCCTGTGGTTACCACTGCCATAAAAAAATTCAAAAATGACCATTATAATTGTACATAAACAAACACCTAATGTTAGTACTATGCAAGTATTTTTAATCTGATTTTTTGTTATTTTCATAAATTGAAATAGTCTATTGTTCATTTTATATAAATATATTTTTTTGAGCCTGTTTTATCAAACTTTTTACTGGTATTCAATTAGATATTATTCCATTTTTATTTCAGAAATTATCCATAAGTTCCTTTTAGAATCTACAAAACCATTTATTGGCATTACTGGATAGGGTGATTTTTCATTCTTTTTAAGAAATGTGATATAATATATTGTAGAAGGTAATTTTTCATCTAAAAACTTATACTTTTTAGAACTAGATTCTAAAATAGTCATAGAAATGGCTTTATCTGATAATTTTCCTTTTATAACATCTGTAATTTCACAATCATAGATAGTCCCATATCCGTTTGTTGATTTAGATAAAATTTTTATTGCACAGATTATATCTTCTTTCTTTGATTTCATTTTTTTTGAATTTTGACAGGAATTAAAAACAATAATTAATGTCATGATTACTATTTTATTATACATAAACAATCCTTATGGTTTCTTAATATCTAATTGAATAGGGGTTTTAAGAATATTTATTCCGCTTGCTGTTTTTTCTTTCTCATAATTTATCTCATACTCTATACTATATATTTCATTTTCCGAAATGGTATTGTCTTTTTTAAATTTAGCGTTGATTTGATCCGTTTGTATATTTTTCACAATCGACAATCTGATGTATCCTCCTACATAATAAGGAGAAAATAATACTTGAAAACTATTTTTATCAACCCGAATAGTATCTATAGATAATGATTTATTTAGCAAGTCTTTATTTGTTACATTCACTCTTAATCCTTTATTAATTAAGACCATAGTTCCTTTTGGGAAATTTGTTTTACAATTAAATTTAATTATTTCTTGTTTAGAGTTGTAAACAAAAAGCTCAGGGTCTTTATTAAGAAGTGAATAACTATCTATTGTGATATATAATTCTTCTATATTTTGAGTGCATGAACAATACATAAAGAAAAAGAGTATTAGGGGTGCTATCCACTTAAGAACATCTTTATTTATCTTTATCCTAATAGGATAATTTTGGTGCATGTTTATCTTTTTTTCCATAAGCACTTTTTGCTTCATTTCGTCTTTTTATAACGTTTGACCTATAGCTACTTGCTCTTGATCCACTTCCATTATATGCCTTGATAGCCTCACTCCAACTTGATACAGATTTTCTTTTTTCAAAAACCACCTAATTCCCGTTCTTATCCAAAAATCATAATCAACATTTCTATCTTTTCTTAAAGGTTGTTTGCTAAATTATTTCCAAGCATTATAAAATCTTTTATCTGTCCAATAATAATAATCCCAAGTTTTCCCGTTTCCGGATCTTTTAATAAGTTCGACTAGTTCAATTTTTTTCAGTATTTGTTAAGGATGTTTTCTTATTTAATTCATTTAATCTTTTCTTGGATTTATACAAATCTTTTTTTACACCATTTTTAATTCTACACTATATACACCCCCCTTATTCTAAACTGAAAACAAAACCTTGCCACTTTCAACTTTTTTCCAGTTCATTTTTTATCATAATTGCTTGTTCTCTAAAAGGTAGTATATTTTCTGTTTCAATGTATTTTTCTATTTCTATTAATTTCTTGCTGTTTTGTACGTGTACCTGCTTTGCTTTTAATCATATTCGATAATCCAGAGCTTGCCGTTTGGGTTGCGGATTCGTTTTTAGTTTGTACTGTTTCTTTCTTCTCTTCTCCTTCCATCTTGCTTACCATTTCCTCCTTGGGGGATTCCATCTTTTGGATTTCGGGTTTTTCTTGTACCAGTTTGTCTTCTTCTACCCGTTGCTCTGCCGTGTCCAGTTTTTCGTCTTCTTGCGGGGTAGCCAAGGATTCCCGCTGTATACTGCTTATTTCTTTATTTTGTATAGCTGGTTTTGAAGAATTGTTCACCACCGCATCTGCCATGTGATCTGCTTCTTTTTCGTATTTGTCCCCGGGTTGCCCTACCGTTAATTTAGTTTGTACTGTACCCCCGTTTACTACATTAAAAAATGGGGTTTTACTTTCTTTGGCAAAAAAAGGGGTTTCCTTTCTTTCTTTTTCTGCATTAGTATGTGAATCCTTGTTGCGCCGACTAGTAAATACACTTTTCATAGTGAACTGTTTTTAATTCTACGTTGTATACAAGCAACTTATTTTAAATGAAAACAAAATCTTCTACTGTTATGTTCTAGATTCTGGCATACGCCAGAATGACAAGCTCAGAATGCTGTTTTTAATTCTCTTATTTTCAATAACCTTTATTTAAACTGAAACCAAAATCTATTAATTACCTTATCTAATATGTCAACTGCAAAAAAACCAGAATAGGTGTATTTTATGTACATCAAAAAAAGTAATACTGTTTTGGATTGTTCCTGGTTCAATAATGTTGTCATACTAATAAAATTATGTATTTTATCCTCTGTTCTTTTTATTTCTTTATGATAAAAATTATCTAAATCTGCTATTTTATTTTCTTCCATTTTATATTCTATATATTGAAGTTGTATATCTGCTTCTGTAGGAAGTAATAATTTTTCTAACAGATCATCCACAATAACATCTGCAGCTTCAAATTCTAAAATTAGAAGTTTCATATACGCCGGAAGAAAATAGATAAACCCCTCATCAGACAAAACCCCAAAGCAGATTTATTGGCTATCAATAATTTTATATCTATTTCCTCCCATATTTTATGAATAAAGGACTCTTCTATCTGTTTTGCTTCATACGAGCCAATACTATCTTTATTGATTAGGCTTTTATTATACGTATTTGTTTTAAAACACTTTGAAATACGCTCTATAAGATTTTCTTTGGTCATAGTTTCTATCTAATTATAGTATAGGAATAATACTAAACAAAATATAACAATGGCGATAATCGCTTTATAATTTTCTATATATTGCCTTTTTGCAACCCACTTTATAAGTAATATAAAACTCGGAAATAAAACAATACCAAAGATTATTGCTGTATAAAAATCTATAAATGAAGCTATGTTATCTGCTAAATGTATTCCTCCATATCGAAATAACACTAACACAAAAAAGATACTCCAACTATTAAACAAGGATACCCAGACAATTCTATTTTCTTTAATCAGCATATATTACAAAATTTGTAAATGAATTTGTATTAAACAATTATATAATAGCTCCATTATTATGTGGAATCTTGTCCCACCGACTAGTAAATACACTTTTCATAGTTATCTGTTTTTAGTTCTACATTATATAAAAACCCTTTATTCTAACTGAAAAACAAAACTGCCTACTCTATACCATAGATTCTGGATACGCTAGAATGGCAAGCAGAAAATATTAAAGTCAAAATATCAAAATTTATTCGATTTCACTTGGTTTAAGATCAAGGCAGCATTTGTATGTTGCTTTAGCTAAATGATTCTGTAACCATTTTTTCAAATCTTCTTTCGTATGATACGTATATGAAAACCGTCCTAAATTCATAAAAGGTAAATTATATCTATTATCCGTTCCTTTTTTCTTTATCATTAATTTTAAACTCACTTTTTGATGACTTTTTTCTATAAGTTCGTATACAATGGCGTATCTACATTGTTTTTTATAATCAGGGCCAAGAATTATATGTTTCTTAATGGTATCCTCTTTTGATTCTTTTAAAGAGGTATAATATTTTATTTCTCCAGATTCATATTTGGTTATTAAATATTCTGTGAAACCATGGTTGTAAATTATTTCATCGTTAGAAGCAAAGACTTTAAAACACATAGTATTTGCATCATATTTAATATCGGAACATTGCCCCAAAAAAAACAATGGAAATGTCACAGTTATTATTTTACAAAATATCTTAATCATTCTCTGTAATTGTTCAAATGCTTTCATTGTCTCTTACTTTTGAGTTTATTAAATATTAACCTGAGTTCAATTACTATTTAGTGGATTTTTTTACTAAAAAAAGGTAGCTTTTTAGTAAATTAAAATTTTGAATTTCAATCAATTAACCAAAAAACTATCTATAATATTCTACTCTAAAATTATCGAAATTTTTTGTGTTATTGATGAATTTTACAAAGAATATGACTAAATAGTTGATAAATCCCTTTTAGATAATCCTCCAAAACGCCCACCGAAGATGTCTAAGAGTTAAATTATAAATATTTTTCAATACATCGTTTACAGATTCTATAATTGCTCTTTTTCTTAGATAAACTTTATCCATAAATTCTAGA